>CDGH01000187.1 GCA_000825765.1 Ehrlichia minasensis | reverse complement strand
TCTGGAATTAGGAAGTGCATAACGCATCCCTGGTTCTCCAGCAGCCAATAACAGAGACCCCATAGAAGCAGCCTGCCTAGTTACCACCCAGTCATTTGTTCAATACAGAAACACGGACACTTCCAACTGCTGTCCCACTATAAACTACACATATTCTTATATGTTCTAAACGAACTGTTCTGATGAGACCGCCCTCTTCGAGCGTTACACTTCTTCCCGTTAGGCCAGATCATGGAGAGCTATTTTTCCTTGCATTTGCGGTTATCAGTTTAGATATGTCATTTTCTTGCTCTGTTTAGATGCAATGTTATGCAACAATAGCACTATGAAATATATGACAGTCACATGGCCTCGTCTCTTGTCGAGACGGCCTCGCCTCGTCGAGAGCAATAGAAGGCGACACCTTGGATGTACATATGCTTTGGCGTTGTCCCCATGCCCAATGCTCCCTTACCTCCCTCTTTTTCACCCTTCTCGACCCTCTGACTAGGCAGGCTGGCTCACCCCCCCCCCCCCAGCTTCAACTCGTTGATACACTACTGCTCCTACTGGTACAGCATGTCCATGCTGTACCGGGTGAGCACTGGTGGCCCCAATCAAGCACCGGACTATGGTGTAACTAATAAAGGTTCCCTCTCTCTCTCTTTCTCTGTCTCTCAAGAGAGCAGTGGATATCCCACACGTTTGGCTTTGGCGCAAACGACAAAGATAACGCAGTCCGTGTCAGAAACCCAAGTCTGGCTCGCAGCTTGCTCAAATGGTGTCTCTGAACAGAGCCGAATTAGCGCCTGAAGCCCCTCTACAAGCTCGCAGAGAGCAGGTGGCCGCAAAGGCTTGAAAGTCCTACTTTGTCAACGAGAGGCGAAGATTAACTCACTCCCGAGATTGTATTCGTCTCATGCAGTTTCCTTGCTTTTCTGTCTTAGCATAACTCAACAAAGGGTGAAAGCTACTGCCCTTGTGGGCCAGTCTGAGCGACGGAGCTAAGCACGTGCCAAAATTCCACAGGAGGAGTACTTGAAGACATTACGTTGTCACATGCATTGTTTTTACACGCCCCGATTGGCTTGCTGATGCCGTAGCTTTTGCATTTTCCCAAGTTCAGAAAAACGAAGAATTACTGTTTCCAGATTATTTCCTGCTAGCTTCATGGACTGGACCAGCACTATACTACAGAACAACACTTTTGAAGCAACAAATAAATAAGCACGAAGTTATGATATTGACGCAGTAATTCGCAACCGTGTTGGGGAAGGATGCTCCAGTCACTTTGTTTCTCAGAGCTAAGAGTTCAGAAAACTGCATACACCGACTTTATCTTGCATGCATCAATGCCTTGTTGCTATCTTAAAAATGAGCTTAGCTATGCCAGCTAAGTTGATGCTGGGCAATCTTTTTGAGAAGAAACAAACACCAACTGCTTCAAGTGCACTGTCAACGTCGACAGTACAGTTGGCACCTTCAGCTCAGACATCCTCGTCTTTTTACCTGGTCTAGTCTCTGCGTGTGACCTTCAAGCCCATCAAAACAGGGGCCGATATCAAAATGACGAAAATCAAAATGTAAAGGCCAAACATTGAAACGTCGAAAAATAAAATGCCGAACAGCAAAACGCCGAAAGGTGAGAATGCGTACATATCTGATCGCCATATTTGGTACGGTATTGGCAGATGCTAGCTGCACCAGTGTGTTGGAATCATGGAAGTGTCTTCTGCAAAATTAGGAGCATGAAAAATGTGCAAGCTGCGCTCGAAGACGATATCGAGGCAGAAATCAGATTAGAACCTCGCCATCTACCACACAAGAAGCAAAGCATGCGAGAAGAGAGCCTGACAGCCGCTTTGGGCAACTGGGACAAGCTCAACATCCTTAGCTTTCTTTGGGAAATACACACAAACTATTAGATCATATTCACCAACAACAGAAGTACTAAACTTAAAACCATGAAAATCATAATCATAAGCTATGCTACCACTGAATATA
>CDGH01000186.1 GCA_000825765.1 Ehrlichia minasensis | reverse complement strand
TTTACTTTCAGTATAAGTGTGTGTTTTTATAGCTTAACATTATGATATTATTCCTTAAGTTGTATGTGTGAAGTGGTGACACCACTGTTGTTTAAATTGGTGGTTGCTAGTTATGATAAAGCTAAAGTGAGTTGAAAAGAGTCTGTATGTAAAAGCTGAGCAATCAGACATGGTAGATGTGATGTAGAAGTAGTGTTGTGGTGCAGGTGATATATCTAATTATAGATGTTGAAGCTAGTAGAGAGGAAATGAGATCAAAAAGTAGTGAGTAAAGTGCACAGACAAGTGGTGTGCTCTGTCGAAATTAAGATGTAAGAGTTACAGCTAGCTGAATCTAGTAGAGATAAGAAATGTTAGAGAAGAGGTAGAAAAAAATGCTATCAGGAAAAGATAAAGAAGATCAACAAAAG
>CDGH01000185.1 GCA_000825765.1 Ehrlichia minasensis | reverse complement strand
AAATGTTGCCATTTTCTTTTTTTGTAGCAATTGAGTGTCTGTTTGTGAGACGTTTGTGAGCTGTGAAGTCGTCAGGAGAGAAATCAATATTGCGGAACTTTAGAACACTGGCTCTGTTTGAATAGCAGTACGATATGCGATGCTATAATCTGAAGTTTCGAAAAATACCAGTAGCGTAGCGGGATCTACAGTTATTTAGTACTGGTATCAAGAAAGTGAAAGGTTCTTTCAGTACAATGTTGTCACGCACTCCTCAAAGTTGCGGTGAAGTTTAGCAGTATACGGCGAGGCAAGTACCTCGGCACCGTAGTAGCAATCCCATTGCTGTCATTCCCCGCCCTTTATCAACCGATTAGGTTACCAAAAACACCGACAAAAACAGAAGCTTCTGGACTTATAGAGTAACTTAAACCTAATTTTCCTTGATAAGAAATTTTAGAAT
>CDGH01000184.1 GCA_000825765.1 Ehrlichia minasensis | reverse complement strand
TATGATGAATATGACCCGTATCTGGTAGTTGCTGCAGACAAAGGAACCGCTACATTTTCTGATTATGCAAATGAAATTGGAATTCGTACTCTCTACCGTGGTTTTAGGTGTCACGTGTTGACAGACGTCGCAATTTGCTCTTCCACAAGGGCGACTGCCAGTGCTTTCACTGTAGGCCGTCTTATACCCCTGTCAGACGGCAGCTAAAATGGCATTTACGCCAAATGACATTCAGGTTTTCAAATGACATTCATGATGGGACCTGCCAGACGACAACTAAAATGACATTTAAGTGATGTCTATTACAATTGCGATCGCAAATTCGTCTCGTGCACATAGAACACGTTTTCGTCAATAAACAATTTTAACGCGGCAAAACACTTGTTTTTGTTTGTGTTGTCTGCTGGGACAAGAAAATATAACAAAAAACTGGGATAGAAAGTTGCGCTCACTAGTTTTAATGAAAAAATGAGGTGAAGCGTTGGGCGAAATTCATTAGCCAACGGAGCGTCGTCATAAGACAAACAGTAATTTCAGCCTCCCGCGCTCCGCCACTACAGCTGACAGCTTGCTCGCACAGTTCTTTCGTTAATTTCGGTTGTGCTTGCTTGCTCTGGTTGTCCCTCACGCTCGATCTTCGGCTGCCGTGCTCACTTCTACGTCTGCGAGGGATCCTGGATGCCGTATTGCGCTTCCGCCGTCACTATCACGGCGGTATGGATTGATCTTGGTTCGAGCGTCTCCGGCTGTTGAGAAGGCCGTCCATCATCTTCGTCGTAGACGCATTCCGCGAGCTTCGGTTTGAAGACAGGCTACCGTACCTACTAACGTACTGCGTCTTCAAGCAGGCGTTTGGCTGATGTCGGCGACGTGATCAGGCACCTTGTGAATGTGTGTCGGTGTTACATAGAGTGCTTGGTTCGCCAGGTGACTTGCGTGCACCTAACCACCCCAGTGACAAAGTGAGTCGGCGCTGCAAAGCCATACTCTCCTGCGGAGGACAGAATCATCGCCAACTTGCTCGTCGTGAGGCGAACCACTGCCAAGTGATCGCATCCCTCCGACGCGACTGGCCCAAGATCGTGAGCGCCGCCGCGACCGCTGAACGGTTAAACACACACGGGATAGCCGAACTGCCTCAGGATTCCCTCAGGTCATAGAGAATCGCTGTAGGAATGCCACCTAGGACATCAAGTTTCAGCACCAGCGGCTACCAAAGCACAATAAAAATAGTAAGTACCCTTTTTGCAAAAAAATAAATAAATAATAAAATAAAAAAAAAGTTTGAACTAGTAGAAATAATATCCCTACATGTTTTTTTAGCTCTTAGAAAATGCAGGCAATCTTGTTTCAAACTCACAAAATTAAAAAGAAAAAAAAATTCACTTGTCTTCCTATCCATATTTTGACAACAATTCCCTTATTTCCATTTCAACCAACGACAACATTTCTTCATCATCTACA
>CDGH01000183.1 GCA_000825765.1 Ehrlichia minasensis | reverse complement strand
ACCACTTCACACATACAACTTAAGGAATAATATCATAATGTTAAGCTATAAAAACACACACTTATACTGAAAGTAAAGGAAGTTAAATTCCTAATACTTTATGTTACAATATTTTCAATATGTTTACAAGATTTATATAATCAACAATTTTAGAAGAACTTGTCCAAGAAAATCAGTACTAAATACCATTACTTACTCACTTAAAACAAACAATAACTGCTTTACATTACTCAGTAACTATGCACCTTAATTTTGTAGAACCACATTTATTTTATACAAACATCTATCTTTGCTGTCCTTTATCTTCACCAACATTA
>CDGH01000182.1 GCA_000825765.1 Ehrlichia minasensis | reverse complement strand
CTTTTGTTGATCTTCTTTATCTTTTCCTGATAGCATTTTTTTCTACCTCTTCTCTAACATTTCTTATCTCTACTAGACTCAGTACTTACTTCACTTTTTCCAGCTGTAACTTCTAGATCTTAATTTCGACAGAGCACACCACTTGTCTGTGCACTTTACCCACCACTTTTTGATCTCATTTCCTCTCTACTAGCTTCAACATCTATAATTAAATATATCACCTGCACCACAACACTACTTCTACATCACATCTACCATGTCTGACTGTTCAGCTTTTACATACAGACTCTTTTCAACTCACTTTAGCTTCATCAGAGCCAGCAACCACCAATTTAACAACAGTGGTGTTACCACTTCACACATACAACTTAAGGAATAATATCATAATGTTAAGCTATAAAAACACACACTTATACTGAAAGTAAA
>CDGH01000181.1 GCA_000825765.1 Ehrlichia minasensis | reverse complement strand
AAATTTGTTGTTAATGTTTGTTGAAGTTTTCTATAAAATACACTAATCTGTAAATGTAAGAATAGTTGGTGGGCTTTTTGTCACGTAAGAAGGCAGCCTGCCCCGCAGGGATCAGCGCCTGATCAGCTACATCTCATTTTCAGTCTCGTTCAAACTGTCTTCTCTTAAAGCACTTCTACTGAGTGCACAAGAACTCATAAGCAAGGGTGAGGCAGTTAAGGACATGGACAAGGTGGGGAGTGGACACCTCCTGCTAAGAGATGTGAACTCTAAACTGCCCAAAGTACTCGAGCGCATAAAAGAAATTGACTCTGCTCTTCAAACTGTGAAAAAAAAAGGTGAACTTCAGTTGTTTCTAAATTACAGAGATTCAGCTTAGTCACAACCCTTTTTTTTTTAACATGGAGCCTGTGGGCTCTTCTAGTCAGTGTTTATGCTGCATATGTATTAGTGGCTGTGATATTTTTAAAACAATATATTTTTCCATCCAAAGTAATATAGATATAGCTTTGTATGTTAACTTGGGTGTAGGGATTACTGTATTTTATGAACAGGGATTAAGAACATTTGTATTTAATGAAAACAGGTCAGCAAGGACTGCTTTATTCTGAAACATGTTGTGGTACCTTCACGCAATGCACAGCATTTTATGGAGTACATAAGGTTGCGTTGCTCTTCTAGTCGATGCTTAAAGCTGCATATGTACGAGTGACTGTGGTAGTCTAAAGATATAAAATACACATTTTATTTTGCATCTGAATTTTTGTCAAATGTCAGTAGCCTTGTATTTTGTTACTAAACTTGATATAGGGCTTTTTAAGTAGTGATTGAACATGTGTATTCTTTATTAAACAAAAACTGTAGTCAGCGAAGGTAGTTTATCTGACACCTTGCAGTGGTTTAGTTTTCTGGATACATGTTTACAATTGGTCTATTAAGTAGACGGTTTTGTACTGGCGTGGCTCAAGCTAGGCTTTTATTGTCGGGGCCTCCCATATAAAGTCTATCATGACTCTGCCTGCTGCCGGAATGGTTCTCAAAGCCTTTCCTTTGCATAAATTGCCAATATTCCATATTTCAATGCAATAGAAATAGAAAGGTGTGTATGTATGTTGCTTGAAAATTATTCTGGGATGTGCATGCATATATTTTTGCTACATTTTCACATTTAGAAACAACAAATCACTTTTAGACATTTGTTTGACCTCCGTGACCTGCTCCAAAACCTACTTCTACGGCTACAAAACTTACTTTTGCTGCTCCCGAGCTGCTCTAAAGCGAGCGTTTTACTGCTCCAAAACTGCTCCAAAGTGGGACTTTTGCTGCTCCCAGCCCTGATACAAAAGGCTCTAGCCCGCTTCCACCCC
>CDGH01000180.1 GCA_000825765.1 Ehrlichia minasensis | reverse complement strand
CGAGATGAATACACATGCACTTCTTGTTTCTGATCTTGTACTTGTTGTTTATTAGTAAAAAAATTAAAAGCTACAATCGTGTAGATATGCCAATTAAAAACACATGCATCAAAATGATCGTTATCCAAAAGACAGGTTTGTACTAAAAATATCGACGTCAGTAAATTGCGTGTTTAAAACATGTTGGATACGCGAAACCGGTGATGCGTTTCGAATGAGGTCTGGGTAAAAGACTCTAGGATTTCTAGAGTTCGTTCTAAGTGGTATGCGAAAGTGAACACAGGTGAGGAGAGTAGGGCTGTCTATTGCATTATGAATTAGCCTATGTAAAAACTGAACATCCCGAATGGACCTTCTTTTACCTAAGGTGCCCAATGTTAATTTTGCTAAAATCGAATTATATTCATAAAAACACTTTCTTCCAAAATATCGGTCGTAAATGATGCGCACAAATAGCTTTTGTAGATGTTCTACACTTTCACTTGCTGTTATAGATATGTAGTTCCAGACTACAGATGCAAATTCTAGTTTCGAACGCACATGGGTACATATAATCTCAAAAGACAGTGATGAGTGATAAATGGTCTAGTTAAGCGAGACATTATTCCTAGCGTGCGCAATGACTGGCTGATAATGGAGTTTACATGAGAAAGGAAAAAAAGATGGTCGTCCACAAGAATACCTAGGTCTCGCATCTGCGTGGTCCGACAGATCGTTTCATTTTCCAGAACATATACATAGGATAAATTGTGACGCTTTCTTGACAGCGACATGACTTTTGTTTTGAACGGATTTAAGAAAAGATTGTTAGAACTGCACCATTCTACCACTGAACGAAGATCGTCCTGCAGCAAAGTACA
>CDGH01000179.1 GCA_000825765.1 Ehrlichia minasensis | reverse complement strand
TCTCCAGAATATGAGTCGGTTACTCCATGGATGCAAGCTGAAGAACCTAACCATAATAAGGAGAGGTTACAGACAATCATTTTTGTTTCCACAGATTCTCAACAAATTTGAGCAGCGCAGTGATAAGATGCCTTATGAAAGCCTCACTGTATTTTTCGAGCCAAAGTCCTAGCAGATCCTTGAACTGACATGGAGAAGGTGGGCTCACGAAGGACGCCTCGCTATTCCTCAGACATGCGCAGCTGGAGCAGAATATAGCTAAAGCAACCGATCAAGAAAACCTACCCATCACAAAAATACAGCGAAACTCGTGTCGACGTCCTCACAGAATACGCGGTGGGTTAATCACTTTGATCTACAGAGCTCTTCAAGCGAATGACGCAGCTCATAACACTGTTTAAATCGAAAACGCGATCTGCGCAGGACAATATTTTCCTTTTCCTGTGCGTGCCTGGCGGGGTTCCTTACGAGTCCTGACAAATTACGAAGTTAAACTGGCCCAGTTTTATAGCTTAGTACATGACCAAGTCGTGTGCGACGTTTCGAGAATTGGCGTTGCACTAATTGGGTCCAAATTGAGCTAAATTCATATTCGAATTATATGCATCCCCTAAACATGTGCCCGCTTCGTACTAGGCACATGAAGGTCATATGTATGTTAAAATAATTTAAACACTACCTGTTCACTTCATCTTGTGATATGTGAGCATTTGGTGAAAGGCCTCAACAGTCTATGCAAAGTTAATGGCTGCGAACATCGAAATCATTACGTGACATTAAAAGAACACTTATGCACTCACACAGCATACGAAAGCAGATGTAGACAATAAAATTAGCAATATAAAGAAAAATTTTATTTTAATTAGCATAACCTTCATCTTACACACCT
>CDGH01000178.1 GCA_000825765.1 Ehrlichia minasensis | reverse complement strand
GTGATAAATCTGCTCTTTTAAGATTTGATATGTCAGAGTTTATGGAAAAGCATACTGTGTCCTGGGCCGGTTTGCTCATCTTGCGGCTGCGGACGCGGCCGCGGCCAGGAGGGATTTTTACGTCACGTGACCAGCTCCATGGGGACAAGGAAGTACCTAGCGTCCCTGCCTAATGGCGGAGAGATCCGCATCGCTTCAAGCACAAAAGCCTAATTTCGCTCGCAGAAACTGATTGGAGGGACTTTCAACTGGAATCTAATTGACCGCCCCTTTATACTGTAGGAGCGGCAGGTAAAGTTACGGCCAGGGAGGGCAAATAGGAGCCAAAATAAAGAAAAAACCACACGAGATAAAAGCGGTAGCAGTATTTTTATATACCTCCGCCGGCGCCGCGCCTCGCGCCTTCTGTTGTGGTCGAGGGGTTAAAGCGCTGGCACTTGTCGTCGCGGC
>CDGH01000177.1 GCA_000825765.1 Ehrlichia minasensis | reverse complement strand
ATCTTCACGGGCGCAGTCGACAGGATTGCGTCAGGGGACCCCGGCGGCGTGATCTTCACAACGGAATCGACGGACGGCGGCTTGACGCGGCATTGGTGGAGCCTTCTAAAGAGAAGACTGGACCACCGAGCTCCTTGAAGACTAGACCACTGACCTACTTCGTGGTGACAGAGCTACCTCGGACCAGATGCCGTCCCACTCCAGCGAGGAACGCCCGAGTCTACAGCTCGGACATCATTTTCGTGCTTGACTATTCTGAGCAGCGGGCTGCGTCTGTGATCCAGCGGCAGTCGTTGACCTTACGGTAAGGTGATTCTTTGACGTGTGCCCGCCATGGATACAGACAGCGCAGAGCGGCTGATGCCGGTTCTAACGCCAGAGCAGAATAGGGGTCGGAATAGGGATGTTGACGGGTCAGGTGAATTGTCACCTTTGAGTAGATTAGTGGCAAACTCGCAGACACAAGGGGATGGGAACGGAGGAGTCCGATCATACAGCTCAGTCGAAAAGGAGATTGAACTAGTAAGGGAGAAAGAACGGCTGTTACGCCTCGAGCTAGAACTAGAACATCTACGCTCAGAAAACCGAAGGCGAGCCAGTGGAGGCGGCATGGAGTTCAACCTCCGAGATGAAGTTTTTCGCTTTTCGAGATTAATGAAGGGAGTGCTGACTCCCATGCCGTCGTCCGACATATTAATGCCGAGCTGGTTTGATGGCGTAGAAAACGTCTTCGAGACATATGAAGTCCCTGAGCGGCTCAGAGGATATCTTGTGCGACCTTATTTCACGGAGAGCATGCGTGCACTAGTGAATAGGCTGAACACGGGTGAGAGAAGTGGGTATGGTGCGGTCAAAGAATCGGTCTTGTTAGAGCTCGGAGTGTCGCGAGCTGAGGTCTCGAGGCCCTTTATTGAAACCACCACTTCTCTCAAGGAAAAACACGAGAACCCGAAGCAGGGCATTATACCTGAATATTATCGGGTGAAGTGTTTTAAATGCAAGGAATTGGGGCACCTTTCCCGCGAATGTCCCCGGACGAAGACACCAGACGTCACACTTGAACCAGGTTGCAGAGCTTGTATTAATACTGGTATTGCAATTTCTGTCCCTAATGGA
>CDGH01000176.1 GCA_000825765.1 Ehrlichia minasensis | reverse complement strand
GTCATATATCGCACATGGACACAACCAGGGCGCTGTGCCTACAATTCAACACTTGCAAGTCTTGCGTGAAAACACCCTGTAGGTGGTCGCGCTTTCAAAGCCATTTTAATGTCGCCGAAATGATAGAATGGATACTTGGGCGAGTCGGTTGCACATGATAACACACACCACAGCGCACTATAGCAAATAACACTCACACCTTACACACGAAAAATAAAGCAAAATTCAAACAAACCGCGCTGACTGACAACTCTTTTTATATAACTTTGTCTTCTTCAACCTCTAGCACCACCGAATTTCCCAAATCACGCGCACCGATCTCCTAGATGCCTAAAAATGTTTTCTCTTTTTCTGTCAGGTGTAAAGATGGTGTACTTATACAGTTGTTATAGTTCCTGGCGATATGTTCTGCTTCGATAATTTCTCGAGTTAATTGGTTTCTGTTCCTACCTAAAATTGTACAGGATGGCAAGTGAACGTCGCACCCACAATCCCGGCAGTGTATGCCTAGATGCCCTGAGTTGGCTCTGGAGCTGTTGTTGTTGTGTTCCCGGAGCCTATCGTTAAGGCATCGTCCGGTCTGACCAATGTACACTTTCCCGCACGAAAGGGGAAATGAGTACACCACTTCATCGGCACACTCAACGAACCTGTTCTGATGGTTTTTGGTGCAGCATACTGTTCGGTGGAAATCAGGTGAGTTGACTTGTTTACACAAGTTGCCAAGCTTATTGGGAGCAGTAAAGACGACATTGATGTTGAACTTGTTGGCGATTTTCTTGATGCCATGGGAGAACCTGTGGAAGTATGGAAGCACGACAGGTCTCGTAGATCTTTCTCTGGCTCTTGGTGTGATATATGATCTCGTATTTTTTGTTTTCAAGATGCTCTCAGCAATCGATGTTAATAATGACGCTAGGAGTACTAGGAGCGTTATCTATGGCACCCTTTTACATGTTTATTGCTTTAATGATAGCATTCTCTG
>CDGH01000175.1 GCA_000825765.1 Ehrlichia minasensis | reverse complement strand
GCTACTCGTCAGCAATCCGGAAAAACACAATGCTGCGCTCCTTTCACTTCTTGCGCACCATCTCAGGACTCTGTGAACGAGAGTATGACTCTTTTATTCTGGAGCAGCGTGCACAGAAAGTCGCTTTTTGCTGTCTAGTGGAAAGAGCGCAAGCTCGTTGACTCCCGGAGCCGCTACTGAGCGCATCTAATCATCATCTGCACTGGGGTTTTGCACCAAAAGTAGTATAGCCTCATTTCACTAGGGCAATAAACAATTGTTCCACTAGTGCAACAAAACAGCAGCCGTTCCACTAGTGCAACAAACAGCAACCAACGAAAACAAGCAAAAGAGTACACAGGTAAGTATACAGCAGAGCTACCACGACGTAACGAGCCTTGACTAATT
>CDGH01000174.1 GCA_000825765.1 Ehrlichia minasensis | reverse complement strand
GGTAAGTATAGAAAAAAACGTTATAGAGGAGTAATTTGTGAAAAGTGTGGAGTTGAGGTTACTTCTTCAAAGGTGCGAATAGAAAGAATGCAGATAGGATGAGGAAGACCATGTTCCACCTTCCAACAGAGCACACGACCATCTCTGATCTTCATGTCCTATACTCCGTGCGACCACAATTTGGAGCACGGCCGACTCCATCAGCAGGTGATGCCAATCCGGCGCTGAGACCATGTCACGTGACCTGCCGTTTTCGTGCGGCGTCGCGCGTAGCACACATTCACACGACGCGATTACAGCGCGTCATTGCCTGTGATGGTGCACAGCATCTGCCATGCTGGGACTTATGGTGGAACGGAATGTGGCAGCACCCACTATGCTCAGTCATTAGTGAAGTCATAAGTCTCTGGTTCTACCGTAAAGTCTACTTGACGAGCTGAATCCCACTACTCTCAGCCTGACCTCCATCTCCTTTCCCTGGCACACATTCGTTTGTTCATGCAGCGAATGGGCAGTCACAGACACCTGCATTTCATCCGTCAGATAACGGACCTAGCACACACTGAGGTAGTAGAGAAACGACAGCCGTAGGAGGACAGGGAAAGGGAGGACATATAGAGGCCGTCTTGTTCAGCTTGGTGCTCATGTTACTCTTTTCCCTTTGCTTGTAAATCATTGCACCCATTGTACCGGCTGCCAGCGCGGCGGATGCTATGGCTATGATGGAGGGTTGTTTGGATGGAACGACTACTCCGTTTTGGGTGGCCATGATTCTCCTTTTTTTTATAGTACGAACAGAACAAAAACTAGAAAAATGTTTGTAGTGAACAGGGCACTGCTCGATGCGTCCTCCGATTTCGAGGACGACCGCGACGACGTGGAGAAGACGCCGACTATGTCGCACGATTGTAATAAACGGTCAAAGCGTTCGCCGGAGCCGGAGTGCAGTAAACGCGCCAGATTCGACACGCACCAAGAAGCGCACGCTCGAGATGAAAGGGGCGAATCCGACTCCGTATACGGGTTTACAATCGAAGACATCGGTCCGGAGTACGAATACAAAGATTCGACGCCGACTGCAGTCTGCGATCGCGCGAAGGAAGAGCTCTACGAAGGCCTTACCATAAATAATTTCATCGAAACTCTAAAGAACGAGTACGAAAAGAAACGGATGGACGACCAGGTCCAACGAGAGGGTGTCAAGAAATCCTACGCGAGAATGTTTACTGCGCCCGACTTTAGCAATTTGATACTTAGCGACGACGCGTTCGACGCGCTTAGTAGCGAAGACGAATACGGAGAAGACGAAGACAGTGAGTATCCCAAACAACCCGACTTTGGCGACGATATTATTCGCGCGTCCTTCAGGACGAACCAGAAAGCCGACGCATCTTCGTCGGCTAACCGGAGCAGCAGCCGTCGTCGTGCGCTCTGCACAAACAACTCGAGGACTATCTGCGAATGCTCAATCATTGGTTTTCGTACGTCGTGCCGGACGACACCGTGGCTCAGGTCTTGGACATGAAGAACGTTACGGACTGTTTGGAAACTATATGCCTCCTCTTTCAACTCGTCGTAAACCTCTTGGTGTATACCGTAGCCGACTCGATTCACGCAAACTACACCTACAGGTCAAAGGTCCTCTGGCGCAACTCGGGCATCATTGCAAAGTTTTGGAAAGTCGAGTTGGAAGACTACACCAACACTCTCATCGTGTTCAACGCAATCGTGAAAAAGACCATCGTCGAGTTGGACTACTCAATCTACTCCGAGGCGGCCAACAAGTACATAGAGAGGTTGCAATCGCCCGACGTGTCCAAGATTAGGGTGTGCATGGACCCGTTTAGCATAATGCGAGAGACCTGCCTCGACTCGCTCT
>CDGH01000173.1 GCA_000825765.1 Ehrlichia minasensis | reverse complement strand
ATATAAGAAATATAATGTTACAAATTATAATTTGGTCATCACGACATTTATTATAAGTTTGTAACATTATATTTCTTATATCAATATAAGAAATATAATGTTATGAATTATAATTTGGTCATCACGACATTTATTATAAGTTTGTAACATTATATTTCTT
>CDGH01000172.1 GCA_000825765.1 Ehrlichia minasensis | reverse complement strand
AGAAAAGAAGATATGTTGATAGATCATGTGTGTTTGAAAAAAGTGTGGCTGTTGAGAAGGTTATTATCAATAACGGGATTAGGTGAGGTTGTTGGCGAGGGCGACGAGTGAAGAATGCTCAGCCAGGAGGTTGCTTCCATGGACGACAATGTTCGATGGTGATGCTAGTCAGAAAGTGGCATTCTAGGTGCTTACGGTTTGTCGATGATAGGTGATATTTCTATCGAAGGGCCAGTAGCTCCGTTAGGCAGATCAGGAGACTGAGAGTTGTAAAGGCGCACTGTCATCGAACCTAGCAGCTAAACATTGTGCTGAAGAAATTGACTGGCTGGATCCAACATGTCTCATAGAAAACTGACCAGGGGGGGCAATGTTCGACAAATGTCTTGTTTCTCCTGAGAAGAAACGGAAGAGATGGAAGTGACGATATCGCGTCTGATTGGTTAGAG
>CDGH01000171.1 GCA_000825765.1 Ehrlichia minasensis | reverse complement strand
GTCCACGTACCATCTATCGATGGCATTTCTATATGCCCACCTAATGCAGCAAGTGTCATTTTTATAGGTACAGTACAACAGAGTCCTGTTTGAGCGACAAACAGAAACAAACGACAGCGACAAGCCTCAAACACATGCAGCATGCTCGCGATGGTACCTTTGGCAGGCGTTTAGTCGTTCGGTGCTCGTGAAGTAAGCACGAGCGATTGCAAGCCTGCCAAAGATACCCTCGCGTGCATGGTGCTCGTGTTTGAGGCGCGACGGTGTCGGTTGTTTCCGTTAGTCGCTTTGCCGTGACTCGGGCATTAGAGTCTGTCTGGAAAGCTGCACTCTTTATGAACACCTGCCTCCTGGCACGGAAGTGGGGGCTCCTTCACTCCAGTTTGTAGACATGGTGTTGTGTGAGGCTCCTTTTGTCTTGGGACAAACCAGGGTTCTGCCACGTCATCGTTACAATGCATACAAAATACGGCACAATCTGCAGTGCCCTTTGTTGTCCAAAACATTCTGTGCCTACCATCTGCACAGATTTGACCATCGGGGAACCCCAGGAACTTGAAAAGAACCCACGTGGGAGGCTGGACATCCTCCTCGCCAGCTTTACTCTTGCCTTTCGCCGCTCTCGTCTCTTAACATAGCGGTTGCGGATGGCCTTCCACATTCTGTGATATTCGATCACCTCCAAGCCTGAAACCGGGAACCTCATCAGGATGGTACGAACAAATAACAATAATTACAATCAAACGTTACGAAGGAATAAACAGCATTGACTTTACGGGTTGGAATCGCAAAGTCGACCTGCTCGTGCATCGCACAAAAGACACGGTGTTAGCTGCGCACATGATGGCAAAATGATCTGCGGACATGGCACAGAATCATGCTCGAATCATTTTTACAGCGGAGATGTTAAGGGCTAGTTTCC
>CDGH01000170.1 GCA_000825765.1 Ehrlichia minasensis | reverse complement strand
GACGATATAATGGATAAAATAAAACATGATATAGAAAATAATGATATAGTTTTATACATGAAAGGAGACGCTGATTTACCACAGTCTCGGGTTTTCTACATTAAGATATTTCCCCCCTTGCCCTCCCACCCTAAAAAGAAAACTGCCTAGAGGTTGTTGGCCACCAGCAGGCTAACAACGTGTCTAAACAAAGTGGATGCTCAGAGGCTTCTGTTAGTCTATGATCTTGCTCCATAAAAATCGTGCAAGGAGCAACCTGCTGACGCAGTGGACAACATTGTCTCTCAAGGGTCTCAAGAAGCACAGCCAAAAGATTTCATGCCTAGTTGAAAGCTCGTGTCATTCTGACTGGTCCATGCAAATAAACAGTTAACACAATGAATTGTAATTCGGGCAAACTTATTCGTTGCTTACTTACAGACTTGAACCAAAATCTTTAGAGACTTAATAATGTGTAGACCTAGCTCTCTGTAGACCACTTTGGTATTTCTCATTTCTCTTGGCCTCTTGATGAGCTTCCGATACCTGTCGCTTGCACCGTCAAGTTGAACCACGAGTTGAACCAGGTTTTCTTGGTGTGGCCACCGAGATCCTATGATGCCCATGGGATGGACCAGCCACTTCATTGCTCTTTCTCATTTTTGCTGTATGTGTGTTCTCTATCCTCTCAGGATCTGCACAGGACAATGTAAGAACACATTAGTTTGTCTCGTCACAACACATACACTTGCAGAAGAGAAACAGGGCTATGAAATATTGCAGAGGGCTGCTCCTACTATCCTTTTGTTTTTGTTGTAATTCTCTTTGCCCCATCAGAGAAAAAAGTGCCACCTGTCGTTAGCAACAGCAACTAGTGGCAGCCGCCATG
>CDGH01000169.1 GCA_000825765.1 Ehrlichia minasensis | reverse complement strand
ATTTGATTTTTTGTTTAAAATATTTTCTGCTATGGTTTTTTTTTTTTTTTTTTTTTTTACTAACTAGGAGAACATAGTGGTGACATTCTTTCACGGAACAAACGTTCGCGCTATATGCAGATCGGCGGTGTTTCTAGCGCGTATGCAAGCAACGGACTTCGCTATAGTAAAATATTCTTTCGTGAGCATTTTTTTCTATAAAACAATGAAACTAAATCGAGTTTTGAGTTTGATGTATCTCTTGTGCATCAGCGCTAGATACGCAGAGAAAAATAGGCGGTTTTTTCCGCTTTTTTTCAAGTGTTTGTGCTCACCCACCGAGACATGGCCCACCCCACTTTTTTAATGAATTTCAGGCGGTAGGGGGGTGGGCGATGACTCGGGATATTACGGTAGTGTTTTGCACTCTACCTTCCAGAACGTTTTCAACAAAAC
>CDGH01000168.1 GCA_000825765.1 Ehrlichia minasensis | reverse complement strand
GAGACGAGACTGATTTTGAAGCCTCTTGAGACGGCTTAGGACCTGCTCAGCAGCAGCACATCTGGTCTTACGCCGCCGTGAGAGGCTTAAAAACCGGTCTTGTCTCACTCGGTCGTACTCGGTTGCAAGTGTGTGAACGGGCCTTAAGCTTTACCGGGAAACACACGCGGGGAGAAGGAACGTGCTTCGCATTGTTCGCAGGCGCCGTTATCATCCATTATGCGGTTTGCACTTTACACGAGGGCTTCGAATGACGTCAACCCCTTTCGAAGCCGCTGCAAACCTAATCCTTACCGGAACGCGTGGGAGGGTTCCTATTGTTCCCACGTGCCTTATCATCCATCACGTGGTTTTTATGCTTGTTTCGTGGTTTTCTTTATTGAAACGGATGCTGGGCTGTATGCCGTATGCCTGATTTCAAAGGAGATATGCTGTTTTGCCTTCAATTGTTCGCCGGGAGTTTTTTGCTTACAACGCCAACGACATGAAAATTTCCTTGGCTGGTAGAGGTACAGACATACAGCTTGGTGGTAACTTAAAAATGC
>CDGH01000167.1 GCA_000825765.1 Ehrlichia minasensis | reverse complement strand
TACTGGCAGTTACCAGTATAACAAGAGCAAACAAACCGCCCTTGCCCTGTCACATAATTCATGAAAAAACGGTTAAAGTACAGGCGAGCTGGTGGATATTTACCATGGTGGAACTTAACCCGAGACTGGGGTAGAAACAGAAACTTAAAAGTAGAAGGGACAGAGACAAGTGAAGAAGAGAACGTCTCAAACGCAGCTAAAAAATTTATTCATCCACCTCCTTATAAACACACAGCCACAAGGTCATCAACCAAACAACTTGCCCTTTGCTAGGACACGATACAATACAATACAATGCAATGCAATACAACGCAACGCAATACAATAGAATGGTATTACATTTTTCGTGCATTCGATAACGCTTCACTTCGGCGCGAGGCAACAAGCGCGTGCCGAAGGCCGATCATCCGAAATAAACGCACTACGTTTCTTGTCCTGTCAAGACTACACAAGTGCAGAGAGGCTAATTCTCGCACGTTACGCTCGGGGAACGATCTTCGCTGCCCCTTTGTTGCACGACGACGACTATACTTCAGTTCACCTCAAGATGGACCGCAAAGGACGTTACGACCCATCGCAGCCAACCCAGTGCCGTGTGAGCGTCACGTGACCTTCGGAAGGGGCGCAGCGACGGCGGAGCCCGTAGTCACGTGATACGTTCGCCGCCCTGGATTGACTGGGATGGGCTCGTAGCGTACGTTGCGGTCCATCGTACGGTGAAACGGAGTGTAGGAACAAACACGGCGGCACGGCTTGGAAAAACAACAACGAACACCGTGAGTGCTACGAAGCGGATCGGACGAAGCGGTCAACCGCGCCACTTCCCCGCGTGAACGTCGATTCCTCGATTCGTTCGAGCGGTGAGCAAATGGCAAGAGAGATTTTTGGTACCAATTGGATTAAATTAGAACTGATAGGGGATGAGTATACACTA
>CDGH01000166.1 GCA_000825765.1 Ehrlichia minasensis | reverse complement strand
ATTGATCTATTTGAATATTTGGATTTACTTGTATTTCTGGATTATTAATTAATTGCTCTTCAATATTAAGATTGATCGTATTTTCTTCTGTAGTACTGTTAAGAATATTTTCTTGTTCTGCATTGGTGTTAGCTATTTCTATCTGAGCATTTGAGTTATCTGGTTCTTGCATTGCATCAGCAATAGTTGGCTCTATTTGAATATTTGGATTTACTTGTATTTCTGGATTATTAATTAATTGCTCTTCAATATTAAG
>CDGH01000165.1 GCA_000825765.1 Ehrlichia minasensis | reverse complement strand
AATAGAAGGGGTACCATCCAAAGAAATACTAATTCTATGAAATAAATATAACAATACAGGAGCAAGAGACAGCTACCGACTTCAGTCCAGATGTCTACGTCGAACACCCCACCCGAGGAAACTCCTCCTTCGCCATCACCGGCCCTTGTACTCTCAAAACCGCGTGACCCAGGAAACTTCAGCGGATCCGGTGAGCAAGATGTCGAGGAATGGCTACTACTTTATGAGCGCATCAGCACGCACAACCGGTGGGACCCAACCATCATGCTCGCCAACGTTACTAGAACAACTCAGTTGGGAAACTACCATAGAGCCTGCTCTGAAAAAGTAGCACCGATCCGTACTCCGAACCGAACTGATGGCGATCGCAACGCCGCTATTTCTCCCCCGCGGCCACTCGGGGTACTGCGCGGGAGAGATGGTCTGCAGTGTTGACAGTGTTGACATTTTTTTTTTTGCGCGCCGCTAAATTGAGCTTATATCCAAAGCAAACTCGGCTAGAGAAGCAAGAGGGTTTAGCCCGCGAGCATCTCTAAAATTGTTCAAAATAACAAGATTACGGTTAAACACCAAAGTCACTAAAAAAAGTCGCTAGCCGCTAAATTAAAAAATCACTCGCTAAATGTATAGAAAATCGCTAAATCTAGCGACAAAATCGCTAAAATGGCAACACTGACGAGAAATTTAGCAACGCGACGATGGCGAAAAACCTCAACCTTAACTTTCTGATATCCTTGGATTATGGTTCTGTCGACAACATTCCAGTATATTTCCACCTACCCTTAA
>CDGH01000164.1 GCA_000825765.1 Ehrlichia minasensis | reverse complement strand
TTGTTGAATAAACTTCAACCTGTGTCCGATACTTCAATGTTCATTTCTATAAAAGTGATAGCTAAACAAATCAGCTGGCATAAATAAATAAATAAACATACGAAAGAGCGCAAATAAATGTTCTTGCACTACCGAAGTATCCTCGCTAAATCTCGATATGCAAAAAGGTACCGCCAGGATATCGTAGTCAATCATGCATACGAGCCGAAGTTATATTCAGGAATTGTGTCGCGTCTCGCTCTGGAGGAGTGCTTTCCCCTTAGCAAGGTGGTGCGCTGCGGCAAAGCAAGACATGCAAAATCGCAATGCTTACGTTGCGGTTTTCGCTTCTCTGCAGTACACCAGTGCGCGAGGAGAAGCGCACTCGACCAGACTAACTAATCCTCCAGCAGAACAGACGACGAACACGAGAGTTATTGCGAAACTTCCGAGGACTGTCAGCCTTTCATACGAAATGCGATCGAATAGTACGTTACCTCAGACGATAGTCAAACGTGCTGACAATTCGCATAAGCATATCGTAACGGCCCGGCCGAGCAGTGAGGCCTAGGCTATAATATTTTCTGTATCATTAAACTGCAACGTCGAGCCAAAACTAACTTTGGCGCAACGTTGGCGCGAATTTCTCACATTTTCGTAAAAGGTAGCAGGATTGGGATGATTTAATTTCTAAGTCTGATGTTTATACTATAGATACTAGGAATACTTATGAAATTA
>CDGH01000163.1 GCA_000825765.1 Ehrlichia minasensis | reverse complement strand
ATAAAGAGTATACATATTGGTAGAGGAATAAGTATGTATGAAGTGTTACAAATGTTCCAATTGGCTTTGTATTTGGTGATGAAAATTTTTGTGGGTTGGAATCAGTAGTTAATACTATAAAGAGTATACATATTGGTAGAGGAATAAGTATGTATGTAGTGTTGCAATTGTTCCAATTGGCTTTGTATTTGGT
>CDGH01000162.1 GCA_000825765.1 Ehrlichia minasensis | reverse complement strand
TGTGCCACTCAGCAGAAGCTGCTCCAGAGGGGTATGCAAACTGGCAGCGTAGTCCGTGAATGGCTCACCGCTCCGTTAGAAAAGCTGGACTCTTTTTACATTTTTCTGTTTGAACACACAGCGACACGTGACTAACCGTGGTGAGTCGGAAAAGAGGAAGCGACGTGACTAGGCACCCAACAGAAATTGATGTGTAAATCTGATTTTGCTGCAGTGTGGACAATGTTCCGGAGCCTAGTAACGAAGGTATTCTTTGGTACTTCCAAAGAAGCAAGTGCCTTTAAAGCGCTGAGAGAATCAGAGTAGATAACAGAATGCTGGATAGCGTTTTCTATAATGAATTCAACAGCTAAAGTTAGAGCATATAATTCTGCAGTAAATATTGAGGCTCTGGCATCAAGACGCCTAACAACCTTCCATGTCTCGCTTATAACAGCACAACCAACAGCAGAGTCACTCTTAGTACCATCTGTGAAGAAACTCCTACAGTTACTGTACGTATAAGCAACCTGGGAAAACTCCTGCTGCAGGGCAGCAACAGCAGTTTGCCGCTTATTATATTTGATCAGAGTAAAATTGATTATGGGTGCCACGCACTCCCAAGGAGCCACAACCAATACCACTATATCAGTAACATTTGTACCACATGCTCTCATAGC
>CDGH01000161.1 GCA_000825765.1 Ehrlichia minasensis | reverse complement strand
AAGTGTGGTTGATAAGAAATTAATCATTGATATTGGTACTGGAGGTACAGGGTCAAACCATTTAAACAATGCTGGTGTTGGCAAAGTCAATTTTGTGGTCCTTGACGTCGCAGTGCTCAGCTACGGCGCTTCGTTCATGGTCGAACTTTCGAACATCGTTCATATGCTGGCGGATTCTCTCCCGAAAGTTCTTCGTTTCCCCGATGTATGTGACCGGGCAGTCCGCGCATGGAATTTTTATAAACGACGCCTTGTGCTTTTTCCTTAGGCGGGCGATCCTTTGGACGGGGCATGAGTCTTCCAAGCGTAGACATCGGCTTGTGGGCCACCTGGATCCCTTCTTTGGCCAGTACACGTGCCATCGCCTCGCTTGTACCTTTCATGTAAGGAACGCTGATGCGTGAGATACGACGGGTCTGTGTACTTGCTGGGAGTTGCAGGTGTCGGCGATCTCGGGCTTGATCACGCGCAATGCGGCGGATGAAGCTGCTTGTATAACCGTTATGTTGTAGGTCGGCGAAGATGGTGTTTTCCTCTTTTTTACGGTCAGCCTCGGATGAGCAGATATTTTTTGACCTAGATAAGAGTGTTCTGACCACTGATGCCTTGTGACAGGCTGGGTGATTGGAATGGAAATGGAGATAGCGTCCAGTATGTGTCGGTTTTCTGTAGACAGAAAACTGGAGCTCTTCATTTTGTCTTCTGACGAGCACATCGAGGAAAGGTAACGTACAGTCCTTTTCATGCTCCACGGTGAATTGTATAGACGTTTCGATGGAGTTGAGGTGGGTAAGGAACGTGTCCACTTCCGACGTTTTTAGGATGCAAAAGCAATCGTCTACGTACCTCAAGAACACTTTGGGGGCCGTGTGAAATGACTGTAGCGCCTCTTCTTCGATGGCTTCCATACATAGGTTCGCTGTTGTGACGGAAATGGAGGCACCCATTGCGGTTC
>CDGH01000160.1 GCA_000825765.1 Ehrlichia minasensis | reverse complement strand
CAGAATTAAGTATAACCAGGATCGGCGTTACTATCCACCTGCGAGAGAAGTTCGTCATCCGATTCATAATACCGTTTGAGGTTGGTGACATGATCAGGTCCAGCAAGTCGTTCAGACACACAATGAACGAGCGTGTACGTAAGGCGTGAGACCTTGTCTCGCACTCGATACGGACCATCCCACCTGTTCGCCAGGGAAGCTGTGAAACCTCTGGAGGCGTCACTAAGTGGGTGTGTCCGCCGGAGTACAAGATCTCCAACTTCGAATTGCACGTCCCGGTGGCCACGATTGTACTGCTCAGCCTACTGAAGCCGTGCGGCGTCCAAGCTCTCCCGGGCATCACGAACGATGTCCCTGAGTCTGCGTCGTAGGCTTCCTGCAAACTGACCGTATGAGCGAGCAGCGCCACGGTTGTTGGTCGTGCAAGTGTTTTCCAGCGGGAAAGTCAGCTCTTTTCCGAAATTAAGGCAAGCTGGCGTAAAACCTGTAGACCGGTTAACGGTTGTGCGTGTTGCGAACGCGAGCTCTGGGAGCTTTGCGTCCCAGTCAGGGTGACGTTCGGTGTGAGCTATTAACATGGATTTCAGGTTTCGGTTCACCCGCTCTGTGATGTTTGCCTGTGGGTGATAGGGAGACGTCCGCTTGTGTTGTATGCCCAATGCGGCACATGAGTCTCGGAACACTTTGCTGGCAAAGTAAGTAGCGTTGTCGCTAATCAATTTCGCCGGAAATCCGAAGCGTGTGAACGTCTCCATCAGACACGACCAGATTCTTTTGGACGTCAGCGACCGTAATGCAAATAGCTCCACCCACTTGCTAAAGTGATCCGTGACAACCAACAAGTACTGGTTGCCACGCGGACTGCGTGGGAAAGGGCCCATGACGTCGACAGCAACGCATTCCCATGGGGACCGACTCACGACTGGCTGCATGAGACCAGGGGGCTGACCACCGCGCGGTTTGGCTTTCTGACAAACCGGGCATGAACGAGTGTACCTGCATGTAAAAGCTGAATATTAGGTAACTTTTCAATATCCTCTATTCCATTGATTATAGAATTCTTCTTGT
>CDGH01000159.1 GCA_000825765.1 Ehrlichia minasensis | reverse complement strand
TTTTACGATAAGATACGTTATGTAAAATGTGAGAAAGGGTGGATAGTACCTTTTGTTGGGATTATTTGCAGTCAGTAGGTTGCACTCTACTGGTCTATTGTAATGACTGCTTTTTTAGATGGTCATGTCTGTTTTTTTCCTATTGTGGTCATGTGGAATGTGTAAGTTCCCATATTGATCTTTGTTAATACTCTCTTAGGTCACTCATCTCGGATGCAACTTTCTTTTCTTTTGGACACTGTTTCTGCTTTACACATATGTAGAGCGTGAAGGAGATTGAGATCAGGGGTGTCCACCAACCTGGCAAGCCTGAAATGCTCAGGGAATTTTGGATCACCTGGAAAAGTCAGGGAATTATCAGGGAAACTGTCAAAAGGTTGGCTAAATCAGGGAAAGTGACGAGTA
Organism: Ehrlichia minasensis; assembly: GCA_000825765.1. Classification (GTDB taxonomy): domain Bacteria; phylum Pseudomonadota; class Alphaproteobacteria; order Rickettsiales; family Anaplasmataceae; genus Ehrlichia; species Ehrlichia minasensis. The sequence goes on along the minus strand of CDGH01000159.1, from coordinate 495 downwards.
AAAGTGGCACGGTGGTGCGGAACGAAGCCCGGCGATCAGGTGTCGTCACGGTTCTGCTGAATAACATTGCCCGAAATGTCATCCTTCGAAGGAAGGAACAGCCAGGAAATTTTATCAAAATAGTCAAGGAAAACCTGGAAAAATCAGGGGCTTTGCAGGAAGTCATTTGTTAGACACCCTGTAAAATGGACTTAATTAGGCAGTGCAGATTGCATGCCAAGCCTTGGTGGAATCATTTGTGATGAGTGGGTCGCAGGTACACCGGGCACCAGTCTGATTTAGCAGTCTTTTGTCAGACATTTCATGTGCGCTTGTTATGGTAGTTTTCATGTTAAACGTGACATGAACGTAAAACCTGTATTAGACCGTCGGTTGGCTTTCAGTTCTTGTTATTTTGGTCATTATTGTTACTTAAATCAGCATTATAGCAGCATTTGCTAAAATGTGTTCTATCTGTTGTACTGTATAATATAACTTCTTGAAAATTTTTGTAAT
>CDGH01000158.1 GCA_000825765.1 Ehrlichia minasensis | reverse complement strand
AGACGAAGGTAGATTCAAAATGTCTGCTGCTGAACAAAGATTACACCTTTTAGAAATATGAGGTAAATGGGTATAGGCCCGTAGCTCTCAAGTTTTGAGCAGCGCTCCAGGCGAGCAAAATAGAATATTTGGCTCGCGTTTCGAACATGCGTGGATGCGCTTCCCCACTACAGTTTTTTCTACTCCGTTCGATTCTAAGTGCCAGCATAGCAGAGGCTACAAGAGTGAGCTCCGAGCTTTCAATGTCCCTGGCAAGCACGCGCGCTCGTGCAGTGCGAGCATCGTTCAGGGGAACATGCTTTAGCAAGTAGCTTCGGCTTCGCTATCAAGAAAAGTGAAACAAACGGGGTCATGGAAGCCATGAAAGAAAGCAATAAAATAATAAAGGTGAAAGAAATGTCTAATGGGACGCTTGAGGCCGCGAGTTCGAGTCTCGTCACTCCCGCATCTTGAAAATTTT
>CDGH01000157.1 GCA_000825765.1 Ehrlichia minasensis | reverse complement strand
TTAATCGAAAATATTTTAGCTGCACGCCAGGCCTAATTATTGTTAAATAACGTTTTCCAAGCCTTTGTTTGAGTAAGACTTTATTGATAGGGGACTAACTCTACCATCGAAGCTATCTATGTTGTCGTGTTGCCGGCCCGAAATTCGCTCAGCCAGCGATCAGGGCAACACTCGTTGTCCAACACAAGTTGCTGCTGTTTTTGTTGCCGAAAGCTGTCATACCGAGGCAACATTTTAGTTGTCGTCCATGTTGTCGTGCTGTTGCCGCGGTGTGACAGCTTTGTCGGACAACACGGGGAGCGAGCAACAAGTTGCCCGACTGTTGGACAACGTGTTGTGTTGCTGTTGCCGTCGTGTTGCCTCAGTGTGACAGGGCCTTAAATGACCCAGAAAGTCGCCGGACACTTACTGAGAGGCAGTAATGTCGGTGGCTTGTTGGGCCGTTAATTGTATGTTTATGCGAAGCACGTTGGCGTCCTCCAAATTCATAAGGGCCCGACAAAACGACCAGTCAACAAACACCGCCACCTTAGTATTTTAGTCAACCCTTAACACTATTGGATTACCATCTGTCACATATCCAGTATATTTCCATCTTACTACTTGAT
>CDGH01000156.1 GCA_000825765.1 Ehrlichia minasensis | reverse complement strand
CATCCAGATTTATTCTTTTTAAAATCAGAAAAAAAATTAGCATTAGATAACAAAGCAGCAGAGTGATGCCCTCCTTAAACTGAACCTTGTCTCTGACTACAAAGTAAGCGTCAGTCCTCACCGCAAACTGAACAGTGTTCAAGGGGTCATTTCTGAAGATGACTTGCTTGACTCACCTGAGCCAGAGATAATTGAGGGCCTCTCTAGTCAAGGAGTTATAGATGCACGACGAATCACTATCCGCCGTGATGGTGTGGAACGGAAGACAAAACATATAATTTTGACTTTCGATTCAACCACTCTGCCGCAGACTGTAAAGGCAGGTTACCTTCAATGCCACGTCCGACCTTATGTGCCAAACCCTCAGCGGTGCTTTAAGTGCCA
>CDGH01000155.1 GCA_000825765.1 Ehrlichia minasensis | reverse complement strand
AATTAAGGCAGATATTGTCTTATTAGAAACAGTAGGGAGCGTATCCCAATCATTCGCACCTGCAATCACATCAAACTGGGTGAGATAAGCACCGATGGCAACCGTTCCGTCGAACGGTTGTTGTTTCAGCTTTATTAGGTGAAGAAAAGACGTCGGGAATACATGGAAACCCGTAGACGCTTCTTGATCCTTAGCCGGTGGATGAAGTACTTACTGCCTGCGGATGGCTTTCAAGCGACGGCCGTGTATTCTCTTCAACATTCTGGTACCTATATCAGACAATACGTTCAGGCGTACTTGTAGCGTTGTTCTAAACGATTCAATAGTGGAGTGAATTGTATGAACGTCTTGCCGATGTTGTTATTGGGTTACTTGCGTAAGGTTAGTTTGAATGTCAGTGATTCGTCATTCGTGCCCTCGGAACAACGACCGAATCTCCGCCGGCGTGACTGTTTTGGTG
>CDGH01000154.1 GCA_000825765.1 Ehrlichia minasensis | reverse complement strand
ACATCAATTTTAGATAAAAATTTCTCTACATGCCTTTATGTATCAGGAGAAGAATCCATAAATCAAATAAAAATAAATGTATTGTTCTTTGTAACATCCAAGTTTAGAAACCACCAACAGCTGTGGCGGAGCCTACCTATTGCTGTTTAAAAACAGATTGAGCAAAAACAGTTCAAAAACGCTCTCCGGAAACTAAAAAAACTTCGCCAGGGGAATTTTGTGCGCCCATCATGTCTACAACTTCCATATAAGCCAAGAAAACTACATCCAATTTGGGTTTCAGAAACCGCATAAAACTAACTGCGAGTCCTCCATTCATTGTCGTAAAAACTGTCACTCTTGAAGCGGCCGGGTACTTACTTGACAAATAAGCAACAAAACAATTCTAGAAAGGAAGCTTCGTTGTTTCGTTGCCGTGGGAAAGATTCCGGAATAACAACGCCAACCCA
>CDGH01000153.1 GCA_000825765.1 Ehrlichia minasensis | reverse complement strand
TCTTGATGAGGTAGTTTGCTGGTGGTGGGTGTTGTGGGTGTTGCAGAGTCCCTAGTGAAAATGTTTAGGGGGTACACTAGTGCTAGAAAAAAACAAAAGCCTTCCGCCACACCCGTTGTACTCCCGTATATCCATGCCTTGTCGCACTGAATCAAGCATGTTGCCACTAAGTTTGAGATGTTTGTCATCTTCTCGGCGCCATCTAAGCTTTCACACATTTGTGCTGCTGTTAGTAGAGAGGGACGCCCTTCCGTTGTGTGCGACGTCAAACATCGCACCCCGTACGTCGCCTGTGTAAGCGGGGTCGTGTACCAGATCCCCCTGTCCTGCGGCAGGGTGTATATTGGTCAGACTGGGTGGTGTGTGAACATTAGGGCAAGCGAACATTCACTTTCTTTGCGTTCCTCGCCGTCTTGGAACTTAGCGGTTCATTGTGATAAGTGTGGCTGCTCGCCGTCATTTCAGAATATAAAGATTTTGTCGCGTCCCCAAAGCAAAACTGCGAGGGAGATAGACGAAGCGTATTTTATGGCGTCTATCGGAGCTGACACGTGTGTTAGCGCCCCTTTTGTTGCTCTTGCAGATGACGAGGTAGATTTTGTTGAAAAGCGTAGCAGGTTTGTGTGACCGCGTGTGAGCGTGGCTGATGTCGA
>CDGH01000152.1 GCA_000825765.1 Ehrlichia minasensis | reverse complement strand
GACTCGCTCTTCTTTGGTTAGCAATGTATTTTTTTTTCATAACGTGGTTAGCTGTTAGTTTTAATTCCTACCCTACTGAAAAAATTATATGAATTTTTTTCTGATATGTTTATTGGACACCTTTTTCATATCAGAACTTATTATTTCATATCAGTTTCCTATGCCGCATATCAGTTACACTAGGCTAGGTGGCGCTAGGTACCGCCCAATTCATGTGCTGCAAAAATATATTTATTTACTCACGCCACCATGTAGATACATTACGCATACCACTAGCATCAGTTGAACAAATACATTGAGGGCATATACACATACACGGCACAACAAACATGAATACAACAGCACACCCAATAACTACTTCGGAGCTCTGCGTTTCCGCCTTTTATACAGGTCGTTTTGTAAGTACGAAGTTTTTCGGTGACCTCCTACGCAATAAATAATATTTTCAGCGTGTTGGATTTTTTTCAGTAATGTCGTACCTCTGAGAGTATTTAGAACGGCTCAGGGGACGAATCTCTTAATAAAAAGTAAACGCTCATGCCGTAATTATTTGAAAGCCAGTAAATCAAGCCGCTCCACTGCGGTTCCAAGTCACGTGTTTGCTTTCCCGCGCGGCACGTCGTATACTGAAGAAACTTATATGAATTTATATCGCATATGTTTTTGAACATTTCATGTCAGTTTCATATGTCGCATATCTTCTGCTTTAACTTCAGGAGTACTTTCTTCTTTATTAGTTTCAGACAATTTTTCTTCAA
>CDGH01000151.1 GCA_000825765.1 Ehrlichia minasensis | reverse complement strand
TTCAACATGGCTTTCGCAAAGGCTTGTCAACTACGACCTAACTCGTCACTACCATCCACGAGTTTGCGCAAATCCTCGATAGGGGAGGTCAAATCGATGTGCTTTTCCTGGACTTCAGCAAAGCTTTCGATAAGGTGCCTCATGAACAACTGCTTTTTAAACTTGAACAGCTTGGTCTTCCACATGGTTTTGTTAACTGGATTGCTGCATACTTGTCACATCGCACACAGTCTGTTTCCATCGGAGGTTGCATCTCTCCAGTTCTGCCTGTAACGTCAGGGGTCCCCCAAGGGAGCGTTTTAGGTCCTCTTTTGTTCTTGGTGTACATAAATGATATTGTTTCAATCATTGACGCAGGTGTCCATATACGTCTTTTTGCCGACGATTGCATTATTTTTAAAGAAATAACTTCGAGCTCGGATCAGTTATTGCTAGATCATAGTTTGCATTCCGTTGTATCATGGTGCGATACGTGGAAAATGAAGCTTAACTCTGCTAAATCAACACTTTTACGTATTACAAAAAAGAAGCAACCCTTTGAATACATTTATAATATCGCGGACACCCCGGTTACTGTGGAGCGAGAATGTAAATATCTTGGTTTAATTATATCGGACACACTTTCTTGGTCTCCTCATATAAAACATATCTGTACTTCGGCATCCAGGAAGTTGGGTTTCATTAAAAGAAAGTTGAACGACGCTCCGATTCAGGTTAAGCTACATGCGTATTATTCATTAGTCAGATCCAAGTTGGAGTATGCAAATATCGTTTGGGATCCATTCACTCAGAAAGATATCCGGAAGTTGGAGATGGTGCAACGTCGAGCGGTTCGGTTTATTTACGGAAAGTATAGAAGGCTGGATTCACCATCTCAACTTATGCAGGCTAACGGAATACAGACTCTTCAGGCCAGAAGGAAACTAGCGCGGTTGAAATTCTTGTTTCATCTTCAGCAAGGACAGACTCGCATAGACCCATTGCAATATATTTCCCCTTTAGCGTCAAGAGCTACGCGGCACAGACATCAGTTTTCACTAACACCCATTTTTGCACGTACTAATATGTTTAAGTTTAGCTTTTTCCCTCGCACTATTAGCGACTGGAACGGTTTACCTCTCGAACTATTTATCGACACCAACTTTGTAGAAGGTCTCGAGCGTCTTGATAACTAACATGTTTTGCTTTGTACATTGCTGCACCTTCATCTTTTTCGCATGGACATTAGGATTGTATAAACCTTCATACTAGTTCTGGATAGGTCATTTTGTATTAGTGCATGATGGAATTACATACTGCTTGATGCTTGCTTTCCCCCTCCCCCCTTTTTTTTAAATAATATATCCTGTATCTATACATACAATAGTTCCTTCTATTATTTGCCCTTCTTTGACACTGTCATCTATGAATTCTTTTAATGCATTT
>CDGH01000150.1 GCA_000825765.1 Ehrlichia minasensis | reverse complement strand
ATGTAGTTTACGTGTTCTGCAACTAACACTTTTGCAACCATACGTCCTACTCTTCCAAAACTATTCACGATTATAACAAAGCTGATTATATCTCGATAAACCGCGAGTTGGCAATCTTCTTTGACAATTACGTCGTTCATTTTCATCTTAGATCTGTAGAAGAAAACTGGACATTATTTAAAACTAAAATGAATCATCTAGTAAAAATGTTTGTTCCTACAGTTCGTGTACGCACCGATTTAGGTAATCCATGGTTTACAAAAACCTTGCTTTCTTTGCGAAACAAGAAAAAAAGACTTTTTGCAAAGGCCAAACGGTTAGATACCAGCCAGTCTTGGGATGTCTACAATTCTGCATTAAAAAACTACACCAGGAGCATAAAACAAGCCAAGAATAAATTCTTTTTTAATGACTTACTGTCCATTTTGAGGAGTAACCCGAGAAAGTTTTGGAATCTGGTTTCACCGAAGAACAACAACTCTGCCATCCAACTACGTACCGACAACGGCGATCCCATTCCAGAGAGAGACATTGCTACAGTGTTTAACGAATATTTTTCCTCCAATATTTTGTTTTGTCCAGGCATTTGGTGATATTTACGACATTTCTTTTCACAATTAAAACTGAAAAAAAATGTTGTGGACGATACTTCGCTG
>CDGH01000149.1 GCA_000825765.1 Ehrlichia minasensis | reverse complement strand
TAAGCTATTTCTATTATTCGTGGCAGTATATCTTGTAATCTATCCCATTCTTCTGTTTGAGATATTGTATTGTTTCCGTTGCCTAATCTTTTAAAGCGTCCCTTTAGGTGGAAATTAGACAAGGCTGACTGGACACTTTTTAATCTTCACTCCACTTTAGATCCTTCGATTCTTTCTTCTATGTCCCCTGAGAACGCTACACTTTATGTTACTGAGCAGATACTAAGGGCTGCTCAGCAGTCCATTCCACAAACATCTGGTAATGTACCCAAAAAATGTAAACCTTGGTGGAATAAGGAGTGTGCCACAACCCGGGCGGACCAAAATAGGGCGTGGGGCAGATTTCGCAGATACCCCACTTCAAGCAACTTTGTTGAGTTCAAGCGACGAAAAGCCAAGGCTCGTTGGACTAGGAAGCAGGCAAAGTGGAAGTCATGGATGAAGTATCTTTCTTCTTTAACCAGCTTTGTCCCAGCCAAAGAGGCCTGGGACAGATACAGGAAAGTAAATGGGGATTACAGGTGCTTTGCCATTCCAACGTTTAATGCCCCTTCTTCATCACTAAAAGATATTGGCAACATACTTGGGGAACATTTTTATAATTCATCTAGTTCGGCCAACTACAGTGTTACCTTCGGACAGTTAAAAGCTCGTGCGGAACGACAAAAGCTTGTCATGTCAGGAGGAAACTTGGCATCGTATAACCAACCATTTACGCGATGCGAGCTTGAGATGGCCCTTAATGTGACAAAGCTCTCTGCCCCTGGTCCCGATGGAATTCACTATGAAATGCTTCGCCACCTTTCTTCGGACTCCCTTGAAAACCTTCTCCTCTTTTTTAATCTTTTGTGGGAAAAAGCATGTTTCCCTCAGGCTTGGAAACATGCACATATCATCCCCCTTCTAAAACCCAATAAAGACCCCTCACAACCATCAAGTTATCGCCCAATTGCCCTGACGAGCTGCCTCGGGAAAACGTTTGAAAGGCTTATAAACAGGCGACTGGTATACATGTTAGAAAGCCAGAGGGTCCTTGATAATAATCAGTGTGGATTCCGCCAAGGTCGATCTACCCTTGACCACTTAGTGCGCCTGGAAACTGTGATACGGGAGGCATTTGTAAACAGGCAGCACTGTGTTGCGGTTTTTTTCGACTTAGAAAGGCATATGACACAGCGTGGAGGTATGGGATTCTCCGAAACCTGTATGCCTGTAATATCCGGGGCCGTATGCTGCGAAGCATAAAGGAATATCTGACAGACAGGACTTTCCAAGTTCGTCTCGGCTCAGCCCTATCTGATTCCTTTGTTCAAGAAAACGGAGTCCCTCAAGGGGGTGTTTTAAGTGTGACTTTGTTTTTGCTAACAATGCATTCACTCGCACGACTGCTGCCACCCTCTATTTCATATTCTCTTTATGCTGATGATATACAGATTTCATCATCGTCCTGTAACCTTTCTAGTTGTGAGCGCCAGTTGCAGTTAGCCATAAACAAACTGTCCAAGTGGGCCGACGAAAATGGGTTCAAGTTCTCTGCTTCCAAAACGTCTTGTGCGATACAATTCCAGAGAAGGGCACAAGTTCTTTGCTATACCACGTACAACTACCATACATGAG
>CDGH01000148.1 GCA_000825765.1 Ehrlichia minasensis | reverse complement strand
TGCTCTGGTGAAAGGTCTATAGCTGAAAAAATAGTATATGGAGCTTTAAATAAGGCAGAAGCTCGTCTTGGTGAGGGCGCCATCCATCTCCTCGTGGTAATCACCGGTTTTTTGTCCACGGAACACGTCCAGGCAGCCGTCGACGAAGCCTTCATCGCTGCCGATGTGGGTGACAATAAGACGCTGGCCCTTCCCCGATGGCTGCTTGAGGCCAGTCGAGAGACCACGCATGAAGGCGTCGTGAGACGAGGCCACTGTCGTGTCTACCCACACCCTTGAGACAGTGTGCCCTGCCGTCACCCACGTCTCGTCCAAGTAGAAGATCTTCCGACCATCTTGTCGGTGACGTGCGATCTCATGCAGGTACTTCTGCTGCCAGGCGACTATGTCCTCTCGTTCAATCAACCGGGAGTTTCGTTCCCTCTTGTCATGCTCGAATCCGATGTCGTGGAGAAGGCGACGCACAGTCCAAGCCTTCAACGAGGGAAGTTCAGTGCTCGCGCAGAATTCGGCCGTTATCTTCTTGACCGTGGGGACCTCGTTCCGTCGAAAGAAACGGTGGACGCACGATCTTAGCGCGCACAACGTGAACTCGCCGTACCTGACTTTGCGCCGCCTCTTGCCTTCACTTGCTGGGCGCTTCCGAGAAGGTGTCACAACTTGTCCCTCGGTTTCTTTCGCCTGCTTCCTAATCTCGAGGACGGTGCGTACACCAACGCCAAGCAGCTTGCTGACTTTGATGCAGGACTCCTCCACAGTGAGGCCGGGCTGGCCGGGCTTGGCGGGCGGTTCGTGTCGCACCTGAACGTACGCGTTCATTATCAGCTGCCGTGCAACTCGGTTGAGGACATCGCCGCTCTTATGCTTCTTGTAGAGGCGCCTTGGCGTAGGCGGCGAGGCTGCACCAGACTCTCTTGACGAAGAAGAATCGGAGGAATTGCATACCGCTGTCTCCACGTTGGGATTCATAACGGAAAACGGCGACATTGTTAAAACGCGAATCGCAGGAACTTTCAAAACCCGAAACGCAGGTTTTTTTTAACAAACGCAGAAAATACACGGAATGTACCTAATTCGAGTAGGAAGGTTATCAAGCTAAAACCAACAACCATATATGCATTACTTATAAAAGTTACAATTTTCGTTGCACTGAAGCCTTCTTTTTACGTCAACCTTCCGGAGCGAGTAATTTGCCTCGGCTAGGTGACGTAAGCTGCCGCCCGTTACAAAAGGTATAGCCATTACCGTCCATCCGTCCATCCATCCTCATGAGAAAGCCATACCCTATTACCGTAGCTTATGAAAACCTCCCCATAACCACTGTACAATATCTTGACCAACTAAAGGTAT
>CDGH01000147.1 GCA_000825765.1 Ehrlichia minasensis | reverse complement strand
TTTTAAGTTAGGACCTACAACAATTACTGATCTACCAGAATAATCTACCCTTTTCCCTAACAAGTTCTGCCTAAAACTGTTTGGACAATATTGATCACATCTAACCAGGGTTTTTCCCACGGTGGGTGGCAGTGGTTTCGCTGCCCACTAGTCCTGCTAGCCGCCCAATTCTTTGAAAAATGTCTTGTGGCCTTCATGTCTTGGCACAGAAATCGCTGTGCTCGGCGGACTTCTGTGCCAAGACATGCAGGTACAGGTCCCCACAACCCAAATTAATACGACTTGGTCGAGGTGCACGCAGAAGAAAGATGCAGCTGCTGCCTGTGTCCCCCTCCCCTCCACAGTCATAGTCGGATGCCTATTTGTCCACAATGTATGGAGAAAAATCTGTCTAACATTTATTCTATCCTAACTTGTACAGCTTCACTAGATCAAAGGCCACAGTTATTAAGAAGGCCTTCCACAAGATTGGCTTTTTCCTCATCTGTGCAGATCCGATATGGTCTCTATAAATTAATTTTATGCGGTTGGCTTCACATATTTATTTCTTGTAGATATAAAATAACTGGTGTAATGAAAGTTTCATGGTACCTTTTTTTTAATGGGTTGCTCGTCTCGGCTTGACCTATTTTCACTTTAAATTCGACAGCATTTGTGGGCGAACCTTTTTGTCACTTTTCACCAGTCGGTTGGTCTGTTTTATGGTTTGTGTGACCGATTTGACTCTAGCACAGGCAACGGCAGAGGCACATGATGACAGCTTGGTTTGTATGAGCGCTCACGCAGAGAGAAAGCTTTTTAAAATCGTGCATCTGACCCTATGCTTTTGTCAGCTCCAAATCCAACTTGTAAATTGGAGTATATGGCATGCAGGTACACCAAAATGCATCGTTCGCACACATCGGAACAGTCTCTCAGAGAAAATTATGAAGAAGGGTCCGCCTTTCAACGGGCAACAAAAGAAATGCGCAGCCAGAATGCGCTGACGAGGTGGCCAAGCAAGCTCCTTGAGTGGTAGGCACTTGGGGTAAAGGGAATGGCTAGATCACATTTTGGGGGTAATCAGGTGCACTAAGTGTGGAGCTTGCAAACAGACTTGCATGCCATATATAAATACTCTGTAAATTTTTACCACTCGCTCAACTCAAAAGCGTGTGCACAGGTGTGCTCAAACGTGGGTAGGATGGAGCTCCCAAATTGTAAGATTGGGGACTATGGACTAAGCTACTGCTTAGTCCCCAGTTTTTGATAGCAGTTTTAGTACACATGCACTCTTTCACCCGCTCAGTTCTGTGAAAACCTTCAGGGATATCTAAAGAGAAAATCAAGTTTCTATGTTCACACACTCTAAGCACTCGAGGCTGACCACCTGATTCGACAACGAGAAAGAGTGCAACTAGCCCTTCGTTCTAATGGGAGATTTTGAGTGGCTGCCCAAACTTATGAAAGTCTGGGATATGAGCTTAGCCAGTTTTACATAGACTCTTCTGCAACATCTCATGAACCTTAGAAATAAAGCATTACTCAAACTGAATCGAGTTTTCCGGTTGGTTCATCAGTTCTCAAGAAATGCTTCACATTATAAACCAAATCACTATTGCAATTCCGGCCTTGCATTTCCATCTTCTCTTACATTCTCATTAGACGCAGTATTCTCACTATCTTTTGCAGGTTGCTGGCCAGTTCTATC
>CDGH01000146.1 GCA_000825765.1 Ehrlichia minasensis | reverse complement strand
ATATATCATGACGAAAATTTTTACTACCAGTATCAAACACAACAACCAAATAAAAATAAAATTACACTTTTAAAAAACTTTCGGAATTTTTACCGAACTGTAACGAAGCCTGACTTATGCAATTACCTAGAGATTTTATCCGCACCGCCTCCCTTACTAGTCTTTTTGCATCATTCCTCTCCTTGTGAATGATTTCTGTCTCCGAACAAATAGCAGTGCAGTTGTTACATTCGTGGACATGTTTTGCGATTTCTGAGTTCGGTGCATTGTTCCTCACGTTTCTTTTGTGTTCACTTAATCTGTCGTTGATGCATCGTGATGTTTGTCCCACATACTTAAACCCGCATTCCAGTGGTATCTCATACACCACACCATTCTCACAATCTAACGATTTTTCTCGATGGTTCTTTCTGCAATTGTTCGCACCTGTCTGAAATGGCGTCAATCTACTAAGTTTAAAATCTGAGCTGAAGACCGTGTCTACTCCAAACTTTTTCGCACAAGCCTTCAAGTTGTGCGAAATTTCATGAAAATAGGGGATCACGGCGAATCCAGTCCTTTTACCCTGTTCCTTTTCTCTCCTTCCTTTAATAACTATTTCTAACTGCCGTTTGATAAAACTGTCTTTATACCCTACATTGATCAACCTTTTGCATTGTCTTTTAACCGAATCCGTGATGAAATGAACACACGATCTGTCCAGCGCGTTTCTGACCAACGACTTTACAACCCCAGCTTTTACGGTCTTGGAATGACAGCTAATCCTTGGCAACACCGGTTTAGAACTTTCTTTTCCGTATTCCCAACATACCCCTTGATTTACATGTATACGTAAGTCCAGGAACTCTAGGACCCCTCTTTCTGGTTTTTCCGTAGTAAACTTCAATTCCGGAGCCGCTGACCTTATCTCACGTTCCAGACTGCCCGTTAGATCATTTGTTACCGTGCAAATTATGATGTCGTCTACATATCTTCTTACTAACGCCATACCAGGGGACTTCTCCTTTAGTCTGTTATGCACTACTCGATCCAAGGAGTTTAAGTAAACTTCCGCTAAAATCGGTGCGACCGACGAACCTATACAATACAAGATGGCAAAATAAGCGGAAATTTCTACATCAGTGGAAAGTATGTGCCAAGTGTTTCGCATTTTGGT
>CDGH01000145.1 GCA_000825765.1 Ehrlichia minasensis | reverse complement strand
ATAAAATAGACATAAAAGTAATTATTAGTATTACTACAAATAAAAAACCTATAACCTCATTCTTAGAAGTCCAAGAAACTTGCAAAGCCTCTTGCTTCACTCCAAGTAAAAACTTAGTAATATTACTCATTATCAAAGTTCCTACAAATACGATATAGCTTCGCCAATACTGGAAACTCCTCCGAAAACCCATAGGAGCGGCGGCGAACGTGACAGTGGCGCCTCTAGCGGACTCGGAGTCTACGGAAGCAGTCGTCGCAATGGAAAAGTATAGGCTCCGCGACGTCCTCGAGCTTTACAAGCCCCGTATCGTCACCCTAACAGCAGAAACAATTTATTACGGTCAGTCCGCTTGCAAAGCGGAATCCACTGATCGCAACTGCAACGACAATCGAATAACAACGCGCGCATAAACAAAGATAGAGCAGTTTATTTAGCGGTCTCAAACGCCTCTCAGGGGATCACACGCGTTTGAAACGCGTCTGGGAAGCGGAAAAAAGGCGTTTAGCTACTCGAACTACGTCGTAATCGTTAAAACATGCAAAAACGACATGTTAATATTACCAGAGCAAGCGCACGAGCTGCTGGAGCATAAAAACAAAACAAAAAGTAAGGATAAAAATGACCGTGCAAACACTTACCGAACTTTGCAGAAAAAATGGTGTCGCCATTCCCGACGAAAATAAGAAGAAACGGGAAAGAGAAGCGAACAACGGCGAATAAAACAAAGAAGCTAGCAAAAAACTATTTCAACGACGACGATCGTTGCGGCGCTTATAGAAAAAAAGAAAGAAAAATGGAAAGCAGCAAATGAATAGCTGGTGGTCGCCACCGGTGTTGAGTTCACGACAAACAAAGCGGAAGCAACAGACGAAACTAATGAAAAAAGAAGAAAGCGACCCTTTTTTTTTTCAGCTGCTTGTTGTACATTTCTTTATTTGCTTTCGCGGCGTAGGTACGAACTAAAAACAAAACAGGGGAAATAAATAACGTAGTGCAGCTCACACTGCCCGGTAAAAAAGAGTCGCAGAAATGTTTTGGTCGCAGGCAGCAATCTTCTATATGTGCTAGCAGTGAGTAACCTTTTTTTGCTTTCGAATTTCTTTTTCCAGTGACTTTGGCGGGTTGTTCGTTCGCTCGCTTGACGAAGCAGTTTAAAAGTGCATTCAAGTACTTGTTGACGTAGGTGTCCGTAGGTTGACGTAGGAAGCAGAAGAAAGATTTTCCACCACATCGCACAAACTTGTTCTTGAATGCGGCCGGTTGATCAACAAACGATGACCCGTAGCAGACGTGCCGGCCGGAGTACACAAATAAAATTTGAATAAAAATAGGTAACGAGCTTACACTTCTTAATATATTTAATAAATAGCAAAAAACACGTATGACAATTTTGGATTAGAAACTCATTCGAAGGCGAAAATAGGAGGTTATCGGAGACGACAGTGGAAGAAAACAACAAA
>CDGH01000144.1 GCA_000825765.1 Ehrlichia minasensis | reverse complement strand
AGGTAATATTAGTCTTCTATCATTTAAATAAGAATCTATCATCAATAAAAGAACAGATTCAGACCAACAAACAAGCAAGACGTGATATAGAAAAGATAAAAGGAAATAAATTTAACTACGGAGAGCAATGGAGAACAACAGAGCACAGATGTTTGTCAAGTGGCCAACAATGCTCTTCTCAAATTTAAAAGGGGTGAAAAAATTCTAAATCCTTCCTATCGCGATTATAAAGGAGCTGAAGGCGTGTCATCGGGGACTGGACACAACCTTTCTGCGGGTAGAAAAGAAATGAAAATCTGACGCGCTTTTGGGGAACACTGAAAGAAATCGCACTTACAAGTAATGGTGCCTCAATTCTAGCATTCTAGCACCAAAAAGCTCATGTCTCGCGCTAATCTTCTTTTGTGAAAGGGTACCAGGTCAAGCAAATTGATTAAGTATTCATAAT
>CDGH01000143.1 GCA_000825765.1 Ehrlichia minasensis | reverse complement strand
AAGCACTCACTGAGTTCTGTCATACTTCTAACATGATTGCACTCCAACCCTGTACCCGCCAACTCTTCCTCAATAGCATCAATCCCTCGTTGCAACGTATCTCTAGTCTCCTCCACGCCCTTACCAACACACCACAACGTCAAGTCATCCGCATAAATGGAGTGACCGATCCCTTCTCTCGTTAACCTCTTCCCCACCTTTGCCATGACCAAATTAAACAACATCGGCGAGATAACCGCGCCTTGCGGCGTACCTATACATCCCAACCCCCTCTTCCCAACCTCGTACTCCCCAGCAACCAATTCCGCGCTCCTCCCAGTCAAGAAGCTCCTCACATACTCATAGCTCCTCTTCCCCAACCCCAACTCCGACATTCTTTCTAATATGGCCGAATGCTGCACCCTATCAAAGGCACTCTTGAGATCCAATCCCAACACAACCCCCACTTTCCTCGACTGCACAACCTCATGCTTAAGTAACAACATTGCATCCTGTGCACACAACCCCTCCCTAAATCCGAACATAGTATCACTAAACACCCCCCTCCCTTCCAGAAAATTATTCCACCTTCGCAATACCACGTGCTCCAAAACCTTACCAACACACGACGTAAGCGAAATCGGTCTCAAATTCTGCACCCCCACCGGTTTATTCGGCTTAGCCAACAACACCATCCTAGCCGTTTTCCATTCTTCAGGCACCTCCCCGCTCTCCCAACACCTATTAAACAGCCCCGTGAGCACCTCAACAGCTTCTTCCCCCAAGTTACGCAGCATATTGTTACTAACCCCATCCGGCCCTGACGCAGACCTCGTTTTCACCCTCTGCAACGCCGCCCTCACTTCCCACGTCTCCACAGCCCTACTATCACGTATTTCTTTCTCACTAATAATAATATAAGGTATTACTTTGAGCATTAGTATTTTATTCCAAAGT
>CDGH01000142.1 GCA_000825765.1 Ehrlichia minasensis | reverse complement strand
TATGTTATTTCAATGGGTAGTTGTGCTAATGGTGGTGGATATTATCATTATTCATATTCAGTTGTTTGTGTGTGTCAGTGTGTGCGTGCGTCCGTGCGTGCGCGTGTGCGTGTGAACGCGCGCGCGTGTGTGTGTGCGTGTGGTGGGGGAGAGTGTAAAAGCAGCCTGTGAGCGCATTTTGAGGCAAACAAACGCAAGACGGGCGCAAAGAGCGGACGAGCACGCCGTATCAGCGCCTCCCGGTTGCAAGAAGTCGATAACACTATTATTCCGCGTTTTCATATCTAGCGATATGGAAGCAAAAAAGTCAGATCTGCGGAAGAATTCCGAACAAGTATTCGAAAAACTACCCGACAATACATATGCGATATTTTTGGAAAGTTGTTTGCAGATTGGCGAGTGTGTCGAGTAAACTACAACAAAAAGAATCCATATTTTGTGTTGCCTAAATTAGGCTTTCATGAACTCCACAACCATCGTATCGCTACACTGCCTCCGCTGAAGTCATCAGGAGCGAAATATTCTCTTTGGTATGACCACTCGCTGTGCTGATGTCTGGCTTCCTTTTTTCTTGGGATTTTTCTTGAAATTGGTAAAACTGAAAAACTCCGAACTGAAATTTTTGAATTAAATGAAACCCCAGGTTAACTGGAAAAATTGCTTTATTTCTGTTGACCCCGAAAACAAACCGCCCTTTTCCGCGAGGCTGCTTCCTTCTGCTGCAATTATTGTTTCTACATGGGCCACTTAGTGATAACTGGCGCGAATAGCATTGTGTGTTGTAAAAACGCGATAGATGTGCAATAGCTTTTACGACGTAAGCCCTGATAAACCCTGATTTCTGGTCGACACCAGAAATAGATACCGAAAACAGAGAACTTTGAAAAAATGAACACCCAAAGACACCCTTAAATTTAAAAAAGAATACACAAAAATACGGAACCCTACCTATAGGTTATAACGAAATCTAAAAGCTGCACCAACATATACGAAATCCAGCTTATAATTAGGATTCTGCGTTTTCGGAGTTTATTTCTGCTTAAAATCGCGGAGTGTTGTTTAGTGCTTATTTTTTACCAAAATTCGGAGTTCTCAACATATCAGATTCAGTTTTTTGAACTAAATCACCTATATAAGTAATATTATC
>CDGH01000141.1 GCA_000825765.1 Ehrlichia minasensis | reverse complement strand
TTGTTTTTACTTAACTGGAACGTGTTTTTCTTTTAAAAGAGGGGGAGGCATTTACCTTAGTGCCGTATTCACTGTGCCTTTAGGGGGCTCGGCGAACATTACATGGGAGATCATTGTAGCGATAAGCTGGGTGGGTAAATAACTAAAATCTGCTAATCAAGTTTCCCACGAGCGGGTTTATAGCTCGTGTTGCAATTATATATCTAAAGTCATTAGACGGTAAATAAATTTGGACGTATTGCTAAAACCCAAAGGGATTTTAGGTATCTAGGTTTTCAGTTTTTTTATGGCCAAAACATAATTGGCTCGTTTGGCCACGGGAATCGCAGTACCGCTATTTCTGCATAGTTGAATAAAGCAATCGCTCGCTAACACATCGTACAAAATAAATAGCGTGTTAATTGCAAACACAATGTTTATAGTGAGAAATAATATTCCGGAGCGCCTCTCGCGGCACAGATCATTTGATAGTGTTTTATCAATGTCATTTATGTAATACAGTATCGCGAGAAATATATTGTGTAATTAAAAAATATTTATTATATATTGACAGTGCTACTGCCGAACTCTCCACGCCGGTCCACTTGTAAAGACGGATTTTGAAGTAATGTCTTGTGATTGTCTTTGTCGCCTCGTGTCCCATGTGTTTGTAGTTGACAAGTGTTTATTTGAATCTACGCTCAGTGCATTCAACCGTACGTTCAGTGCAGTTTCGCTTATTTTGCTCGAATTATTAAATTTGCATTTGTTTTAATTTTCTTCCCTTTAGTTGTGTCTGTGCGCCGCTGTTTTTACTCACATGAACACATATACAGGGTGATCCTCGAATCAGCCGGGACCCCTTCAACCGTCGCCGCGGACCACAGTTTGAGAACCGCTGAACTAAGATGTGCTAAATATCTCGAGTTAATTCCGTGATTCGTCATGTTGCAACTGCTGTTTTAGAGACAATTAATATGGGCGGCTTTATCTTGGCAGTGTACTTTGAAACGAGTTTAAATTTATCCTACTCGGAATTCGTTTTATCGTTTGGAAGAGCAAGGCTGATGAATTTTTACGACTCGTTATAGCATGAATGAACTGGCTTAGAAATAATTACTGAACAGTGAGAGCGTCTCGTGAATTGGACTATTGGGGAGCGGATCGAAATATAGGGGCCGCTTTGTCTAGATTGTTGTCCACACAGTTGGGTGTTTATTTTGAGAGCATACACGTTGGTTATGCTCTGCAAGAGCCAGACGAAGATTAAACATTGCGACGGCGAGGACGCAAGCCCCGCGTCGCCGTACGTGACGACGGACGACGTTCTTTCCCACGAACAACGGCAGTGCCTCTTCAAACCAAGAGTACTGCGCGTGGTTGCCGACCGATCCTCCTTCAAACAACGTGCCCATTCGCGGAGCGAGTTTCTTGGCCGTTGCACGCACCTTACGATGGACCGGAACTGGAGCTACAAGTCGTAGCAGCCAATCCAGCGCATATGAACGTACCACGCGCCTCGTGCTTCGTTGTGTCCGTCCTAAAGGTGACGTGACGCTCACGCGGCATTGGATTAGCTCCGATAGCTCGTAGGGTCCTCTGCGGTCCATCGTAAGGAGAAACGGAACATACCAGGAACCCGGGGCAAAGGAGGGTCGAGGAAGAGAAGTAACGAAGGGGGAAATAAATAAAAACAAAGACACGCAGAGAAAGAATGAGAGAGAGAGTGATGTAAGAGATGTAAAAACAGATCGTAATGTTTTTGCAGCATGTATGCTTGCATGTGGTGATGGTGATGTATT
>CDGH01000140.1 GCA_000825765.1 Ehrlichia minasensis | reverse complement strand
GAGTATATATTTGAACAACGTATAGTTTATCCAACATTACCTGTTCTACACTCATTTAATGGACAAATAGTGTCATCTTAGTAAAACATTTAAAATAGCGCTAAAGACAAGGACAAGAAGTAAACAGGACAGGCGCTAACTTTCAACTAGTTTTATTCTGGAAAATCGAACACATATATACACACGCCAGGCAAAGCAGCACCACGTAAAAGTTGATTAATTTTTCACCCGATCACTCAAAAACTGAAATTCATTACAATGAAGAACAATAGAAGTGTCGCTGACACATGCCGTCCCACTTTTTTTGATAAAGAAAGCTTCCAATAGCTCTCGAGCGACCGTCTCTCGGCTTCTTCCTAGTATCCGCATCTGCTGAAGTCGCGGAACACAGCCACACGTGTTGCAATGTATAGGCAAATGCGAGCCATATTTATTTTTTACTGATAATGCGTGCTCCCGTGCTCGGTCATTGATGCACCGCCCCGTCTGGCCAATGTATACCTTTCCACAACTCAGTGGGATTTCGTAGACCACACCCACTGTGCAGTCCACGTAAGGGGTGACGTGTTTTTTGTCACACGGTGCTTTTGCCTCCTCATCAGAGATGCGGGCGCACAACCCAGCCAACTTCTTTGGGGCAGAGAATACAACTGGAACATCGTACTTGGTTGCAACTTTCTTCAGATTGTGGGCAACCTTGTGTATGTACGGAATGACCTCTGGTCTTTTTGTTCTCTGCCTCGTTGGGACCTTTCTTTTCAACCCCTTCATTTTTTGTAAGGCGGTCTCCGCCACAGAAACCAAGACCGAACACGGGAAGCCAGCTAATTCCAGTCTAGAAATTTGATATTTAAAACTAGCATCCGCCTGATGGTCACAAGACTTCAGCAGTGCAGACTCCAGGCACGAAGTTGCAATAGGTCTCTTAACAGTCTTTGAATGAGCTGAATCAAAAGGAAGTAACTCTTTCCGCGCGCGAGGTCGCTACATCCATGTTTCCAACATTCGCACCTTCAACATTCAGGTTTTCATTATTTTGGCCTTCATCATTTAGTTCTACATT
>CDGH01000139.1 GCA_000825765.1 Ehrlichia minasensis | reverse complement strand
GCACATTGATATTATTCTTGCAGCGGTTGTTTTCACGTCCTACCTAGCCTAAAGCAGCATGACTGAATAAATGTAAATTATAGTCATCGTCAGCTTCCTGTGCTAAGTTGGCAAGGCTAGCGTAGCTTCCACAAAGCTGCATTCCCTCCCACATGAATTAAAAAAAGATGACGGCCTCGCCCAAAGAGCATGTGGAGACGTATTTTTGTCTTTCCTCTCTCTCTCTATTTTTACAGACTTTTTCTCAGTGTTCTGGACACTAAGCTAGCCCTGCCAAATTAGCATAAAAAGGTGACGCCAGGCATAGATATCTTAAAAACGAAAAATGGTAATAAGAGCTTACAGCTTCGGGATATTCAAGTGCTGGATACTTGGCCAAAATGTCGGCCACAAGTGGCTGCACCGACTGCATCCACCTGTATGCGGTATGGTCGCAGCTTATCGGCGTGAACACTCTGCTGGTTTCCGTTGCTAGTTTCCACTAGGTCGCTGTAAGGACGCTCACGTCTAATTATCGTTACCGCCTGTTCCCTTCCTTCCTTCAATGTCGGGTCCTTCCTCAGGCTGTCCCGGAAGCGCGCACGTTCGCCAACATCAGGAGCGTCTCCCGGCTCCCCACGCTTTCGCACCTCA
>CDGH01000138.1 GCA_000825765.1 Ehrlichia minasensis | reverse complement strand
TCACAAAACTGGTTAGGCCAGATTGCCGTGTTTTGGATATTTTACGCTGGAATAAAGTAATCAAGACAACCTCTTACCGTCAGTCTGTTTCCCAGGCTTTCGATACCTCGCATCTGACATGTTTGCTTGGGAGCCTGCAAGCAACCAACTCAGGTCAAGCTTAATCTTGAGGAGCTCTGCGATTGGCTGACGAGCGGATCACAGAAAGCCCCCTGACATTCATCCGCAGATATCCCTTTTGTGGAGTTCTCCAGCCTGAAGTTTTCCCCGAGGACTATACACCGAGTGCGGACTATCTAAGAAAATACTTATCTTTTTAGCCGAAATTTACCCTTGCGCATTATACAACGGATTGTGTACTATAGTCTGGAAAATATGGTAGCTTGTTTTAATGTTTTAAGTCCTAAACTAAAAGAAGTGTAGCTTGATTTTTATGCAACTTTAGGGTCCTGAATGAAAGTCGCATGTGCAATGGAACAAAAAGTATACACTCGAAACGGAAGGCATCTAGATTGTTCTTCTGTTATAGTCATTTTTATCAAGAACCATTGTGATGTACTGAGGTAATCTGTATTGATTTTTTTTTTCTTATTTTTACTAGCATCATAAGCCTATGCTGTGATATTTAAAGAAAATATATTTGCTTATTTGTATGGAGGACATAGCTGGTTATTTTGTTGTGCTCACATAATAGTTCAATAAATGATTATTGATTTAATTTGGCTTTTATTGACTCAAACCCCCCAATTGTTTCTCGATTTTTACTAGCATCTAGGCCTATATATGCTGTGATATTTGATAGAATGCCTCAAGTATTGTATTTTGATATGTGTGTGGAGGACATACCTCATTATTTTTTTGTGGTCGCATAATAGCTCAATAAATAGTTATTAATATAGTTTTCCTTTCAGTTTTTTTTTCTCATTTTATAACAACTTTTATTTACTTGCAGCTTAATCACATGCTGTTTGTATGCAGCTGATGCCACTCGCCATGCCTTGGGCGAATGTGTAAAGGTACTACGGCATACCAAGTATGACAACTCGTAACCACTTCATATGCAAGGCAAATGACCGACGAGCCAGAGCAGGATGCAAGGACCAAGTATCGGGATTGAACAAGCTAAGCTCCTTGTTGTTTATGTTTGTACCATACACTTTCTCACATTGCATAGTTTGCATGAGCAAGTGCTGATCATGCATGTGATGCATATCACACTTCTGTGTTGGCAGTTTGACAATTGGACACTTTTAATGACACATTGAGATTGGTGGCAGACTCCTTCTTTAATATGATGTTTGAGAATATCTCCCACTGATCTTTTCTAGTATACGAGTATTAAGACCATCGAGCAATTAATAAATTCAGAAGCTTTAGCCATGGAACAAATTCTGGGATATTTTTTTTATTTTCCTTCCAAATTTTGTGGGAACTAAAACTTAAATCACGCAAGATTTTCCTGTAACTTCCGTTTGCACATAAGTTAAGCTTCACATTGAAATATTACCTTTTCTGCCATGCACATCTTGCCTTCATTATCGGACAGTGCATCTATGCACAGCTGCTTCAAGTAGCATGTGTGCCGATGCATTGCACACATCAAATAATGAATCCAGTTTCTGTAACGAGGTCCTATGCTGGCACTGCACTTTTGCATCTCCTTATTTCTTCACTTATCTGGTCTGCATACTTCGTAGTAGCTTGACGTTTCGCTGGATCACCAACTAACCTTTCTGAATCAGTAAATGCAACTATTGAAGG
>CDGH01000137.1 GCA_000825765.1 Ehrlichia minasensis | reverse complement strand
CCATATGGTTTTTGTTTAAGTTTGTTGCTGTTGTTTCTTTGTCGAAAGCTTTAGCAGAATCAGGAAATACAGCATCGGTTGGTAAACCGGAGTCGAGGTTAGAAAAAGGTCATGGGTTAAGCAAAGAAGCTGTGTTTCACAAGAAAAATTTTTACGGAAGCCGTGCTGTGCCTTGTTAAAAAAGGAAGTGGAATCGAGGTGAATGGATAGATTCTTATGGATTATGTGCTCCAGTATTTTCGAAGATACAGAAGTAAGAGAGATAGGCCTATAGTTTAAGGGAGATGATTTATTACCGCTCTTGTGGACCGGAATGACCTTTCCGATCCTCCAATCGTCAGGAACTGCCGCTGTATTCAAGGACTGCTGGAAAATTTTGGTTAAAAACAGACTCGACGAACACACTGTGCCCTGCA
>CDGH01000136.1 GCA_000825765.1 Ehrlichia minasensis | reverse complement strand
TTTGAATGTTGCATTTTACCAAATTAACGCAAAGTATCACGACTGGCTTTTCTTCATCGCGTGTATTATTACAACACTGACCTTAAAAGTCAACTTTTACTTCCGCCCCATAGGATTTTTCCTCGGCATGATCACCGTCATAAAATTAGGCTACCCTTATGTCGCACTAAGCATTTTTCAGAGTCGCCCTTGATCTTGGCTATTCATGAATGGAATGACCTCCCTGAAAGTGTGGTTGATATCTCAGACTGTGCACAGTTTAGGAGTGTATGTGAAGAATTATTTAAGTCAGTTTAATTTTATACGCTCTCTGCTGTGTAGCTGTTGTGTATATAGTATGCTGTGTACGTGTGCGCCATCTGTCATGTGCTGTTTTCAATGTTAGTGTTTTCTTGTTTTTGCAGCGAACTTTTTCTTTTGTCTCTCCCCCCCTCATGTAATGCCTCCGGGCGCTTTGAGGGAAAAAATTAATTAAATGAAAATAAAATGCAACTCCTGTGCAAGAAGCAGACGACTTGCTCTCCGCATAGGGCGGTGTCAATAGAAAGGTGGGCTGTAAAATGAGCTAGAAGAATCAATGCCTTCATCTAGCAAGCTGAACTTATCAAAGGTTTTCTTTTTGTGACACAGATTCCCATGAAAACTTTTAAGGTGCAACTCCAGTCTGTGAAAAATAGAACTACATTATTTAAATTTGACAATGGGCACCAATGTATACAATCGAGAGCTGCCACAACCTGTTGTGGAAAGCAGGCAACACAGCTGAGCAATGCATCTGCAGCAAGTTTCCTCAATGTCAGTTGTTTTTTCTTCTGTCAGTTCTGGCATTCAGACCAATGTGCAGAATTATAGAAGGTAGTGGGATTACAAAACATTATCTGCAGTCTGAACGACCACCGCAGTCATTGCATTTCTAAACAGCGATATAAAGCACCTTCTCGACAACACCAAACGTCACTCTCACTCATCTGCATGGCTCATCCATACATCAACCTTTCTACCTACTTCCCAAACATTTTTTGTGATTTCTGATGCTTTTATAA
>CDGH01000135.1 GCA_000825765.1 Ehrlichia minasensis | reverse complement strand
TAGCATACTGGTGTAGAATTAATTGGTCGCCATGCTGGATACGTCATCATGGCTGTGGGTGTAGTAATGACTGGAGCCATCGTCGCTTCATTGAATACCTTGGCTAGGACTGCGGCAATCTCTTGTTTCTGAGTCTTATAAAAAGCTGCACTTAGGCCGTCTGGGCCAAGGGACTTTTCCGGGTTTAGGGCTTCTATTGCAAAGACCACTTCCTCTACGCTGATGGTCGATTCTAGTAATTCTTTCGTTTCGTCATCTATGCGCGGCATGAAACCCCAAAATTCATCTTTAAAAAGCTGGACATCTACTGGACAGGACGCAAATAATCTACTGTAATATTCGAAAAATGCGAGTTCGATTTCTTCCTTATCGGTCGTAAGTGATCCGTTCCTCTCTACCCCCGTTATCTCGTTACGCCGAGCATATCTTTTCTCGAGGCTCAGCGCACGCTTAGTTGGCGCTTCGCCTGTTGACCATCTTTCGGCTCTGGCTCTAACAATCGCCCCACAATATCGTTCCCGATCTAGAATCTCGAGTTTATCTTTCACACAAGAAATATCGTCTTTGTATGCCCCAGGCATTTTAGTCTCTTCCTTTAGCAGTATCCGCAAATTATTACGCAATAACATTTCGTTGCTCCTTTCAGTGCTTTTAAGTACGCCTGCCCGCTCGGCCACTCCTCCTAAAAACACTAACGCTAACCTAAC
>CDGH01000134.1 GCA_000825765.1 Ehrlichia minasensis | reverse complement strand
AAAAGATAAATGTACAGTCTAGAGTATTGTCTGCAATACCTATTACTGCTGTATGTGAAACTTATATTAGAAGACTGTGCTACCACAATAAAAAAGCAGCATAGGGCATGGGATACCTTTCGGAGGTACCCTACTTCTTCAAATAGGATAGCATTTAAAAGACTAAAAGCAAAGGCCCGATGGACTAGGAGGAAAGCTAAGTGGAAGTCCTGGACCAAGTACATTTCCTCCCTTAATAGTTTTGTCTCGGAGAAGGAAGTTTGGGATAGGTACAAAAAAGTCAAAGGGGACTACCGTTGCTTTGTTATTCCTCTATTTAGCTCCCCTGCTAATTCGCTGAAAGATGTTGCTAATGTGCTTGGAGAGCACTTTGAGAATGTTTCCAGCTCCCGAAATTATCGCATGGAATTTAAACGTTTTAAAGCAAGTGCTGAGTGTCACCGTATACCCATGTCCGGTTGTAGCTCTGAGCCATACAACACTCCTTTCACAATGCAAGAACTAGAGGTGGCTCTGGGCTCCAAGAAGAGGTCGGCTCCAGGCCCTGATGGAATCCACCATGAAATGCTCCGTCAGTTGTCTTGTGAATCGCTGAACACACTACTAGGTTTTTTCAACTATCTGTGGGAAGCAGCTTACTTTCCTCAAATCTGGAAACAGGCGCATGTAATTCCTTTGCTGAAAGCTGGGAAGGACCCTTCGGACCCACGTAGTTACCGTCCAATCGCGTAAACGAGTTGCCTTGGCAAAACCTTCGAACGCCTCATTAATAGGCGGTTAATATATATTTTGGAACATAACCACTTCTTTGCTAATAACCAATGTGGCTTTCGAGAAGGGCGGTCTACTTTGGACCACATACTTTGTCTGGAAACGACCATACGTGAAGCTTTCGTAAATAGGCAACATTGTGTATCTGTTTTCTTCGACCTGGAGAAAGCATATGATACGACATGGCGCTATGGTATCCTTCATGATTTATATGCCTCTGGGGTGCGTGGTCGCATGTTGCGGTGTATAAGCAGTTTTCTCACAGGTCGCTCCTTTCAAGTTCGACTCGGCACCACCACGCACTTCTGCTTGAACAACTATTGAATTTTTCATACAACTCATTGTCTCTTGACTTTGAGAAATATC
>CDGH01000133.1 GCA_000825765.1 Ehrlichia minasensis | reverse complement strand
GAGTATAAAAGCAAGTGATGCTAACCTGATAGATAGGTCAATTGTAATTTGTGATTTTATTTCTGGGATGACGGATCTGTTCTGAACGGCTTCCAATGTAGATACGAGAGTGACTAGTCCGGGATCCCAGACAGAAGCTGCATATTCTAACTTGGGACGAATTAAAACTTTGTAAAGAGTTAATTTCAGTGAGACAGGGGCTAATGAAAAATTTCGCTTGATGTAACCTAACATGCGGTTAGCGTTAGCTGAAATATGCTGAATATGTGTTTTCCATGAAAGGTTAGAAGCTATATGTACGCCTAAATATTTGTACGAAGATACCGGTTCTAGATGAGCATTATTAAGGAAATAGTTAGGACATTCCTGAGACTGGCGAGACACACGCATGACCTTGCATTTGTTAGTGTTAAGCTTCATAGACGACGAGTCAGACCAGCGGTAAATAGCATTAATATCTGATTGGAGTATACTGGTGTCATTATGATTGAGAATCTCACGGTAAAGTACACAGTCGTCAGCGAACAGAGACACGGACGAAGAGACACTAGTGGGTAGGTCGTTAATATAAATTAAGAATAGCAACGGCCCTAAGACTGTCCCTTGCGGAACCCCTGACGCAACTTTGACAAAAGAGGAGTTATTGTTATTCACAGTGACAAATTGAGACCGTTGAGTTAAAAAAGACTGTATCCATGCGAGAACGTTATTGTCTATGTTAAGTTTGGAAAGTTTTAGAAGCAGAAGATTGTGAGAAACTTTGTCAAATGCTTTGGCGAAATCCAGGAAAATGCAGTCCGCCTGGGATCCTCGGTCCAGAATGTGATGTAGGTCATTCGTGAAAGATAGTAGTTGGGTCTCACATGAAAATGTTTTTCGAAAACCGTGTTGGGCATTGTTGAAGAAGTTGTTAGATTCTAAGAAGTTGACGAGGTGAGAAAAAATTATATGTTCAAGAAGTTTGCAAGGAATGCTGGTTATTAAGATCGGACGATAATCAAGAGGAGAATGTTTATCTCCAGCCTTGTGAATGGGTACCACCTTCCCTACCTTCCAGTCTGATGGGAGACCAGCGTCTTGCTAGTCCTTCCCCCCAATTTGAATGGCCGCTTAAGGGGGTGGGATTGTTGTCGTTGCTTCCGCAATCCGTGAATCC
>CDGH01000132.1 GCA_000825765.1 Ehrlichia minasensis | reverse complement strand
TACTTTTATGATATAGCAAGGTTAAATACATAATAGATATATTGAGTAGTAAGAAAGCAAAGAAAAATGCTGTAAGTGAAGATAAAATATTAAGGGATGATATAGCAAGGTTATATAAATAATCTGTATATTGAGTAGTAAGAAAGCAAAGAAAAATGCTGTAAGT
>CDGH01000131.1 GCA_000825765.1 Ehrlichia minasensis | reverse complement strand
GTATTAGTGATTTTTGTAAGAGAAATTTAATATATTTTAACAAAGCTTGGTAACCAATGTGCAGGTCGTGAATATTGATTGAAGATAATTTATTGTTTTGTACTTTGCATGTTAACTTGTTTTTTAGTGAGATTCCAGAATGACAAACTAGGTTTTTATGGTTTTTAAAGAGATGGTGCCATCGTAAAGTGTGATATCCCGAAGGATAGTAAACCAGCGCTGAATGATGCCTTCTCATTGCAGCATAGTAGTGAATATGCTGAAAGTAGTGTGTTTCTGAACATGTGGCACTGAACCCAAACAGAAATCAAAAGTGTAGAAGTTCCGAGTTCTTAATTACATTATAATTAGGTAGGTCATCGTCGTGCAGCATTAGCTAATCAAG
>CDGH01000130.1 GCA_000825765.1 Ehrlichia minasensis | reverse complement strand
TCGTCGAAGTAGAGTTTGAAATAATCTGCTTCTTTCGCATCTGGCTGGAGTAGAGTGCCTGCAGGTTGTCCAGAACGCGACGCGTCAAATGGAAATATAGATGGGGAGAAGTCTTCCCTTTTTTTCCAGTCGGTTTCGTTTTGACGCGCCTGCTTCCGAGACGGTCCAGCAGACGGTGCGGCTGTGTCGGATTCCGATTCCGAGCTGGTTTGCAGTTGTTCGTCGGATGTCGAGCTGTCATCCGACTCAGAGACCGAGAAGGGTTCAAAGTCTGACCCCGAAAAGCCGTCACTCCAATCTCCACTATGCTACCCCCGGAGCAGCCAGCGCGCGCGGCCATCTCGAACGTATCACTTGCCACCATAAACGCAGAATAAAATCCTACACCAAACTTACCTATT
>CDGH01000129.1 GCA_000825765.1 Ehrlichia minasensis | reverse complement strand
GAATAGGATTATTTCTAGAGAAAGTAGGTCATACTGCAATTTTTGATAATGAAGGAAGAAGAATACATTGACACATAGAGCTCGCTCTGAATTGGGGCCTTATATATGAGTGTCTTATTTCTGTGGATCATCGAGATGATGTGATGACCCGCACATAAATATGCTTCGAGGCCGCAAAGAACAAGAAATCCAAGAAGGGAAGAGACGAAGTGTCTGCGAGCAAGATGGAAAAGGAACGCTACTACGCCCGCATGAAGTTGCTCTTTTGGATCTTTTGCATCCTGGGTTATACCGGTTGGGTCGCCGGAGTAATGCACGGCCTCACCGACGGCAACTACATGTTTCGAGGCGTACTCGGTACCATACTTTGCATCGGAGGTCTTTTCTTTATGTTGATTGCACCGATATCCTCGGCGGTCATGAAACCAGAGTGTTCAATCCGTCAGTCGGGCCTTTTGCAAGCCTCGTCGTGCCTGATAGTCATCATGCTCAGCGTTTTTGGGGTTGCCGTTTATCACATGTACATGCAATCTCTCGTGACTAAATAAATTTACACTCTTTGAAACTTCTCGTCTTTGTCTTTATTATCGATCAACGTTTGCGGTATCCGTAAATTACCATCGCTCCGAGTGCGCTGCCGGACAGCATGCTACCAATGAGCCAGGACACGCCGTCGCGGCCATTGTCGTCGGGTTCCGCCGGGGGAGGACTGGATTTGTCGTCGACGGGATTCCCGTTGTCGTCGACCTCCACGGATTTGGCAGGCGTCGACTCGGCGCTGTTGGGATCGATGAGCATCTCGTATGGGATCGAACCGAAGGTGTTTTCAAATACGTGGGGCATGGCGTATTCGGCGTCCATCGGAGAAACGAGCCACGTCTTGTCCCTAACGCGTTGCATCTTGCGACCGTAACGAGGTAACGAGACGGTCGCAAGA
>CDGH01000128.1 GCA_000825765.1 Ehrlichia minasensis | reverse complement strand
AGCATTTATTGCATTATTATCTTATGATGATAGTGAAAAGTTATACTGGGTTTTTTGGTAGGGGCAGAGCTCACGGGCTTTAGAAGAAGACGAGGAATTAGTAAACACGACGGCTTCGGGGAGCGCTTCTGACAGGCATAGACTATACAGACGGCATTGGTACAAACACTGATCTATAATTAAAATATGGCAACCAACCAATTCCTAAACATGTAGGAGCCCTACGTTTCGAACCGACTCGGTTCTTCGTCAGGGGCGACTGTGGCCGTTGAGGAGCGACGTTTTTCGATCTTCTTTTTCTTCTCTCAGGGATGTGGCGCATTTCTCGATCTTCTTCTTTCATGAATATGGCGAAGCCCGTTCACATACACTGTTGGTAAAGCACCAAGGCACCTATGCCTAATGATAATTTAAGGATTGATAGTGGAGTTTTTGAAGGTGCGGAAGTTAGTA
>CDGH01000127.1 GCA_000825765.1 Ehrlichia minasensis | reverse complement strand
TAATTTGGTTTGAGGCCTCAGAAACAATGTCGTATAGCGATCGGATTATACTAAGATCCGAATTCGGTGGTCGGTAATACGATCCAAGAACATAGGAAGAGCTACCAGGTAACGTGACTGTACACCAGATTGATTCAATAGCGTCATGACCAAGTTCGAGTGGGGATGATCTCAGCGATGAATGAACCAACAAGAAAACGCCCCCGCCGAGGCGTGACCTATCTTTTCGATAAGAAACAAACCCTTTCGGAAAGACTTCGCTATCACTTATGGAAGCGTCTAGCCATGATTCGGTTCCGAACACGATATCAGCCTTTACTGAGTCGATTAAGCCTGCCAATTCGTCAACTTTATTTACAATGCTTCTACAGTTTATTACAACAGCAATATTTTCAATATCAAAGCTTATTGTTTGTATTTCACTACTTACAT
>CDGH01000126.1 GCA_000825765.1 Ehrlichia minasensis | reverse complement strand
TAGGACACTGTCAAGGCCCCACACCTTACTTAATGAGCATTACCAAAAACCAGGAACTCAGCCAACTTCATAAATATTTTGCACACCATTGAAGAATAGTGGGGTGGAAAGTTTACCACTTTAGATACAGGTGGAAGGCTGGAAAACCGAAAACACAGATAAAAAGCATGTGTTTTCAATATATTTAAACAACTGATTTTGGCGGTTTTCAACAATGCCAGGATGTTTCTTATTGCAACTGTGTTTATTTTTTATTAATAAAATGCACAATTAGCCGAAAAATGCCATAAGCAACCTTGTACTCAGTGGCGCCTAACCAGATAAACGAATGCCAACATCAGAGGTGTCCTAATGCAAGCTTCCTTTAACAAAATTTTGGACCATCTAAAACAGTGCTCTCAAACACATTTGAGTGTAGAGGCCAGATAGCCCACCCCCAAAAGATCGAGGGCTTCTGTAAGGCATGGGGGTCAAGAAATTTGTTAAAGGGACCTTGCGCTCTCCACATTTTGTAACTTGCAATCTTGACAGTGACATTTTTAGCCGTGATTCATTTGTAGTGCTCCCCTTATCCCTTTCCTGATGCAATCACAAGAATTAAAGTGGTACTGCCGCCAACATACTGGCATTTTGTAAGAGGACAAGAGAACAAGTACACTGTTGTTGCCGTTGCTTATTTCACTCAGGATATATTCAAGCTCAACATGTCTCGAAAGAATGCCTTTTGCTTTTCTGAGAATTTCTGATAGCACCAGTTTGAGCGAATACTTGTATTTTAATGGTGATATTTTCTGAGGGCGAGAATCCAGAGCTCATGAATTTATCTTTGGTGGTTGCTTCGGACAAGCGAGAGTTCATGCAGTTGAAGTGCATCCTTGGGCAAAGAGCTCGTGGTTGCAGCCTACCAGCGGAATTGTCGTGCAGGTGCTAAATACTAAAAAAAAGACGGGAAGGAAAAATAGAGACTAAACACCTGAAAAATAAAAACGAAACTACATTAACTATGTGGATATGTTATAAGAGCATAGCTACGTTTCCAGCGTAAATGAATAGACCGATCCCACCAAGCGTTCCACGCATGCGTGACGCCGCCATAACTGTAGTTCGTAGGAGGCAGACGCCAGTTCACGCGACAGCTCATGCTGCCTCGTGGTCTGCTCGCGCAAACCTCCAGCATGGTTGTCGCGCGTGCAGAAAGACTACAGCTCCCACGATGCATATCGGCAGCGGTGGCGTACTCAAACTAGCTGGTGAGATCGGTCTATTAGCGACATATTATAATGCATGCCATTTGTAATGCTCGTTATGAGAACGGGAGCTTGCAGCTGGTTTCCTGTGGGCCGTGTTCAAGCAAGTCGCGAGCTGCGTCTCCAAGCACTGAGCAGATTAATTTTACCCAGTTATCTATTACCTGCCAGTGCATCATAATCTGTACAATGGTGAATATATTCCGAGTCACTACTTGCGCGCCGCACAGGCTAAGGCAATGCCCGAAGAGGGGAAAGGGCAAGCGCTAGAAAGGCGGGTGAGGAGAGTAACCTCCTCTCCTATCTAACATATTTAGTGCTTTCCCCCTCTCCCCCAGCCCTGCCCTCCCATATGCCTTCCTAGTGCTCGCCTTTTCTCTCTTCGCATGGCCGTTGCATTCACCTGCACTACACACAACTAGTGACACGGAGTATAATTGAAGGACGGTACACTCACAGATGTCAAAGCACTTGAAGAGTTCGCAACTTCGGTGCAATGCCACTGGTTGCACTTTTGTATCGCACTTCAGATGGGTTGATTTGCCCGAAGTACCTGGAAAATAATAAGAATGATAGAATAAATTAATGTGCCATAAACCAGGGCTGGGCAGACACACTCCAAAAAGTATGCGGGAATACTGAGATACATCTGCTTTAAGGCCAAAAATACAGATACTGAGATTCATTGTCTTTTATGCAATGGTATATCCCCGAGACACTTCTGCGAAACTGGTGAAAAAGTATTCAGGAATACAGATACAATGTGTAGTTGTGTCTGTATTGTAGAGGGTGTAGTTCGTGGGGAATATGTATGGTGGTGCAGCAATAGGAGGTGGAGTAGTAGAAATATTATCTGATGGATTTGGGTTCTTGAGATCTCCAGAAGCA
>CDGH01000125.1 GCA_000825765.1 Ehrlichia minasensis | reverse complement strand
AGGTTTAGCATGTGCTGTAGGTATGGCTATAGCAGAAAAAGTATCGTGTAATCGGGTAGCAGTAGCGTCATCGTTGGAAATGGTTTGGGTGATTGCATCATCACGATCTCATCAGGCCTTACTAGGAGTTTGCTATAGACCGCCAGATTATGCACATGATTTTGTTACGGAACTTCATGACGCACTTTTTTTTTCTTTCCAAAAAGTTTCCGAGAGCTAGGATGACACTTCTTGGTGATTTCAATTATCCGTATATTGACTGGCCTTCTTTTTCGTCACGATGTGCTACCTCACGTGCATTCATTGACACATGTTTAACCTTCAACTTAGTTCAAATGATAAATCAACCAACCAGGATTCTAGGTTCTTCTTGCAGCACCCTTGATCTATGCTCATCGCCTCATCCCAGCAACATCAACAGCATCTCCTACCTTCCGGGG
>CDGH01000124.1 GCA_000825765.1 Ehrlichia minasensis | reverse complement strand
TTGGCTCTATTTGAATATTTGGATTTACTTGTATTTCTGGATTATTAATTAATTGCTCTTCAATATTAAGATTGATCGTATTTTCTTCTGTAGTACTGTTAAGAATATTTTCTTGTTCTGCATTGGTGTTAGCTATTTCTATCTGAGCATTTGAGTTATCTGGTTCTTGCATTGCATCGGCAATAGTTGGCTCTATTTGAATATTTGGATTTACTTGTATTTCTGGATTATTAATTAATTGCTCTTCAATATTAAG
>CDGH01000123.1 GCA_000825765.1 Ehrlichia minasensis | reverse complement strand
CTAGCAATATTTATTGGTCCTATTGCTGCTGCGTTGGTTACACATACTTAATAGACACCAGCTGAACAACCCAAGCACACAAATGTAAGAAGGACGAGAGAGACGCATTCAACCGCTGGACTACCAACTGAAATTTAATGAAACACTTCATCTTCATCGACAGGCTAGGATCAATCATACCTAGCTTGCTTCACTTCTTCCTCTTTTTCCTCATTATTAAACTAAGGCATCCTCCTCGTCTGTCTACTTGTGGGCGGTACTTCCCCTCGCAAGAACGTTCTCTCTTCTCTGGTTAAGGTCACAGAGGGTGAACTAACACACATGTCCCCTTTCTCTTGTATGTTTAAAGCTTCTAAAACCTCGCGTGCAAACCGGTTTCGATGGTGTCCCATGACAGTAACTTTGTCTAGGTTCGCCTTGCACTTGCAGTCGCGGCAATGTAGGGCTAAGTGACCTGCTGCCGTCAAGGTCTTCAAGCTATTGGCATGTTCCCGAGTCCTATCATTTATACACCGCCCGGTTTGGCCGATGTAACAGCGGCCGCATGTCAGGGGTATGTGGTATATAACCTCCTTGTCGCACTGGGCATAAACCGTCCTGTGATTGGTGCCACAAACCTTGCTGTTGCTGGTTTGCCCTTGATTAACCCTGCGGCACAACGAATAGGCCTTATTGGGCGCCGAACACAGCACTTGTACCTCATGTCGATTGGCCATCTTTTTTAACCTATGCGTAATCCCATGAATATATGGAACAACCACAAACGGTCTACTTTTCTTTTTTGCTTTGTGGAAAGGTCGTTGCGTCCGCAAGTCGTCTTGATGGTGCGGCAAATTCTTTCGCACACGGAGGCAATTACATGTCGCGGGTAGCCCGCGTCTTCGAGTCTGGATATTTGCAACTCAAAGCTTCGGGAGAGCTGATGCTCACAGGATTTCTTCAGGCTAGAAAACAGGGCTGTGAAAGCTACCGCCTGCTTAACAGTTTTTGAATGCTGCGACGAGAAGGGGAGAAACCCTTTGC
>CDGH01000122.1 GCA_000825765.1 Ehrlichia minasensis | reverse complement strand
TTTCTATGATCATAGAAATACTTTAACTTTTAAGTGTATAACATTAACAAAAAAATCCACATTTTACAGTATTTCTATGATCATAGAAATACTTTAACTTTTAAGGAATAACAGTAAAGAAAAAATTTCAACTTTTAAAGTATTTCT
>CDGH01000121.1 GCA_000825765.1 Ehrlichia minasensis | reverse complement strand
TTATCCGCAACATCTAATAAAGTATTTTTCTGTATCATAAAACCCCACTTCCACCACCAACACACACAGATTGGGATCTATTCCGTACCGAATGCCCACTCCCACCCACCACCACCTGTGATTCCGACCTAGAACAATGGACGACCCACCTTCTCTCAGCTAAACAGATTGCAACCAAAACTATCGATCCTCCTCCCCCAGCGGAATATGTAGATACCCACCTCCGTAACCTCTGGGAGGCCTACACCAGCCTAGAGCAGCGCTGGCGGAAACATAAACACCGACGCAACCTTCGCCTCAAACTACAAACTCTCCGCACTAAGATCGAGACGCACGCACTCACATTAGCCAGGAACAACTGGAACAATATTTGCGACGAAATGCGAGGCCAGCTCTCCACTAAGAAGGTTTGGCACATCCTCCGTGCCCTACTCGACCCGCGCACTACTAAGACCCAATCTCGCCACCAAACTACAGAAATTATAGCGGAGACTCAGCTCTCACCCACCGTGCTATGCGACACCCTCCGCTCCATATACATCCCACCTCCATCATCACACACTGTTGGTCCTCCACAATACACTGGCAACCCCAACCCAGAGCTCGACGCCCCCATCACCTTTGCAGAACTACAAGCGGCGGTGCAAGCCCTCAAACGCAACACCACACCAGGACATGACAACATCACAAACACCCTCTTACGTCACCTCAATGAGGAGGTCCTAGAACACCTTGTACAGCTCTTCAACCAACATTGGCTTAACCACACCCTTCCCTCCACCTGGAAACACTCTGACATCACCCTTATCCCCAAACCTGGAAAAACACCCTCCATACACAACCTTCGCCCCATCTCACTCACCTCCTGTCTCGGCAAACTTCTCGAACACGTCCTGCAGAATCGCGTCAATGCGCACCTTGAATACACACAAACCTACCCACCTAATATGATCGGCTTTCGACCCAACTTATCCACTCAAGACGCCCTTATACAGTATCATCATGATTTCCACCAACACCCCCCGCAACGAAATCACACCTCTATACTCTCACTAGACCTCCAAAAAGCCTTTGACAATATCTCACACCATAGCATCCTTCAGGCAATCTCAGCCCAAGACCTAGGCCTACACTTCTACCACTATATCTATAACTTTCTCGCAAAACGTACCGCTACCATCCGTTTCGGCCATGTCCAGTCTGATTCTTTCCACATGCCAGACCGCGGAACGCCACAAGGAGCGGTCCTCTCGCCCATGCTCTTTAACCTCACCCTAATCCCACTTGCCCGTACTTTCCTCACTTCTATCTTCGGT
>CDGH01000120.1 GCA_000825765.1 Ehrlichia minasensis | reverse complement strand
ATTAAAATACAAATACTTCATTTAACTACAACTACCTGCATACGCTGCTCTATTAGATATTATTACACCTGAAACCACTTCTTGCAAGTCATGCGACAGATACACTAACCAAAGACCAATAGTCATCCCCTACATTCATAAAATTTCTCATAACCTTGAGAAGATTGGGAATTGTACAAACATCCAATGTAGTCTTTTCCACCCCCATCAAACTCTCAGGTTTATGTAAAAAAAATTAACAGCTTACAAAAAACTATCATAGGCTGCACTAAAAAGCATAGAACCCCATACATCCCTTCCTCAGAAGGAGTGATCTATTCCTTTCCCCTCTCATGCGGCAGACAGTAACATAGGACAAACTCGAAGATGTGGAAATGACAGATTAAAAGAACATAACAACAACACCCGAATAGCAAACTCCGC
>CDGH01000119.1 GCA_000825765.1 Ehrlichia minasensis | reverse complement strand
TCATGGTATTTTGCGAAATATTATTATTTTTTTGCTATCTTTCACCGGCAACCGAGTTGGGCGCGGATCGCGCCAGGACACAAACTCCGAGGCCCTTACTCGAGGGAGACGCAAACAGACGTCGGCGTGGAGTGCCGGCAAAGCAGCCGCCGCCGCGACGTGAGTCCCATGCCGGAGCGGCGCCCGCTTGACTCTATTAGGTTATATCTCAACGGGATAGAGCCGAGGAAACTGGCTGCTACGGTGATTGCGTTACGGCCTCTCTCTCTCTCCCTCGTTCTCTCTTTTTTCTCTCACAATATCTCCCTCTTTTTTTCTTTTTCTTTTTTATAGACGATTTGTTGAGTAGAGATTTTAGGGTGTAAAATGAGTTTAATTATA
>CDGH01000118.1 GCA_000825765.1 Ehrlichia minasensis | reverse complement strand
GAATGATGAATATACAGATTATTTATATAAAAAATTACAACGTGAAGGGTATTTATATAGGAGTTGTGTAAGAGATGGAATCCTTGTTTCAAGCATGGGGTGGAAACATCGGAAAGTTAAAGAAAAATATAGTTTCAATTTTAGAGGAAGACGAATTTAAGGACGTAGCAAAGACCATGGTAAATCTGTCGAAATCAGCGTTGAGCGTAAAGTTCTTCATTAAGGATCATAAACCGGAGATGCCACTTAGAGTGGTGATCAATGAGAATGGCACTTGGCAGAAGGTAGTTTCCGTGTTTCTTCAAAAAGGTTTAAATCATGGAATTCTAGATAAGTCTTTGTCACTGAGAAATTCGAGTGAGTTGATCACGGTACTCGAAGGTCATCATGGAAAGGAAGGAGATATGTTGTCAATGGACATCAAGGATCTTTATTACTCATTAGAGAAGAGTCGGCTGTTGGAAGGGTAAAAAAAATGCTTGAAATGAATTTGGTAGCGTTCTAATCGCGGTCAGGCGTTTCGGTGGACAGTTTTCTTGCCGTTCTTGATTATTACTTGCAGTCAACAATAGTAGAGTATCAAGGGAAAAAGTATTTACAGAAAGAGGGAGTATGCATTGGGTCGAGTGTAGCACCGGCGTTAGCGGAAATTTACCTAAATTCTTTGGATTGCATTGTATCTGATAAGTTGCAAGAACTGACGTCCGAATCCTGTTTTGTGAAAAGATATGTCGATGACATTTTGATCTGCTCTTTTCGGGAGGGATTATCTGACACTCTGGAAGCATTGATCAGATCGGCAGCCCCGGAACTGAAGTTTACGGTCGAACGACCTACGAATGGTAGACTGCAGTTCTTAGAACTTATGATTCACAATGAAAAAGGGCTATGTTGGGAATATGGAAAAGAAAACGCAAAACCGCTGCTATCAAAAAACAGTTGCCATTCAAAAACAGTCAAAGCAGGTATTGTCAGGTCTTTAATCACAAATGCAATGGAGAGATCATGTACTCATTTCTTGGCTGAATCGGTAGACAGTGAAGAAGGCTAAACAGTGCTGGTTATGAGGATGAATTCGTATGGAAGCAGTTATCCGTAAAATTCGTAAACAAATGTACAGGAGAACCAAAGCCCAAAAATAGAACTATTGTAATTCCGTTTTAT
>CDGH01000117.1 GCA_000825765.1 Ehrlichia minasensis | reverse complement strand
TGTAGAATACATACAGGAAGAACACATCAGATACGTGTACATATGAGCCATATAGGAAATTCTATAATAGGAGATCATTAAGGGGGTGGTAGAGGGCTTGCTAAAAAAGTTTCGTGGAGGAGGGAAGAGGGAAGAGAGGGGCAAGCCAGATAAAAGACCAGTGGTGATACCGTATATACATAACGTTAGCCATAACATAAAAAAGGTGGGGGAAAAGCATGGCATTTCGGTTCTCCTTTCAGCTCCACAGAAATTAAGCAAGCTATGTGGGAGGGTGGAACGGGGTGACACACGGTTGGATATTTGTCAGAAAAAGCACGCAACAAAATACGTAGGATGCAGAGTGGGGGTAGTGTACAGAATTCCTCTGTCTTGTGGGAGGGTATACGTGGGGCAGTCGGGGCGATGCGTGAACGAAAGACTGAGGGAACATGCCCTGTCATTGAGGTCAGCCCCCTCTGGCAATCTCGCAGTGCATTGCAGTAGGTGTGAGTGTTTACCCTATTTAGACAACACCGTCATCTTGGCACGAAACAAAAATAGAAAGACAAGGGAGATAACGGAAGCGTTTTTTATTTCCGAGTGTGACGAGGGTACGTGTGTAAGTGCCCCATCGATAACCCTGTTTGAATCAGAGTTATCGTTTTTACGATCATGCATGGTGTAAGAGTAAGAATTGTGATTAGCGACGGTTGGAACTGAATCGGATGTGTGTCTTGTTGGTTTCGCGGTACGTGTGTTTTTTCCAATAATAAACCAGTTGCAAGTAGCGCTCTGTGGTGTGTGTCTCTCCCACTCGTCCGTCGTTTTTAGCGCTTTTAACCCCTAAACATGTTCAACCAACTAGCCCAAATCCAAACCCTTCTGCAAGTTATCCGGCTCGCGCAGCCCGCCTTTTTTTTCTTTTTTTCTTTTTTTCTCTTTGAGCGGTGCATGTATCGAAAGCTAGGAGCGCGAGCTCATAGCGTTGGCAGCTGCCCTTGGTGCACGGGAGCTCGTGCCGCCGAGATGTGCCCTAGAGCAAGGAGCTCGCGCTTGTAGCCTTTCCTGCGGTACAACACAAGGTGAAACAGAGTACAGCCTGCGTTTTTGCCACGAGTTTGTGACGTGTAAGCAACGCAACTCTTCACACTGCTTTTATTTATTAATTTTTTTCCGCTGCGGATTTTTTCAATTTTTATTTGTGCCTGGTTCTGCTACTCTTCTGCTCTCGCCTCCCCTCCCCTCCATAAAAGAAAGGCCCACACAATAACGTGTTCCAGTAGCCTGAAGCAAGTCACTCTCCTATTCTTCACCGTTGAAATATTTTAGGCTGTACAACAGTAATGTGTGCACACTGAAAAGTAACTTCTTGCTGCAATGTTTGTCGTTGAATATTGGATCACCAGCACAAATATTACTTACCGATGAGTGCCCAGGACAGCTTAAGAGACACCAGTGCACCCTTCAATGGTTCAAACCACTGCTTCATGCACCACACAGGTGACTGTGGCATAGTGACAAGCACAACCAGGGTGCTTGCTGTTTAATGTCAGAAACACTTTGGAAAATGCAGTTACCACATGACCCTAAAGTTCTAGAGAATCTTAAACCTTGGTGCTATACAAAATAAATAAGCTAA
>CDGH01000116.1 GCA_000825765.1 Ehrlichia minasensis | reverse complement strand
ATGGACAGGTATTCCTATTGAAAACATGATGAGTAGTGGAAGAGAGGGGTCTTTACCGGGCTTCGGAAGAGGAATGATGTGGGCGCTTTTCCAGCATCGAGGGAAAGCAGCTACTTTCCATAGATGATTAAAAAACATAAGCAAATGACTTAATGATGTTGGGGACAAGTGCCTCAGCATTTCGTAATGAATCCTGTCTGGGCCTGGTGCAGACTGCTTTTTTATACCCAGCGCCACTTCCAGTTCGCACATACTGAACGGTCTATTGTAAGCATTCCGGCCATATCCTGACATCGAGATTGATTGCTTTTCAGCAGTAGACTGAAACTTCTTAAAGTTTAAACTAAAATAGGAACAACATCAAATGATTTACACA
>CDGH01000115.1 GCA_000825765.1 Ehrlichia minasensis | reverse complement strand
AACTTTATTTTCTAGTTGTAGTAATATTTGTTTTATAGATGGGCAAGGTGTGCATAATATTGCTGATGAAGTTGAAGGTATCCCAACATCCGGTTAGCATTATTAATCGCGTATGTGGTATGGGCGGTCCAAGTCAGATCATGTGAAATATGAATGCCAAGATACTTGTATGAGGATA
Organism: Ehrlichia minasensis; assembly: GCA_000825765.1. Taxonomy (GTDB): domain Bacteria; phylum Pseudomonadota; class Alphaproteobacteria; order Rickettsiales; family Anaplasmataceae; genus Ehrlichia; species Ehrlichia minasensis. Next base: position 943 of record CDGH01000115.1, on the reverse strand, counting down.
CAGGGTCAAGGGGTATGTTATTAAGGCAGTATTTTGGCAATTGGCAAGGTTTTCTGGACACATGCATTAGTTTACACTTGTTAATATTTAATTCCATGCGCCATGCTTCGCACCAGACAGAGATAGCGTTAAGGTCAGATTGAAGGCAGATTATGTCATTATCGCAAGTTATCTCACGAAAAAGTACGCAGTCATCAGCAAACAAGTGAATGTGGGAGGAAACAGTTGACGCGAGATCATTAATGTAAATAAGAAAAAGAAGAGGACCAAGCACCGAGCCTTGCGGTACACCAGAGTGGACACTGCGCGGCTCGGATGTTAGATCGTTAGCTGAAACAAATTGTGAACGGTTAATAAGAAAGAATTCAAGCCACGTGAGAAGTTTGTGATCAAGGTTTAGTTGACGCAGTTTATAGAGCAGCAGCTTATGACAGACCTTATCGAATGCTTTGGAAAAATCTAAAAATATGCAATCTGCTGATGATGAGTGGTCGAGGATGATATTCATTTTATGCATGAAGGACACCAGTTGTGTTTCACAGGAGTAAGTTTTTCGAAAACCATGTTGCGCGAATGTGAAAAATGAATTCGATTCGAGAAAGTTAGCAAGATTGGAAAACAGAATATGTTCAAGAATTTTACAGGGGATACTGGTGAGTGATATGGGTCGGTAGTTGAGTGCAGAGGTCTTGTTACCTGATTTGTGGAGTGGAATCACCTTCCCGACTTTCCATTCCGCGGGTAGAAAACCATTGTCGAGTGACTGCTGAAAGATCTTTGTTAGTATGATAGAGGAATAAACACTTGTGCTTCTTAAGAATTTTGGATTAACTAGATCGAAACCAGGGGCAGAAGAAGGCTTTAATGATCTAAGGGTTAAGGGGTCAGAGGTAAAAAAGTCCAGTCGTAAGGAAAAAGCCCAAAGTTTGCACAGTGTAAGTTC
>CDGH01000114.1 GCA_000825765.1 Ehrlichia minasensis | reverse complement strand
ATAATATAATTGCAGGATATGTTTAGTGGATGATATGTTTTCTAAGTTACAAATTAAGCCTATAGTTATTTCATTGTAGGGTGTACTCATAGCACTGGACAAGGATGCCATGGAAATTTTCAACCCTATAAATTTATCCCACGATGAGTTACATAAAAGTTCATAATAAAAAAGTGTATCTGCTGAGGAAAGCTATCGTTTAGGTAATGAAAATGGCCAGTTTTTTTGCTGGAACATACAGCAGAATACTTGCTTCAGACGACTATGAAAAGAAATTTCAAAAATTATAAAATTTATTCACAAAAAAAAAATATGGAAAAAAAAAAATCTTTTCTATGTACATTTGATTAAAAGAAATATAAACTTTTCATAACAAAAGAGCAGAAAAATGCAGAAAGTAAGTCCACAGTCGTGTTCTCCAGAAAATTTTGACATTGAAAAACCAAAATATATCTGCACGCATAATTTGATTATGAAATGATAGCTTCCCTGAACTGATATTTGACACTAAAAAGTGAAACTGAGATAAATGCACTTGAAGTTTCATGATGACGTTTTAAAAATTTATTTTTGCATCTTAAATGTCAGAAATTCTTTCCACCATTGTCGGTGATGTCTTCTTCAAATGTCTTCTGATATACTGACATTGCTTTCAGCTATTTTCACTTGTGGATGACGAGTGCTTCGCAGTGCAGCACACCTCACCAACATATAAAGAATAATTATTTTTGACATTGTTTGTCAGTGCACATTGACAAGACTTTGTGAGAGTGTTCTTTGTTATCCATATGTGCCAAAAGTTTGCAATTCTGATTATGCATTTTTAATAAAAAAAAAAGGTGCAATTCTAGGTAGTGTGAAAACA
>CDGH01000113.1 GCA_000825765.1 Ehrlichia minasensis | reverse complement strand
GTAGAGGTATTGTAAAATGGGTATGAAGATTATTGTTGGTGATGATGTTATAGTAATCAGTGGCAAAGATAAAGGGAGATCATTTAAAAATAGGGGGATGAGTGCTTGTTCGGTTTGAAAGCAGAAAAGCAGAAGGGCTACGTGGTAGGGCAGGTTTTTGTTTGATCCGATTGAACAGTATAGGAGATATATAGGGGTCTGGCAAAACCCTAATTTTCAAAGCAGACATGGCACTCTCGTCAAGCCTGCTCTACTGCATCGCGCTGTCTTCTTGAAGAGGCATCCAGTGTGGTGAAGCACTTCAGTTAGCTCGGTGGGCTCAGAAGTTTGTTGGGATGGACACTTCATATTTTCTCGGCTTATATTTGAAATGTTTCTGTAGTAAGGGGTGGGCACTTATTGAGACATGGGTGCATACTCGGTTTTGAATGCGAAAGCATTAACTGTCTCATGAAGCGAGCCGACGTCATCACCTTTGAAGCCACGCAAACGGCTCTTAAATGCTCTCCAAATCAAGCTAGCTCCCATTCGCCGGTTAGCCATGGCACCTTTTACGCCGTTTCGATCCCATTGGCTAGCGCACGTCGACCAGGCTCCCATTCGCCGGACACGCAGCGCCAGGTCAGCGCCAGCCGGCGCGCCAACACGCGTAGAGCAAGAATGATGCACATGCTTTCGCATTCACAACTCATAAGAAGTGCTTAGGTGTCCTCGGAATTTTTTTCCTTCCGAGCCTTACGGATGTATTCTAGCTTTGGTATTTTCTATTTGTTGTAGGTGCTCATTTTTGTCACGATTTTGGAGGCACTGTAACAGGGTTATTTCATGGCCAAGCTGCGCGCGGCGTCACTTCGTGGGTATCGATATTCTCTTTATTATTATTGTTTATTATCATTTATCTTTGTG
>CDGH01000112.1 GCA_000825765.1 Ehrlichia minasensis | reverse complement strand
TGCAATATCAATACCAATTCCACCAGTACCTACTTTTTCCCCAATATATAGCATAGGAGCATTGTCTCTTTCTTTCCACCTGCTTTCCTCCTCGCAACGCGAAAATGCCACACATGCGCACTTGCGACCAAATCGTCGCGGGAGGACGCGTCCGCGATAAAATTACAACCGCATTCTAGGACTCGAGTTGCTGTGTCTCTCAAAATCTAGGCTTTTCTGAGAAGACGGAAAAGCGTAAAAACTTGCAGGGACGTTGTTGAGCGGTGGGCCAGGACTCGACGAGAGCTCGTTGTCGTCGGCTGGCACGGAGAACAGGGGTGTCAGGCCTTACGCTTTTTATACGATCGCGGTGATGATGGTGCATTTTGAGTTTGGCCCGGCTGTGTTTCAGAAGCTGTATTGCTGTTCTCTCGTGTTTCGCGGCTTGCGGGATTTTGTGAGTGTGAGGAAACGTGTGCAAAAAGGCGGTTGTAAAACAAATTTTTCTTTTCTTTGTTCACGGATGTGGTGTCGACGTGTGATGAAACTTGGGGGATTGGGAAACTTAGTTTTATGTTCTTAGTTCGTAGCCTTTACGTTGTAAAAACGTGTATATGAGATAAAAAGTAAAAAAAAAACTAATTATTTAGTTCGGCCCTCTCTTTTTTTTCCTTCCATATTACTGA
>CDGH01000111.1 GCA_000825765.1 Ehrlichia minasensis | reverse complement strand
CGATTTTTTGTAGCGTTGCGGAGGTCGTCGGGTTCGGGTGGGCCGGGGGGTACCTGAAGCGGGATTAGTGCCGGCCGTCGAAGGCGCTGACACTGGTTCCTGAGGAGAAGTCGTTGGCTTGTCGCCAGCTCCCGGATGCGATCTGGTTGGTTGGGCCTGGCTGTCAGAGCAGTGTGATGGTGGCTGCGTTGAAGCTGAGCTGTCAATCTCGATGTCCCAGACCGGAGGCCACGTGTCCGCTTTTTCTCGCACCTCGGTGTTTGTCCATCGCTTCCGTATATGGTTGCGATGACGGCGCACCAATCCTTGATCAGTGCGGACCATCCATAGAACGTGGTATTACATCAAAATATAATTTTTTTGCTTTCTTAGGGTTTTGTAA
>CDGH01000110.1 GCA_000825765.1 Ehrlichia minasensis | reverse complement strand
AATTATTCTGTTGTAAAAGTTGAGAAAAAACATACAAAACGTAATCCTTATCCTCCTTTTATTACTTCTAGTTTGCAGCGGAATAGGAGAATAAGTTAACAAAGAGGCTCCCATTTGAGGAGCTGGTAATCCAAGTGACACAGACAGTCACTAACAAGGTGGGAAAAAGCAAGGGAGAATATCGAGAAAACAGAAGACCATGGTATTGATTTGCCTAACTGCAGAAATTGCTAGAGTTCTCTTTTTGAAGGTGCGGAATGCTTTTCAACGGAGCTCCATCAATCGGAAGATTTCGCCCATCCATCTGCCCGTCGGTGCATTTCCCGCCAGGTTTAGCGGTAAAATTAATAAATGCATAGCTTCTTTCCGAGACGACCGTTAAGTGTCTTCTAAGCAAATTTAGAGGACCACGCGGCCCCTCATTCCGCGGCTGTCATTTGCGCGGGTGGTGAGGGAGATACTGCAAGGTTTGGCCCCCAGTCGCTCCGACCGCTACTACATGCAGAGGCTCGCCTTGCCGGTGCTACAGGTAAGCCTGCCTCGTCTTTTGGTCGCCGTCGTGGCGCCCCGTCGACGTTGGCCCACATGCCGTAAAGTCCTGAGAGATAGCCCACCTAAAATAGTTAGAAAATTGGATGAAAATAAAGCGTAAGCTTGTGTTCGTGGGGTCGGCGATGAACCAAAGACGGCTGTCCTTCCCAGTCAGCAATGTTCTCTTATCTACCGCCTTGGCTAAGTAACACCATTTCTGCCAAGGTCACCGTTGGCCGGGGCCCTGTACTTATTAAAAATCGGCCCTCTTTCAATGTTTCTAAAAAAAAGTAAGATATTACATTTTCAATTACTCAAGGGTAAAATGAAATTAATTACAA
>CDGH01000109.1 GCA_000825765.1 Ehrlichia minasensis | reverse complement strand
TTGGCTCTATTTGAATATTTGGATTTACTTGTATTTCTGGATTATTAATTAATTGCTCTTCAATATTAAGATTGATCGTATTTTCTTCTGTAGTACTGTTAAGAATATTTTCTTGTTCTGCATTGGTGTTAGCTATTTCTATCTGAGCATTTGAGTTATCTGGTTCTTGCATTGCATC
>CDGH01000108.1 GCA_000825765.1 Ehrlichia minasensis | reverse complement strand
TGTGCCTATGCCAAATTGGCTATGTCTAAAAATGAAAACCTTCCTTCATTTAGGGATTCTCGGGGAAGCATGATGTATTAACGCAGACGTAGACAAACAAGTGTTAAAAGTTTTAGACAAAACCCCGAGACTCGGGGGAAGAAAGGACAACACAACACGGAGTCTCAAACACAGCAGGTTGGGCCATCGGATGTCTTAACTGGAAGCAGAGGTTGCATACATCGGTATGTACCTCAGGATCAAGTACATCGACCGTGATCGCTTCGGACTCCTGGCGTCAATACAAGTTGGGGGGCATCACAAAAAGAAGGTACTGAAGGATAAGAGCTGTGTTTCAGACTTCGTTTTGTGTTGTCCTGAGTTTGTAAACATCTGTCGCCTCATGCCTCACCACCCTGCGGGCACGACGCCGCATGCGCGCAAAGCTTTCGCCATCGAAGGCGCCTTGTCAAATTTGGGAGCTCGTAGACTTTCGCCTTTTCTAAGCACTCCCGAATCCCCACTCAAGCTCACCAGCCCCCCTCCCTCTCCTAATGATGGCCTTTACCACCTTCTATTATTGGCCAAACACTTT
>CDGH01000107.1 GCA_000825765.1 Ehrlichia minasensis | reverse complement strand
ATGTGCATGGTGTAATTATTTTGCAGATAGTTTATTCTGTGTACATAGACATTTGTTTTGTTTTTAAATTAGTTTAAAATTTTAAATATCATGACCACATTGTCATTACAGATGCTGGGACATATGGAACGAGCATTTGAACGTTGTCTCAAGGAGGAAGAAAGCTTCGGACACTTCGTGGTTCCCAACCAGTTATACAGCCTGTTGAGTGCCAACATTTTTCGAAGCTTTATTTCACATTTTCATCTTGGTTGCGTGAGAAGCTATGAATATGTAAAAATGAAGCTAATGATTGCTGGGGGCCACCTAAGTGGCTTATATTTCTTAAATCAGTGAACAGCTGATCCAACTTGGCATGTTGAATGCGTAATTATGTGGGTCAATGTGTACACTTGTAAAGATATATGTTAGTGACCATTCCCAAGAAGTGATAGTGATAAAATTAGTGATAAAGCCCATTCCCAAGAAGGTGTGCGGCGCCGCATGTAATAATGAAGTGATGAGATCGTGCACAGATGACAGAGAGGTGCTGGCGATGTGAAACTGGAGCTTGTGGGCGAAGTTGACGAAATGATTTTGTCAATGTTTTATTTTTGCGCGTATGCAGGTGCAGTGCTGTACTTAATTCCGTTTTAGCATCTGTGCAATAAATGTGCCTCGAAATATTTCGGTCGCAGCTGTGGATTCCTTACTGGACGGCGGGACGCCTCGAAACAGAAGAACAACGAACACACATGACTACGCACCTTATACAGCTGAAAGCGAAATCGCACATCGTATATTACGTTAGGGACTTTTAGCGAACTGTTACCGTGTTCCGCGTACTGCACTATCGGAGCCTTTGAAACATGCTTTATAGGCGCGCACCCGGAGTGATACCGTGACAGCGGGGCGCGCACTTAAAAGCATGCTTCAAAGGCTCCGATAGTGCGGTACGCGGAACACGGTTTGTTAAAAGTCCCTATTATTACACTACCGGGACCGGGCGTGATGCTCAGGAGCCTGGATCCAGGCTCCAGCACGACCCCGAAGCGATCCATACGAGAACCACCCAACCACCCTACAAAAATAAAGAGACGCCATGTTGGATTTATTCCACATCCAACAAATGCTTGTTGTGCTATAGTATTACTTGATGTTACAAAAGGATATGTTCCATGGT
>CDGH01000106.1 GCA_000825765.1 Ehrlichia minasensis | reverse complement strand
AATATCCATAGAACCATCAGCTACAGCCAAACATACTGGGCTATTTGTTAATTTCTTTGAAACTCTACCATCACTTTTAACAAGCAACCCAAAGCAGTTTTGGAATGTAATTAATCGAAATGAAAAATCGTCAATATCATTGTTTAGTTCCTCTGGAAATGCTGTGCCTTTTAGTGAGTGTGCCCTTGTTTTGAACTCCGCCTTTGTGGCTTCATTTTCAGACGTTAACGTGTCATCTTTACCTCCATTTCAACATACTGGATTTGTTCCTATGTACCCGGTCGCTATTGATGCTTGTGGAATTGTTAATGTAATCGATAATTTAAAAATATCGTGTTCTGCGGGAGTAGATGCTATTAATTCAAAATTCCTAAAAAGTACCAAAGAATATTCTTCAATAATACTTTCTAAACTATTTAATCAGTCTCTTAATTGTGGGTATTTGCCGGACGACTGGAAGGTGGGAAAGGTGGTTCCGATACACAAAACGGGTGATCAACATTCTCCTTCTAATTACCGTCCCATATCGCTAACAAGCATCCCATGCAAAATTCTTGAGCACGTCATTTTTTCACATTTAGTAAACTTTTTGGAGTCTAATAACTTCTTTTCTCCCGCCCAACACGGTTTTCGTAAGTCATTTTCGTGTGAAACCCAGCTACTAACCTTCACTAACGACCTTCACCTTATTCTTGATCGAAGTTCCCAAGCTGACTGCATATTCCTCGATTTCGCTAAAGCATTTGATAAGGTATCACATAGTCTACTACTTCATAAGCTAAGCAAACTCAGCATTGATTCCGCTACACTATCTTGGATTCACGCCTTCCTAACTAACCGGTCTCAGTTTGTATTTGCGAATGACACGTCTTCTC
>CDGH01000105.1 GCA_000825765.1 Ehrlichia minasensis | reverse complement strand
AAAAATGGGACTAGTGATGGTGAACGGAACACAAAAAAGTAAAGGGAAGATCACATGGGCAGTTCGGGAACGTTCCTCATGCATAGACTACTGTCTCATGTCTCCGACTTTATATGAAAGCCTAACAGAGACGACAATAGACGAGACTGGCGGAGCGAGTCTTGGAAGTGATCACCGCCGACTGACATTGGAGTTTGGGGCAACCAAATTAAGACAGTCACCGATGCCAAGGACACCCAAGGGACTGACTAGTAGGGAGTTGGAGAGAGTGGTGGAGGAGCTGGAAAAGGAGGCGGAGGATGAACCCATACGACAGCACACAGACGTTGGTGATGATGTTATAGTAATCAGTGGCAAAGATAAAGGGAAGA
>CDGH01000104.1 GCA_000825765.1 Ehrlichia minasensis | reverse complement strand
TATTGATATTAGTTCTTACAATGTTGCTAAGGTTAATGATGTGGCAAACTGACATAAGTGATAACCACATAAATAATAAATAAAAAAAGAAAAGAAGCTTTCAGGGAAAACAAAAGGGGAGAGTCAAACAATGTGTGGGGATAATCACTTGTTTGTTGCAAAATCCACAATCTACCAGGGTCCTAGATTACCTCGAGGGCTCTCTTTCAGCGACGTACTGTACATGATAAGACGAGAAAGAAAATATAATTATTGTACCCTGTTCAGTTTTTACACGGGCAGAAAAGGGTCTTTTAGTGATAAAAGTACTCGGAGCAAAGAAGCCGAATGAAAAGAAGAATACACAGAAACCTGTGATATTAGTTGCAAATAAATGTGAAAGTCAAAAAAAATGTTACACTGTAGATTA
>CDGH01000103.1 GCA_000825765.1 Ehrlichia minasensis | reverse complement strand
TATCGCAGCCTACCACGTCTTTCATCGCCTCTTAACGCCAAGGCCACCTAAGGTGCACACGACCTCGAGACTGGCTCCGATGGCTCGTCGCATCGGCTGCGGTCGGCCCTAAGGTGACAGGCGTTCTCATGTGTGTGTGTGTCTGACCCTCGAGCGTGTCACAGGAAAACCTCCGGTGTCACTGGCTAGATAACGCGAACCGCCGCTCGGCCAAAACGGTGGATCCAGCCGTGTGCAGCCATCCATTCGTTCATCACCTTTCTGGCGTACCGGAAACAGGAAGGCTTCCAGAGTCCTTAGGAGTCGAAATCTCACCATTCAGCTTTTGTAGCGAGCCTAATGAACGGTAATGTTTAAATTCTCTCTCTCTTTTTTTTTTTTTTTTTTTGCCTTTTAGTTCATGTTTTTTTTTACACGGACATACCAAGCCGGCCCTGGGA
>CDGH01000102.1 GCA_000825765.1 Ehrlichia minasensis | reverse complement strand
TCGTTTTCCCTTGCCCTTGGATTTCAATTTAACATGGCTTGACAGTATGTGAAATACCTCGTCTGTCACGTGAGGGAGAATGATGTTGAGAGCTTCCGCAGCCGATCGAGGCATATTCTTCTCTTGCTTGCGCAGCCTTGCGATGGTCTTCCGGTACTTTGAAACCTTGGCCTGGAGACGCCTTATGATGTCCTTAGGTCTCGGCGCAGAACTGCGCAGAGGAGGCGTAGAAGTACCTGAAACGGGTAAAAAATAAAAATAACGAAATCAGAGCAGGTAAGCAGTTCTCCTTATAACCAGCATAGCCAACATTACCTTACAGTGACATAATCTGCAAGTAGATAATATGCCCCTAAACTACAGACAATTAGAAAACAGTGGAAACTGGGCTTTTGTAGCTATGTTGGCTAAATTTACAAATTTCCACTCTACGCCTTGACAACACAGTACGCAAGGTATATTGTAGGTTCTGCATGAAAAGCCCATCACTGGAAAAGTAGACAAACTAATACGCACCAGAAGAACCAGCCAACCTAACAGTCGC
>CDGH01000101.1 GCA_000825765.1 Ehrlichia minasensis | reverse complement strand
TTGCCTTAGCCAGACAGACGTCTGTACAATATTTACATTCAGAGATATACTCCGGTCACCCTTAAGCTGAGATTAGAAGCTCCGCCTTCAGCGTGAGCTTTCTGCCCTTGCAAAAACAAGTGTGATCGCGCAGGCACGCGCAACCAAAGCACCGCGGAAGCCAGCGAGGTAGTGCTGAAGGCGGAGCGTCTGGTCTCAGCTTGGAACGGAGTAGCAAGCGCCCCTGGGACGTTGAAGCCCTCAGGTGCTTCAACGTCCCAGTATTCGGAGTCTAGAAAACAAACGTTCCGATTCAGCGCTGCTAACGAGCATGGTGGCCAGGATTTGCAGCAGGCGGGTTACATTAGGATACAAAGCCTCTGGGCAAATGCAAGTTGCCTGTACCGCCGAGACGCGCTAAGCGGTGCGGTCCCTTCACATCTGTGTCCGAACCAGAACTTCCTCAGACAGTTTGTTTAATGAAACGAATGCTCCGCACAGGCCGCCGATTTGATCGAAGTCGAGGCTTGCGACATAGAGACCGACGTCGTTGGCCACAACATCGCACTCGCCTAGGGCGGACGATGCTGCCTGACGTGAATGTGCCGACTCTGTTGGAGACGGTGATGACACGCTTGAAGTTGTAGGTCAATAATCATTCTTTAAAAAAAAAGAAAGAAGAGGAGATTAACTAGGCCAAACAGTACAAATTATCCCACATGTTACTGACCTTATTAA
>CDGH01000100.1 GCA_000825765.1 Ehrlichia minasensis | reverse complement strand
AAATATGTAGCAGCCTTTGCAAATGCAAACAATAAAGATGAAATCTGCCACTTCCAGCGCCAATGAATTGAGAATCAATCGCAAGAAAACGGAAAGGGATTCAACGTCATTGGCATGGGGTGGAAAGGGTTTATATTATAGGTAGCAAAATACAACACAGAAAACCAGCGGGCACTTACGTAAGTGATGTTTTGACGCTGTGCACTTCTGGTACGTGCTCTACTTTCCCTGTGCTGTTTTGACGCGGTGCTGTTTTGACGCGTGCTGTTTTGACGCGTGCTGTTCTTTCGCTGTGCTCTTTTGACGCCGAGCTCTTTTGACGCGTGCTGTTTTGACCGTGCTGTTTTGTCGCGTGCTGTTTTCTTCTGGGAGATCTGCACGTTTAATTCTGACATCTATCATTTCTATGCCGAATTTTTCAGATTCT
>CDGH01000099.1 GCA_000825765.1 Ehrlichia minasensis | reverse complement strand
TAAGTTTTAATGCTAATTTAGCTGCAGTTGTAGTTTTACCAACACCTTGAAGCCCCACCATCATAATAACAGAAAAAAACACGCGCAGTGCTTCTGGCCCTGCACAAGGGAAAAGGTGTATAGTATTCCACTTGTGTGCGGGGCCGAGTACATCGGCCAGACGGGGCGGTGCGTGAATGACCGTCTCCGGGAGCACGCCAAGGAGATCTTGTCTCCTTCTCCGGACTCCTTCCATCCAGTCGTGGTTCACGCCAAAAAAGACTGCCCCTCGTGCGCCCCCGAGTTCTCGAAAACCAAAATTCTCGGCGGGCACAAATCTCGATTCGGCAGGGAAATCCTTGAGTCCCTACATATCAAATCTTCAGTCTCAAACCTGTCCAGCCCATCCCTTTCTCTTTCTGATCAAGAGATTCGCTTCCTGCGGGGCGAGAGGGCTCCTCCAAAGACATAAAAAGTCTAAATTCGCGTATCTTCTTCTCTTTTCCTTCTTAGCGCATTTTCCCCCCTCTTCCCTTCCTTCCCCAAGAGAGCACACGCCGGTGCATCTTCTCCTCCTCCTCTTGTCTGCGCCCTTCCCCCCTCCTCCCTCCTTTCCCCAAGAGGGCATCGTCGACACTCGGGCCTGCGTGCAACGGCGACGTGTCGATTGACACACAGCAGACCCCATTTTACTACGTGTACGCGTAGCTGGAAGCAGGGCCACATGGCCACGCTTCCCTCACCCACCACCCTCCCTCTCAACCTCCCTGACGCCCCCGTCGAGCTTCAGGAGACGAAGTCGAGCCAGTAAACGTTTTGTTGAAAGTCGAAAGCCTGTCTTGTCTGTTTGTCTTAAATGTCCCTCTTTCCTTATCGTGAATTAATAACAAAATCCTTATGGACTTACGTGAAAATAGTGGAAGATTTCCATAGGGTGTATGCAGGACCTGACGATAATGACAGCTTTATTTCATATACATTCATCTGCTGAGATTACGCACGCACGCACGCACGCGCGCGCACACAGAAACATACACACACACCTCTCTCTCTCTCTCTCTTTTTCTCTCTAAAAGAAGTGTGAGCTCACTTTCCTGCAAAATTCTCG
>CDGH01000098.1 GCA_000825765.1 Ehrlichia minasensis | reverse complement strand
TTGACGGCAGCATTAACAACAGTGTTGGCAAAAAGGTTGAGTGGAGAAGGGAGGGGTGGAGGCGGGAAATGGCAGATCCATAAGATGTGATGTGTATTTGGGCGGTCGCCACAGTGGATGCAGGGGGGAAGATCCTCAGGAAGTAGACCTCGTAGAAGGTGGATGCGGGCTGGGGTGGGAAGAGTGTTACTCTGGGCGTTGCGCAGGATGGTGCCTTGGTGGCGTGTGAGGTGAGTGTGAAGGGGGGGAAAGACTCGACGGGCTCGTCTATATGACTCGAGGGAAGGTAAGGCCACGGGAAACATCTGGGCAGATCTGGGGATGTCGGGTGCACGGTGAAGCGTTTCGCGGGCGAGCAAGTGTGCTTTCTCGTTGCCCCGCATGCCC
>CDGH01000097.1 GCA_000825765.1 Ehrlichia minasensis | reverse complement strand
TACAAATTTGCTCCACTAAACTATCTATATCAACAGTACTCATAAAAATTAACCCCAAATCATAAAAAAATAAAAAAAACAGAACAAAAAATTTGCCATGGGTTTTAGACCTTCAGGAATGCATGTGCTCAAGAAAGTAAAAATAATGTTCACTTAAATGCGAATGCATTCCTTCAATGCGTTACACAAGCCCAGAACAACATTCTTTTAACAACAAGTGTGGAAAAAGCTTTTTTTTTAAATTTAGGATGGTCAGCAGCCTTGTGTCCATGCAGCCCAGCTTTTAATGTTTGAGACCTACAAGTCTCTCTAAACAAACAAATGTGCAAAAATATTTAACGAAGTACTGAAGGTCGAAAACCCATGCCAGGCAGAAACGAAGTGCCACAGCTTCCAGAGGGCCCTCTGTCTCATAAGCCAGATTTACAAAAAGCACACTGCAGCGCTCTGTTGGGGTCCTGGGACACACTTCGATGGAATAGACTGCGGGGAACGTCTGAAACAAAGGTTGGGAATTAAAACAAATCATAAAATCGAAGGCTTTCTGACAAAAAGAGAGGCCTGCCCTTAGAGCAGATACAAGTAACTGATGATAAGCAGATACAGGTAACTGATAGACTACCTGAAACAGGTTCAGTACATACTCCCTAAACCTAACACCCCAAACCAGTTACCCTAATATTGTTCTTGGCAAATCAAAGCTAAATTGGTCATTGGAGCAGCTGGAATATCCTCTCCAGGCTAGGTCATCATCGGGTACCCAAACTTCACCACGTTGTTCGACTGGTGAGCAAAGGAGTAGCACAAACAACGCAAAAGATGGACCATCTCCGGTCAACAGTAAGTTTCGGGAGCACTGCGATATCTAAAACTCCTAGATGCGGTTGATGTATATGAAAAGGCTCTTAACACGGATTCATCTAATGCCTTGCATTAAAGCCAGAAAGGTATTTCGTTTATAACGAAAAATTCAGCCTTCAGGCTCAAAATACAAACGTGAGATTGTCATTTACGGATATTGTTGATCATATTCAGCCCATATCTGAACAGGACGGGTATATTTCAAATTTCGTTAAGTATCCCTTTAAAATATTTTCATACCACAGAGCACAGACACTTCAGAATTTTTTTGTCCAACCACCATCTACACTATACTCTGTATCACCTTAGTCAGGGCGCAGCGGATGCTGCGAGCCATCAGAGCAAATCCAAAGCTGTGCGGGTGTCATGTGTCCTTAGAGAGTGGGCGCGGCGACATGTGTTATGTGCTATGTTCAAAGAGCACGATTAAATGGGATTGCTCTTAGCATCCGCTGCATCCGGACATAGGGTGAAACAGTAATACCATGCAGTCAAATCCTACCAGGTGAGAAATAAGGGCCTGATTTTGTTTCCTCATATGCACACAGTTAATAACAGAATAATCACCCATGCTAGTAGATTGTTTTTTAAACTAATCCTTTCAATTGTGCTCAGTGCCAAGTGTCACAGCAATTCAACACAAAATATGAAGGCTCTATTTAAGCATCACATCAGTAATGCAAATTTATATTTCTTTTTAAATACAGCCATTCCCCCATTTTTTTTAATGTTACTCATCACCAGACGGTCACTCACAATTTAAAATTAATGTACAGAAGCATTTCGAATTTCAGATGCCGTACAGATAACTGTTAGATATCTCGAATTTAATTTACATAGTTTGCACCCACCTATCACATGAACTGAGTCGGCACCAATTCGGTTGCAATAGAAAGCTAGCTGGATTGGGACTTCCGCTAACAGTCAATGAAGGCTAAATTGTAAAGCAGGTATACCTTGTTTCTCCGATTCTTTAACATCATCCATCCTTTCAACAGTCTGGTAGAAAATGTCCGGCTTTGTCTTGCCCTCTGTCAGTTCAAGGGCGGTCGCCAGGTTTTCTGAGGCAATTTAAAAAGAGAGTTGCTCGGCATCGACGCTTGTGATGCGATTAAACTCAGCAAAAATCTGAAATAAAAATAGATGATCTTTAGTGAGCCAATAAATCGTAAACTACCCCGTAGAAAAGCAGGAGATAAGAAAAAAAGATTTCCCAATTTATTATGAGAAACAGAATCGTAATTGCAAAGATGTCAGTGGGATAATAAAAGACTCGTGGTGCTTGCTTTTGCCATGGAGGAAGTGCCAGTTAATAAGACTATGATGTTGTTATCAGTTTTCTGAAAGTAATTCGTTCCAAGCACATCTCATTATGCTTGTGATCACATTTAGTTTTGCCCGTGCTTTGAGAAGTGATGTTAATACTTACTTTAAAATAAACAAAGGAATAAAAACAAGTATGAAGTACCCCAATTTTCCACATAAGCCAACTAATTCAGAATGTGCAGTGTTTTTGGTTGGCCAGTTACGATCAGATACATCTCAGCTGCACCAAATCTCGCTCAGCAGGAGGAACCTACCAAAATATAAAGCTATTTGCTCGGTTTTCTAGCCCTCCACAAATATAACTAAAACGCAAGTATTTTCTTATAATGCTGCTATAAAAAAGGCAAACAAGAAGTGGCCTATGAGGAGAATTTTTTTTAAAGGCATGTTGAACTTGAATAATTCCCACTGAATTGAGCAACAGGGCAAGGACAGTGTGCTTGCTCTCTTGAAAACTTCCAACAGGTTGGCAGGGCAGTGCCATTTTAAACCTTGTTATCACATTGGGTATGCTCTCAGATCCAGCCAGCTGTCGATCATAAAACTGGTGACCATGCTTTCTGCACATACTCATGTGCATGAGGGCAGGGTCAGGTAATGAAATACTTGTCCCGAGAGCCCGAAGTTTCTGCCAACCCGTAAGCTGAGCCCTTGGAAGGAAATTAATAGCAAAAGACGAACGGCTTCATTTACTGCAAATGTGCTGAAAAAGAAAAGTGTAATACAACAAAGGGTAAAGTGCACCTTTTTTTATATCTTCTGCATCATGAAGCCTTACAATGATCTCGCAGAACAGGGCCGGTCTTGGTTTTCCCTCAGTCACCATGAGAACAGTTGGCAGGTTTTCTGAGGCAACATTCATAAATCGCTCCTTTGCCTTGGCGCCAGTACTAATACAAAAAGACACTGCAAAGATCTGCAAGAAACATTATTTTCACATTTTCAGTCTACTTGAAGATATTTGTAAACTGCTCTTTTTAAAAGAAAAAGCGAAAAAAATCATGACTTATCAGTTGTAACAAAATCGTAATTGATGTAAGTGGGATAAAAAAGGAGACCCATCATGGTGCCAGACTTCACCATGACAGGACTAACGGCGCATTTATGCCAGGACTGGAGCCGCAACTGCAAAGCAGATCTGTGCGTTGAGGAACATTTTCCCCAACCGCGTCACCGAGATCTCCCTGCAGGAGCTTCCATTCGCTAGCAGCGCGAATGCACCATAATGGGGGTGGTCGTGGTCTTCTCAGGGAACTTACTGCTCCTAAAAGCATGAGCAACATCGTTAGTAAGCAACATATTACCTGGTCTGTGAGCTTTAGGGCTGGATAGTCGTCTACGGTGTTGAAGATTGTAGGGTGTATGCTGATGTACCCTCCTTGCCCAAAAAGTCCTCTCCATGGCATCTTTCACCATCTCCATATACGTAGTCGCTCCCTTCCTTTCTCTTCTCATTGCGTCCATGTGGCCGGCTATGAAATTTCAATCTTCAGTCGTGGGCGAGGATGCTTGCAGCTTCTGAAAATTAGAAGGAACGAAGTAAACCAACCTTGAACATAGTAAAAACACTCAGAGATTTCGAAAAAGAAAGGACAGGCAGACATAGTCTTAATTAACTAGCACCAGCTCGTTTTCGCCCTAAACCTCATAAATCAACCCTTTTCCATATGTCTGTTCTCCACCTGTGGTCGAATTTTTTTTTTGCTACATCAAAAGTATTTTTTTAA
>CDGH01000096.1 GCA_000825765.1 Ehrlichia minasensis | reverse complement strand
CTCAAGGCGTGTGCCTTGAGGGCCAGCGGGACGTGTGCTTGTATATACAACGTGTGCTTGTATATACAACGCAGCACTCTTATATTACTGCCAACCAGGGGGACCGCCCCGCGTGAACTTCCACGCAGTGTCGTCGACGGACGTTGCGACCGTAATTACGGCTCGCCTGCCCCAACGTTGATGCGCCATTTGTAGGAAATCGCGTACCGCCGCCGATTCGCCATTTCCCACGTGGTCCGTCAACAAACCGAGTCCAGCCTGGTTCTTTCACGGGAGCGGGATTCCGCTCCCCGTTTATTCGTACAATAAAACACAACACTACAAAACACTCAATCTAAACTACAAATACAAGCTACATTACACAATTATTTACAAATGCACGTTCAGGCTAAATCTAAACACAAAGGAGGCCCTTAGGCCTCGCGTCCCGCGATATCCTAGATCCGGTCGCCACCCACTTGCCTGCCAGTGCCTGCGTCTCGGTCGCGTCCGGAGTTCTTAGAGGCCTCTCGCCCCCTGCCCCACCGAGTATATATCTGTCGATGGGCGAGGAGGTTTCTCCTCGCCTGCCACGGGGGCGCCTGCAGCGCCCTCCAGTGGCTAGGAGAGAAAGCGGCGCGTCGGGAGCCGAATTCGAGATCCCGATCGACCCCGCGGCAACACGACCATGTGATCGTGTCGCGGCCAAGATTGGCCGAATGGTTTGATGGGCGCCCTCGTGAATTCACGGTGCGCCATACTCCCCTCTCCTAAAAATCGAAGTACGCCGGAATTCAGACGTACGGCTAGGCTGCTGGGAACACCGTCGCTTGGTTTGGCCTGGAGACCCCCCACACGCACACACACACCGCTGGTCCCAGGGGTCGTCCTCACTAGAACAGCTTATAACATCATTATTTTCTGATGTCACTATACGTTGCACAGGACAATTTTCTTTCTGTTT
>CDGH01000095.1 GCA_000825765.1 Ehrlichia minasensis | reverse complement strand
TAACACCATCAACGCGAGCAGGTGCAGGTTACCACGGCAACAACTTTTGAACAGCCGAGTCGGGCGAGCGACTAGCCAACGGCTACCCCTTTCTCATTTCTCTCCTTTGTACCAACGCTTCGTCGAAACCTGCCACAGTTGCGGCGCTCCATCGCTCAATTTTTGCGGACTATATTACGTTATCGACAGCACAAGGAAACCCCGGACAAATCGAGGAAACTCGTCAACGGGGCTGTGATGCGGTCGAAGTCTACACCTCCACAATAGGACTCACCTTATCTCCCTCCAAAACTCAACTACTGGTCACATCCTCCAAGAGAGGACCCGACCCCGACCGAAAACTCATCAAAATCAAGCAACACATAACTAAAATTCTTATTTTAAAAATAAACAATATATTT
>CDGH01000094.1 GCA_000825765.1 Ehrlichia minasensis | reverse complement strand
TTAAAAGTTGGAAGTGATGTTCCAGCATGTTTAGAATCTAAAACACTTTTTGCTAAAGGAGTTGGAGAAGATATACTAGTAATTTTACTGCCTCACATTTTATGATTGGGAGCTCTTTTACTAAGGTGTTTGATTTTTTATAGTCATTTTCATTAAAAAAGGGAACAAACGACATTAAAAAGAGCTGTCTCTTGTTAGCTTTTTTTTTCTCTACAAGTTTTCTTATTTTTGAATGGATATTAGGGTGTCTACAATATGTTTTAGTGCTGTGAAACGAGCCAGAACAATCATCCTGCATGTAGAAAGCTCAATTAAGATTTCACCAAATGTGAATTTTTCCTGCAGTAATTTCAAAGCTTAGCTCCCTTCACATGAAAAATAAGACCAACAAACTGGCCAGTGTCAATAGCAGTCATGTCTGCAGATGATAGAGTTAGCGATGGTTGTAACTCCCGGTAGGCACAACGAGCAGATGAGATCGCCTTCTGCTTCCCTTGCTTAGAACAAAATGACGTCGCAGTTTACAAGCATTGCTAACGCTGCAAGCATGTCCACCGTAGGCCCTGGCAAGTTCGTCTAATTTTTCACAGGAAGGAGGCGAAATTCCTTACAATTTCAACAGGTAACATGCACATTCAGTGAATGCTTTAACTTTTAATGTGCAGGCACCAATTTTTCGGGCTCGTTCAGCAGCACTAAGAACCATTGTAGATTCCTATATATATGCTAGTCATGTAAAATTTCGGCAAGTTCTTCAGTGCCAAGATGGCAGTATTTTCTTGTATACCTTCTTGTGATGTGCAATTGTTTTCATTTACAGTGTTGTGTAGTTCTAGAATAAATATATTTCCACAATGAAAGTGCTAGTTTTTTTTTTACAGATAGCTGGTGCAATGTTTCGTAAAATGGTGATGTTAGCTGTAAAAAAACCTGCCTGAAAGTTCTACGAGTGTTGTCCGCATATCCAGTCTTCGCAGCTTCTTTCACAACAAAGGCTTGCTTTTTCCAAATAAAGGTGTGCGACTTTTCATATGTACTGCAATATTTAGCTGTGAATGGGAGTGAAAGGTCTGAGGTATTGAATACCTCCCTGCTCTGAAAAGACACTTTGTGCAACTTTTCAGAAGATATACCTTTTCAAACAAGTTGCACAATCTGCCTTTTCTGAATAGGAAGCTGTTCAATGCCGCAAACCTTTCACTCCTATTCACAGCTAAAGGGTCTCACTACTAGAAAATGCGTCTCTGAAAGTGTCAAAATTCGTTCACAAAAGGACGAAAATTACCCTCTCAATACTATAAAATTAATCCCTAAAAGGGTCAAAATTGATCCTCAAAGGGACGAAAGTTACTCCCCCTCACTATAAATATCATCCCTTTAAGTGGCAAAATTAATCCCCAAAGGGACGAAAGTTACTCCCCCAATTATAAACACGACGGCGCTCAAGGGACCATAATTAATCCCCTGAAGAGTTAAGCTTAGTCCCTGATGCCCTGCTGTAGGGATCAAAAGCACTCCTCTTAACGGTTCAAAACTTTGACCTGAAGGGATCAATGGAAAGGGACTAAAAGAAAAGGGAGGGACTAAACCGGGGTTTTGCCGTTTTTGGGGGATCACTCTCAGTGACATCGATTTAGTCCCCAAAAAGGACGAAGTACTACTCCTTT
>CDGH01000093.1 GCA_000825765.1 Ehrlichia minasensis | reverse complement strand
GATTACTAGGTTTATTTTATCATCTTGTAGTAGATCTAATATATGTGGCCTGCCTTCTCTTACTTTATTTACCTGTATAGGTGTGGCGTTCGTGGTCGCATGCTGCGTTGCTTAAAGGACTTCTTGACAGACCGTTTCTTTCAAGTCCGCCTGGGATCCACGCTCTCAGATGTTTTTACACAGGAAAACGGCGTCCCACAAGGAGGTGTCTTGAGTGTTACCTTGTTTGCAATTAAGATCAACAGCCTCGCTGCAGTTATACCACCATCAGTCTTTTATTCATTGTACGTAGACGATGTCCAGATCGCTTTCTCCTCATGCAACTTGTCAATTTGTGAGCGCCAATTGCAGATAGCAATAAATAGGATGAGTAAGTGGGCCGATGAAAATGGCTTCCGGTTTGCACCAGAAAAAACAGTGTGCGTGCCTTTTTCATTACGTCGAGGGTTGTCGCTAGATCCCAGCTTGCAGATGAATGGCATTGACGTAACCGTTAGGCATGAGCACAAATTCTTGGGTGTTATTTTTGATAAGAAGCTCACTTTTCAGACCCATCTAAAAGAACTGAAGCGAAAGTGTCTTAAATCTGCCAATGTTCTCAAGGTACTTGCACACGTGTCCTGGGGTTCTGACAGGAGATGCCTCCTGCGACTCTACAACTCGCTGGTTCGTTCCCGTCTCGACTATGGTGCAGTTGTATATGGCTCGGCACGACCGTCATCTTTAAAAATGCTAGATCCTGTGCATCACCTTGGACTTCGACTTGCCACGGGGGCCTTCCGAACGTCGCCTGTTCAGAGTTTGTATGCAGAGACGCACCAAATGCCACTAGAAAAGCGAAGACAGTTCCTCAGCCTATGCTATAGTTATAAAGTCAAATCTGACCCTGAACACCCATCCTTCCGTTGTTTGCAGGTATCTCCTTTTTTTCGTCTTTTTGAGAATAAGCCAAGTATAGTACGGCCTTTAAGCCTCCGCATTCAATGCATGTCTACATCCCTGCAACTTGCACTCCCTGAGCGTAGCTTGATGACGAGAGTTCGAAGCATTGCTCCTTGGAAGGCGGTGCACTATACCTGTGACTGGTCACTAGCGAAATACAATAAGCGAACTGTTGCACCACTAGTCCTTCAGCAAGAGTTTATGACCTTGCAAGCTAAGTATAAGGACCATGCACAATTCTTCACTGATGGTGCAAAAACTCCACACTTTGTCGGTTCGGCTGTATATTCAGAACACTTTGTAAAAGCTCGACGGCTTCACTCTGTTGCCAGCATTTTTACTGCAGAACTTTATGGTGTGCTCATGGTTATTGAATATATATTAGGCAACAACATCAGGAAAGCTATTTTGTTTGTGGACTCCCAGAGTGCTATCCTCTCTCTCTGTTCCCTCAATGATTCTAAGAATCGGCTCGTGCAACAAGTACGGGTAGAGTTAAACCTGGCTTCCCAAATGGGATACAATATCAAGCTGTGCTGGGTACCAAGCCATGTGGGAATTTCAGGTAATGAGAAGGCGGATAGGCTGGCAGCGTCTGTTAAGGATGCTCTGGAAACACCCGTTCTGCTGCCTCAAGAAGATTTTAAACCAGTTCTTAAAAAGCAATTCATAATGCCTGGCAGCAAGACTGGGACAAAGAAATAAATAATAAGCTACATGTCATCAAACCACGTTTGGAGGTATGGGAGAGTTCGCACCATAGAGACCGTCACCATGAAGTTTTAATGTGTCGTTTGAGAATTGGACATTCACGTGTCACCCATCGACACCTTCTTTGTGGTGAGGACACCCCAGTCTGTGAGCATTGCGGTGAATCGCTAACAATGCTGCATATTCTATGGCACTGCAAATTCTTTGATCAAGAACGTCGAACAAGTTTCCCTTCACTTTCTGGATACCTTCCATTTCATCCAGCCTTTTGCTGGGAGATGAACCTTTAGTTCCTTTTGGTCATATTTTAGATTTTCTTAAAAAAACTGGCTACCTGCACCAGTTATAGATCCTCTGCATAGTAGTTCCTTCCTTTTACTATAGAGTCTTTTAACTATTCCTTTGGCGCAGCATGGCCTATGTTGCTTTTGCGCCATTAAACACCTAATAATCAATCAATCAACCCAAAATAAAAAGAAAACAAATATGAGGGAGATTGAACAGCCCCCTCACAACGTTTTTATCCTCTCGTATATTTCCCTAATCTTCCTTGGTGTCCTTGCACTGGTTTTTGCTACAGCTTTCATTGGACAACTTCAGGGTGTCTAGTGACC
>CDGH01000092.1 GCA_000825765.1 Ehrlichia minasensis | reverse complement strand
CTATTTCTTCTCTTGGGGTTTATGGAATTATAATAGCTGGGTGGTCAAGTAACTCTAACTATGCTTTTTTAGAGTGAAGGGGTGCCGGGGCGCAGAGCTCTGAGTCGAAATTGGCACCGACACTTTCAGACGGGCGCCGAGACGGAGTCGCTCGTTCCTTTTCGACGCGTGCCTGGTGAACACACGCAGAGGAGGGCTCCAGGGGTTACGCAGGGGGGAAGGGATGCGGTGGTCCGTAGTCCACGCTGGCCAGGATAGTTTTCTGCACGGCTCGCGCCGCACGGATGAGGTCTTCAACAGTGACGTTTCTGCGCCCATGGAGGTACACGTGTAACGGGGGTGACTGACGAACGATACGAGTAATTCTC
>CDGH01000091.1 GCA_000825765.1 Ehrlichia minasensis | reverse complement strand
AACAAAATATCTAGCACACATCTCAATAAACCGACTAAACCACGGATTGATTTTTCCGGAAAAAGGTAATATTTTCTAATGCATTTTTCACAACGACAAGTGGTCTACACAGGAGTAGCTTACTAGAATGGAAAGTTGGGCGAGTTGGTATGAATTCATTTTGAAAAACAGCGCGAATACCACACGGACAAGAAGGAGGAACACACAGGACGAGGCGCTGACTATCAACTGTCTATTCAGAACACATACATAGAAATTCACGCGAGGTCGGCTTCTTCTTTTTCCTCTTCCAGTCATTCGCCATTAAGCACGCAACATATCAAATTAAAACACACGAGTACATTAAAACACACCAGCACAGGTATAAGTCATCGCGTCTTCCTCTTTTCTTCTTTCTTGGATCTTCAATCTTCAATTCTCAGGTCAACCCATGTCCAAAAAAATTACCTCACTGTCCACTAGGTTAATGGATGGTTGGCTCACGCACCCGGGTTTTCGTTTTGCTATATGATAAGCTTCTACTAGCTCCCTCGATAGCTGATCTTTGTGTTTAAACAGCACTTTTGTGTCACTAAATTTTGGCTCACATCCACAATCACAGCAGTGGACAGCTAAATGGGAGTACGCGTTACCTTTTAATGAACTGTGGTGTTCGCGTAGACGAATGTTGAGGCAACGACCCGTCTGACCTATATATGAGTGACCGCATGAGAAAGGTATTTCATAAACGGTCCCCTGTGCACAGGACACGAACTTCATGCCATGCTTGACGCGACATCCAAACAGTTCTGGCTTACTTTTCCTGTCAGCACGCTTGTTAACCACGTTTATAATTCTGCTCAGTTTGTTACGCGCTGAAAAAATTACATTGACCCCATACCTCGAACCGACTCCCTTTAACCCGTGTGAAAGACGATGGATGTAAGGTATAACGGCGACATTCTTTTTGTCATTCTTTAATAATACTTCTCCTAACTCTTTACCATCACCTAATAATAAATGTAGCGCTTCCTTCGGTACA
>CDGH01000090.1 GCA_000825765.1 Ehrlichia minasensis | reverse complement strand
AGATCCTATTGCTCCTCATCAATGATAATTAAGTTAAGGTTATTAAAATCAACACCATCCTGAAATAAAGCATGTGTGCCAACACCAGCTTCATTTGCAAAAATTGATCTTCTAACTCCTGCAATAAGAGATCCTATTGCTCCTCATCAATGATAATAAAATTGATGTTATTAAAATCAACACCATCCTGAAATAAAGCATGTGT
>CDGH01000089.1 GCA_000825765.1 Ehrlichia minasensis | reverse complement strand
CAAATAAAGTCTGCGATGAAACACTGAGCACGACTAAAGCGTTCACGCCAAGCCCAAAGTCACGTCTCAAATTTTATGGGTTTGTTTTTTATGCCAATAGATTCTTCGACTTTAACATTTGTAAACATTTGTCCGTGTGTAAAGGCTCGGTCAAACGGTTGCGTTCGAGTGCAACTGCAACCACTTGCGCCTCGTTAAGACTGCTTGCATCGAGCTGTTGCTATGGCGACACTTACGGCGAGCCAATGGGGAGGCGTTGTACTTCACGACGCAGCGCAGCGCCACGCGGTCGACGGAAATGTGAGAACCAGCCTTAACAGTATTTGATGCCGCCTACCGCAGACATCGACTAATCATAAATGAAGGGTTATAGGAGAATTTTTATCTATATTAGGAGTTTTTCATTAC
>CDGH01000088.1 GCA_000825765.1 Ehrlichia minasensis | reverse complement strand
AACGTGCTCATATGCAAAGAACTTTCCTGTTCTTCCAGAACCACATTGTACACTCATGACAGGTTTCTTTCGTGAAGGTCAGCACACATACAAGACTCTCAACGCTCGGACACACAACGCAAAGTAAAATTAACATATCGGTAAACTACAGAGCATGTGCCCATGTTGCAAACAGGCACCCACCCTATATTTAAAGGCACACATACTAAGCAAAGTCCCTCACACGTCTGTCCTGCTTTTTCATTCCCAAACCTAGAAAGTGCCCGTCCCCCTTTCTCATGATTGTGTCTGTACTTCAAGTGGGCACTCAATCAATATTTTATGGGAAAAGCAAAGTTTATGTGTACTTGTCATAAATATGCGCGTTAGGCTTCAGCCTGCCATCATAT
>CDGH01000087.1 GCA_000825765.1 Ehrlichia minasensis | reverse complement strand
GACAGAAATGTCTAGGATTTCTTTTTACCGCGTGTGATTTTCGTTAGAATATTTCATTCTTTCTTTTTCAGATATACTACGCCTCTTAGTGCTTATTATAAAAACCTACTGGCACCCTAAGAATGCCAGCCGATATTTACTAGAATTAACAGGACTTTCTTTGAAACGTCGACTTCCTGTCTACGGCTTCCCTACGTTGTCTTTTTTGAGCTGATTGAACCTGCTTATACTCACTTTGTGATTGTTGTGGTATATCTCTTAGGCATTATGATAGGCTCCGTGGACATTGCGATAATTACAGAAATAAATCCAGTTGAAATTTTTTGCCCTAATCTTGCTTAAATAGAGAACAGGCTTCAAAAATAACAAATTGTGCTTGATATACATTCTAACAGCATTCCGCGCGAAAAAAGAAAAGTAGATAGCGCCGATCTCTGGGGTGATGTTATATATTGTGTCTTTTGAAGAAAAACATTATTATTCAGCAGGAACTATCTGTTTCAAGTCTCAAGATAAGCTATACGTAGCCTATTCTTAAAGAAACGCGTAACAAGCATCAAGCCATAAAAACGACTATTCTTAGATGGCCCCTGGAGCACGACTGGAATATAGTTCGTAGTTATATTAGGTTTGCTCTTAACGCTAAAGGTTATCTAATAAATCTGGTAAACCTACAGTAG
>CDGH01000086.1 GCA_000825765.1 Ehrlichia minasensis | reverse complement strand
GTGTAAGTGATCTTATAGCAGCATTTAATGGTGAGTTGAGATTCAAAATTCATTTTTGTTCTGCACATCGTTCAGACATGGAAATAGTAATTTATGTACAAAACAAAAGATGGGTGTTTTTCTTGTTTGTTTTTTCGGGGGAAGGGGCGGGAGGGGGGGGGGAGGCTGATATAGCCTTTATCTTATATATGACATTAAAACTTGATACACTCACTTGAAATGGTTCGAAATAACTATTCGTTTCATATTGTTTATCTATAATAGAATTGCAAGCATTAGTTCAATGAAATCTAACCTTGATCTGCCATGTCTAGCATCTCGCCGCAAAACCTCTCGCGTCTGCCTCTTTCACGACCTGTTTCTTCATTCTTCCTTGCGCGCCAAAGATATTTCACCCCCCCCCCCCCCCCCCC
>CDGH01000085.1 GCA_000825765.1 Ehrlichia minasensis | reverse complement strand
TGCAACAAATGTTTCAGAAACTTCAAATATTAGTGGCATATAAATGAGGCAGATCTGGTTTTCCTTTTCAAAGTCCTTCATGGCATGGCCGACTGTTCAGAACTGCTCTCACAGATATCTTTACGAGTTCCTCGGACAGCGACCCGTTTGACAACGTCTTTTTACTCTCCTCGAACGTTAAATATCTTGGACCCGATGTTTCGTATGTGTCGGGCATATAATGGCATTGGAAGTGATCTTGATATTTTTTGTGTGACTGAATTTGTCAGATCTCTCAGACTCTTGTATGAGTCTCGCTGAACCTGTCGTGATTGTGATTTTATTATATATCATTTTAATAAGGTATATTTGTTTTTGGGGCAGTCTTCTACCCTGCGTTTGGACCCTGTGTTCCGTTCTTTTCTTGTTGTGTATATCGTATCTTTCTTGACATGCACGCCCTTTAATTAATAAAC
>CDGH01000084.1 GCA_000825765.1 Ehrlichia minasensis | reverse complement strand
ATCAGAGCGCGCAAACACGCTGAAGATTTGGAAAGAAGTAAGTGCACCGAAGTCCATCGCCAGAAGCTGTTCCGATTGTTACCACGCCATCGGCCAGAACAGGACAGTTTAGAAGCTGTGCATAACTTTTTCTCGAAACGTCTATCGGACAACCACATGAGCTTATTGTCGAAGGGCCTGAATTTCGCAATTGCCCCACGGAAAGTGCCCAAACGTGATATCATCGTGGAGGTTGAGGAGAAGTTGCGGCATATCCAGGATACAACTGGGGTAAACTTGGCTCGTAGCCGAATTGTAAGTGTCCTGGCGAATGCAAAAAGCACTCGGACGAACCTTCACCAACTATTACACCTTCAACAATTTCACTACGAGCACCAATAAAACAG
>CDGH01000083.1 GCA_000825765.1 Ehrlichia minasensis | reverse complement strand
TTCTTTTGTTATAATGAAATAGCTTTGTTGTTTAAATGTTTAGCATGATAGCTGAAGTGTTACTTCCAGAGAAGACCCCAGCAGTGGACACGCGTCTGCTTCATCTTTGGGAAGCACGACGCGGGCTGACCAGGAGATGGAAGAAACAGCGCTACAACAAGAAGCTGAGGAAGAGGATTCAAGCACTCACAAAGCTGGCCGAGGACTATGCGGTGGACTTGGCTAGGAAGAACTGGTATGGCCTGTGTGACTCTATACGGAGAAGCCTAGGCACGGCTCAAGCATGGAGGATGATTAGGGCCTTAACCGATCCGAGTAGGGCAAAGGCGGTGACGGGCGGCCGTTTAGCGGAACTGATACATAAGTTACCCGGGGACCGCAAGCAGATCATGGATCGGCTGGCGGAAAGGTATTTGTGTTTGGAATCCACAGGAGAAATCGTGGAGTATGAAGGGCAGGAAAACCCTGAATTAGACAGGCCAATTACTGTCGCGGAATTGGAGTATGAGCTCGGGGTTATGAGGAAGGGCGCAGCACCCGGACCGGACTCCCTCACAGCGAAACTCCTCTACAACTTAGGGGAAGGGGACCTGAAAGAGCTGGTACGCCATTTCAACGAACATTTCTGGGAGCGCGGGCTTACTCCAGA
>CDGH01000082.1 GCA_000825765.1 Ehrlichia minasensis | reverse complement strand
TCCAGAAATTGAAGTAAATTCATGCAAAACATTCTCTATATCAACACCATAAACAGCAAAACCACCTAAATGCACATACTTCGGAGACTACTCAAATAACTCTCACACACCAAGTTAAAAGGAAGCTGAAGCGGTTTTGTATTTGAGGAAACACACTTAAGTCGTCTTCATTTCACCTCCAGGATCTCGAATATCGAAATTATTTCTTTTATAATTTGGGGCATGGAGGTTGCAGAAAATCATTTTCAAAGTACCGACGAAGGCCCTCCTTCCAGGAGCGTGTCGCCACAAAAGGAGTTTTCGGAATCTTCCTTCCAGCAGCGTCCACCAAAGCTATGCACGCGTACTCTTGCTATTTTTTTTAAGAAGGGCAGAAAAAGATGTTAACACTTGTGCCAGTACGGGGGAATACACCTGGCAAGCTAGGGATTGCATGCGCGGCCCTCGAGTGACACGAGCTTTGCGGCCGAAAGGCCCTCTTATGACGCCACGACGGGTCGGGTGTTTTTCGTGTTTTCTCGCGTTAAGTTACATCTTCGGGGAAAACGAACGCGATATTCATATTCACGGGATAAAACTACGCTAGAATCAAGCTCTATCTCTTTTTTTTTTTAAGAAGTGTTCCGGCTTCCCTTTAAGGACTGCGCCTCAGTTCAGGATCTTGCAGAACGTGCACTGAAAACACTCGTCCCACTTATCCAACCAAGGATCTGAGAGGACTGGGTCACTCCTCCACGGGCGGCAGAGTATAAATTACGTCCACTCCTAGTTAAGCACATTAAGAGCGTACATGAACAGGGAGAGTCCCTAATTTCATCCCCCTCCAGTAGCACTCGTCTTGGTACAATACAGATGTTTCACTTTCTCTGTTCAAAGTCCTAGTGGGCCTCACACGGAAGCCGTCTCTCACCAGAGCGCCCGTTCAAAAGTAGCTAACTAGCAGCGGCAGAATATTGTTGTAATGGTGGCCTCAGCTCCCTGTTCCACCGGAAATAGGTCAGACGATCCTCACACACAAAAACTTGAAAACTTCGTGATTTGTCACCATACCGCTGACACTACTTAGGATTTCAGTCCAGCGCGGTTCCTTTGCCATGACACTGCAGCTTCCTTTACCAAGTACCTGCGGTACAGGTCTCTCACTGCGGTGGCCACTATGTTGCATTTTCGGACAGATTGGTCGACGTGCCGCGACCTCAGCCTCAGTAGGTGGAGCAACGCGTTTGTCTGTTGAGAGACCTCCTTGCGCCACTGGCCATCAACGATGTTGCCGAAGTGGTCGACTTCAATCAGCATTGGCATTTAGCATGTGCAACTTGTCGTCTTGTAGGTAGTTGTGCAGTACACAAGCTGCGCGGACGACTCCAGTGGCGTGGTCTGGGAGGAGGTCGATTGGCCTGCGGAAGATGCAAAATCTAGTAGCCAAAATTTCGAATGCGTTCTGGACGCACCTTCTGGAAATGGGACAAAGACAACACTGTGATTTTTGTTATTATAATGCAAGTGCAACAATTCTAAAGGTTACCTCGCTCTACACAGTCGATAGTTGAATATTTTTAGATAATCGCTGAGGTATCAACCAGGACAGGGCCTCAGAAAGTCCGACCTCAGTTGAAATGCCTCGTCTCCAACGAAGACGGACGCGGCGATAACATGGGAAGATGGCAGCAGATTTGGTGGTGGACAATTCAAGGCAGCTTGACTGAGGCACTGTCCTATCCTTGATGCCTTGAAGACGCCACCATCACTTTGGTGGCCATACGCTCCAGCGTCTGTGGCCATAAACCTCGACTTGCTGTCCACGACGGCCATCAGCACTACAGAGTAGGTTACCCTGAAAAGCCGAATGTTACGTCACTTCATGCGCTCTTCCAAAACATGATATGTGTTAAAGTAAATTTGTAGACCCATAAACAGCACCTTGTAGTTATAGTACAGGCTTCAAGAATCGGCAAGGGCTTCGATATGTCCGTGTTTTCCGTCAACGTTCCCCACACAATGAGGAAAATTCCGCCCTGTCTCAAAGCCCTTGGCAATTTCCCTTGGTCTGTGATTCTTGATGGGAGCTAGAAGTACAGCACAAAGTTCACACATGGTTTTACGTTGTTATTTAAAAGCCGTTCATGTAATCTTACTTTACCTATAGTAATACTGGTAATAAATGCATCCTCAAATATGAGAAATACTTGTTGACGCTTAACAATTGCGAATACTTTTGTAACTGAATCTGAAAAGCTGTGTGTCTGTTTTTTGTTTTGTTTTTTCTCCCTCGCTCCGTTTTTTCTACGTTCAGCTGAAACTTTCAGAAGCATGTTTAACCAACTAGCCCAGCTCCAGGCACTCACAACTTACTTTTGTAAGCTATCATATTATGCCCAAGTCAGGCCGGTGTCAGACTGCTTATACAAAAGACAAAAAAACAGTCTGCAGACATCGATCGAACGCGACTCACTGACGCATCTGTGTTTCATAAGCCGCGTGCCAGGCTGCTCCTTTCATTGGTTGCCGTGCGACATAAAAAAGCAGGGATGCTGCGGTGCCTCAAATTACTATTTGTCTGCAAACTGTATTCGTAGGATGCGTAATGTGTGACCCCGTCTTTCGAAGGTGGCGCAGTAATAGCATTGGGGCCCTCAACATCCTCAGGTCTGCAGCCCTCCCTTCCCAAGTTCGTCCCTAGAATCATAAATCAATGGCTCTCTGTTGTGTAAACTTTTTGAGAAACCATTTTTGACAGTACAGCTTTCAACATGATTCATTTAGATATTTCGGCTGCGAATAGTTAGGAGCAGCTGCAAAGGACGAGTTTGCTGCAGTGATTTGTACACCCGACTCCCATAATTATCTCCAGGTGGGGTGTGACACCCCCCCCCCCCCCCCCCCCCCCCCCCCCCCCCCCCCCCCC
>CDGH01000081.1 GCA_000825765.1 Ehrlichia minasensis | reverse complement strand
GGAATGTTTGGTGAGTCTACAGGTAGTACAGAAGGTGATGATGGATTTGAAAAAATAGAATTAGAGGATTTGAGTCCAAAGTTAGATGATGTTCAGATATTAAACGATGATATTGTACAGCAAAGTGGTGGTGTAGATGACACTTTAAGTTCTGCATCTGCTATGGAAGATGTTGGTACAGAAGGTGATACTGCTGCTAGAGCTCCAGTTGAAGTATTTGAAGATTCTGCAGGAAGTGCAATTGAATCACAAGATTTTGGTTCTGCACCTGATGATACTTTAGGTGTTGAACATAGTGATATTATGCAGCAAAGTGGTGATGTAGATGACACTTTAAGTTCTGCGTCTTCTATGGAAGATGTTGGTACAGAAAGTGATAGTGTTGGTACTACAGCTGGAATGTTTGA
>CDGH01000080.1 GCA_000825765.1 Ehrlichia minasensis | reverse complement strand
ATTAAATAGAAGTTGTATTTTCCCAGGTATATATCCACTACAGGAAATTTCCCATGTTTGTTTCATTAACGATTTTTTTTTTTTGTCAGGGGGTATAGCTCCTCTGTTGCTGTTTTGTTTTCGTATGCTACGCGTCTGTCTCGAAAAGGGGGACAGATGTTGCGCGAACAGCAAGTGTACTTGCAACATTCTTGGTGGGGAGGTGTTAAGTAACGAAGGAATTTGTTAGAAATAAGTAAAGTTTGTTTTAGAAAAGTCTATCTTTCTACAGTTGCGTCGGCATCGTTTTTTTTTTTTAGCTTTCTTTGTGAGTGTCGGCGTTTTGGAGGGAGCATTTGCGGGGGCAGAGCGGCCGGGAGTGGGGAGCGGCTTCCCCGCGGTCGTTAAGAAACGTCTCGGGTTTCGGTAGTCTGCTCGGACAGATCCCTTCTTGCAGCTGGTTGTGGCTTTTAGCCGAATGTGCCTGTATATAGAGGGTTTCGCCGCTTAGTGTAAAATTGTCGCTTTTTGCCCGATGCAATAACTTAGCGGTTGGCGCCAGTCAGACTGGGAAAATTGCAGAGAACAACTCTACAAGGAATTTAGGTTTGGCGGTTGGAGCGCCAGGATGACAGCTCGCCGACCATTGGAGAACAGTGTACCACGTGTGAGTGGCGGAATTTGAAGAGATTGGTCGGTTCCTGAGGGGAAAGGAGGCCCCTACGGACCTACAAAAAGAGCGCGGAGAGGATTTTGAGGGATTCGGACTTTGGATTTGATGGAGAGAAATTGGGGACGGGGGTCGAAACTTTAGACGAGGCAGGATGGTTTCCCAAGTTGGGACTTGTAACTAGAGTGTAAATAAATGCACATAGTTCTATTCAAGCAGTGAGTCGACCCGTCACTCAGCGACGTTCGTGCCACCACGCTCCAGACCATCGGAGCGGAACCTGCCTCCCACACCACCGGGAGGACTTTAACTCCACGTTTATGCACGGATTAACAATTGGCACGCGCAACCAGAACGACGATTCATCCATGAAATCTGT
>CDGH01000079.1 GCA_000825765.1 Ehrlichia minasensis | reverse complement strand
GGGACTTCGTCCCAAGAAGCAACTCAGTTCCTGTAATTTAGCACGGCAACATCATGAAGTGGGACATGAAGGGACGCAGTGAAATTTTGAATGCGAAAGTTGAGTGGCCGAACAATGCTCGGCTTGTTTTCAAAAAGTCGAGAGAAACGACGGGTATGAATGGCACTGTAAACTGAATGTTGAGGATTAGAATAGACCCGATAAGCATAGCAAAGACTCAGGTACTGTCTGCGTTTCTCAAGCGACATCTGATGTGTATCGGCATATAGGCTTAACACAGGTGATGTGCGAAATGCGCCGGAGGCAAGTCTGAGCCCTAAGTGGTGAACGGGGTCTAGCATATTCAAAGTAGAGGATCGTGCCGAATCATACACGACTGCACCGTAGTCAAGGCGAGACCGAACTAGGGAGTCGTATAATCGTAAGAGGCATCGCCTGTCCGATCCCCATGAAATGCAGGACAACACCTTGAGAATATTTAAAGAACTTAAGCATTTGCTTCTTCGAATGTGGCACAAAAGAAAGCTTCCTGTCAAAGATTACACCGAGAAATTTGTGTTCCTGTTGAACAGATATGTCTATGTTATTGAGATGCAAAGTGGGGTCCAAAGACAAACCCCGGGGCGCAATGAAAAGGGAACACAAACAGTTTTTTCGGGAGAAAACTTGAAACCGTTTTCATCCGCCCATTTGCTCATCCTGTTGATAGTGAGTTGTAGTTGCCGTTCACAACTGGAGAGGTTACATGAAGAGAAGGAGATCTGCACGTCGTCTACATAAAGAGAATAAGATGCCGAATTTTTCAGATTCTTTGCTAACTCCTTCTTGTATTATTATCATAACTTCTGATCTTGCTTCATTTAAGAA
>CDGH01000078.1 GCA_000825765.1 Ehrlichia minasensis | reverse complement strand
AGAACGTTATTTAATGTATTAGATAATGATGAAACTTCAGAAGAAGAAGTGGATCCACAGAAATTAAGCCGTCGTCATTTATATTAACAGTCTTCCAGAACTTTTTGGGGTCATTCAACAATAGACCCGGTAAAGTGTTCTTAAAAAAATTCTCTTTGACGTCAGATACAGCTCGGGAATATTCGACCTCAGCTGCAAAGTATGCTTCCCACCTATCAATCGTGTTACGTTGTTTAGCTGAACGAAAAAGTCGCTGTTTTTTATTGGAAAGACGTTTTAAGGTGTTAGTATACCAAGGTGCTTTAGCATCAGATTGAATAGGCCTGACGGGTGCATGCGCATCAATCAGTTCGTTTACTTTTAAACAAAATAATCTCCAATTTTCCTGCACGCTTCGCTGATCAAATTCTGGCAGATATGTGTCCAGATAGCTGCACAGTTTTTCATTAATAAGATCAAAATTGGCTTTATTGTAATCAGAAATAAGCTTTACTTTTTTACTATTGATTGGGGGAGCAACTTTGAGATCAAAATTTAACAACGAGTGATCACTTAAGCCTGGAAGATACGTAAGGGAAGATAGAAGGTCAGGGTGTGTGGACAGAATTAAATCAAGTGTGTTCGCTGTATCATTGACATACCTTGTTGGTTTCATTACCAGCTGTGTCAAATTAAAACACGCACACAGATCCAAAAAAAGTTGACTCTGAGTTGAAACACGTTGAAAAGAAGGTGGGTCAGACCACATGATATCAGGAAAATTAAAATCTCCTAATAAAAAAATAGGAGAACTGGGATACTGACAAACAATAGAATTCATAACGTCATGTAAATCATCAATAAATGTCACTGCGCTGTTTGGGGGGCGGTAGCAGACGCCCAATAAAATTCTTGTGTTATTTAAAGTGATACAAGCCCAAACAATTTCTAGATTGGAAGGAACATCTACGCAAAATGAAGGTATGCTCTGTGATACGGCTATGAGTGTGCCACCCCCATGTGGGAAGGTAAATAAAAGTTCCTGTATCCCGATCTCCAGAGTCACCATAACCCCAAGACATTGTTATGCACCGTCTTGAGCTTTTTTTAATTAAATTTGAATCAAGTCTGAATCAGCAGAAATCGATCGCTTATGGCGCATTTACACTGGCAGCGGTTCACCAACCGCAAAGCGGACGGACCCGTTTTCGACCGCAAAGGCGGCTGGAGCGGCGCGGTTGAGCCGCTTTTTGCCAACCGCTTCGGGACCGATTTGCCCCAACCACTTTCGCGAACCGCGAAGCGCAACCAATCGCAACGCGATTCTGACGTGACGTCGGTGGCTCTCGAAACAAGATGGGATCTGTCGCTGGTGAAGCGATCAAGGCACT
>CDGH01000077.1 GCA_000825765.1 Ehrlichia minasensis | reverse complement strand
ACTAGCCGTCTCGTTTCGCCCCACACAATGCAGGGTCCCAGAATATCCGTCGGTGCAACCTGTTGACAATAAGATTAAGATATTATGGCCTAAAAAAAACTTAGTATTACAAAGATGAGTATAAACACTTGAACGTTCACATTGTCCACGTTGCACTAACTGAAGCGGTCATAACAGACTGTTCTTAGTTCGTAAAGCTGTGTAACACTAAGTGCGCTTTGAGCGTGCTTGAAGTATTCTCTTTATTGCGAAAGTGCTCTACTCGCCGCTGAAATCAGTGCGTTTTTTTGCGAGCGTCACGAAAAAGC
Source organism: Ehrlichia minasensis (assembly GCA_000825765.1). GTDB lineage: Bacteria > Pseudomonadota > Alphaproteobacteria > Rickettsiales > Anaplasmataceae > Ehrlichia > Ehrlichia minasensis. The sequence goes on along the minus strand of CDGH01000077.1, from coordinate 311 downwards.
GTTACGCCGACGCGTTATGGTTGCGCCGACGGCGACGCCGCTCAAGCCAGCTCGATATTTCTGCAAAGCTTTATCTCAAAGAAACGATTGCGTTGAGGCCGATCAAAACCAAAATGAAACATGCCTGCAAGCACCGGAACATGCAAAGATTCACGCGGCTGCCTCTGATGCTACTGTGATTCTTTGCGTCTCCTTCACCGCTGCGACCCTTTTCCTCCTACAATGCAACGTTGTGTACCCTTTCCCTTCTTTCCTGCTGCCACGCTTTTTCCAAGGATTTTCTTCTATTTGGTGGAAATTAAATTTCTTTT
>CDGH01000076.1 GCA_000825765.1 Ehrlichia minasensis | reverse complement strand
ACGTAAGTTTGGTGAATTTTCTCCAACTCGTCGTTATACTGGGCATGTTGGTGACTGAAGGCGCGCGGACACAGCAGCAGCTCCCAACCTCTTCGTCTTCAAAAAAGGAAAGAAAAGAAAGAAAGAGAAAAGAAAAAATTAAAAAAGAGAAGTTAGGAAATTGGAAAAATTGTAAAATAACTTGTTAGTTATGAAGATGGTCATCTCTTCAGCTTTTCCGTCAGGTCACGGAGGCCATGTGCGTACACAGAGGGCAGAGCGCCCAGCGACCTGTTTAGGTTTCCTGGGGTGTGCTGGATGTGCCACGATTCCAAGAAAAGTCTTCTTCGAAAATTGGGCTCTGTGTCCACCACGTGCGCGTTCGCGAAGTCAATGCGATGGTCTAGGGTATCGCAATGTTCGGCGATGGCGCTGCGCTCACTGTCAAACTTCCGCACGTCGTTCTTGTGTTGGCGGATACGCTCGGGAAAGTTCTTCGTCTCGCCGATGTAGGTTGCGGGGCACTCTGCGCAAGGAATGGTGTAAACCACGCCCTGTGCTTTTTCCTTTGGTGGACGGTCTTTCGGTCTTGGCATAAACCTTCCCAGTGTGGACGTGGGCTTGTGGGCCACCAGAATACCTTCTTTTTCCAGTACTCGTACGAGCGCTTCGCTGGTTCCCTTTACGTAGGGAACGCTTATGCGCGCGACTCGATGGGGCTGTCGTTCTTCTACTGGCATCTGGCTTTGTCTGGCGAGACCTTGGCGTCGGGCGATGCGCTCAATAAAGCTACTAGAGTAGCAGTTTTTCTTTAGGTCTTCAATTATGGTATTCTTCTCCTTATTTCTATCGGTTTCCGACGAGCAGATAATCCGACGCCACAGGTTCAGAGGAACTTGAACAAAATCCTGGCAGAGATATTCAAGAAATACCCTCAGTCAAAGAGCCTTTACTTGCGACTTATTTGCAGGAATGGCTCTGCTCCAAGTTTCTTATGGCCTTCCAAAAATCCACAAACCCAACGTGCCTCTACGACCTATTGTGGACTTTACAGCCT
>CDGH01000075.1 GCA_000825765.1 Ehrlichia minasensis | reverse complement strand
TTGTTAAAGACAGACTATAGTCGATTGCAACAACAGTATGTAGATCTACAAAAAAGTAATGAGGAAGTGCAGGAGCAGCGAGATCGATGAGAGTGGCAAGGTTTAGTTCGGTGCTTCTGTGTTATTTTGCTTGTTCGTGATTGGTTGGGAGCGTCCGCACAATAAACGTTGTCACACCTCTATCGGCGTAAAAGTGTAAAAATGTAAAATATTCGAAAGTCATCCTATTATTATAGACTCATATCCACCGGTATGATATAAAAGTACGCCGTCTAAATGCCACCCTTACGCCAACAAAGTCGTAAACATTTTGTCACTCAAGAACCTATCTTCTAGGTATCGTCCGCACCCGGGCCATATTCTGCAGAGGTTAAAAATTATTTCAAGTTCTCCCCAAAACCTAGCCTTCCACGCTGACAATTAAAAAGAAATATCAGTATAAATGTGCTGGTTTATTTGAAGTTCATACTGCCTTCGTGAGTTGTATTGTCTTATTGAACCAAAAATGGTGCAAACGCGCATATATATATATATATATATATATATTTTTTTTTACAGGTGTTTGCGATTGTGCATATTTTTATGTGCCATATTTTTCTGACCATGGATCGCGCCTGGTGTGCAATCTGCAAAGGTAAATTTTAGTTGAAATAATGAAAGCGTTCCTTTGAGTATTGCCACCTGGTAAATAGTCCGTGTAAAGACCGGGCCCTGTACCTCCGCAAGTAAAAATGTCACATATGCAGTACAGCCCGACAAATATCATCAACTGTTTCTCACCAGATCTTGACATTCCAGATGCTCCTCCACCCCATGCTTCTATTTTAAGAAAATCACAAGTAGAATTTTTTTTAT
>CDGH01000074.1 GCA_000825765.1 Ehrlichia minasensis | reverse complement strand
ACCAAAATGCGAAACACTTGGCACATACTTTCCACTGATGTAGAAATTTCCGCTTATTTTGCCATCTTGTATTGTATCAGAAAAAGATAAGTTTGGCAGAGAGTACATTAATGACATTAATGCAGTTGCTACGAAAATTTTTTTGCAATTCATAATTACACCTAAAATAGTAAAAATAAATTAACAATAGTAGAAGTACAAAATAAATACAAGTCAGAATATGTATTTTGGTATAAAACGCTAGTGACTTTTGTAAGAAAAATTTAACATGTTATGCAGTGTGTTAATAAACAAAAAGCACTGGTAAACACATTCTACAATAGGAAAGCTGAGTGTATATTTCATTGTAAGGTATAGAAAAGATACAAGAGATTTTGTGAAAATAAGATTGGTAAATCTATAGTCTTATATTGAATTTTCACCGCTGCTTTTTCCCTTGTATACAGCTAATATAAAAACAGTTTTAGCTTTTCCATATGTGTATCACAAAACTAGAAGTTGAATCTACTTCCAACTTCTATCCCAAAATGGCACACATCTAATATTACTGTCGCAGATGGTTGTGCTGTAATACTTGA
>CDGH01000073.1 GCA_000825765.1 Ehrlichia minasensis | reverse complement strand
ACTGCGTTAACCAACCATCAAATAAACTCTTAAATTGAGAAAAAAGAAGTTGTTTGGAGCAATTTATATTGGTGTAATAATCCCAAGACGTTCCCTCTGGCGTGTAGTGCGAGTGTCGTGGGAAAGCACACGTATCGCGCGCTTCGCAGCTCGCTAGCAGGCAAAGAAGCCGCCACCGATTTCTGCTTCTCTCTTTCTCGCCCCCTTCCAACGGGCAGACAAGTCTCGATTGGGACGGGCACGCCTCTATTTGCGCCTATCTCCCAAATCGACATCCATCGGGAGGGAGGCAAACACTCGAGACCTGCAACTTTCAGACGAAGGCCTTATCGGCTGGACTCGCTACTTGACTTCGAGTCACTGATCGCTAGCTATACGACGCACAGGCACGCA
>CDGH01000072.1 GCA_000825765.1 Ehrlichia minasensis | reverse complement strand
ATAACAAGCATTTTGTTGATCATTATATAGAAGTAGAATTTGATCTTTCAAATGTTATGTTTATTGCGACAGCTCTATTCGGTTTGCCTCAAACAACTTGTCCATATAATCGGCCACTACCACGGCTTCCATCGCGTCTACCCCCATCGTCGTACGAAATGAAGATAAACGAAAATGCGAGAAACGTACTTTATTTTTCCAAGGTCATTCTGTCGACGAAATATTTCGTCGTTTCTAGACTCTGTCGCTTCTCTGGAAAGAAGGCCAGGCACTTCCAAATCAGCATCCGCACGTCTCTGGGAAGGTTGCAGGTGTTCTCGACCAGTCTCGACTGTAGGTCTTGAATTATGGTAACTTCTCTCTTGACCTTGTTGTACA
>CDGH01000071.1 GCA_000825765.1 Ehrlichia minasensis | reverse complement strand
AGTATATCTTCTCCAACTCCTTTAGCAAAAAGTGTTTTAGATTCTAAACATGCTGGAACATCACTTCCAACTTTTAAAGCCAAATCTTGCAGTAATTTATAATCAACATTCCACATATTACCTAATAAACGTATGATAGCAGCAGCATCAGCTGATCCACCTGCTAATCCTGCAGAAACTAAAATATTTTTTATCACATTCACAGAAATATTAGGACGTACAGAACTATGCTTTAACAACAATTCTATTGCCTTATATACAGTATTATTATATTTACTAATCTTAAAATTTGAAAAATATACCCCGTTTCTTCTCCCACCAATATTAACTTCTAAAAGATCATAAACGTTAACAAAAACAAATAATGATTCCAAATAATGATGTTGATCAATTCGTTTACCAGTAATATGCAAAAATAAATTAACTTTTGCTGGTGCTTTCACTAAAAATATTGACATAATTAACTTATCATTAACAATACGCTATATATTATTAATAATAAATACTACGTAGATTGTAAAACATCTTTAGCAATTATTAAATAAAAAATTTTTTAAAAAACTTTCAATACATATATATTGTAACAGTACACTAAATAATATGATAAAATCAAACCCATTAATTTACATAAACTATTTTCTCTTACATAGTTTAAATTCTCTAATATTTTAATAAGATAACTTAAAATTTACTACACAGGATCACAAAAGTATAACAATAACATTCCAAAGCTTCAAATAATATTCCATAATTTACAAATTGAGAATATAGAAAAACACCAGATAGACATCTATTATTTAATAATAAAAATAAGTATTTTTCTTTTAAAGTTAAGTATAAATATTGATAATAATCTTTATTTACACCACAATATAAATAAAAAAGGATTATTAGACATATGGACATCAGACAATTCATATCAGAATATCCAGTAATATTAGCACCAATGTCTGGCGTAACTGATTTTCCATTTCGTTGCCTTGTGAAAAACATTGGAGCTGGATTATTAGTATCAGAAATGATAGCAAGTCGTGCAATGATCATACAAACAAAACAAAGTCTACAAAAATCACAAATTCAAACCAATACTGCTGTACAATTAGCTGGATGTGATCCAGAAATAATGTCAGAAGCTGCAAAACTCAACGAAGATATGGGTGCAAAAATCATAGATATAAACTTCGGCTGTCCTGTTAAGAAAGTAGTTAATAGCTACGCTGGTTCAGCACTAATGAAAGATGAAATTACAGCTGCAAAAATCCTAGAATCCGTAGTAAAAGCAGTAAAAATTCCAGTAACATTGAAAATGCGCACTGGATGGGACAATAACAATCTAAACTCACCAAAACTAGCTAAAATAGCTGAAGAAAGTGGGATAAAAATGATAACAATACATGGCAGGACAAGAACACAAATGTTTAATGGAAAAGCAGACTGGAAATTTATCAGCAATATCAAGAAATGCGTAAACATTCCTGTCATAGCCAATGGAGATATAAAAAACCTAGATGATATAAAAACATCACTAGAAGAATCTCAAGCAGATGGCATTATGATAGGAAGAGGAGCTTACGGTAAACCATGGTTTATTAATCAAGCGTTACATTTTATAAAATCAGGAACAATTTTACCTGAACCGTCACCATTAGAAAAACTAAAAATTATAACAAACCATTATGACCATACAATAGAATACTACGGGAAAGACATAGGAGTTAAAATCTCAAAAAAACACATAAGTTGGTATAGTGCTTCTCTAGATAATTCAGCAGAATTTAGATCTCAAGTAAATCGATCAAATGACAACAATTTCATCAGAGATAAAATCATAGATTTTTTTTCACAAAACCTACATTCTGCATCATAACTTTTTAAACAATAAACAAATTTTTAATTATCATTTCAATGTATGCATTCAATAAAAGTTTTATAATTGACAACAAGTTTATAGTATGATACCACTTCAAGTTTGTCGTTTCTCAATATTTATTAGTTATGAAAGATCTACAAACAGATAAAGAATTGCTCAAAACACTTGTAAGTAAGGGACTAAAACAAGGTTTTGTTACATTCAACGATATCAACGATGTTTTCTCTGATTATGTACTATCAGCTGATAATATAGATGAAACTATATCAATGCTTCAAGACTCAGGTATTAATGTGCTTGAACAAAGTGATGAAGATGAAGCAAACAGCATAGTAGAAGAAAATAGAATCAAAGAAGAGCTAGATGAAGATGATGTATCAGATGCAGGTATAAAATCTTGGGACTTTGGACAAACGGATGATCCTATACGTATGTACCTATGTGAAATGAGTTCAGTTGAATTACTGTCTCGTGAAGGAGAAATTGAGATCGCAAAAAAAATAAAATCAGAAAAAGTAAATATGCTAAGGTCATTAGTAGAATCACCAGTAGTACTACGTACGTTTATGTCCTGGAGAGATGACTTAGTAAATGAACAAATAATGTTAAGAGATCTAATAGACTTAGATGCAAATTACAGGTACGAATTCCCAGAAAAATTCGCCGATGCTGATGAAGCTAGTGTTCTAGATTATGATAAAGATTTAATAGACGAATCTGATGAAGATACAGACATTTCAGAAGATGAAGATGAAGAAAATGTTTCAATAAACGCTTCAATATTAGAAATGGAGAATGCATTGCTGCCTAAAGTTGTAAGTATTTTAGATTCAGTCATTGCATCAGCAGAAAAAATTTTAGAACTCAAGAAACAGTATCAAGGCAAAATTAATCAAGAAATTGAAAAACAATACAATGATCTACATGATAGTATATGGGAAATGATATATCAAATTAAACTCAGTAATTCTGCAGTATTATCAATTACACAACAAATCTACAGTTTAAGTAAGTCAATCGCAGCAGAAGAAGCTAAAATCATTTCCCTTGCAGAAAGTTATGGCATACAACGCAAAGATTTTCTAGATGCATATAATACTAACTCTGTACTACAAAAAAAAGGTACTTCCCAACAATGGAACAATCTGCTAGTAAACGAGGAAAGTAACATAGTCAGTATGTATAGTAAAATTAAATTACTCTCTGGAGAGAATAACCTAACTGAATTTAAAGCATTAGTAACAAAAATACAAAAGCACGAGCGTGCAGCAAATCAAGCAAAGCAAGAAATGATCAAGGCAAATCTAAGATTAGTAGTATCAATTGCAAAAAAATATTCAAACAGAGGCTTACAATTTCTAGATCTAGTGCAAGAAGGAAATATCGGATTAATGAAAGCAGTAGATAAATTTGACTATAAGCGTGGATATAAATTTTCAACCTATGCAACATGGTGGGTCAGGCAAGCAATTACCAGAGCAATAGCAGATCAAGCACGTACTATTAGAATTCCTGTACACATGATTGAAACTGTAAATAAAATTAACCGTACATTAAGGCAAATGCTACATGAAATGGGCAGAGAACCAACATTAGAAGAACTATCAGCAAAACTAAATATTAATGTAGATAAGATACGTAAAGTCATGAAAATAGTCAAAGATCCTGTAAGCTTAGAAAGTCCTATAGGAGATGATGATAGTAGTACATTTGGTGATTGTATAGAAGATAAACGTGCAGTAAAACCAGAAGATGCAGCAGTACTAGCAGATTTAAGAGAAATTACTACAAAGGTACTGTCAACATTAACGCCAAAAGAAGAGAGAATTTTACGTATGAGGTTTGGAATAGGTAAAGGAGGAAAAGATCATACTCTAGAAGAAGTAGGAAAATTATTTAACGTAACAAGAGAGCGTATACGACAAATTGAAGCAAAAGCTTTACGTAAATTACGTCACCCAAGTCGTGCAAGAAAGCTCAGAGGATTCTTTTAATATTTAAAATATTCAGTCGAAAATTCACATAAAAACCACATTACAGTTCTTCTAATACCAACAATACAATAAAAGAATTTTGTACACGCATTAATATGATACATATCTAAACATAAGCAAAAACTTCACTAAATTACTTATACAAGTACTTATAGCAATCCTAGAATGTTCTTTTAACATTTAAAATACTCAGCGAAAATTCACATAAAAACCACATTACAGTTCTTCTAATACAAACAATACAATAAAAGAATTTTGTGCACGCGTTAATATGATACATATCTAAACATAAGCAAAAACTTCACTAAACTACGTTATACAAGTACTTATAGCAATCCTAGAATGTTCTTTTAACATTTAAAATACTCAGCGAAAATTCACATAAAAACTACATTACAGTTCTTTTAATACCAACAATACAATAAAAGAGTTTTGTGCACGCGTTAATATGATACATATCTAAACATAAGCAAAAACTTCACTAAATTACTTATACAAGCACCTTAAGAAATCTCAGTATGTTACTCTAATATCTATTAAGTTACTAACATTCAAAGTTAAATGTTATGATAAAAATGCATTAAAAAATCACATTAGATCTGCATGAAATGAACATACTACACACAATTCTTATACAACATCTCAACAATTCTCTAATACCCATTAAGCATTATTGTAGAAACGTACATGAGTTATAACAGAGTTCTTACACACATTTACTCTATATGAAAAAGGTATGAAAATATAAATTACAGTTATATTAACTTTAATATACAAGGCATCTATAACTATGATACTAACAGAATATTTTCATCTACTATTGATATACTTATAGTAACTTAAGTAAACAAAATTAACACAATACATACACTGAAATATTCTCTCTTTAATAAATTTATAATTCAATACTTACATAAATTACCATACACAGTAATATATAAGGAAACAATAGCACATAGTACACTTAAAATATTTACAAATAATACAAAAGACTTACAACCGTTTCAATTTAACAAATAAACACCAATTATAATATCAATACAAAATTCACAAACAATACACACAAGTATTCTTATATTCAACATAAATACAACTAGCATAGATTATGCTACATATGATACCTTGAATAATTTAAATGTACAAACTTGCAAAAATTTATTACAAACTCACTAACAATAACGTTCTAGTAATGCCATAACTCTCTTAATCTATTATCTATTTCTTGTGCTTGACTAGATAATTTTTCAGCAAGATCCCTTTTACCCTGCAATCTTAAATCTAAAATTTCCGCCTGAATACATTGCAGGTTATCTAAAAGCATTATTTTTTCTATCTCTTTTTTTGAAATATCTATACTATGTTCTCTATTTTGTATTGACATAAAACTAGACGCAGATATTTTGCTTGATACAAAATCTATTACGCTCTCTAAATTATTTTTCTTTAATTCTAAAAGTAATATCTCCTTAGATATGACATGATCACACAAAGTAACTTTCACATTAATAATATTCTGTCGCAGTTTATACACATCTTTATTCTTTATACTAAATCTAGAAAATTGATCAAAAATAATAGGATCATCAAGCAACTCTGGAAATTCCATGATGACATACACCACTCTTAATTGATTATATTCTTCCAACAAAAATTCATCATTTATATACTTTAATTTGTTAGATACACGATCTATTGAACGATTAGTGTTTAAATATTTACTTTTATCACTTTTATATTGCAAATCACGAATTTGAGAATAAAAATATTTCTTATAGTACTTTGCAATATTACCATCACTAATTTGATCAAGATAATGTTTAATTCTTGCTTCTAATATCACACACTGTTCAGGCATGACAGAGTTTTTATCAGTACTAACCTTAGCAAGCTCATAATCCCAGATGAACTCTGATAGTAATTTTGCACTATCCAATAAAGAATTTACACTATCAATACCACCATTCATACAAACATCATAAGGATCCATTCCTGCAAAAACATCAACAAATTTGACAACACACCCAGGTCTAATTAAAGACAATGCGAGCAATGCGGATTTAATAGAAGACATTTTCCCAGCAACATCTCCATCCATCCAGATTATTATTTCAGAAGTTATTTCACACAAATATCTCAAATGTTCAGAGGTCATTGATGTTCCTAGTAACCCAACTACATTACAAACTCCTATTTGATGCAGCATCAGAACATCCATGTACCCTTCTACTACTACAATTTTCCCTTGCTTTTTTGCTTCACGCACAGCAAAATGCGATGCATATAGATTCTCCCTCTTCTGAAAGAGAACATTTCCCCTAGAATTCAAGTACTTAGGATTTTGCGTATCAACAATTGATCTCCCACCAAAACCTATTGTGTCACCACTAGAATTACAAATAGGAAATATAATCCTGTTATAAAAATAATCCTGGTCCTGAGAATTCAATAGTCCTACACTTCTAATATCATTTACATTAAACCCATGAGATAACAAGTATTTACTCAAACCATATGCTGGAGCATAACCTAATCTAAATTTTTTTACTGTATCATTAAAAATTTTACGACTTTTTATATACTCCATTGCTACATGATTAGCAAACAATTGCCTTTCAAACCATAATGTTGCAGCATCTAAAAGAGGGATTAAACTTGATTTTTTATTAGTACTTTTTGGTAAGTCAATACCATACATCTCAGCAAGGTAATTCACTGCACTCTTAAAATCTAAAGCATTAATATCAGAAGTAAACTGTATAACATCACCATTAGCACCACAACCAAAGCAGTAATACAACCCTTTTTCATCATTTACAGTAAAAGATGGTGTTTTTTCACCATGAAATGGGCATAATCCAATAACACTATTACCTCTTTTAGTTAGTTTAACCCTCTGCCCAATAACGTCAGATAACTTAATCTTACTTTTAATGATATCAACAACATTCATGTCACATGCTATAGACCAGTTTAATAATATTACTATGATTAAATGAACCATAATTCATTATACAATCATAAAGGTTATTACAATTAAATCCAGTCCTATATCTCAAGTATTAAAAAGCATTTACTCTTGTTATTAAATTAAACCATTACAGCCATTTTTTAGAATGATATGACATGTTTTTGCTAACTAACATCAAATTTGAATAAGCAAATATTACTCATATTTGCTATATACTTAAACATATTAGAGCATAATAGTATTCAAAACCATTAATAATTACTTACTAATATAATCCAAGGCAAACATCATATATCAGCCTTACGTAAAACTATTAATTTATTTTACATTATCAATCAACAACAATATGCTTCACTATCACACAAAAACAAACTACATCACTTGAAAGATTATTATAACAATTACTGATACTAATATTATTAAAATATATGCAACAGTATAACATAGCTATATACTTTTAAAATATACCACCACTATCACACACAACGAACCAACATAACTTGAAAGATCATTAACAATGACTGCTGCTATCATCATTGAAATAATATACGATATGCATTATACAAATAAGTGATTTCTCCTAACACTACTATGAACACAAAAGTGCAAAAACACATTATCAATATATGAAGATCATTAAAATCACTTACTACTATCACCTCTAAAATATGTATTGTTACACTAAACAAATAAGCAATACTATAAATTACAGTTTTTAAACTACGAATTTATCAACAATACTTTAAACATACTACCCATATTCTCAGTCAATCTTAAAAAACCTGTTATTAAATTTTGTTTTTGCATTTCAGTTGCATTTTCAATAAGTACTCTTAGCCTTTCTTTAATACCAACACTATATAAAAAATCTCTCTGATTCATAATAACTGAATCAAGAGTAGATAAACTATCACGTAGTACAGCAAAATTTACATGTGCAGTTATATCGCTTGTTCCTACATTTTTAAGTAAATCATTATACTTATGATCTTTTACAGACTGTATAGTATTTTCATATGGACAATCTACATATCCATAATCAATAATCACTGCTGCTCCACTATTTTTTAAAATTTTACTCTCTATATATCTAATTATAGATATAGCTTCATTACATGTTTCTATGACTGGTTTTTCAATATCACTTGATACTTCAAATCTTTCATCAACACTCTTATAAATAATCTTAAATTTATCATTTTCTAGTGCAACATAAGTTTCATACCAAGTATCATCAACACAAGTAAATTGCCTTATAGGTAAAGCATCAAAAAACTCATTAGCAATAATTAAGATAGGACAATCCGGAACATCATTTACACTTTTACACCAAAATACTTTCTCATTTTTCAAAACATCCCTTTGAATACTTTCTAAAATAGGACTTATTTCAACAAGATAAATACTCACCGCTGCATAACATTGCTTAAACCTTTTTAGAATTCTGATAACATCACTTATTAATGTTCCTCTACCAGGCCCTAATTCTACTAAAACAAATTTAGATGGAGCACCAATCTTTTGCCAATTTAACAACACCCACAATGCTATAATTTCACCAAACAACTGAGATATTTCAGGAGCAGTAATAAAATCTCCATGTGCACCAAAAGGCATTTGCGTCATATAATAGCCATGATGCATGTCATAAAGGGCGATTCGCATAAACTGTTCTATTGAAATAGCACCACCAGAATTAAATATTACTTCTTTTAAATAAGAATACATAATTAATTAATGTATTATTCACATAATTATGATATAAAGAGTAGAGCGGATTGTAAATTTATTTAATGTTATGATGTCATCTACCTTTCAAAAACAACTAAATGTACAGTTTTCAAATTATATAGGTAATGGCATATGCAGCCTATACAGCATGTTAGCTGCCATTAAAGACAAATGTAATGCGCATAGCAGTCCAGACGTTAACATTTCTTTTACTATACAACATAAAGATAATGTAAGAAATTTAATAGATCAAGAACATGGCCACAATACAGTAACTAACCTGCTACCTATATACAATAATTCAAACACAACATTAATAGGTTCATCAGAACAATCAATAACCAATGAAGAAATACTATCACAAGATAGTAGATATAGTGACAACACTACATCTCAAAATGATGTCACACAATATGATGAAGAAATTAGCTATGAAACAGCATATCATTTGCTATTAAATTTAGTTAACAATGATGTCAATTTATTTGAAGAGGTAATATCAATTGCAGAAGTTTTAGTTAGAGAAGGAGTTTTAGTTGCGCCAGAATCTAAAATAAAAAAGGATATAGCTCAAGTAATTTTATACAATATACAACATAAACAAAAAACTCAAAATTCAGGTTACTTAAGGTAATAAGATGCCAGGAATAAAGAAATTCATTGTCCCATGTGATTTTAATGGACAGAGTTCTCCATTCGCAATATACATTGGAGAACCAAAACCAGAAAATCATCCTGTACAGCATCAAGATAATTGGTTATCCAAGGAACGCGGCGGTACTATACCAGAAAAAATTAAAGATAGTTTGTCAAAATTATATGCATTAGCACAAAAAAATGGCATTTGTTTTGCAGATCTATGTGTATACGCATTAACAGTTGCTGCACACAAAAATTCTAAAAATTAATTAACAAATGGTACTACCTGATATTTTTAATGCAAAGACTTATCATCAGAAAAAATTAAATAGCATATTAAAATCATATTCACTATTATCAAGAAACGACATTTATTTACAAGTTATACACATATGATTTAATAATTACTATCCTAATAACGTACAAGAGAACAATGCAGTACATTTTATAATGCTAAACACCACACAACTCAAAAAAATTCTCGATATTGCAACCAACTTCTCAATTAAAAATAGCATTGACATCTTTCATGTATTACATAAATACACTTTTACAGATAAATTTTAGCTATCGCAAATTAATACCTCAGATTCATCAAGCATTTTTAAAACTTAGTAGAACACTAAAATACACATGACGTAAAAAAACAACAAACTTAATTACCGATAGAAAAGTAAGGACACTTACTTACAACACTTTAATATATACTATTTAATAACACCAAAAAAATCACTTGACGCTCTTGATTTTTACATATTTTTATAGATAACTTAATAATATTTTTGAACGCATAGCACAATAAAATATACAAGACAATGAGCTTTGTATACAACCAAAAACTAGAGTTAATTATTTACATCACACTTTACATATACTATTTACAAATTAGTTACTTCAAAATACCCATCTATTTTTTTATATTACTTACCACACCATAATTGATAACAAACCTACACAGTAATCCCTTACCATACATCACCTCAATCAAATAACAGAAGCAATTATTGAATAGCATTTGATATTTTCACTACTTATTTTTGACAATAACAGATACAACTTATATTAAAGAAAATAAATAGAAAGCTTTAATTAATAGTATTATCACATACTTAAGAATATTAGTTATCCTCAAATGCTTCTTCCCATGTTCCTTCCGTAGCAGCACGAGCATATTCTGTTACTCTATTTTCAAAAAAATTAGTATGCTCTACTCCATTTAAAATTTCATCTAACCACAACAAAGGATTTTTATTTGCATCATATATAGGTTCCAAATTTAATTGTAACAATCTTCTATTAGCAATATACCTAATATATTTTTTGACTTCTTTAGAAGATAAACCTTCAACATCTCCACATGCAAATGCTAAATTAATAAATTCATCTTCTAACGACACAATAATTTTACAAGCTTCATACAGTTCACGTTTTAATGAATCATCCCATATCTCATAATTCTCTTGAATAAAAGTATTAAATAACCTAATTATTGACTCAGTGTGTAATGTCTCATCTCTTACAGACCAAGCTATAATCTGCCCCATACCTTTCATCTTTCCAAAACGCTGAAAATTTAATAAAATTGCAAACGAAGCAAATAACTGAAGTCCTTCTGTAAAAGCGCCAAAAACTGCTAAAGTCTTTGCCACATGCCTTTTATCATCTTTTCTACATTCCTCAAACCTTTGCATATAATCATACTTTTTCTTCATGACCTCAAACTTTAAAAATGCTTGATACTCAATTTCAGGCATTCCAATAGTATCCAATAAATACGAATAAGCAGCTATATGTATAGTTTCCATATTTGAAAATGCAGCAAGCATCATACAGATTTCAGTAGGCTTAAAAATATTTGAATAATGTTTCATATAACAGTTATTAACTTCAATATCAGCCTGAGTGAAAAAACGAAAAATTTGCACTAAAAGATTCTTCTCTTTTTCAGAAAGTACTGTTTTCCAATCCTGAACATCATCTGCAAGTGGAACCTCTTCAGGTAACCAGTGTATCCTTTGCTGACACAACCAAGCATCATATGCCCAAGGATAATTAAAAGGCTTATAAATTGGTCGAGAATTTAACAATGACATTTTTAATTACTACCAAAATAACAATATAGGATTATAAACTAAACCCAGAGAGAACTATAACAACTATTTGATATAAAAATCAACTAAGATTTTTTATTAAAATACATAAATATTAAATATTCATATATGCTAAAAAATATACACATTTGGTAAAAAATAGCTAATTAACATATAAATTATCTTAATAAGAATACCATATATATTGGTTTTTTATATATGTAATGATATTTTTTATTTAAAATATTAAAAAAAATAGTTTGCATATTAAGTTATTTCTATCTATACAATTATAATCCTAAATTTATTTAATAATTCATATAAACTATGCTCACAAAAGATCAACAAAGGGAAGCAATAGATAAAAAAAGGTTAAAGAAGTATATAAAAGATATTGTATCAGAAAAGATTGATGATCCTCTTCTAGATATGACTAATATCACTCCATTATGTGTCACATTACTACTAGATGTTGAACCAGATTTCACATTATTTAAAGAAAAAGTAATTGATATATTAAAAGAATATAATGACTTTATCGCGATGCATTATTTACCCAAAGGGTTAACTATAGTCGATGATAGAACTTCAGAAATGTCATGGAATAGTGTGAAAGAAATACATACATTATACCATAATCATCAACTATCAGTTGCAAGTAATGATGGTAGTAGTATTCTCACTAGACAAGAATTTAATCTTAGTGCTAACAAACAAGATATTACAATAGATAATAACTTAAAGTATAGAATTCAATATCACCTATTATCATCACTTATTGACCAATGTTTTGATACAGAAATTATAAAAACATATAACAAAGAAGCATTATCCGCAACAGATAATATTAGAAAAAATATAATCCATAAGCTAGGAGAAATACTTTCTCATCACGTTCAAAAAAAAACTTTTTCTGCATACGCAAAATACTTAAAAAATTTATATGAAATACAAGAATTATACTTCACAGAAAAAGGTTATGATCTATTAAGTATGACTCTACAACATATCACACTAAGAGAACTCAATATTACTAAAGAAAATATGTCTTACACCTTTAGTCCTTTATTAGATAATGGATGCGATATCAATATAAAATGCAACATACCAGAATATATAGATATATTTCTAGAAACAAGCAATATTACAATCTCCGGTACAGTATATGGTAACATTTTTAATAAATATGGTAGTATCACTATCACTAACGCAAAAGAAGACTGTAGTAAAAATGTAACTTCCATATTTGGTGTTGTAAGCGTTAATGGCACAATAATCAACCAAAAATTACCTAATGAATTAATTATCAATTCTAACTTTTGTAAAAACATAAAGCAAAGTTCAATAATAACCAGACAAACAAACCTCTGTCAAACAGCGCAAGTTATCTCATCATTCTCTTCAGAAGATTTTATTAATAACAAACACAGTATAAATGCATTAAAAATAGAGCTATTTAATGATAAATTACAATATTATGCTATTATTGTATCTATAGAATGGCCTACCAGGCAACCTACATATAAAAATGCTGAATTGCTTTTTCAAGGCAAAATACAGAATACAAGCATCGCAAACAAAATATGTAATACAAGGCAAAATACATTATCAAATATTAGTATTGACCATATCATTGATCTACATCGTCACAATATATTCATAAAAGACAAAAAATTAATAATTGAAAAATTAAACAAATTTATAGGAGTATATTTAACAACATGTACAAATAATGGTAGAGATTTCATAAAAAAATTCCATATAGATGAAATAGCAATACACAGTCAAACAGAATATGCACAACTAATACTTTATAATACAAATATAACCATATTTGGTAAATTTCAAGGTCTTGTACACACACATACAGGAAATATTACAGTTATAGGAGAAATCAAAAAATCTAGGCTTACAACAAATACTGGACTCATTAGAATTAAGCCTCATAATATCAACACTAACGTAACCATAGCAAGTGATTCTTTAATCATTGCTAAACATGGCACAATAGAAATCACAGGTAAACACAACTATTGCTACATTAATGGTAGTAAACTTATTACAAATCCAAACAGAACAAGGTCAGAAACAGCATTACTTAACACACAA
>CDGH01000070.1 GCA_000825765.1 Ehrlichia minasensis | reverse complement strand
CTAAAGGTAAGAAAGTTGATGATTCTAAGCCTACAGTGGTAAAAGTTGAGGATAAAAGTAAGTTACAAGATGCTAAAGGTAAGAAAGTTAATGATTCTAAGCCTCCAGTAGTAAAAGTTGAAGATAAAAGTAAGTTACAAGATGCTAAAGGTAAGAAAGTTGATGATTCTAAGCCTCCAGTAGTAAAAGTTGAAGATAAAAGTAAGTTACAAGATGCTAAAGGTAAGAAAGTTGATGATTCTAAGCCTACAGTGGGAAAGGTTGAAGATAAGAATGAATTACAAGATTCTAGTGACTCTAGCAATGATAATCAAAGTGATAGGAAAGAACATGGGTTACTTTCATTATTAAAGTTTCCAAAAATAGAAGATGATAAACACAAAGATTTCAATGATGAATTAGAAGATAATAAAGTTAATAATGATGATGGTATTTTATTATCTCAGCCAAAGAATAGTGCAGAATCCTCTCAACATATTCCTGAAGAAGGTGAGCAAAAAAGTAATCACAAACCTTTACATTTTCTTTCATTTTTGAAAGAATCAAGTGATGAACAGTATGATGTTAAAAAAGGTGTACAGAAAGTAGAGAGTAAAAATGATCAAGATAAGTCTCCTATTTTGCGAATCAAAGAAGAAGAAAATGTGAAAATAATTAAGGATGATGAACAGGGTAGTGTTATTAAGGATGGTGATAATGATCATAAAGTAGTTCTATCTCAAGAGGAAGAAGAATTGTTGCAGAATCTTAGAAAAATAAAAGAGTATGATGAAGATTATACTATTACTTATTACTATGATGATGATAACTATGACGATACAGAATATTATAGAAAATAATAGTGAGAATTTTCATAAAAATTAAAAGTAGTAACATTTACTTTTGGTGTATATAATCTTCTATTGATGTGGAAGATTGCGGTGTGGTATGCAATGTGATGTTATAAGTAGTATTCTAAATGAAGAAAATTTGTTTGACTGTATAAAAAAAAAAGATAAGTTAACTCATGAGGTTAAAGTTGGTAGTGTAGTAATTGGTGGTAATAACCCTATAGTAATACAGTCAATGGCATTAGGTGGATCTGGAAATGCTGATGAAGATGCGCATGAAGTTTTAGAATTGGCAAAAGCTGGATCTGAACTGGTAAGAGTTGCAGTGAATTCAGAACAGGCTATAAAAAGTATTCCTTATATTAGGGACGTTCTGGTAGATAATGGTTTTGATGATAAGATGATAATAGGATGTGGACAGTATGAAATTGCTAGATTAGTAAAGGAATATCCAGAGTGTGCATCTGCTCTAGGGAAAATACGGATAAATCCAGGAAATATTGGTTTTGGTAATAAAAGAGATAAAAATTTTGAAGATGTTATAGAGTTTGCAATAAAATACGATATACCTATTAGAATAGGTGTGAATTGGGGAAGTTTAGATAAGTATTTAGCTTCAAAATTAATGAATGATAATGCATTGCTTAGCAATCCTAAACCAGATTATATAGTTTTACAAAAAGCATTGGTGATTTCTGCAGTGACAAGTGCTAAACGTGCAGAAGAAATTGGTCTTTCAAAAAATAAAATAGTTATATCTTGCAAAACTAGTAAAATACAAGATTTAATCCCTGTTTATACAGTGTTGTCAAATGTATGTAATTATCCTTTACATTTGGGTTTAACAGAAGCAGGTTCTGGTATTAAAGGAATAGTTAGTAGTGTTGCAGGAATATCTTATTTATTGCTTAATGGTATAGGTGATACTATACGTGTGTCACTAACTCAACAACCTGGTGAGTCAAGGGTGACTGAAGTGAAATTATGTCAAGAAATTTTACAAAGTATAGGATTAAAGAATTTTAGTGCACAAGTCACTTCATGTCCAGGTTGTAATAGGACTAATCCTAAATATTTTCATCAGTTGGTAAAAGATGTAAATGATTATATAGCAGGTCGTATGTCTGTGTGGAAAGACACTCATCCCAGAGCTAAAGATATGGTTGTAGCTGTTATGGGTTGTATAGTCAATGGTCCAGGTGAAAGTAAACATGCGAACTTAGGCATCAGTCTGCCTGGTTATGGTGAAAGACCTGTAGCTGCTGTATATCAAGATGGTGAAAAGTTATGTACTTTAGAAGGTAAAAATATTTTTGAGCAGTTTACATCAATAATTGAAAATTATGTTAACGTCAACTATCAATGAATAAAAAAGGTATTCTATATTATGAAATCTACAACTGGCGAAATGCCATTTTTTAAGCATTTTGAAGAATTAAGATATAGATTATTTTTTTGCTTTGTATTTTTCTGTATTATGTTTGGTGTGTGTTATTTTTTTTCTGAAAAAATATATAATTTTCTGTTAATTCCTCTAATAGATTTGGAAGGTGCTAATTCTGAGTTTTCTTTAATATATACTGATTTAACAGAAGCTTTTTTTGTATATTTAAAGGTTGCTACTATGGCTGCTTTACTGTGTTCTTTTCCTGTTTTTGCATGGCAATTTTATATGTTTTTAGCTCCAGGGTTATACAAAAAGGAAAAACTGGTGTTATTACCATATTTAATATCAACGCCAGTGCTTTTTGTGATTGGAGCTGCGATAGTTTACTATTATATATTTCCCTTAGCTTGGAGATTTTTCATTGCTTTTGAAAATAGAGATGCTTCTATGGGTGTACCTATAGAATTTATGCCATCAGTAAGTGAGTATTTAGAATTAGTGTTGCAACTGATGTTTGCATTTGGAGTAGCATTTCAAATTCCTATATTTTTAACATTAATGTCTAGAATTGGTATAGTATCAGCTAAAAGCCTAGCAAAAAAAAGAAGAGTTGCAATTGTAATTATTTTTATCCTCGCTGCTATACTTACACCACCTGATGTATTGAGTCAAATAGGGTTGGCAATACCAATGTTATTATTGTATGAGGCATCAATATTAGCTTGTAAATATATTGAACGGCATGATAAATAATAATTTTGTTTACTTGTATCAATGTTTTTTGTATGTCATGGTATTGTTATAATTGATTAGTTTATTAGGTAATGAGAAAGATTTCTGAAGTGTTTTTACGTAGGAATAGGGTATCAATATTTCTATTAATGATGATATTGATATTTGGTTGTTATTCTTATTTTAACATTCCTAAAGAAAAGAATCCTGAAATTAAAAAACCTATTTTATCTATTTATACTACATTGCAAGGTATGTCATCCGAAGATGTAGAGAAGCTATTAGTATATCCTATTGAACGAGAAGTGAAGGCTATTAAAGGTATTAGTAGAATTACTTCTGTGGCTAAAACTGGATATGCAAATGTGATATTGGAATTCAATGCAGGATTTGACTATAAGGAAGCTTTGGAAAATGTTAGATCAAAAATTGATATAATACGTGCTAAATTGCCTCAAGAAGCAACTTTTCCTATGGTAAGTGAACAAAATTTCAGTTTATTTCCAGTATTAAGTATAGCTTTGACTGGTGATTTACCTAATAGAACATTGTTTAAGATTGCACGTAATTTACAGTCAAAATTAGAAGGTCTGTCGAATATAGAAAGTGTTAAGATTATAGGAAATAGTAAGGATATAGTTGAGGTCAATATTTCTCCTGATGTTATTAATAGCTATAATTTACAAATGCAAGATGTAGTGATGGCTATATTAAATAATAATCAGTTTGTAAATGCTGGAAATTTGGCTTCTGTAATTGGTAAATATACTTTGCATTTGCCGGGTCTTTTAAAAAATGTTCAAGATATTATGAATATACCAATCAAAACTGATGGGTATTCTGTGGTAACTGTTGGTGATATTGCTAATATAAAACTTGTACACCAAGATAATAAAGAGTTTGTTAGAGTAAATCATTATCCATGTTTAGTTTTAGAAATATCAAAGCAAACAGGTAAAAATATTATTGAAACTATATTTCAGGTAAAAGGACTCATAAGTAATTTAAGTGATGTATTCCCAAAAAATTTATCTATTATTTATTTGCAAGATGAATCAGAAGAGATACTGAATATTTTAAATGAGTTACAGAATGCTATTTTAATTTCAGTTTTACTTGTTGTAATCATTATGATGATATTTATGGGTACTAAAACTGCATTGTTAGTTGCTATATCTATACCTGGATCTTTCTTGTTTGGTATGATCGTCATGTATTTTCTAGGTTATACTTTAAATATAGTAATTTTATTCTCTTTAATTATGGCTGTTGGTATGCTAGTTGATGATGCAATAGTTGTTACAGAATATGCTGATAGAAAAATGATTAATGGATTGAGTAAAACTGAAGCATTTAAGCAAGCTGCATATGATATGTTTTGGCCTGTTGCATCAGCTACTTTAACAAAATTGGTGGTATATATTCCATTGTTATTTTGGCCTGGAACTACTGGTGAATTTATGAAATATATTCCAGTTGCATTAATTACAACTTTAAGTGGTTCATGGATTATGGCATTGATTTTTATTCCAGTTTTGGGATCTATTATAGGAACGCCATCCGTTACTGATAAAAAAAGTATAGCAAAGATTGTAGCGATAAGTACTGGTGATTTTATAAAATTAGGCAGTTTTACGAGAGGTTATAGTCAGATTTTAAAGTATATACTTGTTCATCCTAGAAAATTTATTTGTATAGTGGTTAGTATATTGTTTGTTTCTACTTTAGGATATTTTATAGTTGGTCCGGGTATAGAATTTTTTCCGAATATTGACTCAGAAAGGGTACTTATGACGATAAGATCAAGTAATAATTTATCTGTTAATGAGAGGGATAATATCTTAAAAGAAATTGAAAAGAGAATTTGTAATGTAAGTGGAATAAAATTTATTTATGCAAAGGCTGGTTTGTTTGAGTATTCACTAGATGTAGATGATATTATTGGTGAAATTCAGGTAGAGTTAAAAAGGTGGTCTGTGCGTAGGAAATCTGAAGCAATATTGACTGAGATAAAGAATAAATTACAAGATATTAAAGGTATTATTGTAAATATTGCAGAAGACAAAATGAAGCCAGTTACTGGTAAACCAATACGTATTGATATTAGTTCTTACAATGTTGCTAAGGTTAATGATGTGGCAAATAAAATAATGTCTATTATGAATAATTCTTTAGGATTTGAGAATGTTACAGATAATAGATCATCTTTAGAAATAGAATGGAAAGTTGATGTTGATAAATATAAGGCAATAAAATCTGGTGTTGATACTTCTATGATTAATAGATTTATAAAAATGATAGCTGGAGGAATATTATTAAATAAATATCATCCAGATAATGTTGATGATGAAGTCGATATTATTGTTAGATTTCCTAAAGAATACCGTAATTTAAATACCTTAAATAATTTGTTTGTTAGTAGCTTCAATGGATATACTGCTGTTAGTGATTTTGTTGTTTATAGAGCTCAATATAAAGAGGGAAGGATAAATCATGTTAATGGGATGAGAACGGTAAGTATAACTTCTGATTTATCTCAAGGGTATTTGTTAGAAAAGATGATAAATTTTTTAAAACAAAAATTTAAAGAGGATATAGATCCAGAGGTGCTGGTTGAAATAAAAGGAGAAATAAAAGATCAGGAAGAATCCCAAGGATTTTTAATTAAAGTATTTTTTGTAGTAGTATTACTTATTATGCTGATTCTAATTACTGAATTTAATAGTATTTATGATGCATTAATTATTATCACAGCAATTTTTCTATCAACTACTTGTGTATTTTTTGGATTTTTCATTACAGGACACGTTTTTTCTATGGTTATGGGGGGAGTAGGTATTATTGTATTGGCTGGTGTAATAGTAAATAATAATATATTACTGCTTGATGCTTTTTATATTAATATGGAGAGTGTTTGTGATAAAAAAGATGCTATAATAATGGCATCTTTGTCTAGAGTAAGACCAATATTATTGACAGTTGTTACTGGAATTATTGGGTTAGTGCCTATGATGTTGCGTATAAATTTTGATTTTATTAATCGGCAAATTATTTATAATTCCCCATCGAGTCAACTATGGTTTGAATTATCTTATACTATAGCTATCGGGTTATTTTTAGCTACTATTATTACTTTATTTTTCACTCCTGCGTTGCTTATGATTGGGAAATATAATAAAATTAATAAGTCAATTATAAAGGGAAATTAGGGTTACTGTTAAGAGAAATTACTTGACTTGGCTGGCAGTTATAATATAAACTGCTACCGCGGTTTTATCTGGATATGTGTCATTTTTAAATAATCGGGTGCACTAAATCTTAGTTTGTTGTACATTAGTTTTTGCTAAGGGTTTTTATGGTTAATCTACAGAATTTTGATAACTTAGAATTAATAAGGGTGGCTAAGGATATTGCTGACCAAAAAGGCTTAAATTTGGATATAATAATAAGGGCTATAGAAGAAGCTATTCAATTAACTAGTCGCAGTAAGTATGGAAATTGTAAGATTAAAGTTACAGTAGATAGGAAAACTGGTGTTGTGTCGACTTATAGACAAGTATTAGTTATTAGTGATAATGGTGAAATTGTTATTCCTGAAAATAAAGAAAGTGAAATAGATTCTTCTGATATAAGCAAATATAAACTGATTACTTTGGCAGAAGCTAAGCAAATTGATGAAAATGCTGAAATTGGAGATATAATGCTAGAGCATTTGCCTGTTATTGATCTTGATTATAGTTCTGCTAAGATTGCAAAGCAAAAGATAGCTCAAATTATTGTATCAGAAGAGCGTAAAAAACAATATGAAGATTTTAAAGATCGTATAGGTGATATTGTTTATGGTACTGCTAAACGTATAGAATATAATAATGTTATTGTAGATTTAAATGGAAACGAAGGTTATTTATCAGCTGCAAACTTGATAAAAGGTGAAGTATTTCGTGTTGGAGACAGGGTAAAAGCTCATATAGAAGATGTGAGAAAAGAAAATTCAGGACCTCAAATATTTCTTTCAAGAATCAATAAAGGGTTTATGGAGCAATTGTTCAAGCAAGAAATTCCAGAAATATATGATGGGATAGTGACAATTAAGGCAATAGCAAGAGATCCAGGATCTAGATCAAAAGTTGCTGTTTTTTCTTCAGATAAAAATATTGATCCAGTTGGTGCGTGTGTTGGTGCAAGAGGTGTAAGGATTCAGAGTATTATTTCTGAATTACATGGTGAGAAAATTGATGTAATTTTATATTCTCCAGAACTTGCTAAATTTATAGTTAATGCTATAGCTCCAGCAGAAGTTTTAAAAGTGATTATTGATGAAGATAAAGAAAAAGTAGAATTAATCATTCCTGAAAATCAGCTAAGTTTAGCAATTGGTAGATATGGACAAAATATTAGGTTAGCATCTGAGTTGATTGGTTGGAAAATAGATGTAATAGGTGATGAAACTGAATCTACTAGAAAAGCAAAAGAATTAAATGCAGGATCAAAAATATTTGTTGAAGGATTAGATGTTGAGGAAATAATAGGACAGTTATTGTTTACTGAAGGATTTGTTAGTATTGAGGATATAGACCAAGCATCTGTTAGTGATATTTCTGCAATAGATGGGTTTAATGAGGAAATAGCAGAAGAATTAAAGAGTAGAGCATCTGATTATTTGACGCGTAAAGATGCTGAAATGAAGCAAATTTTGGATAGTTTGTCAATTGACAAAGATGTTACTACTTTACCATTTTTAAAGCCAAGTGACATTATAGCATTGTCTGAGAATGGTATTAAAAATCTTGAAGATATTGCTGGATTATGTACAGATGAATTTTTCGATATTGTTCCTAATATTGCGTTAACTAAGGATCAAATTGACTCTGTTATATTAGAGTCTCGTAAAAAAATAGGATGGTTGTAACTTTTGTTTTTGGGTAGTTGTGTATGAATGAGTCTAAAGGTGTTGTAGATAGTGGATTGATGTCTGGTAAAACTGAACGTACAACACTCAAGCTTAGTGATAAGTTAAAGTTATCTTCTAATATACAACAGAATATGAAATTTGCTTTAAAAAAATCCATAACTACTGTAGAGGTTCGTAAAAGTAAAAAAAGAAGAGATATTGATAATATTGAACAAGCTTCTGTAGTGTTACAAAATGATAATGTTTATCAAAGTGATAGAGATAATAATGCTCTGACAATACAAGAACAAATTTCTCGTATGAATGCTTTACAAAATGCTAGTATAAATGATAAAAAAGAAGAAGTAAGTGATGCTCAGGCAGATAAAAAAGAGGAAATTATTAACGCTGAGTCAATAGGGTTGTTGCATATTGAGGAGAATATCAATACTGATCCGGTTATTGAAGAGGAGCATAGTGAAAAAATTGAAGAAGTCATAGAAGAGTCAGTTATAGAAGACCAACCTGATTCAGCACCTTTAGATATAATTGAAGAAAGAAGCGAACCAACAGATGATCAAAATGTAGATAATAGTATAATTGATTTATTGCAGTCTAAAGCTGTTGAAGAAAAGAAGCTTAAGAAATATGAAAAAGAACATGAAGAAAAGAAAGGCAATCCGAAAAAAGGTGTCTCTAATCATATGTACAGTAAGCATGTGAAATTGGTAATAGAAGAAGAATTAGAGGATAATAATAAACAGGTTATCCAAGTACATAAAACTAGAAAAAATCGTGCTGTTAATTTTATAAAAAACAAAATTACTCGTAAGGTACTAATACCGAAAAAGATTACTGTACAAGAATTAGCTAGTAATATGTCTGAAAGAGTAAAAGATGTACAGAATATGTTATTTCAAATGGGGAGGCGTGATATTAAGCCAAATGATTTTTTAGATTCAGAGCAGGCTGCTATTATTGTAGAAGCTTTTAATCATACTTTCAAGTTAGTAAATGATGGAAAATTAGAAGATGATTTATATTCTGATGGTAATGATAAGGAATTACTTCCTAGAGCACCAGTTGTAACTGTTATGGGTCATGTAGATCATGGTAAAACTTCATTACTTGACGCTATACGTGAGTCAAATGTTGCAGATGAAGAGTTTAAAGGTATTACACAACATATAGGTGCATATCAGATAGTACTTGATTGTGATAAGAGGATTACTTTTATTGATACTCCAGGTCATGAAGCATTTACTGCTATGAGAGCATGTGGTACAAATGTTACTGATATAGTGGTATTGGTTGTGGCTGCTGATGATGGTATTATGCCTCAGACAATAGAGTCAATTAATCATGTAAAAGCAGCTAATGTTGCAATGATAGTTGCTATTAATAAAATTGATAAACATGATGCTAATCTTGATAAAATTACTAATAGTTTACTTAATCATGGGATTGTTGCAGAAAGCTTAGGAGGAGATGTTATTGTTGTTCCTGTATCTGCTAAAGAAAAGATAAATTTGGATCAATTAAAATCAAGTATATTATTAATGGCAGAGTTGTTAGAGTTAAAAGCTGTTTATAATACTAGAGCTTCTGGAGTAGTGATTGAATCAAAAGTTGATAAAAGTTGTGGAGTTATGGCAACTTTAATAGTACAAAAGGGAACTTTAAAAGCAGGTGATATTATTGTTGTTGGTCATAATTCGTATGGTAAGGTACGTAATATGTTTAATAGTGATGGAAGAAGTGAAAAAATTGCTATTCCATCAATGCCAGTGAAAGTATTAGGTTTAAATAATATACCTAATTCTGGTAGTAGTTTTATTGTTGTAGATTCTGAAAAGCAAGCACGTGAATTGATTAATTATAGGCAAGAATTGCTTAATACATCTTTGGAAGAAAATACAAAATCAAAAATGGATGCTAGTAGCATGTTAGCTTGTGATATAGTTGATGAGTTAAACGTGATTTTAAAATGCGATGTCATGGGGTCTGTTGATGCAATATGCTATTCGATAAGTAAAATTACTCATGAAGATATTAAGTTAAATATTTTATATAAAGGTGTAGGTAATGTTACAAAATCTGATGTGTTGTTAGCGGAAACTTCAAATTCTATCATTTTAGCTTTTAATGTAAAAACCGATGCGCAGGTAAAAGAATTAGCGAAGCAAAAGTGTGTTGAAATAAATCACTACTCTGTTATATATGACATAATAGATGATGTAAAAAGAATATTAAGTAGTATGTTAAAGCCATTGCAGCAGGAGGTGCAAGTAGGTACTTTGGCTATAAGGAAAGTATTTTCTTCTGGAAATGCAGGAAGTGTACTTGGGTGTTATGTAACAAGTGGGGTGGTTAAAAAAGGTTCTTTAGTAAAATTAAGCCGTAATAATAATGTTATTCATGAAGGAAAGATTAAAGTTTTACGTCGTTTTAAAGATGATGTGAAAGAAGTTGCATCTGGATTTGAATGTGGTATTTTGTTAGATTATTCAAAAGAAGTGTATCCGGAGAGTGATATAATTAATGTATTAGAAGTAATTGAAGAAATTAGAGTAATTAAATGATTTATAAATCTGAGAATTTTAGAAATTTAAAAGTTGCTTCAGTGTTGAATAGGGCAATATCTAAAGTTTTAATGCAAGATATTTGTTTAGCTAATAGTCATTTAATAACTATATCTAAAGTAGAAGTAAGCAATGATATAAGAAATGCCAATGTTTTTATTATAATTTCTCAAGACTGTACAGATAAAGAAGCGATTATTAAAGAATTAAATGACTCATCTTATTTTATTAGAAAGGCAATATTTTCTTATGTAGATCTTAGGTATATACCTAGATTATATTTTAAGCCAGATTACTGTTTTGATAATTTAGTTAGAATAAACCAAATATTAGAATCTCAATAGATATTATTCAGTGGATTTTAAATAAATTACTTCCTTTTTTTTGCTATGTTTATTCCTTCAGTAATTGTTGAAAAAATAAAAGTAAAGTACAGATAATTATGTGGTACTTTAATATGTATTCCATCTAATACCAAAATTATACCTAACATAAGTACAAACATAACAGCTATAGTTTTGATATTACTATACTTAATAACAGCTTTTATAATATAATTTAAAAATAAAATGGTAAATATAATAGAAGTTGCAAATACTATTTGTATAATGAAGATATTGTGTGTAATACCTATAGCGGTCAATATTGAATCTATAGAAAATATAAAATCTACTGTTATTATTTGTAATATTACGACATAGAAATTTGATTTTAAGTTGCTGGTTTTGTGTTTTTTATTGGAAATATCATTCCATATTTCAGATAAACTTTGATATATTAGAAATGTTCCACCGAATATCATAAATAAATTATTAGGTGAAAGCTTAAAATTCAATAGTGATATAATTGGTTTGTTTAATGAAATTATATATGATGCTCCATATAACGTGATAATACGCATTATTAATGCTAATGATAATCCTATGTATTTTACTTTATTTCTTAATTCTGGATGTATTTTGGTAACTGCAAGTGAAATAAAGATAATATTGTCTACCCCTAATACTACTTCTAGCACTAATAAAGTGAAAAATTTTATAATGTCATTTTCCATGCTTATTGCTTTATAGAATGTTAACTGCTATGTACTATATGTTATTTAATGCATATAATATTAAAAATCTATTGAATGTTATTGATACTATAGTTCTTGTATTTTTATTTTCAACTTATTTTTAATTCTTAAGTGATAGAGTTTATTTAGTTATAAAATTGAGGACATTAGTGTTATCAAAGAATCTTGAGGCTAGTTTACATAAAGCACTATCTATTGCATTTGACTTTCATCATGAATATGCTACTTTAGAGCATCTTTTGTTGGCTTTAACTGATGATATAGATGCAAGACGTGTTTTTTATGCTTTTCGTGTATCAATTGATAAACTAAAAATCACAATTATAAATTTTCTCAGATATGAGATTCCTACTTTAATTAATAAGGATATTTCAGAAGTTAAACCTAATGCTGTTTTTGAACGACTAATACACAGGGCTATTATACATGCTCATACTTCTGGTAAGAGTGAAATTACAGGTGCAAATATTCTTGCTGAGATTTTATCAGAAAAAGATTCTTATAGTGCATGTTTTTTGCATGAGCAAAATGTAAAATACATAGATGTTATGAATTATACTTCTAATAACAATTTATATACTGGTGAATTTAATATAGATCAAGAGTTTGTAAGAGAGATGGAGTATGGTAAACCAGTCAGTAATGTAAATAAAGATGTATTAAAAGATAATGAGATTTTAGAGAGTTATTGTGTTAATTTAAATGAGGCTGCAAAAAAAGGAAAAATAGATTATGTGATAGGAAGATCATATGAATTGGATAGGACAATGGAAGTGTTACTAAGAAGGAGGAAGAATAATCCATTATATGTTGGTGATCCTGGTGTTGGTAAAACTGCTATTGTTGAGGGGTTAGCATTAAAAATTATAGAGGGAGATGTGCCAGATCAATTAAAAAAAATGGTCATATATTCTTTAGATATGGGTGCATTATTGGCTGGAACACGCTATCGTGGGGATTTTGAAGAAAGGATAAAATCTGTAATTAAGGCAATAGAAGCAAAAGAAAAAGCAATATTATTTATTGATGAAATTCATACAATTGTTGGAGCTGGATCTACTAGTGGTGGGTCTCTTGATGCAAGTAATTTATTAAAGCCTGCTTTGGCTAGGGGAACTTTAAGGTGTATAGGTGCTACTACTTATAAAGAATATAATAATAATTTCGAAAAAGACAGAGCATTAGCTAGAAGGTATCAGAAAATTAACGTAGAAGAATCTTCAGTGAGTGAGACATTAAGAATATTGGATGGTATCAAGTCTTATTATGAATCACATCATCAAGTGAGGTATACCAACCAAGCAATTAGGTATGCTGTAGAATTATCAGATAGATATATTTCAGGGAAAATGCTTCCAGATAAGGCGGTAGATGTTATAGATGAAGCAGGTGTATATTGTAAATTACATAATACTGGTAGTAAAGTTATTACTGGAAGTGATATTGAACATATAATTTCTAGAATTACAGAAATACCATGTAGTAGTTTATCATGTAATGACTTAGATAGAGTAAGGAATTTAGAAGCAAATCTTAAACAAAGTATATTTGGGCAAGATTTTGCAATATCTCATCTTGTAGATTCAATTAAAATTGCTAAAGCGGGACTTAGAAATCACAATAAGCCTTTAGCGAGTTACTTGTTTGCTGGGCCAACTGGTGTAGGTAAAACTGAATTAGCAAAACAGTTAGCAGAACATATGGGAATGAAATTAATAAGGTTTGATATGTCTGAGTATATGGAACCTCATGCTATTTCCAAAATTATAGGTTCTCCTCCAGGGTATGTAGGATATGATCAAGGAGGATTGTTAACTGACTCTATTTCAAGACATCAATATAGTGTGTTATTACTTGATGAGATAGAAAAAGCACATAATGATATATATAATATATTATTGCAGATAATGGATTATGGGTGTGTTACTGACACTTATGGTAAGAAAGTAAATTTTCATAATGTGGTGATTATTTTGACAACTAATGCTGGAGCATTTGAATTAAGTAAAAATTCTGTAGGATTTATTAAAAATAAGAGTTTCTCTCATGGAGATAATGAGAAGGCAATTGAAAGAATTTTTAGTCCAGAATTTCGTAATAGGTTGGATGCTATAATTTCATTTTCGTCTTTAGATCAAGAAGTTATGTTGCGTGTAGTGAAGAAATTTATTTTTCAACTTAAGGAACAATTGGCAAAGAAAAATGTACATATAGATGTAACAGATGATGTGTTAATGTATTTTGCACAATCTGGTTATAAGGATGCTTGTGGTGTAAGGAATATAGAAAATATTATTTCCAAAAAGCTTAGAAAATATTTAGCAGAAGAAATATTATTTGGTAAGTTATTTAATGGTGGAAATGTAAAGATTAAACTTGATACCAATACTAATAAGTTAATATACGATTTTTGTTGTGCAGATGCATAAACAACAAGTATTGAAATATTAATTTTGTTTCATAGTTCAAATATTTACTAATGTTAACCATATGATATGGTTCTCATAATAGTTTTAGTAGGTTTACGTTTTTGTACTAATTGTATTAAATAATTAGTATTTATTATTGATTAGTAAAACCTTATATGCTAATATTAGTAAGTTTATTAACATAAAATTTAAAAAATGTTAAATTTTAATAAGATACCAACATCTAAGACTCCATCTAAATTATATCTTATCATTGCTTGTGCATCATTGATTATGTTGTTAACGTTTTTATTGATGCGTGAAACAGAGGTACTTGTAAAGAAAGATAATATAGTTAGTAATATAATCACAGTATTTTTTGTTTCGTTATTGTTATTTGCTAGTGCTATTTTTAGTATTATGTATTTATATGACTGCTTAATATATAAAAATAATTTGATAAGTTTATTTAGGAAAGAACATAAAGCAATAATAGAGCCACAGCAGATTGAATTAAATAAAAAGTTTGAACATTATGTTAAGTGGTTATTGGAGTTTAAAAAGTCACAGTTCGATAGTCTTTCTGATGATGTTAATTTAATGATACAGCAAAGCTCATTGAATTTAGAGGAATATAATAGGGCAATAGATGGATTAAAGTCTCTACAAAATATGCAAAGAGAAATTACAACGCAGTCAAATAATTTAGCATATAGGTTTCAATTATATGATTATGAATATAGTGATAGTTTAAAAGTTGCACAAGATGATTTTGTCAGACAAGTGATGTGTGAGAGAAACTCATATCACAGCTTTTATGATTATTTAAAAGAATTAAGTGTACCTGCTGAGGATAATTGTAATGATCCGTTGTTTAGCATAAGTCCTAGTATGATTTATATTAATAATTTTCCATCTATAGTATCTGTTTTTAAGTCCTCTAGTGCTTTATTAACTGTAATTGGTAGATTAGAATCAGATAATCCATCATTGTTTAGTGAGTATTGCCAAAGGTTATATAATTTTGATTGTAGGTTAGCATTAACTAATGAAATATCATTATCTAATACATTAAGAAATAATAGTGAGATATATAATGATATTGGTAGTTGGATATACAATGCAGAATTAAAATATAATATGGCATGTAATTCTGTTGCTGCT
This sequence comes from Ehrlichia minasensis, assembly GCA_000825765.1. Lineage (GTDB taxonomy): Bacteria > Pseudomonadota > Alphaproteobacteria > Rickettsiales > Anaplasmataceae > Ehrlichia > Ehrlichia minasensis. The sequence goes on along the minus strand of CDGH01000070.1, from coordinate 196,991 downwards.
AAAAGACATTATTGTGATTCATTTATGCTTACTAGAGATTTAGTGTCGTCAAGCGTTGATGAATTCAGTAGTATTGACCTGGATTTGCAAGATGCAGAATATGAAATAGATAGAATATTTGCAATGAGTAGCCCAATTATAGAACAAGTAGCTGAAGATTTAGATGTATTAAAAGAAAGTAGACAGGAAACTCTTGATAATTTTGAGATGGAAGTAACTGAAGAATTAGAGGATTATACAGAAGAAGAAGAAGTACCGGATGAAGTGCAATATGAATTACCTAGCAAATCATTAAGTATGCAGATCATTGAGTTTTTGCAACAAGAAGAAAAATTAAAAGCTTTAATTGAAAAAAGGGATGCTATGACGTCAAGTGGTAACTTGTTGAGCAAAGCTGGTGAAATGTTATCTTATATCAAAATGAGATTTGATGTAGTAAATTCTCATGTTGCTGTTCAGCGGTGTAATTTACATAAAATAACAAGTGAAATATTGTCATTATTAAATGATGTATCAAGTAAAAAAAGGTTTATAGATGCAATAGATATAAAAGATAAAGCTGCTCACTTATTTGAAAATTTATCTCAAGAAGAAAATGATCAAATAGGATTAATTGAAGAAATGAAGTATATTGTAGCACAAATTGTTAGTATTGCTAATTCTACAGAAAATACCTTATTAAAATCATTACATGATGACTTGATATCATATTTGTCTTTGTTAGAGAATATGCAAAAAGTGTTTTCTAGTCAAGAATTGGTGCAATGCAAAGTAAAAATTTCTGAGGGATTTTTAGATACAGGACAGTCAAATTTACAAGAAATATTAGATATTCTTTATGCAAGGTATGATTTTTTAAGTGAGCATTTTACTGCTATTCAAGAGATTTTATTTAATTTGAGTGATATAGAAATAATAAATTCAATGCGGTTGCCTTCATATAGGTATATTTGTCAGGTATATAGTTTATTTGAAAATTTGATAGAATTACAAGATAAATATGATACCAGATGTCAAGTAATTGATGAGTTAAAAGAATTATTGAATGCACTATTGCAAATTAAAGATGGATCATCTTATTTACATTTATTAAATCTTTCAGATGATGAGAGAAGAATTTTAGAAATTCAATTGAGTAGACAAGAAAAACCAATATTGTTGTTTGAGCTACTGGAAGGAGAAGGTTTTTCTGCAATTCGTGAAAGAATGACAAAACAGTTGAGTAAAAAAAGAGGTGCTATTAGTCAAATATTATATATGTTTATTGAAAAAAAGAATCAGATTCTAGAAGATCAAAATATAGCAACGCATTTATTAAATGGAGAAATAATGGATGTTAGGTTTATTGGTAAATTGGAAAAATTAGCAGCTTCACTAAGATTATTAACTGATGAAAATGGAAAATTGATATATGATGATGGTGATATAGAAGAAATTAATACAATTGTAACTTGGTTGAAGAGAATATCGGAATTGTTATATAACAAAACTCCAATGGAGCGTGCAAGAAATATAATAAGTTATTTTGAATGTTTAAATGATGGGTTTTTGACAGACTATAGGTTATCTAATGTTTCTAACTTAAAAGAAAAAGTACAAGCATTGATGAGATCATCTTCTATTTCAGAACAATTAAGTGCAGTAGGACATCAATTTGAAGAGGATCAGATGTTTATGATAGATGATTTGCACTTTTTTTTATGTTTAGCAAACTCTTTAAAGGTACAACTGAATGACTTGCATAAAGAAACTTTAAGTATAATACTTGGAATAACAAATGTTGAAATGCAAGATGAAGATTTATTAATGAGCACAATAAGTCAAGAACTAAAGTTTTTGGTAAGCAATGATGAAGTAGAAGAAACAGTAGATATTTTTTTGATGGAAGAGCATAAGGAATTAGTAAAGTTGGATACGTTACAAAGCAGTGTTTCAAAAATAAAAGAAGAATGCAATGATATAGAAGTACTACTTAATAGAGTGTTTGAATTGTTACCAGGCATACAAGATGAGGCTAAAGATTTTATATTTAGAAGATTGAAAAATATCACTCCATATAATGTGGACTTCATTGTGTCAAATCTGAGGTTATACAGTTTACCATTACAAGAAAAATTAACTAAAGCTGAAACTATCGATAGGCTAAAAGTGTTGATAGGTTGCATGATAGATGATATACGTAACATTTCATTACCTAGTATACCAAACCAACATAGAAGATATGAAATGTATGAAGAAGAAATGGCATTGCACACTCAAATCAAAAGTGATTTAGAGAAATTACAAGAAATATTACAAAAAAAAGAAATTCAAGCATGTGATATTAGGCAAATGATTCAAGAAGTAGATAAAAATGTAAGAAGGACATTTTCAATAAATCCACAACTTTCTGGTTTAATGTCACTTATAACGATAAAAAATAAAGAATATAAAACAATATTACCATTTAAATCATATGTAGCGCATTTTTTATCATTTATTAAGTTTTTAGTATATTGTGTAATTGAATCAATGTTTTCTGTAAAAACAACTTTGGTTGTACCATTAGATCATAAGATAAATGAACAAAAAAAACTTGTTTCATGTTTAGAGGCAAAAGTAAAAGAAAAGTTAAATCAAGTTGTAGAAGGATTATTGAGTAGGAAATTGTATTATCCTAAAGATTTAAAAATTTTAAGAATTATAAAGAAAAAGCTTATAGACAATGGGATTGTATGTGATGCAATTCAAGTTTTAGAAGATGGTGTAGAAAATAGAGTAAAATGTTCAATGGATAAATTGGAAAGTTTAATGCTTACCAGAGAAATTGGTTATACTGAAAAGTTGATGGAGAATGATGAACAGGAGAGAAGGTTATGTTTTCGTAAGTTGTACTTATATAAAATTATTAAAAGGTTTATGGATAATTCTCTAAGTAAAGAAGCTAGTCAATATCTAGAGAAAATTGGTGTTGATTCACAACAAGGTGCTAATCCTTCTTTAGTTTCTTTTTGTGAATGTAGCGCTCGTGTTCAAAGTTATGCTTGTTGTATGTAAAAAGTTTTTATGTTTTAATGTCTTTTTAATAACACATTAACACGTAATATTATAGATGTAATAAACTGTTTGATTAAGGTATTTTATTGAAAAATTACTTTCATAATGAGCTAAGTATGATTTTGTATTAATAATTAAAAATTTGTTTTTTCAATAATAAAAATATTAGATTGTTGCTTACTGTTCTACTACCTTTTATATGTACTTATACAAATATAATCTTGACCTTTCTTTGAGCAGTATTTTGTCAATGTTTTCTACAGCATCATTTTTCACAAATTTCTTTGGATTTTAATTTTCTTGTGTTGACTAAGGTTCTCAAGGTGTGTAGAGAGGAATAAATGTGTTATAATTTAAGTACTTTAATAATTATGGTTTTTATTATAGTTTTTTATAAATTTAAAATGTATGATTGAATTTTCTAAAGTATTATAAGTATTTTTATTAATTTACTGAATCCTCACAAGCAGTTTTTTTTTAATTATATCGACAACAATTAGTGAATTTAGTAAAATAAAAAATTTGATTTACAATATTCTAATTAATGTGATTTTTTTATATACAAGAATTAATTAATAAATCTACTCAGATATGTGGAATAGTTATTAGAATTTAAAAAGACATATTTAAATAATTCTCTATTATACAATAAAATTTATTAAATTTAAAGATAACATAATAGAGGAGTTCTAAGCTGTACAAAAAACTCAAAAAGAAGTTGCAATCCAAAACAACAATACTGTTTCTAATTCTTTTCTGTTGATCATAGTATCAATGCTTCTATAACATACTTTAACAAAATAAAAAACTCAATTACTGTACAAAATCATTTTTTAATCTTCAGAAACTTGCTTCCAATCACTCATCAACTTCAACTAATATTCCAAGTGCCCTTTTATAAGTCATTAACAACATTTCATGTTCTTCTCTATCATCATTATCCATCTTTCTTAATTTTACTATTTGTCTCATTACCTTAGCGTTAAATCCATTACTATTTGCCTCATTATATACTTTCTTAATATACCGACTTATCTCTTCTTTTTCAGATTCTAACTTTTCAATTCTTTCTATATAACGTTTTAGATTTTCAATCACTACATTATTTTCATTTTGTGAAGTAAGATTAGAAATATTCATGCAATTTTCTCATGTTTGCTCTTAACATACGGTAGTATATCACATTTTATTTGAATATAAATCATCAAACGTTTGAAAGTTAAAACATATATCAAGTAATATACTTTAAATATGCAGCATTATATTAAACATAATGCTGCTAGTAAAACATAATACAGTTAAAGCAAGGATAATCCTAATTTATGATGCACAAAGTCATAAAAAAGGTTTCATACATACAAGTTATATTGCACTAACAGTAATACTTCAATACGATACTTGCCAAATTGAGAAGTAAAAATGCTTATATTAACTTTTTATTAAGAAAATATTTTTTTACCAGATGCATTCCAACTTTGCAAAAAGCTATCGAGACCTTTATCCGTCAGTGGGTGTATAAACATCTGCTTAAAAATAGATGGAGGAATTGTAACGATATCAGCTCCTATTTTTGCAGCTTCTGTAACATGTGTAATATTACGTACAGATGCTACGAGAACTTCAGTATTAAGTGCATTATAACTATTATAAACGTCACGTATATCTTTAATTAATTGCATTCCTGATTGTCCGATATCATCTATCCTTCCAACAAAAGGTGATATAAAATAAGCACCAGATTTTGCTGCTAAAATAGCTTGAGGTACAGAAAAACAAAGAGTTACATTAACTTTTACATTATGCTCACATGATAAAACTTTACATGCAATTAACCCGTCATAAGTTAAAGGGAGCTTTACTACAATATTACCTGCAATTTTAGAAATATCTAAACCTTCCTTGATCATGTCTTTATAAGATGTGGATATTACCTCAATACTTACAGGACCTGGTATCAATGAACAAATCTTTAGTATCAAATCTTGACATTCCAAATTTGATTTTGACATAAGCAATGGATTGGTTGTTACACCATCTATTAAACCTGTAATACTAAATTCTTTTAAAAAATCTATATCTACAGTGTCAAGAAATAATTTCATAAGACCTTAGACCTTAATTTATTATGTTATCTATAAAAGTTAATTGCTTCTTTGCCATTTTAAGTAGTGTTTCATCATCTATAAGATGTAAAATTTTTTCTATATCTTCCTTGTATTCTTTAAGAATAGCAGCATTAACACTACAAGTATTAATAAACTGATTTGCTATAACCTTACAATTATATGAATCAACTCTTAACACAGGATTTAATATATAAAACATGCAAACGTCTTCACCAACTTTTAATTTAATAAGCCCGGAACGTAACTCTATCATAAACTTTTCATGTCCAGGCAATATTACAAATTCTCCATCTGTAGTGTATGAAGTAACAGATAAAACATTAGTAATATCTAAGAACTCATCTGGAGTGATAAGTTCAACGTCAAGATACTTCATTACACTTTACCTTCTTTTTGAAGTAATTCTGCCTTTTTTATCACATCATCTATACTACCAACCATGTAAAATGCAGCTTCAGGTAAGTGATCATATTTTCCTTCTACTAGCCCTTTAAAACTTGAAACAGTGTCTTCAAGAGATACAAACTTACCAGGAGAACCTGTAAAGACCTCAGCAACATGGAAGGGCTGTGATAAAAATCTTTGAATTTTCCTTGCCCTAGCAACTATAAGCTTATCATCTTCTGAGAGCTCATCCATACCAAGAATTGCAATGATATCTTGTAAAGATTTATATGTCTGTAATATACGCTGGACTTCTTTAGCAACTTCATAATGTTCTTCGCCTACAATATCAGAGGATAAGGCCTGAGATGTTGAATCTAAAGGATCAACAGCTGGATATATACCTAGCTCAGATATTTGTCTTGATAAAACAGTAGTTGAATCAAGATGTGCAAAAGAAGTTGCTGGAGCAGGGTCAGTTAAGTCATCTGCTGGTACATATATTGCTTGCACAGAAGTAATAGAGCCATTATTGGTAGAAGTAATCCTTTCCTGCATTGCACCCATTTCAGCTGCTAATGTTGGCTGATAGCCAACAGCAGATGGTATCCTACCTAGTAAGGCTGAGATTTCTGATCCAGATTGGGTAAACCTAAAGATATTATCTACAAAAAACAAAACATCTTGATTTTCAGAATCTCTAAAGTACTCAGCCATAGTTAAAGCTGATAATGCAACTCTTAATCTAGCTCCAGGAGGTTCATTCATTTGACCGTATACTAGCACTGCTTGTGACTGATCCTTTTCATTTAAGTTTATTACACCAGATTCTATCATCTCATGATAAAGATCATTCCCTTCACGTGTACGTTCTCCAACACCAGCAAAAACAGATACTCCTCTATGCGCTTTTGCAATGTTATGTATTAACTCCATAATTAATACAGTTTTGCCTACTCCAGCACCACCAAACAGACCAACCTTCCCACCTTTAAGATATGGAGCAAGTAAATCTATTACTTTAATTCCAGTAACCAATATTTCTGTTGCAATCTTTTGATCGGTTAATTTAGGAATCTCAGAATATATTGGTTTAATAACATATTTTGATTCTTCTAATGGTCCACAATCATCTATTGTATTACCTAGCACATCAAAAACCCTGCCTAGTGTACCACGACCCACAGGAACTGATATAGGTGCACAAGTATCAATGAACTCATCATTCCTGGAGAGGCCATCAGTACTATCAAGTGCTATGCACCTTACAATATTGTCACTAATATGTTGAGAGACTTCAAGAATTAACTTTTTTCCATTATAAAATTTCTTACTCTCTAATGCATTAAGTATTTTTGGCACTTTGTCATTATCAAACTTTACATCTACAACTGCAGTCATTACACGAACTACTAGCCCAATACTCTCACTTAATCCATCAACTTGAGTATTCACATTACTCTTACTTTTGCTACTTTTACCTTTACTCTTTGCTTTGTTAGCTAAACTTGACATCTTATACCTTACAATAAAAAACAGAGAATGAAGAAGATCAACTTTTATAGTGATTAGTCAAACTCAACCAGTATTGTAATAAAATAAAAAAAACTTGCAACAACTAACAACTTTATTTTTAAGTACCCCTAGCCGGATTTGAACCAGCATATCCTTTAGGATAGTAGATTTTGAGTCTACCGCGTCTACCAATTCCGCCATAGGGGCTAAAACTTAAGTAAGATATATAAATTTTGATACTTAGTCAATGATTTAGATCAAAGGAATATTACCTTGAAAATTAAATATTTATTATTAACATTAAAAATGTATTTAGAATTTATTTATATAACTTATACTGAGTTGTTTGTAATTTTTTTGTATTATTTGATCAATAATCTAAGGACCAAATTAGCATGTCTACACAAGAAAGTGGTAATACTTTACATTATATATTAGACGAAAAAATAAGTAACTCTTTAACTGAAGCATTAGAAAAGCAAAATTACAATGTTGTAGAAGAGATAATTGATAAATCAGACAACGTACAACTTGCATATTTTTTGTTAACTTCGACATATCAACATCGCAAAGAATTTTTGAATAACATTAATGATAATCTGGTAAAAGACATTCTCATACATCTAGTTCCAGATTTACGTCAGGAAATAATTAAAATTCTAGGGATAAAAAAAGTAGCATCTTTAATATCTCAATTGAATACAGAAGATATAGTGGCAATTATTGAAGATCTTGATAAGGAAAGTCAGGTAAATATTTTAAATATATTACCAAAAAACAGTAAAATTGACGTTAATGAACTGTTATCATATCCAGAAGAAAGTGCTGGTAGATTAATGCACAAAGATATCATTATTGCTCCAGAATATTGGACTATAAGTCAACTACTCACTTTCTTAAAACAGAATAATAAATTAAGCAAAGAATTTTATGAGATTTTTATTGTAGATCCAAAGTTAAATCCTATAGGGTATCTAAGGCTAGATAGCATAATTTGCTCAAATAGTACACAAATTATAAAAAACCTAATGAAAACTGATATAAAAATAATAAAATCACATACTACTCAAGAAGAAGTTGCAGAGATTTTTAGAAAGTACTCTCTATTATCAGCTCCAGTAATAAATAAAGATGGAAGAATTATAGGATCAATAATAGTACACGACATATTAAATGTCATGCATCAAGAAGCTGAGAAAGATGTTTTACATTTAGGAATGGTATCAAATAATGATATCAGCTCTTCATTGATAAAAACAGTTATAAAAAGATTACCATGGCTCTTCGTAAACTTGCTTACAGCTACGGTTAGTTCAATGATTATAGGAATTTTCAGCAATACTATTCAACATTTTATAGCATTATCGATAATAATGCCAATTATTGCATCGATGAGTGGTAATGCAGGATTACAAGCTTTAACAGTAACAATTAGGGCATTATCTACTAAACAACTTACTAATAGGAATGCTAATAGATTACTTTTTAAAGAGTTATCTGTAGGGTTTATCAATGGTTTAATATTGGCTATCGTATCTTCAATAGCACTGATGTTAAGAGGACAACATGTTGATATTCAAATATTAGCAGGTACATCAATGATTATTACTTTCTCAATAGCAACATTTTTAGGTACTGCAATACCAATGATATTGAATTTATTTAAAATTGATCCTGCTATATCTTCTTCTATCATCATATGTGCTACAAGTGATACATTATCCTTTTTGATATTTCTAGGAATGGCTACTATATTTTTATTATAAATAAAAAAATTTATCACTTTACTATACAAAGTGTAATCAGTGATAATGGAAAGATTTGCATTATATTTCTTAATTTATATTGCGTTAAACGTTCAAACACAAAACAAATTATAACAAAGTAGGTAATGTTTTATTGATTGATATATTATACAAAACTTCATTCATTTTAGTATCTTTATGTATCAAATAATTACTTGATCTATATCTTCAATATTAAAAAACCTATCAGTAAACAACAATTGTACTATGATTTCTACAAATCTAATCCTTTAACAAATATCTTTGATGCTGGACTTAATTGTTTTCTTATGTATTTTACTACATAGCGTATTTATGTAACAAAGTCAATTATGAAAAATGTTATAAGTGTAGTAATAAAGATAGATACTCATCACTATAATTCTATACATTCTTGTATAGAATTAACAGTACACAACAGATTCACAAAATGATCTATTGTTCAATATATTTAACAATATTAAAACATTTATGTTATTTGTTAGGAAGTTGTCTATATTTTCTTGATATTATTTATAAAACACTTTGTTATGTATGTATTATGTATCTAATTTTGATAATTTTTTATGGATTCTAGTAATTGCTCTTTTGATTCATAAAATGATGCATGAGGGAATTGGTTTTTAAACCATGTGTATTGACGCTTAGCATAGTGTCTAGTATTTTTTTGTGCTATTTCTATAGCTTGATCAATACTGATTTTATTTTCCAAATAATTTATTATTTCTGGAACACCATGTGCTTTCATTGCAGGAAAGTGTTTAGGGATGTTTAATGAGAGTAGATTTTCTATTTCTTCTATTACAGCTGTGTTTATCATATTGATAAAACGCTCATTTATTGTTTTATATACTTGATCCCGTGGTGGTAGAAGAACACAAAGCTTGAAATTGTTAAATATAGGTTGACGTATTGTATTTTTTTTCCACGAGAATATGGATATACCTGTTTGTTCTATTACTTCATATGCTCTTAATAATTTATGAGAATTATTTTGATGTAGACATTTGGCTAGAGGGTCTTTATTTATTAATAACGTATAAAATTCTTTATTTCCTAAATCTTCAAATAGCTTTTTTGTTTTATATCTTACATCATCTTCTATTTTAGGAATTTGTGATAGTCCGTATATTATACTGTTTATATACATTCCACTACCTCCAGTTATAATTGGTAGCTTTTTTTCATATGTAATAGATAATATTTCTTTTTTTAAGTCTTCTATCCACAATCCTACAGAATATTGTTGTGTTACTGATATATATCCATATAATATATGCTTGACAGAATGATCATTTAATTTTGGTTGATCTGTAATTATTGGGATTTCTTTATATATTTGTTTTGAGTCGCAATTTACAATAATTCCATTATTATCTTGCGCTATTTTTATAGATGTTTTAGACTTGCCAGATGCTGTAGGCCCAGTAATAATTAATATATTATTCATGTTGCTTGTGCATAATTAAGTTAATTAGTGAGTGTATATGAAGTATACTAAAAATATAGTATATAATAAAGAGCTAGTAGTTTTTTATAATGCATGGTTTTAATTAAGTTAGGTGAAAGTAGATGGGTGACGAGATAAACAAAGACTCAAAATTTGCCAAACAATTTGCTGCTAATAGGAAAGTTGGTGCGAGCAGTTTTACGGAAAGGTATAAAAACCCTAATGCTTTACCTAGTAAATCAGCAAAATTTTCTGGTATGTTGCAAGATAATAAAAATGAAAAAGACGTTCCTTTTGCTGATTCAAAAAGTGTAATGAGAAAAAGTAAATTAAATAATAAGAATTTTGCAGAATCTACAAAGAAAAGTAGGTTAGATTGCTTATTCCTTGTACGAGGAAAAGATAATGGAAGAGCTGCTTGGCATTATGTATTAGTAGATAAAGGTAAGAGGGAAATGTTTCTTGCTAAAAGTAGATCAGGTTCTATAGATGTTGCTTTATATGGACAAATATTATATTCTGGGTGGGGGGAGAATCCGCCGGAAGATATTGTCAAAAAAATTGAAGATGAATTTGGTGTATAATTGGTAGTATATCTTTGCTTGATAATTATTTTATTAAATTGTTATTCTTTTAGGATTTATTACTGAGAAGGGAAGGGTTGTGTGCAAATACAAAAGGTAGCGATTGTAAATTTTAAAAGAATTGGTGTTAGTAGTATTATTAACTACATGGTAAAGTGTAATATTTCAGTAGTTGTAATAATTTTAAATAAAGCTGATAATATTTTACAGTATCAAGAAGATGGTATTTTAGTAAGTGTTGTACATTTAAATGATGATTTGTCATGTCTTAGAGACGTGGGATGGGTAATCAATATTAATTCTGAGAAAGAAGAAGAAGATGTCATTTTAATACGTAATGCGTATAGTAAGATATTACCTCACATTAGCCATAACGTTATTATCTCAGCTACATCAAGTATTTACTTAGATATGATCAGAGAAATGCAACATAATGTATCTTGTAGTTTTCTAATTGTATCATTTTTTAGGGCTGACAATACGATCAAATTGATAGAATGTGCTAATTATCATAATTCACAAATTAAATGTGATAATACCATTCAAATATTGAATAATAGTTTTTCTAATTTGATTGTATGTAATAATATTCCAGGTCTTATATTAGATAGAGTAATTGTATTTTGGTTAATGATATCTTTAATAGGAGCTTATAATTTTAATATTAATATAGAAGAGGTTGATTTTATTATAAGTAACGAATGTATGGGAATACCGACTGGAGTATTTAATCTATTAGATAAAATAGGGCTAGATAATTTTATATTAAAAGTAAAATATTTAATAAAACATTTGCCAGGTGACTATTTATGTAAATTATACAATTTTGTACCTGTGGTAGTATTACAAATGATTTCTGATGGATATACTGGTTCTACTAGTAAAATTGGTGGATTCTATCGCTTTTATGAATTATATGATGGAAATCATAATCAAGTTATAGATTTATATACTGGTTTATATAGACAAACATATATTGTTAGTCGTGACTTTGAAAAAATTCAAGATTTATTTGGTGCTAATAATAAGCATTGTCAATTTATGTGGTATGTATGGTCTAATACTTTAGTATATATTTCATCTCTAATTCCAAATTTGTCTCATAACATATCTGTAATTGATAAGGCAATTAAATTGGCATATGACTGGAAGCATGGTCCATTTGAAATAATAGATTTGCTTAATGATTTTACTAATAATAAGCTTTTTGACTCATATGATAATTTACCACAAATTTTGTCTATTAAGAAAAATATGTATAACAATAAAAAACAGTGTCTTAATATAAATGGTGATTATATTTAATAGCTGTGAAGATTGCTTTATTTTCTTATAAATAGTGTATTAAAGAAATATATATAGATTTAATAAATTTTATGCATGATATAGATTTTATAAAACGTAATCCAGAGTTATTTGATTATGCAATGCAAAATAGAAATTGTGAAAAGGTTGCTCAAAAAATTATAGAACTAGATATAAAAAAAAAACAGTTATTAACACAGCTATATTCTTTGCAGAAGGAACGTAATCAGATTACTCAAGAAATTGAAAAATTAAAGAAATGTGGTATTAAATGTGATACTCAAATAGAATCTTCAAAGTATATAACAAGTAAGATAAATGATATTAACAATATGATAAAAGAAGATTCTCAATTAATTGACCTTCTTAATGTATTACCAAATATACCAGATGATATAGTGCCTATTGGAAGAGATGAAAGTAGTAATGTTGAGCTAAGAAAACATGGATATAAAAGAAATTTTGATTTTCAAGTGAAGACTCATTATGAGTTAGGAGAAAAGTTAAATTTAATGGACTTTAAGCAAGCTGCAAAACTTTCTGGCTCAAGGTTTGTAATACTTAAAAATCAACTTGCGCAATTAGATCGTGCTTTGGCTAATTTTATGTTAGACATTCACACTAAGGAATTTGGTTATTCTGAAATATCTCATCCGATATTAGTACATGAATCTGCTATGTATTGTGTAGGACAATTACCAAAATTTGCTGATGATTCATTTAAAACAACAGAGAATTTTCGACTTGTACCTACAAGTGAAGTAGCACTTACTAATTTAGTATCAGGTATGAATATTAATTCATGTGACTTACCTATTAGATTGACTGCTTGTTCACCATGTTTTAGATCAGAAGCAGGGAGTGCTGGTAGAGATACAAGAGGTATGATGCGGCAACATCAATTTAATAAAGTAGAGTTAGTTAGTATAGTTACTGAAGAACAGTCAGCATCAGAATTAGATAGGATGATGCAAGTTGCTGAAGAAATTTTAAAACGTTTAGAATTACCATATAGGGTAATGATATTATGTACTGGAGATATGGGTTTTTCAGCAAGCATAACATATGATATTGAAGTGTGGGTACCAAGTCAAAATCGGTACCGAGAAATTTCAAGTTGTTCAAACTGTAAAGCTTTTCAGGCACGTAGAATGAATACTAAATATACTACTATAACTAACAATGTTAAAGTTAGTAAATTTGTACACACATTAAATGGTTCTGCTTTAGCGATAGGAAGAACTATTATTGCGATTTTAGAAAATTATCAAAATAGAGATGGTTCTATAACAATACCAGTTGCTTTAAGGAAGTATATGAATGATAAAGAATTTATAAAGTAATTAATTATTTAGTTAATTACTGTTACAGTGTTTATGTATTCAAAAATATTACTTGATTATCAAAAGTGTAATAGAGAATTTTTGTGTTAAGTAAAATCTATATAATAAATGATTACTTTTACGTTCTATTAGAGTGAAGCAAACATATTCAGATAAAAATATATCTTAAGAAATACCTTTGTAGATTTAGAATAACTAAATTGTAAATATTACAGGTGCTATAGTACTTCTATTGCAAATTGTATATTAAAATTAAAAAAGATATAAAATATTAGATAATTTTAATTAAATATATGTAGATATAAAATAAAAATATTTATATATTAATATATATTCTTAAATTATTATATAGAATGATGTTAGTTAATAATTCTAGTACTTCTGTTCTTACAAGAAGCTTTTTATTAAAAAAAATAGAAGAATCACGTCATAATATTGAAAATATATTGGATACTACACTTAGTATAATAGATATAAAAGATTACTGTATTTGTATTACTGAATCTTTTAAAAATCATTTTATATTGCTTGTTAAAGGAGAAAATATAAAGGTTGTTGATGATAATGGGTTTTGTGCTGCCGCTTTATTGCATACAAAAGATATGTATAAGTTTTTACAGTGTAATCCTCCATGTGTTACTACATCTTATAGAAAAAAAATGAATCTTGTTATTCATAATTGTGCAATCAACAGTATAAATGATGATGATCTTTACTTAAATCTTATTGATTTGCAAAATAATGCATATTTTTATGATAAACAAAGTAAAAAACTTTATTTTTTGGATGAGAATAAGATACCGTACTTTATTGATGATCATGTAATGGTTGGTGAAAATAGCAATGCTTCTAAGAAAAAGACTTTTTGTTATGATAATTTAGGTAATTTATGCTTTTCAGATACTTATATTGTTTTGAGTTTATTAGATAATAAATATAATACGTACTATTATAATAATAATGGTCTGGTTCTGCGTGATAATATGCATAATATATATTCTGATAATGAATCACTATATTATGATACCTGTGATATTTCTTTTATGACTTGGTCAGAATTACTATCTAATGCGATGAAATTTATTGCTTTTAAAAATTATTCTAGTAATTCAATAAAAAATTATTTTGCAGTTTATGATAACATAACTTTTGATCTATTTGATAGCTCTGTTATTAAAGATGACTTCAGCTTTGATATGTCATGTACTTGTGAAGTTAAATCATTTTCTCGGTCACTTGATGGTGTATATGTTGATGTAGAAAATGTTACTAATCCGAGTTCAGTATTAAAAAATTATACTATAATTTATAATGATCAATGTTCTAATACATTATAGAGTGCGTAATTATTATTAAGTTGAATCTTATGTTAATGTATTAAATAGTTTACTCAATAATATTTTTGTTGAATATTTCAGGATTTTTTAGGAACAATTATTTTATATATGTCTTATACTTAGCATGTTTTAGGCAAGATTCTGCAATTATATATGTTTTGCATATCATTGTCTTTTATGCATTTTTATTTCCATCAGTCTATTCATTATATAATTATCAATAAAACACAGTATCTTATTTTCGTCAAAAAAATAAATTTTTTGTATTGTTTTTCATAAAAATATTTATTTTAAAAATTAAAATATTTAAAGGAATTTTATGTATAAAATAGCATTTTAGTGAAATAATACTAAGATATTAGAGTTATATAGTAAGTAAAATCTAAAAGCTTTTCAATATTGAATAATAATAAAGTTATGAGCTTTGATAATAATTTAAAATAATTGTTCCAAAAATTATTGGTTGAGCAGTACATTAGAGAACATTTAGTCAATTAGGTGCACATCTATTTGATTCTATAACTAATTTTTTTCGTTTTCTTTAGTTGAAATGCTATACTCTTTATTTATTATTTGTGCAATGCATACGTCTGACCATACATTTATTGCGGTTTCAAACATATCTATTATTGTATACACAGGTAATATAATTCCCATGATACTTAAAGGTACTTTCATTGATATAAGATAGCTCATAGCCATAAAATAACATCCCATTGGTACTCCTGCATTACCAATAGCAGCTCCTGTTGCTAGGAATATCCATAAAAACATTTCGCCAATGGAAAATGTATATTCATTCATTTCTGATACAAAAAATACTGTGATTAATATAAATGCAGCACATGCATTCATATTAATAGTTGTGCAGATTGGTAATATAAATGATGATATTTGTTTTGAAATCTTTAAATTATCTTGTGCGCAACGAAGAGTAGTTGGTAATGTTGCTGTAGAGGATTTTGAAAAAAATGCTATAGTTAATGCTGGTAATACGCCACGAAATGTTTCTGTTACAGGAATTTTTTTTAATTTTAACAATAATGGTAAAATGATAAATGCCTGTATAAAATTTGCTAACATTATACATAGTAGATATTTTAAAATACTTGATAAATTATATCCTTCTTCAGTATTATATAATAATACAGTAATAAATGACCACAGTGCTATAGGCATTAGTTTCAGTATAAATTTTGCTATTTCTAAAAATGTATCGAAAAGTGCATCAAGAACTTTATGTAGTAATTCACGTTTATTTTTATCAGGTAATACTAATAGAGATCCTCCCATTAGGAAGGCAAGTATAACACATCCTATTACATTATTATCTAAAAATACTTTGATGAAATTGTGTGGTAATATTGAAATTAAATATGATAAATAATCTGGAGTATTAATATGTTCATTAGTATGTAGTACATTTAGTACAAGTGCTTTTTTTGATGGATCAATTAATAAATACATTGTAAGTGCTATAGTTGCTGCAACTATTGTAGTAGATACAGTATAGAACATGGTTTTTTTTATCAAATTTTTTATTTCGATTAAATTTGCTAATCCAGAGATTGTTGATGTAATTGAAAAAAAAACTACTGGTAAGCTAATTAATTTCAATAAATTAATAAAAATATCTCCAAATGCTTTAGCAAATTCAAATATCCATTTTTGATTTACATGGTATGAAATTATAGCAAGAATTATGGGAATAAAAATTTTTAAACTGAATTTATGAATCATAAGTAATGCAAAATTATATATAATAGCTAATAAATTTCTGTTTACCATATATTATTGAGAAAAACTACACTAAATAAGATTTAAGCACTTAAAAAAATCTATATTTATGATTTGTACAAAATATTATATGTATTTTAACTGTATGTTGTTATTCTAAACTTTAAAAGGGTTTTTATGGTAATTATACAAATTTAGTAGTATTACTACTTCTAAAGTAATGTTACTTATACTCTTATATTAATGTTTATGTAGAATTTTATGGATCATAATAACAATAGATATATTGGAAGTAGTAAATATTTTCAGGATGCTTTTGATTGGTATTGTAGCCGTTATTTATTATGTGTTACTGAAAGGGCTTGGTTGCTTATAATATCACTTTTCTTATCTTCCATGTTGTTAATATTGATACTTGATATGTTTGCATATTTTCCATTAAAAACAGATTTTTCTTTTGTTAAATATACGGAACGTTACACTGATGAGTTTTCTGTAATAAAGAAATTGAGTACTAATAATGAGGAAAGTGAAGAAACTTTATTGTCACAATATCTTGTTGCACAATATGTAAAAAGGTATGAGTCATATTTACATAAAGATTTAGATATACAATTTAATTTTGTAAAGAATAACTCTTCGAGGAAAATATACTTAGCGTTTAAAGAGATGGTAGATTCTAATCATTACACTGACGCAAAATATAAAACTATGTCTATTGAAACTACAATTAATAATATTAAGCTTTTATCAAAAGATTTTACTTCTTTGAATAGTGCTATTGTCACGTTTCAAACACGAGCTTCGGAAAATGGTATAGCATCACATGTTAAATCCCATAAAGTGTTGGTTACTTTTTCTTTATCTAGCATTAAGATGGCTATATCAGGCATTATGCCATTAGAATTTGTTGTACATGATTATAAGAAACTTGATTAATAAATTTTTATTTTAAGTTTAGTTTTTATTATTTATGCTGGATTTGTATTTCCTGTTCAGTATGTGTTCATTCATTTTACATTTTTCTACAATTTTACAGTACTTGATTTATATTAAATGTTATTTGCTGGAAAGTTACAGAGCAGGGTAGAGCAATAGAATAACTAATTAACGGTGTGTTCTATATAAAAGTTGGTTTTATATTCTATTTTGGATCTTCTGATCTACTATAGGTTATTAAATTCTGAATTTTGAATATAGTTCCTTAATTTGTAAACATTTGTATTACTTTCAATTTTATCTCTTATAAACAACCTTTAGTCAACATATTTTTACAATAATTCTGATATGTGGAGAACTATTCTTTGGTATTTTAGAGTAAATACCTAAGAATGTACTAGTTTTAAAATTTTTATAATGCTATACTCAGTGTATGTTCTTCAACACAGCAAAAACAGATACTTTTCTATGTTTGTGCGCAATTTTATGTATGTGCAAATATTATTATTAATATCCATATTAGTTTATGTAATATCCATAACTAACTTAATCACACAATAGTGTTTTAAAAATAGATTGTTGATCTTTCTATCTTTAAATTTAAATCTTAAAAAATATAATTACATAATATATATTATGGAAAATGACAGATAAGCTTATACAATGGAATTCTCTTTTTTTATGGATGATAATTTATATTTGAAGCTGAATCAAAGATTTACAGTTCTCTATAGATTCTCTTAATAAAGTAATAAAATATACTCCATCCCTTATATATAAGCAATTCTTGTAAAGTATCAATATTAACTGAATTAGCTTTTACTTTTTTATTATTTAATATAGATGTATAATTATATTTGAATATGTATAGATATTAAAAAGTTAAGAATATAAAAATATGACAATAACTGTTATATGTATTTTAGAAGGTTTGTTAATAGCATCAGTTAGTTATTTTATTGCATTAAAAAGTAGAATATCAAAGTTTGATTATAGAATTCTTTGTATGATTAAAGATGATTTGGAAAGAAAAATTCAGAAATTAGAACTTGAAAATGATGATTTAAGAAGTAAAAACAATCAATTTTCTATTGAATTACAGAATATGCAAAGTAAGATTACAGAATTAGAGTTTGAAAAAAAGACTTTAAAATATAACATTGATTTGTATAAAAATGAATTTGCTACAATTGATGAAAAGTACAAGTCATATTTTGAAAATCTAGCAAATCGTATTTTTGATGAAAAAACAGATAAATTCAATAAGATATCTCAAGAAAGTTTAAGTAGAATATTAAATCCATTACAAGAACACATTAACTTATTTAAAAAGAAAGTTGATGATTCATTTGATGTGCATAATAAAGAGCAATTTTTGTTAAAACAAGAAATTCAAAGGATTGTACTTGCAAATGAAAAAATTACCTTACAAGCTGAGAATTTAGCTAACGTTTTAAAAGGAAATGTTAAAGTTCAAGGAAATTGGGGAGAAATGATTTTGGAGAAAATATTAGAAAGTTCTGGTTTAAGAAAAAACCAGGATTATATTTTACATGGTGCAGGCATGGATTTACAAAACAGTGAAGGTAATAAACAACAACCTGATGCTATTGTTAATTTACCAGAAAATAAACATTTAATTATTGATTCAAAAGTATCTTTAACTCATTATGAAAAATATTTTTCAACAAAATCAGAAGAATCAAAAGATGTCTTACTAAAACAGTTTATTACATCTGTAAGATTGCATGTTAATGTATTGTCAAATAAAAAATATCAAAATATAGATAAATTAAAGACACCAGATTTTGTGTTGATGTTCATTCCTATAGAAGGTGCATATTCTCTTGCAATGCAAGAAGATGTTATGTTACATGATTATGCATGGAATAAGAAAATAGTAATAGTCTGTCCATCAACATTGTTTGCTACTTTAAGAACTATTGAATCTGTTTGGAGATTAGAGCGTCAGAATCGTAACACTATAGAAATAGCACGTCAAGGTGGAGCATTGTACGATAAAATAGTAGGATTTGTATCGGATATGCAAAAGCTTGGCAAACAAATAAATGTTTTAAATGGTGTTTATAGTGATGCAATGAAGAAATTGTCAGAAGGAAATGGCAATATTTTATCACGTACTGAGAATTTAAAACATTTAGGTGTTAGAACATCAAAGAAAATATTGGAAAATTTTGATAGTTGATGTTTAATATGAGTTAAATGAAATTATATTAAAAATTAGCTGATTCAATTTGTATATTAAAAATAATCTTATTCTATAATGTATATAAAGTAATATTATTTGTTTATTATCAATTGATAAAAGGAAGTGGTAACGCTTTTAAGATGTAATATTAATTAAATTTGTATACTTATGAATTATAAAAATCTGGATAATAATATTGGTATAAATAAAATCATCGCTCTATTGACAAAGATAAAACTTGCACAAACTTTATAATTATACTTTAATCAATATAAATAGTTGTTTATCATTATTCATTATAGTGCATGCGGGTAAGGTAATAAACTGTAGTTTGATTAACTGCAAACTTCATTTAAATCATCATCTAAGAAATTCTTAAATCCACATTTATTGACAATGGTGTAAGAAAATATCACCAAGAGTTTGTTAGTACTACGTAATTAAACAGTGTCATTTATAAATTTTTGTGCTACTAACAATAGTAAATTTATGACTGAGTTAGTTTATATTGAAAAACATGAGTGTTATTTATATCTTATTAAAGTGGTAAAAAATATGGATTTAGAAAGATTAAATAAAGTATAAAAGTAAAGATAAATTACAGAACAATAGAGCAATACATATATAAGTTACTTCCATTTTACTACAGGAGGCATAGACATCATTATTGCATCAGGGTTTCCATTTGTTAATAAACCAAATTTAGTACCTCTATCATAAATTAAGTTAAATTCTACATATCTTCCACGTTTAATTAACTGATATTCACGTTCTTCTGCAGTCCATTGTTTATTCAAATTTCTGCTTATAATAATTGGGTATACATCTAACAAAAATTTACCTACTGCTTGAGTATATTGAAAATCATTTTCCCAATTTCCTGAATTTATGTTATCATAAAATATTCCACCTATACCTCGTGGTTCTTGCCTATGATGTAAAAAAAAGTACTCATCACATTGTTGTTTAAATTTATTATAATACTGTTTGTTATGTTGATCACAAATTTTACGTAAATTATCATGAAAAAGCTCTTGATCTTCTGTATTTTTATATGTAGGAGTTAAATCTACTCCACCGCCAAACCAGCTTTTGTCTGACATACAAATAAATCTTGTATTCATATGTATAGCTGGTACAAATGGAGAACACATATGTGCAACAACAGAAATTCCACTTGCCCAAAATTTTTTTTCTGAAGAGGAATTGAAGATCTCAGAATTATTTAATACATGAGATAATTCATGTGTTTTTGTAATATCCCCATATACTTCTGAAACATTTATTCCAGCTTTTTCAAAAACTTTACCATATATTATTATCGAGTACCCTCCTCCACCTCCTGGCCTTTCCCAGTTTTTATGATCTACTTGTGGAGAATAAGAAGAAAACTCTTTTTCTATTGATACAAATTTAGAGAGAAGCTGATTTTGTAATGTTGTAAACCAATTAACTGCTTTTTTCTGTTTTTCTTCCATATTAAAATTTTAGAACATAAATATAATGCTAATTAATTTAAGGAAACGCATTAAAAAAATTGATAACACTTCAACTATATATTTAATAAGCATTAACTTAAAGCACTGTAATTAGTTATCATACTGTTAATTTATTGTCAAAATTTTATTAGAAAATCAGTCATACCAATTATTTAGTGAAGCCATAAAAAGGCTTCACTATTTATATTTGTTTAAAAACTCAATTTTGCTCCTATTAAAGTTAGATATCCTGAGTTATTGCTAAGTGTTGGTCTATCAACGGTAAAATAAATAATATCAGCATAAAAAGACAATCTATCATCTAAGACTTTTTCTAATCCCAATGTGTAGACTGAAAATGAATGATTATCTTCTTGTTTATTATCTGCACTGTTCTTTTTACTACTATAAAAATAGTTTGCACTTACGTTAAATATATTAGTCTCAAATTTTATACCTAAATCATAAAAGTGACTATTGATTACCTTAAATTTCTTAGTGTTGTTACTACTATCACCATTTGTCTTCGGAATAGATATTGTAATTTCTTCTTTCCCAGATTTACCTAAATTTCCGTATGAACCTGCAAACGTGAAATTTTTATATCTTACTGAAATACCAGCACTATAAGCTAATAAATCATTAAATTTTGCATCACTTGAAGAAAGTGCTTTTACAGCATGCTCAACTGTTCCTGATATTGAATAATTAATATCAGAAAACAAATTATTTTCATACTTGACACCTACATCAAAAATATTTCTGTAACCAACATCACCATTTTTATCTTTTAAAATATAGCTACAACCAATTTCTAACCCTTTGATTTTTGGCGAATAATAACTTATCACTGGAACAGAGAATCCATAATAAGCACTATAGATACTTGGTTCAGCTAAAATTGTATCATCTACATTATATCCATATGGAAATTTAGTATCATTTTTTAAGCTTACATATTGTGAAAAATTGCCATTACTACCTATAGATGAAGTTTTCATGCTTTGAGCGACAGGAGTAGTTAATCCAATCTGTATATTCCCAGCATAAGGAGATTTTAAAAAAATATACGCACTACTAGTGTTACTGTTTATATCTAATATATTTTTATTTAAACTACCAGTGGTATCATCTGCACCATTAGTCATAAAATTTGTGCCTAATCTTACATGTGATCCAATAGTCACATAATCATTTATATCGTATGAATATGTTAGATTAGGATTTGCACTAATTGACATTCTTGAAAAATCCTTACTATTAATACCATATTGTAATTTTAAGCTACCATTTACTGATAAATTGTCTGCCATAGCTTGATTAATTAGTAAAGCAAAGCAACTTATAGCAGACATATATAATATTTTATTACACACCGACTTACCTTAAAAAAACAAAACATTTTTTTAAGTTAGCATTTACTATTAAAATAATCAAGAATTCAATAAAAAAAAAGATATATAAGATTAAGTATGAAATATTAAGAAAAACGTATTTACTTTAATAAATTATTAGAGAAAACGCAAAATTATTGCGATATGTCATTAATAACCTTAAAATAACACATTAATGTAAATGTCAGATCTAAGTACATGTACTTTTAAGTTAATGATATTTCAGAATATTATTTCATGTAAAGTAAAAATTTAGATAAATCTGATAAATTTTTATATATCATTATTTAACACCATAGTGCCAGTTCCATGTACAGTAAATAATTCTAACAATAATACATGTGGTACTCTACCATCTATGATATGGGCAGACCCATAACCTTCTTTTACTACCTTAATACAAGTTTGTAATTTTGGAATCATTCCTGAATTTGCAACACCTTGTTTAATTAGATTTTCTGCATCACCTATTGATATTTCAGATAATAAATTACCGTTAGCATCAGTTACTCCAGGAACATTTGTTAAAATAATTAATTTAGCTGCTGCAAGAGCATTTGCAAGAGCACCAGCGACTAAATCAGCATTAACATTATATGTAATATTATTCTCACCACTACATACAGGTGCTATTATTGGAATGAAATCAGATTCCTCAATAAAAAATAATAAATCTGTATTAACTTCATGAGGCTCTCCAACAAAACCCATATCTAGTATTTTTTCTACATTATTTGATTGATTCTCTTTATAGGTATAGCAAATTTTTTTTGCTTCTATCAAATTAGCATCTTTACCACATAATCCAATAGCATTACCACCAGCTTTATTGATAAGTTGTGTAATATCTTTGTTTACCAACCCACATAGTACCATTTCTACAACTTCTAAAGTTTCAGCATCAGTTACTCTTAGGCCATTAATGAATGTACTTTTTTTATTAATCTTTTCTAAAAAACTATTTATCTTGCTTCCTCCACCATGTACTACTATTGGATTAATTCCAAGCTGTTTTAGTAAAACAATATCATGAGCAAAACTTTCTGCTAATTTTCTATCTGTCATAGCAGCTCCACCATACTTAATAACAAATGTTTCACCAGAAAATTGTTGTATGTAAGGTAAACATTCTGATAAAACTTTTGCTGTATTAAACCATTCAGCATTTCCTCCAAATTGCTCAATGCTTGGTTCAACATCTTCCTTATTATTATTATTATTTTTTAATACATTGTGCAATTTCATAAATTAACTCCTCTATTCCTTGTTTACATTTGCTGCTAGCACTGATAACTGGATATATAACAAAACCCAGATTAAGATTTTTAATGTAATTTATGTTAACATCAAGAATTTCTTTACTTACTCTATCAATTTTTGTTAATACTAATTGATAATATATATGATTTAATTCAAGCCAATTGATAAAATCTAGATCTATTTCTTTAAATCCAACTTTAACATCTATAAGTAGTATAACTTTTAATAAATTTTTACTGTTTAATAAATAGTATTCCATAAGAAAAAGATAGTTGTTAATAGTGGTTTTATTTGCTTTGGAATATCCATAACCTGGTAGATCAACTAATACCATAAAATTTTTATTAATTAAGTAAAAATTTATTTGTTTTGTGCACCCTGGTCTGGAAGATGTCTTGGCATTTTTTTTATTATTTGTAATTGCATTAATTAAGCTAGACTTTCCCACATTTGATCTACCAGCAATTGCGATTTCTGGTATTGAAAAGTCAGGAAATGATTTTACATGAGTTGCACCTATAATAAATTCACATTTTGACATTATTGCTTTTAACTTCATCAGTTTAAGTAATTAATTATAAAGAATATTAAATTATATAAAGTATTGTTAAATACTATCACATATAAAAATTTAAAGAAAAAAATTTTACAATTAATATTACAAATGGTATTATAAAAGAATAGTAGAAGTTGAAGGATTATTAATATTGAGTGGTAACAAAGCTATGAGCTTTGATAGTAATTTAGAGGAGTTATATCAAAAATTTTGTAAATTAAAAAGTATATTGGAAGACACAAGTCAACTAAGTGTGGATTCATTTGTTGCAGCTTCGAAAGAGTACTCAGAGCTATTACCTGTGATATCAGTAATAGATCAGTATAATAATCTACAAAAAGATATTGCAGATTTAGAAGAATTAATGAATAATCCAGAAACTGACCACGAATTAAAAAGTTTAGCTAAGGAAGAATTCTACGAAAGGCAAAAGCAGTTGCCTAAAATCAAGAATAAATTGAAGTTATCTCTTATTCCAAAAGATAAAGATGATGCTCGTAATGCTATTTTGGAAATTAGAGCAGGTACAGGAGGAGAAGAGGCTGCACTATTTGTTACTGATTTATATAGGATGTATACAAAGTATGCTGAACAAAAAAATTGGAAACTTGAACAGATTAATTCATCTTCAACTGGTATAGGTGGACATAAGGAGGTTTCTTTATGTATAAGCGGATCTAATGTTTTTGCAAGATTGAAGTTTGAATCTGGTGTACATAGAGTGCAAAGAGTACCAGAAACTGAAGCTTCTGGAAGGCTTCATACTTCAGCTGCTACAGTAGCAGTGCTACCAGAAATTGAAGAAGTAGATTTAAAAATAGATGAGAAAGATCTAAGAATAGATGTATATAGATCAAGTGGCCCAGGTGGGCAATCTGTAAACACAACTGATAGTGCTGTGCGTATTACACACATACCAAGTGGAATTGTTGTTATACAACAAGATGAAAAATCTCAACACAAAAATAAAAATAAAGCTCTTAAGGTCTTAAGAGCAAGGTTATATAATCTTGAAAAACAAAAAAGAGACTCAGAAATCTCACAAATGAGAAAAAGTCAAATAGGATCAGGCGATCGTTCTGAACGTATAAGGACTTATAACTTTCCTCAATCTAGAATTACAGATCATAGAATAAATCTTACATTATACAGGTTAGAGGATATTATGAAAGAAGGAAATTTGGATGAGTTTATAGACGCATTAATAGCTGAAGATGAAGCTAACAAACTAAAAAATTTACATCTTTAGTGTTTTTATAATATCATTATTCTAAATACTTTAAATATACATTAAGATGTATATACTATATAATTAGTAAATGATAAAGCTGGATACAATCATTGGATTGTGTCGTAAAGATGCTAGTTCAACAGCAGCAAAAAAGTTTACTATACCTACAGAGAGAATTAGTCAAATCAAGATATTTTTTAGATTTTTTATCATAATGTAAATAGTACAACACCAAATTGAAATTCACATAAAACTATATAGTTTTCCTACACAAACTTAAAATCTCTTAATACCCTGCCCTTCTTTTATAATACACTCCAACCTGCATAATGTAAGATTTATTCTATGATCTGTAATTCTAGATTAAGGAAAGTTATAAGTCCTTATACGTTCAGAACAATCCCCCAACCCTATTTTACTTTTCCTAATTTGTGATATTTCTGAATCTCTTTTTTACTTGTCTAGATTATATAATATTGCTTTCAATGCTTTAATAGCTTTACTTTTTGTAAATTATCATACTTATTTATTACTGATATTACGGAGATAACTCTGAATATTCCTTAGAAAATAGAATAAATTAATCTACACTTAATTGACTTGTGTCCTCTAATATGCTTTTCAATTTATAGAACTTTTGGTATAACTCCTTTAAATTACTGCCAAAGTTTATAGCTTTATTGTCACTTAATATTAACGATCCTTGAACTTCTACTATTTTTAATAGTACTATTTGTAACATTAATCTTTTTTAAAATTTTACACTTTTGAAATAATAAACCCATTGAAAACAAATGAATACTTTTCATAGTGTTTTCATAATTGGATATAACATCATGTGCATAGAACAATATTTGTGGAAAATAATTTACTGTAAAAAATATATACTTTTTAATCAATACCTCCATACACTAAAGGACAAATACCATAAATTAGCTTAACAATGTATGGCAATATTGTTAGAATTACGTCTATACGAAACAATATACCATGCAAAATAACTGTTGATATAACAAATAATACCATATTAAAACCACAGGCTATAATCACCATAAAATTGTGTATACGGTTCTATATAAAATTATATTGACACTATTAATATATATTGTGCTCAAAAGAATTTTTAAATATGATTATTATCCTTAGCAAGTAATAAAGGAATCCATAAAAAAGCATTAAATATCTACACAATGGTTTCTACAAAGGTGTCACATACCACAAAAACTTGCTAGAAATACTACATGTAGTAATCCCAACGTTATATAGATGTTTTTTTAACAATAATATGCAACTTGATTCTTTGAAAAAGAGTCAGCATTTCCACAAAACAGGTATATCAGGTATTACATACATCAAACTTATAAGCATTCCTAAAGCAATAATTATAGGAAATACTTTTATACTAAAATTATTTATTAAAAAGCAACACTTCTACTGTAATTTGCCAACAATATAGGAATAGGTAATCTATTATTAAATTTTTATTTACTTACACTAATGCACTTTTTTAATTACAAAATAACGTTATGAGAAACTAAATATATAAATTTTTTATATATTAGTTTTATTTTCAGTTATTAATTAATCTAAATTGACATCTAATGCGTTAAATTATTAAACACATTACTCATAACATTCCTAACACATATCCAATGATAATGAATTTAAATTGTATCACGAGCTATGGTGCTAATTAATTGATAATAACAATTATATTAAATTAAGTAGCATATTAAATAGATAACTGTAGGTAATATAATTTAAAAAAAAGTTAAGTTTTTATTATAAAAAAGTATAGATTTTATTGTTTTCTTTATATAAGATATAAAGATATTAATAACAGGATACTTATATACGATGCAACTATTACTTTTAGTAGATAACAATGATAGAGCTTTTTTGTCTGACATAAATTTGTATAAAAATGAACAAGGAAAATTTATACCACGTAATCAATGTATCAAGCTAAAAGATACACAAGGTAGAGAAATATCATTATTAAGTCATATTGATAACAGCGATTTATATGGTGCTATCTTTACTAAATTTACTGTTGTTAGTAGTTCAAGATTTATCAATGAAACTGTTATATTACGTGGTACTAACAAACATGGTCAGGATGTCTTCTTGGGGTTATTATTAGATAAATATGAGTTTAGGAGTTTCCTGGATAAAGAAGATGAACTTTGTCTTTTTATAAGTGATTTAGATGAAATTTGCATTTTCTTAAACAACAACAATTATCTCGGCTCAGGACTAATTAATGAACGTAGTGATAAACAATTGTTTATTGATTTAAAGAATAATATGGTAAAACTCAAACCCAAAATGAATCATAAAGAAAAGTTTTGTACTAGTTTTAGATTTTTTAATAAAGATAATATTATGGTTAACAGCATTATTATTCCAGTTGAATTATCTAATATTGGTGCCACAAACACGACAACAGTGACATTGAAATAATTTTTTACAATATAATTCAATTAGGTATCACAATCTGACAAGTATTAGATCAATTATTTTACAATTCACAATAGCGAAAATCAACCCAAAATTATATTGCATGTGCTAAAGTTAAGTTTAACAAATAGATTTATCTTCAATAAATTATATATTTTATAGTATTGGTGAAAACTTACAGAAAAAATAAGAAATTCTTTAGTATCACAATATGCTACACTAGAAATCTTTACCGATTATATATCAAGTCATTAGTACTAGAAGGAAATGTAAACAAGAATGTTAATTGCAATAGTGAGTAATGCTACTGTCATTGAAAAATTGTATAATAAAAAAATATAAACATGAATAAAATTTATAAAGGCAAGTTATCGTGCTTACGCATAATTCTGTTAATTTTCTTTTTTTCTAACAATTGTAAAGATTTGAATAGATATTCTCTAGTACGTGACGGTACAATAATATCATCTATATATCCTCTAGAAGCTGCTACGTAAGGATTGACTATTTTAGTTCTATATTCATCTACAATATTTTGTATTTTTTCTTTGTCTGTTTCATTCCTAAATATTATTTCAACTGCTCCTTCAGCTCCCATAACTGCAATTTCAGCATCTGGCCACGCATAATTGATATCACCACATAAATGCTTGGAGTTCATTACTATATATGCTCCTCCATATGCTTTACGTACTATTATGCTAATTTTTGGTACAGTAGCTTCCGCATATGCATATAGTAATTTTGCGCCATGTGCTATAATTCCAGAATGTTCTTGATTTACACCAGGCATAAACCCTGGAACATCTATAAAAGTTATAATTGGAATGTTAAAAGCATCGCAGAAGCGTATAAACCTAGCTCCTTTTCTTGCAGCGTCAATATCTAAACATCCAGCTAAATGTAATGGTTGGTTTGCTATTAATCCTACTTTGTATCCTCCTATCTTACCAAATCCTACAATAATATTACGTGCAAAATCTGGCTTTATCTCGTAAAATAGCCTTTCATCGCATACTTTTTCTAATAGTTCATTCATATTATATGGTGTAGAACTATTTTTAGGTATTAATGTATTTAAAGATAAATCTTCTGTATCTAAACACGATGCTAGCTGAGATTTTGATAATTCTGTATTATTAGATGTAATAAAATCCATAAATTTACGAACATATAGCAATGCTTCAATTTCATCATTGAATACCAAGTCTGCAATGCCAGTTTTATTGGAATGTACTTTTGCTCCACCAAGATCTTCTTGACTAACATTTTCGTATGTAACTTTTTTAATTACATCTGGCCCTGTTACAAACATATAAGAAGTATTGCGTACCATGAAAATAAAATCAGTTAATGCAGGAGAATAAACTGCACCACCCGCACAAGGCCCCATAATTATAGATATTTGTGGAACAACACCAGATAAATTTACATTACGTTGAAAAATTTCTCCATAACCAGCTAATGAGTCCACTCCTTCTTGTATTCTTGCCCCTCCAGAATCATTAATACCAATTATAGGAAGTCCTAGTGACGCAGCTTTATCCATAATATTACATATCTTTTTAGCATTTAATTCACTTAACGATCCTCCAAAAACAGTGAAATCTTGAGAATAAACGCATACTTTTCTTCCATTAATTGTTCCATACCCAACAACTACACCATCACCAGGTATTTTAGATTTATCCATAGAAAAATTTACAGATCTATGTTCTATAAATGTTCCATATTCTTCAAAAGAATTATCATCTAGTAAAACTGTTAATCTTTCTCTTGCCGTTAATTTACCTTTAAGATGTTGCTTTTCTATTCTAGATACTCCACCACCATAGAATGCTTTTAATTTTCTATCGTGTAAATCTTGCAATTCTGAAAAATTCATAATATTTAAAAAGATGAGTACATTAGAATATTATTATCACATTTTATAATAATATGTAAATTTTTTATAGAAGTACTCCAACACAATCTATTTTAAAGCATTTATTACTTAGCAGTTTATATTCTTAAATTTTACAATTTAGATCATCAATTATTTTAATGTTACTCTTGTTAATCCAGTAGAACCTGTGATAGAGATTTCACATGATATAAGCACATTATTTAATAACAAATGCTACCATTCCCATTGAAAAAGCTAAAAGATGTTACATATTATTTATTCTTACTCGCTTTAGTATAAGGTCTACTAAATTGCCCTTCATATCACAAAATAACTGTTTATCACTACGTTCATAAGTTGATTCTCCATCAATGCAATTGTTATCATACATGAAAAAACAAGATGTATCATTAAAGATAAGAACACTGCCATACTAGTCTTAACAACACCGTGTAGAATTAACTATTTGTTTTCAAATTTCGACTACCAATCACAGTAAAATTGCCAAAGATAGAATTGTATATATATGTATCAAAAGCAACACATGTATCGATTTCTTCATTAATTTCTTTTACAAATTCTCTAAGCAATGGATCACATACAACAAATTTACCGTCTATGTTGTCATATAAAGATACATCAGACAAAAACAATCTCCCATTTTTATTCATTAAAAGTAATAGTTGTTTCATAATAATGTATAAATACAACTGATATTGCTATAAGCATAAACCAAGCAAAGTTATTGTTATACAATGAAATGAAAAATCTTAATAAGAAGACATAATACACTTTTTAAAAAACTTCACAATTCATTGCTATTTTTATAGTAGCAGTTTTGCAAGAAATTGAAAACAGATGAGTAAAATTTATGATATAAGTACCTACTAATTACTTTAATGTCACAACTTTTCTTCCTGAATGTGCAGTCAATACTTCACAAAGACATAGCACAGTATCAACAATTCTACCTTCTTCGTTAAAGAATTTAAAAGGTACAACTTCTGATTTTGGATTAGGTTTGCTTGGTGTAATATCTTTTAGAGTTGCTTTTACATCGGCAAATAACTGTTTATTACTACGACCATGAGTTGCGCCTTTAGCAAGACAATTGTTCTCATCAATGAAAAAACACGGTGTACTCTCTTTACGCATCATAAATGAATCAAATTCACCTTTAGCTAATGAGAGAGATAAATGCACTTCTTCACCATGCACATTATTACCACGTAATATTACAACCTCATTATGCAATTTATTGCTATTAATAAAAACAGCATTACTAAAACATGTACCTAATAAGACAAATTGATGCATATAAGGATCAGTTATTGGTGATGGCGCAGCACCAATATCTTTTAACATTGATTTAACAGATTCATCTCGTGGAATAAACTTACCATTCACATCATCACATAAGGACTTATCATACAAAAAAAGTTTATTATCTCTGTCACAAAAAAGCAATAATTGCATAAAACATAACCAAATTAACTAATATCTTATAAATTATAATATAAAAATTAATCAAAATTTACAACATTTATATATAAACATGTTGCAATTTGCTTATATAGAAATTACTTACACAATACTTAAAAGTATAACAATTTGTATTATTTTAGAGCCATTCTTCCTAACCCTGTAGGACTTACACTAACTAATTCAGGTAAAACGAGAATTGTATCAAATATGGTATCATTTTCATTAACAAAGTTAAAGCGTACACCTACCATTTCCTTATTAACCTTAGGCTTCAGTTTTGTGATACTTGATTTCAAACTACAGAATATTTCCTTGATTGTACGTCCTTCAGTTTTTCCTGAACTAACATAATGATAATCACTTACTACAAAATAAGGATTACCATCTGTATCTAATCCTTTCTTTGTAAAATCTTTAAATCGAAATTTATCTACTAATAAACTTAAATGTACATTCTCACCTTTGAAGTTATTACCAGTATTTATGATAACTTCATTCATAAACTTTGTACTCTTAACAAAAGCACAACTTGTAAAAGTAGCACCAACAATATTGGGATCGTAAGCAGGACTTGCTGCTGCTGCTGCTTCCTCATTACTCACATCAATACTTTTCACTATGCTTTTCATATGTTCATCACGTGGAATAAACACTCCATCTACATAGTCACATGAAGATTTATCAACCAAAATAAGTTGATCATCTTTACTAATTAAAAGCAATAACTGCATAACTCTGTAACCACAATAGTATATATTTTATAATTTTATATAAAAAAACTAGTGAAGTCTATAATTTATATAATATGATATAAGTTTTTAATAGGAATTTACTTCACAAAACATGTGAATATTCTTCAATCTCTTTATATGCAATTATGAGATTTCATAAAATCTACAGTCTTTGTGATTACATGTTGTAGTATAAGTTAATATAGTTATAGTGTTAAATACTTTCACAAGAAATTAAAATCCGTATATCATCTTATTTTAAGCTATAAAATAATTTTTTATTGATATTACCATTTTATATATTGTTATTAAATTAAAATATATATCTCAAGTTAGTATTTATTATAAAAGTTTGTTATATATCTATTGTCATACAAATTAAGCGTATATACCGATTATATACCTTAATCTAAAGTAATGAACTTCAAAAATTAAAATATCAGCAAAATAATATTACTGTGTACAGAAACATTTCTTATCTAAAGCTTAAATAATGTAAATAATTTATTTTTCTATTGCTATTGTTAACACTAAATGCTCATTCTAAATTTTTACTGATAATCACTGAAGGTCGTATAGTACTGTATATTCTTCCTTAGCTATACATAAGATACGATAAAGATGTAATTACATCATCATATAAATTACTAAAAATAAAGATACTTTTCTATTCTTTTTACTTTGCTATTTCAACTTTACAAAGTTTATAAATGATGTTGTTATATGCTAGTTATATTAATAAAAAAGATATACTTAACTCATATTCGATAAATATCAACTCAAATATTTTACAAATGAAAGATTAGATATGTAATATAAATTACTACATTTTAAGATGATTTATAACTATTATATTGCTGTCACATATGATGTTTTTTCGTTAGATCACTTAACTTTTATTAGAATGTGCAACTGCGCTAATTTATAACATGATCTAATTCATTAGAATTGTAATGTTATATTATCAGATAGAATTAAAAAAAAATCTTACATGTAAAATATAATTCTCACGCATTTAATATTTTACATAAAGCTAGCACTAAAAATAAGTATTAGAACATTGGATTTGTACATCACTCTTTTTTATAATATATCATATATGCATAATAGATAATGTAATTTTGTAAGATAAAAATTATTTAGAAAAACTGATATTCAATAAATATATGTTTCTTGTGATAAAGCAATTCTAACCTAGATAGATTTTTTATTATTTAATATATTAATGTTTAGATACTATTAAACCTATCCTTCTATAACCTTGTATAATCAGATAATAAACTAAATATACTGCCTTATAAATCGATACATAGTCTTACTGCTTATTATCTGTTAGTTTTATAATTGCATTAAAAAACATTACACCATATTAATTAATAAAGTGACCAATTATGATTTACAACAAATGTTATTTAACTAGGAATGTGATGCATATTTACAAGCATGACTTTTTTAAATTTATATTATGTTTTGATCTATTATTATCATCATATCAAAAATAATAAACATTTATTCATTACTGTAATCACGTAAGTTGATTTAATGATATTTTTTCCTATTATGACCATTATACTACACAATCTTTATACTTGCTGTTTTAACAATGCATCTTTAAAAATTCGTATTAACTGATTATAGAACATTATACATCACATATATAGTACTTTGTTTTTTTACTATTTCTTATGAAATTGCTTGTTAATGCAGCATTACATTCTTAAGTTTTCAGCATCCCTTTCTAATATTGCTAACTCGTTAGATTCCATAAAACTTGAAGGAAAACCTCGCTGTTGTAAATCATATTCATTAATTGAAATTGCAGTACGATAATACACATTACCATGATTATCAAGAAAATTATAAAAATTAATGTTACCAATGAATTTTTCGTGAGGATTAGTGGGTATAGTACCTTTTATATATTTATAAAATACTTCCACAGTATTTGACATTTTAAACTTTATAACAGGATTTGGGTGATCGAAACTTTCACAGTGCATTGTACTTACAATATTTCTAGTATCATGATAACTACTAGAATGTATTACTGAATCAATTGAAAATT
Source organism: Ehrlichia minasensis (assembly GCA_000825765.1). Lineage (GTDB taxonomy): Bacteria > Pseudomonadota > Alphaproteobacteria > Rickettsiales > Anaplasmataceae > Ehrlichia > Ehrlichia minasensis. The sequence continues at coordinate 162,697 of CDGH01000070.1, read as the reverse complement.
TGCAGCCTTCAAATATATCACTCATAGTTACCATCTTACTAAACGAAGTAACTAAAACTACATGGCAATTTCTATGCATACCATATAAAAATAAATAATTATGATTTGAGAATACACTTTCAACAATATGAAAATCATCAAATCTAGTACCAATAATTTTATCGAAATCAATTTGGCTATTAGTAAAATCATAATCTAAATTACCATTAAAATTATTGTCACATTTATAATACACATTTAGTGATTCATAAGATACACAGTGCTCTGTAGGCACCATACAGTATTCCCCTGTTTTTAATTTTAATAATGTTAAATTCATAATTTTTTATTATTAATATTTATTAACAATAATAATAAATAATAATTAATTAGTAAATTTATTTTTTAATAAATAAAAAATACACATTATCATAATAATTTACGAGCTATTTTTTGATAGAGAAAGACTGATCACCTAATAACTCAGAATTAGCATTAACTAAAATAAGATGTGACATAATATTATGCATATTTTAATGTAAGCACTATTTGAAACCAATAGCACAGTATTATCTTTTGTTAATATACTGCTTTCTAACATACTAAAATTATTTATTGCTGTAATACCACTGTCATTTTGCACCAGGTGATATCTTGGTAACAGTAGTACTAATTTCAATTTGTCTTTCAGTATTTCTGTTACAAAGATAATTCGTTATTGCTCTAACAGAACGCTCTCTTTTTTCGTATACTACTATAAGATTTTTTATAATTTCTACTCATCTTTAACTTATCTTTTACATTATGGCATAACATTAACATAATGTACTTTTTTCGGTAACTAACAAGAGTACTTTCCTTTAAAAAAGAATCTACGTGCGATACCTCAATACCATTTGTTAATTGACTATCGTGCTATACTAACCTATGGTCTTGATAATGTAATTTTTTTTATCAAAGAACTTATAAAAAAAAAAAGATCCATGAATACCACTTTTACGCATAAGATTTAACATTCTGCCCTTTATATAATAATCAAATATTGAAATAGATTAATCATTTCATCAACTTAATAGCTGAGTCATCAAGAATTTTGTATCTTCTCATTTGTGTATCAAACTTCCTATCATGAGAAGTAGCATAGCAAGTATAAACTATCACCTATCTAAGAATTTAAAAACATTAAGCATATTATTCATAGTCATATCTTCACCAATTTGAATAGCTATAGAGAATCTATGATCTTGAGAATACACAACTGCATCATCGTAACTCGTTAATGTGTTTCAAACGACACTAATATCACTAAATTTACTATTGACTAATATATTCAGTATATTACTAATATTTGCAAAGCAAACGTTTATATATTTGTTAACATTATGTAATAATATATTGACATAATAATTAAAATATTAAGAGAATTAATAAACAAATCTATTTTCTAATAATTTTAATAAAAAATTAATAGTAAAAATAATATAAGACATTACCTGTAAATCTAAAAATACTTAAAAACAGATTTACGAGTATTTACATACAACAAACAAAAAAACAATTTTTCATTGACTAAAAGCACAAAGAAGTATTTTGTCAACTTAATTCATATATGCCTAATGATATAATGCTACACTAATAATTAAAAACATCACTACTCCTTCTAATTATTTTCAGGTTTTACAGTTAATACCATCACATGGTTTATAAGATATGAGATACATAAGTATTGTTAATAAAAAACCAAATATTACATTTAGCTGAATGTTTAGATGCTTTAAGAGATAGATTCTTATGATTTTATGATACTTTTAACATTACAAATTGTTGCTATTTAGTTTCAGTAGCTCTAATTTGACGTTGTTTATGCTTTCTACGAAGTAAATTAGCTTTTAATGCATTAGCTAAAGCTTTCTTTTTAACTATGCCTTTATTTTTTTTTGACTTATTCATAATAAAAAATAAAATGTAAACAATCAAGCCGTTATAGCTTAGTGGAAAAGCACATCATTGGTAATGATGCGACCTAAGTTCGATTCTTAGTAACGGCACATATATCTTAAGGATATATTTTTTCATGAAATTGTAAACATATAAAATAACGTATGTAATGGCGTTACATATGTATGTAACATTACACTCACCTACAATAAAACATAATACAATTCTGTATTATACAATAATATTATAAACTAGCAATGCAATACACAATCGGACATTTTTTAGTTAGATTACAGAAGTTAAATACCAAATATTCAAAAGTATACCATTAACACATTATATGTTGTATGTATTAACTATCTGTAATGCTATACCTTGTATAATTACTTTACAAAAAAACTGAAATATTAAACAATTCTAATTTTTACAATATTTTACTATTTTTTATGTCATACAATGTAATAACTCGATTTGCCCCCTCCCCAACCGGACATTTACACTTAGGAGGAGCAAGAACTGCTTTATTTAATTGGTTATACGCTAAGCATAATAATGGAAAATTTTTATTACGCATTGAAGATACTGACAAAAAAAGATCATCTAAAGAACTTATAGATTCTATTATTGAAGCAATGTCTTGGTTGAAAATTCATTATGATGGAAAAGTAGTATTACAATCTGAAAACATATCTAGGCACGTTGAAATTGCAAATCAATTAATATTAAATAATAAAGCATATTATTGCTATTGCTCTGAAGAAGAAATAAATAAAGAAAAAGAAGAGTATATCAAAAAAGGTTTATATTATAAACATAATTGCATATGGAAAAATAAAAGTCCACATAATAGTAACACTACTAGAGTTATTAGACTAAAGAGCCCTATAGATGGTATAACATCATTTGATGATGAAGTATATGGTAATATTACAGTTAACAATTCACAATTAGATGACATGATTCTATTACGTTCAGATAATACTCCTACTTATCTTTTATCAGTAGTTGTTGATGATCATGACATGAACATTACTCATATTATTAGAGGAACAGATCACTTAACAAATACAGCACGTCAATTATTGATATACAGTGCATTAGAATGGGATCCACCTAAATTTGCTCACATTCCATTGATACATGATGAAAATGGAAATAAATTATCTAAAAGGCATCAAGCAATTGCTATACATGAATATAAAAATTCAGGTATATTACCAGAAGCTATATTCAATTATTTACTCAGAATGGGATGGAGTCATGGAAATGATGAAGTTATTACTATAGATCAGGCAATAAAATGGTTTTCTATTCAAGACATTGGACAGTCTCCATCAAGATTAGATAACAAAAAACTGGAATTCTTAAACAATCATTACATTAATATCACTGATGATGAAACAATTCTAAATATAATAATTCCAATTATAGAGGAAAAAACAGGATATATAATAACTGATTTAAAAAAAGGTAATTTATTAAAAGGATTAAATGAGCTAAAGAAAAGGACAAAAAACTTAGTAAATTTAGCAAAAGAATCCTTATTTTATGTTGAAGATACTCCAATTTCAATTGATCAAGAATCAATTACTATTATAAAAGATTATAAACATATATTTTCTATTTTACATGATAACCTATCTAAAATTTCAGAAAAAGACTGGAATCACAATATATTAACGTCAATTATTAAAAATATATCACATAATTTAGAAGTAAAAATTAGCATTATTTATCACTGTTTACGTGCATCCATTACAGGAAGAATGAATGCTCCTAGTATTATTGAAATCATGATTAACCTTCAACGTAAAGAATGTCTACAACGTATCAAGTATGCATTGGATGTAATATAATTTTTTCACTGTAAAATAAAATAATAGTAAGTTATTAGGATTATATAATAAAGTAGTTTAATTTATCATGATAAAATAAGTATAATCTTGAAAATTTTTATTCAATAATTATAAAAAAATCTATTGATTTTTACTGATTAAATCTGTGTTACTATTGGAACTTTATAATTCAAGAGAAATTTTTATAAGGTAGTATATTCCAAAAAAGCTTCTTTATTTAAGTAATAAATCATAATCAACTAACAAGCCTATATTAAAGAATATACTGTGTAACATAACAATACTAAAGTCATGTGTAACTGAAATTTCAGTATATTAATTATTGTATTTGATAATTTCTATTAAATTAAAAATATTCTTTTAGGACTGATAGAATTATTTTTATGATAAATATTTGTTTAAGTTTACAATATCATAATTACTAATATAATATTTATGTTTTATGGTTTTGTTAATGGTTATGTAAAATGTGGTCCGTATTAAAACAAAAAATTCTAGGATCTGGTGAAGGTTTTGATGAAAATCAAGAAAAACGTAAAGAAGAAGTTAATAAAGAATTACTAGAGAAAAGTAAAAAGATACCGTTAAAAGAAGAGGCACATTCAGAAACAGAAACTGCACAATCACAAGAATCCAGTACACAAGAAACTCCTCAAATACAAGAAGAAGAGAAGATAGAACACCATGATGAAGATCAAGAAACAAGTAAAGTGGTAACTAGTAAAGAATTATTAGAAAAGAAAGAAGAAAAATATACAGAAACTACACAATCACAAAAGATACAAGAACTCAGTGCAGAAGAAATTTCTCAAGGACAAAAAGAACAACCTATACAATCTCCCCCTAAAGCAAAACAAACAGAACTTTACGAAAAAGCAGGAGCACGACCAAAGACAAGGTCAGGAGTACTAGGAAAAAAAATAGAAAAAAAAAGTAAGAAGCAACTAACAAAATGTGAAATAGAAGAAAAGAAAAAAGCAGAAATTAGAGAAGAAAAACAAGAAGAGGAAAAACTAAAAGAGGCACTAAGTAAACTTAAAGGTAGACCTCTTTCATGTGTCGAAAGCATATTGTCTCATTATGATGAAGAAGAAAGGAGAAATTATCAAGAATTAGCTAACATGGTACAAATAATAAAGCCTAATGATATTACAGTAAAAAGTACAAAATGTATAGGTAATACTGATGAAGAAAGTGGAAAAATGCATATTTCATGTAACAGAAGTAAATCGTGTAAAGTAGAGGTAAAAGGAAATTCGTTATTTATAGTAAACTGTAGATTATCAAACAAATATTTATCAGCAAATACAAGAGTAAATGATGCTTTTCCACCAAAAGATTCAACACAAAGAAAACGTAAAGCTATTGTCTACTGTTTTGTAGCTTGTAATGATACTGATAAGTTCTTAGAAACTTGTTCTACTACTTTATTATCATCACGTTTTTCACATACACAGTGTCCTTTTAATTTTTGTAAGGTCAAATATGTACATTTCTATACAAAACATCAAAACAATAAGAATCTAGATTTATCAGATGAAAAAAAAGTATTAGAAAATTTTGGAGGTTTAACAAATGTAGAGTTTATAGATAGTAGACCATCACCAAGCTCAAGCTTATCTTCTTCACCAAGTATTAGCGGATCTTCTTCTTCTCACTCGTCTTCACCTACTTAATCAAGCAGCTCAGGAATCATTATATTCAGACTTTAAAAGTTCACTTGCAAGCAAATTTATTGAATGCAGCATCGCGCGTCATAAGTTTATAATCCTTAGCAACTAATGTAGTCTGTTTGACAAGTAATATAGAGAAATCTGTGCAACTTACTAACTAATGTTTAATAAAATAATAGTTTTATCATAATATGATAAGAATTGTATTTTTATATAAAACAAAAAGCATATGCTTAACCTGCATCAAGGAGAATTAATTTTAGCTAATAAAACATTATGTAAGAAGCTAGATATTGTCTCTAATATTAAAATTGATAAAAACTTATGTTGCATAGGTAACACTAAAGAGAGTACTGGTAAATTACAAGTACATGTTGGTAATAAAATGAGTAATAAGACACAAATTCAACCAAAAGGTGATTCTCTATTCTTATTAAAAGTCAGGTTTCTATCTGGCTTAGTAAAAAATGATAGTCATTTACTCTCAATTTATAACTTATCAAATAAGGAACAAACAGAGCGTTCTATTCCTGCTTATTTATACCTTCTAGTAAAAGAAAATCGCATTGAAGAATTTTGTGCATTAAAAGAAAAGATACAAAATCAAGAACAAAAATACATCAGCTATCTTATTAAATATGGCAACGTAGTATTTGCCAATTTAACTATAGAAAGCAATCCTCAAAGTCAATACAATGAACATCTTGCTTTACAAAACATTGCACAATTAAGTGCAGACTTTATTGTAGAACAAGAGTCAAAAGCTAAACTATCAATACCTAATTCAAGAATGAGAATAGGTAAATTAGATACTATAGAAGAAGAAAATAGTAATTTATTAACTTAATATGACTATAAAAAATAACTTATTTGAATAATCAGAGATACATTTTTATTTTTTATCAAATAATTGATATACAAGAATTCACCAGAACAACTTTGTATTATATATGCTTGTACCACAAGAAGTAATAGCTTCTAATAACTTATTATGTGAGTATGTGAAATACACCACTATAAATGTAAAAAGTGCTACTTGTATAGGTAATACATGCATCACCAGCAATAAATTAAAAATACATATTTCAAAAGACAGTAACCTACAACCAATAGTTCAACCACATGGTAAGTCTTTGTTTTTATTGAAAGTGATAATACCACCTAGCATAGTAAAAAGTGATCCATACTTAAGAAATATTTATACAACATTACCAGAATCACTAAATGCTAGTGTATATTGCTTAGTAGATACTTTACATATGCAAAGTTTTACTAATGAAATATATGATCCTGTACAAAAAAAAGTACCAAAATTTGTTGATAATATTTTTAAATATGCAGAAGTTATATTTACACAATTAGAAATAGATTCACATTTTAAGCTTAATGAACATGAAATATTACACAGCATGTTACCAGATGCTGAGTTTATTATCTATGAAACAGAAGAAAAAAATTCTTGTTGTTCCTGCTGTACATCCTTTAGTTCAAAACAGAACATTATCAGAGCACAATCACAAGCAAATTTACTGCAAGAAGAAGAACAAGCTATATTACCAAAGCCGGAAGATGATATTATTAATACACCAGTTTCATCAACGGATTCATCTTCATCAACAGATTCGTCAACTGAACATAGTAGCATTTCATCATTGTTATCACTTGTAAACCTAGCAATAGGAGGTATTAATAGTTTTCAATATAATAGTAAATGAAGTATATATTTTTTATTATTAATGCTAATACTAAAATTAGTTAATTATTTTTTATTATTAATTTAAAATACAAGAATATTAAAATTTTTATTGCAATATTATTAATTTTTATTTATTATTTAATTAAGATAAATTAATTATTAAACATTTATTATGCAGCAAAGTGTAAATATTCCAAAAGTAGTAAATGATCACTTGTGTATAAAAGGAGACAATTTTTCTTTTATTTATAGGGAATGTTATTGTATAGGTAATACGCCAGAAAACAGCAATACATTAGAAATACACATTTTAAAAACTTATATATAGTAATAAAAAAATCATACCAAATGGAAATTCACTGTTTTCATTGAATGCAAGCTACCCTTTAACAACAATAATGCAATTAAGAAAGCTTAATTTCATAAAACTCTCACAAAATGAGTTAGAAAAAGGTAATATAAGTGCGAAACTTTATATTTTTGTAAAAAAAAATAAGCTTGAGCAATTTGTTGAAGATGTATTAAATAATGATAAACCTGGTGCTGTTATAGTACCATCTGAATATGGTAGTATTATATATACAATGTTATATATCGATAATTTTGTAAAATATTTTAATGAAGAGATTGCTTTAACCAATTTCTCACGGATAGCTTCTGCACCTGAAAATTATCCTGAATTCAGAATCATACATAAACAACATAGCATTGTTTCTAAGCTACTAAATAATATGAAATGTACTTCACAAAATAATCTAATATCAGACGAAATTTCAACAATAGCTAGTACAAAAAATCCAAACACTATAATCAGAAACCCACACGAATATAAATCTGACAATGTTTCAACAACAATCAATACAAAAACTTCACTAAGTGTAATTAAAGAACAACAAGAATACAAACATCAAGAATACAAACATGATGATAATTTAAAAAGAAGTAAGTTAAAAACTTCAAGAAGATCAAGAAAAAGACATGTAGGAAGATTATTATTAGTCAGACCTAGTTTAGATACTATACAAGAAGAATCATCGATAATAACATACTAAGTTTTTATAAATATGATTCATACATTTTGTATTGTTATAAACACAAATCAGGCCTGTAAAATACTCTATTGATATAAATAAATTATTAAAAATATTAATTAATCTTAGTACTAATTGTTCTAATAGTTAATTAATATTTATTTATATAAATATCATTCATAAGATTTATTTATATATCATAACTATTAATTAACATATGATTTCTCAGATACAATGCATTCAATGGTAAATCATATGCTTAACTTAAGTTTAGAAGACAGAGAACAGCACAATCGCACTTTATGTAAAAATATTAATAATATGGATTTTGTAGTACACAATTCTGCTTGTATTGGTTATACAGGAGAAAGTGGAAAATTAATAATATATCCTGACACTGATATAAAGTCAGACATTACACCTTCAGGACTGTCTATGTTCGTATTACAAGGTAGTATACAACAATCTTATGCATTAGACAATCCAATATTATCAGAAGGTAAAGAATTCTCTGATAAAATTAAAAGACTTACTGCTAACATAGAAGTATTTTGTTTAGTAGAAAAGAACCAATTAAAAAAATTTCACGAAAAAGTTAGTGATAAAACAAAGAATCAAACAAGTGTGATATTTACAAATATTTCCGATATTCTTAAACCTGTGTTAGTAAAGCCACAAGTATATGCTAATCAAGAAACTGCATTTAATATAGAAGATCAAATATTAAAAATTGCCAAATTAAACAACGTAGAATTCAGAAAATGTACACCAGCAGGCCCAGAAGAAGCAGCATCACGTTTGTATTTAAATGATAATATAGAGAAAGAAGAGCAAAGTAGTAATGATGAACTTGCATTATTAACAACAGCATGGCATCCTGAAACACCAACTAGTCAAAATGATAACGTTCCACAATCAGCATTATTAGAAAGCACTGTGGATGACTCAGCATCATCAACAAGTAAGTCAAGTTGTTGCTTTAAAACATGCAATCGCTAATTCCTATTATACAAAATATATTTTTTATAAAAAATAGATTATAAGATGAATGTTAATTTCGTTAGCTTATTGATTAAGTAATATCATCTATTTTTATATCATATAACATAGTATCTAAGTGATTATTTCATAAGAAATTTACACTACTTTAATACATTTATCACACTAGATTGATAAATCATATTATACACTTTTATAACATGACGTAGAAATTTGTCAGTATCTAAATCAACAAAAAATTAGTATAGCAAGTGATAAAATATTCACTACAACATACACGCAATAGAATTGTCAGTAAATTACATATGTCTTTGTTTTATTTTAAATCTGTGAAGATTACATACATATGCTTTATAGAGATGAAAAAATTAGATAATAAACTCTAACCAACTATATCATATTAGTAGTATTAGAAGTGTTAGAATTATTAGTAAAAGTCAAAAAATATATTAAATACAGCTTATGCAAAATTTTATTTATATCAAATTTATTGTTATTATAACATAATAATATTTTAGACATACATATAAAACTTATCAAAAAAAATACAGCACAGCACTAATAAAACATACAATATTTTTGTAATAATAATATTACAAAATCAAAAATACCATTATAAAATGCCTTTGAAAAAAATAAAAACTACTAAATAAAACATTAATTATATATTAAAAATAACATTTATCATTGTCATTACAACACATAAAATCACAACAATTAGAATGTATATTATGTAAAATTATAGTCTGTTATTTTTATGGTAAATTAACAATGTTATTCAATCCTAAAAAAAAAGAAACGTTATTAAATCTTAAAACAGAAGACTGGAAGGCTGCCAACAAAAATATTTTAGAAAATATTTGTGATATTAATCCTCAAGTAAGAAGTCATTGTTGTATTGGATATACAGCAGATAACAACATCTTACAAATACACCCAGAAGCTGATGAAAGTACTGATATTATTCCTTCAGGATTATCAATGTTTATATTAAAATGCTCTTTGCCAAAAGACAAAGTATCAGATAATCCAATAATACAGCAAAGTAATGCATATCTACCAGAAAATGATAACAAGCCTAATGTTGAAATTAAAATATTTTGTTTAGTCTCTGAAGATCATCTAAAACCATTTGTACAAGCATCAAAGATAGGTAACAATTATAACACACTAAAACAATACATATACAGTTCTTTAATTGTAACACCAGAAAAATTTAAAGACGAAAGTTATAGAATTGACTTAAAAGATCTTTTACCGGAAGTTATACAACCAAGTAAGTTTAAATGTTCAGATACACAACTTGTTAATCCAGTTACTGTACCATCTAGGGCGTGGAAAGACCATAATTACATTTTATGTAAAAAAAATATTGAATCTATTAATCCTAAAGTCACTAAGTGTTATTGTATTGGTAATACATCAGAAGATAGTGCTGGATTAAAAATATATACAGATGCTACTGCTAAATCAGGTATCAAGCCTGAAGGATTGTCTATGTTTATACTAGAAGCTAAAATACTAAAAACAAAGGTTCTCTCTGATCCAATACTTATGTTAAGCAACGCATACCTTCCAGAAAAAAAATCAAAAAATTATGTTAAAGTAGAACTATACTGTTTAGTGAATAGCGAAAATTTGTCAGACTTTCAGAAAGCAGCAAGTAAAGGTTTAGATTTAATAAAACTAAAACCATTTATTAATAATATTGTAATGTTAAAACCAAAATCATACGCTGATCCAAATTATAAATTTGATACCACAGCCCACTTAAAAATAGTTATGCACTCATGTACAGAATACACTAGAACAGGGTCTTCCAGCAGTGCATCTGATATATCATCTCAGTTAGAATCTTTACAATTAAGTTTTGTAAGTGCTGAGACTGCAGCACAAGCTCCTAAACATTAATTAATCTAAACATAGCAACTATGTTTAAAAATTAATATATTTACAAAATATTATCTAATTATATAATGTCTTTTAAACTTAATTAATTTAATAATAGATAACAATTTTATAAAATTATATGTAACAACTATCCTATTCTAAATTTTCTATAAAAATTAATAAAGCCTATTATATAGGAAATATCAATGATAATAACGCAAAACTATTAAAGTATATAATAGTAACAATTATATACAAAGAGTAAAAAATAAGTCTATCATCAGGAATTAAAGTAGAACAAAATATTATAATACTTAGATCACAAATTATACCTCTTACATCAATTTGTAGAAGATAATTTACCAAAAGATAAAAAAAGTACAAATCTTTACTATATGTTTTAGTCAATAAAAAAACAAAGTAGCAAAATTCAGAAGTAATGTACTAAACTCAACAAAACCAGTAACCAATAACAATGAACTATTTTCTCTTATATTATTCAAACACTACATAAAATGGATAAGGATTTACCAGAAATTGCAGATTAGATTCTGATGCCTATTTCATAACTTCATGGATCCACATAAATCATAATATAGCTTATAAAGTTACGTTTAATATTTCTTAACAATTTTATGAGCTTCCCTTATAATAAAAAACTTATCATACAACAAATATTTTTTTCAACTCATACATTATTGAATACATCTGTTTTCTAATGAAACAAATAAAAAACATTTATAGAAAGTTATATCGCACTTTAATGCAATACTTATTAAGCTTAAGATATAAAAATGCTTATATTACCTTCTCAATTAAGAAAACATTTGTTTAAAAATAGATGACTGATTCTATATATAAAAAGTAAAACACACTAAGAACAATTAGAACATACTTAAGACGTTATATTTTCTTTTTCCTGTATTTCCAATAGTATATCTTTCATTTTATCAGGAGTTAACTTTTCATAATAATCATCATTGATCTGCACAATAGGAGCATTAATGCAGGCACCTAAACATTCTACTTCTTTTAAAGTAAACAAATTATCACTTGTTGTCTCACCGACACCTATATTAAGCAATTCTTTGCATGACCTTAAAATATCATCACTACCACATAACCAACAAGGAGTTGTTCTACATACTTGTACTAAATATTTACCAGTAACAGATAAATTATACATAGAATAAAATTTTGCTACTTCATACACATGTATTAGCTGCATACCTAAAAAATCTGCTATATAATTTATAGCAGAAGATGGAATAAAACCACCACACTGTCTTTGTGCTATATGCAATAAAGCCATTACAGCACTAGATTTTCTATCTTGAGGATATTTATTAATTGTATCTTTTACCTGTTTTAAATTTTCCTTACTAAATTTAAATTCTCCAATATAAGTTGTATTACTATTTTTTTGTGTACTAGACATTATTTTACCTATCTATTTCTCCAAACACTATATCTAAAGACCCAATTATAGCTGTTAAATCAGCCAACATATGACCTTTTGCTATAATATCTATTGCTTGCAAATGAGCAAATCCAGGAGCTCTAATTCTACACCGATATGGTTTATTTGTTCCATCAGATACTATATATACACCAAATTCACCTTTTGGAGCTTCAACAGCCATATATGTTTCACCTACTGGTACACTATAACCTTCTGAATACAATTTAAAATGATGTATCAACGCCTCCATAGATTCTTTCATCTCTGATCTTTTTGGTGGAGCAATTTTTCTATCATCTGTTTTCACAGGACCATCTGGTAAACGATTCAAGCATTGTTCAAGTAGTTTTATTGATTGTCTAATCTCTGCCATTCTTACAAGATAACGATCATAGCAATCCCCATTTTCTCCAATAGGAATCTCAAATTCTAAATCTTCATATATTTCATAAGGTTGACTTTTACGTATGTCCCAAGGAATACCACATGCCCTTAACATCGGACCAGAAAATCCCCAATCTAGAGCCTGTTTTTTCGATACAACACCAATATCAACATTACGTTGTTTCCAAATTCTATTTTCGGTTAATAGATCATCTATATCATCCATAAATCTAGAGAACGTACTAACAAATTTAAATATATCATCAATCAAATCGCTCGGTACATCAGCTGCCACACCACCCGGGCGAATATAAGCAGAATGAAATCTTGCACCTGATGCTCTTTCATAAAAACCTAAAATTTTTTCCCTTTCTTCAAACATCCACAACAATGGAGTCATAGCACCTATATCAAGTGCTTGACTTGATATATTTAACAGATGATTTAATATCCTAGTCAACTCACAAAAAATAACACGCAAATATTTTGCTCTAATTGGTATTTCACACTTTAATAATTTTTCTACGCATAAAGAATAGGCATGTTCTTGGGCCATGGGAGATACATAATCAAGACGATCAAAATATGGTAAAGCTTGTAAATACGTTTTATATTCTATTAATTTTTCAGTTCCTCTATGTAATAACCCAATATGTGGATCTATTCTTTCTATAACTTCTCCACCCATTTCTAAAACTAAACGCATCACACCATGAGCTGCAGGATGCTGAGGACCAAAATTTAAAGTCATTGGCGTGATTTTGACTTGATCAGACATCTAATAAATTACCAAGTAATTAACCATAAATTATGTAAGCACATACATCATCATGTCAAGAATAAGCTTTCAGCATGGTATTATAAATAAAACAAAAATTGTTATTTTTTTATAAATACATCACACTAAAACCAATACAGAACTTAAAGAAAATACTAATTTTTGTATTTACGGTATTATTTTACAGAATACTCATTACAAATTAAGGAATAAAGAAATAAACCATATCTGACTAAATCTCTTAAATAACTTATTGAACTATATCTCCGGTAGAGCTTTGCTCTACTAAACTTGATATTACTAGTAACTTACTGTATAAAATTAAGAATCTGCAATTTTCATCTAAAAATATGATATTCTACACCCAATACCCATCATATTGATTAATGAATTAGTAATTTCTAGATTTACTTCAAGAAAATATATAACTGTTGTATAATATTAATTACATTAGATGATATTTTCGTGTTTTCGAATTTCTTTAGATATCTATATTTTATAACTTAATTGAAATTTTCTCTAGAAGGTGGTTTTAGTAAATAATGAAACTTAGTTTTAATATATAAAATCTCATCTAAAAATAAAAGATCATACTCATATTAAAATATAAAATGAACTCCTATTAATACACCACTAAAGTGCTAGTTTTTACAATCCAGAACATAAAAACACCATATTTACAGATAAATAATAGAACATTTTAAGAAAATCAGCTAAAAATTCTCTCATATATCATTTAGAAAAATCAATGTTATATCATATATATTCAGCTAGTTACTAAACTAACTTAATCTAAAATGACATATTACTAAGTAAAATTTAATCTAACAAATATTACATATATATATATTTAAGATTAAGTCTTTAAATATTAACATCGTCTCTTACATGTAATATTACATTTTCTAACGCAATATTTATAAGATAATAAATATTAAAGTAAATAACAATTGTACAGAAGTCATAAAACCAAAAATATAATAAAATATTTCTACATTTTTATACAAAATTGACAGTATACATATATACTATTTCTCAATACCTTACTTAATATTCAACACTGCAAACTTTTACAACTTATCATAACTGCCTTTACCATTGGATAATGATTTAGAATGTATTTTTCCAATTCTTAATTCAGTAAACACACTACTAAGACTAGCAGCTTCTGCACTTTGCACATCTCCCCTTTATAATATGTAAATTTTACTTCAACTCCTGCAATATTTTGCAAAGCATAACACACATCAAAAGTTTTATTTTTATTACATCTAGTATATAAATCAATTGGATTGTCCCATATTGAGCAATATCACTAACTGAAAAAGTCAAATCATCTCTCTTACATAACAATTCTTCATATACATCATTTACAAAATCATTTAATTTACTTTCTTCTACCAAAATACATATGCATGCATATATAAGAATCTTTAACCATCAGATTTTACTGCGTTGCGTATTTGCTATAATGCTTTACAATATGTTTTTGGTAATAAAGCCTTGAGTAAAACATAGTATTTCCAATTGGATCATGTGCGTTCCTACATTTTTTTTAATTATCAAATATATCGTAATTCACCACTTTCCTTAGTATGCTCTATACAACACAACATCTATGACACATTATACCTTCAGTATTTGATATACTGGTTATATCTAAACATACTTAAATTCACAAATCTCTGTTCTTCTAGATTTTTGCCTAACATTCCTAACATTACACACACTTTTCTCTAACAAAAACTATATTCTATTTATACACATAATAAATAATTTTATGTTAGTATTATGCATTATTCTCGTAAACACTTATCAATTCTCTATACTAAAATATCAATAACATACTTTAATATATTACGTAAAATTATCAAAATTGAATTTATATTATCATTTAACTAAAAGAATAATAAACTTAATTATTGAGTCTTCACATATATAAACATGACATTAGCTAACAAAGGACTACCAACCAGAAAATTCAATTGATACCATACACATTACAATAAGCATATAATCAAAAGCATAATTTAATAAGTAATTCCTTATTTTCTTTCACATAATCACTACCTTCACTAATCTTAATTCATAAAGGAAAAGTTATAAAAAAACATGAAAACTATACATATAGTTACACAAAATTGTTATTTTAATTTTTAAAACTTTTTACAACTTGAATGATGCTTCAGATGCAAACTCAACAAAGTACTACTCAACCTAATCCAATAGATTTACTTCTTTGTTACCTTCGGTGTACCCCCCCCCCCTACACCAGAAGTTGATACTATATCCATACCTCCTGATGCAATATCAGATTTATCCTGTTCACTATCTGTATCTCCTCCACTAATCAGCTGTTTTTTATCACTTCCTTCAGCTTTAGTACTACTTTTCCCTTTCCCTTTTCTCAGATCTATCTTAGTTACTCCATGACTGCTAGTACTTGATCCATGAGCTCCACCAGTACCAGAAGGTTGACGTTTTGAAGCGAAAAAACCTTTTATTTTTTCAAGATATCCTACATCACCACCAGACTTTACCTTACTTCTATCTGCAACAAATTCTGCATCTAACCCAACAATATCAAAAGCTTCTCTAAGACTTTCACAATATTGAACATCTGATAACATAGATAAACACACATCACCATAAGTTCTAACACCACAAACCTTTATTCTGTGCGTTAATGGCTGTAAGAACACTGAATATACTTCTCTACAAAATTTATTCACTTTATTTTCACTTATAACAATATAACATTTAACATATTTCTCTCCTGAAACATGCTGTGTTGCTGCTTTTACTAAATCATGCTCACAAACAGTACTTGGCAATACAAATTCACAACAAACAATACTTTTACCTTGTACAGGAATTTCATTATTTAAACATTGTGATTCATCTACACAAACTACTAACTTACCACTTGAAGAATTACCTACACAATAACACTTATTACATAATAAACCTTTAATTTCTGATATTTGACTTAATTCTTCACATAATTGCTCATTAATAAATTGCTTACTTTCCTTATCATAGCCTAACATACATCACTCACTTCCACATTATTGAAACTAAGATATCCTTTATTGCTAAAGAAACTAATTTTTATTACAGATACATTAAAAACAGATATCTTTTAAAAACACGCCCAGACTGTAAAACTAATTTGTAATTCTACAGCAACTTATACAGTTACATTAATTTACTAACCTGCATAAATACAAGTTATGGTTCAATAATATCACATATTAGAACAATACACAACCGAAACATATAGTAAAAAACACTATTAAACACACAAATAACGTTCAATAAAATATAATTAGAAGATAAAATTGTAAAAGTACAAGAAATTACATTATTGACTAATACATATATTTTAAGTGCATAAAAGAGTAACTAACTCCTATATTAACAACCATGTATATTATTAATATTTAAATACTTATAAAACTTATTTATCAAGATTATGTACAATACTATATGCATTTTTAGGTAATGAATCCGTATACAACAAAACACCAGAAACTAACACTACCCACAATAAAGATATAGGTAGAAAAACTTTCCAACCTAACCCCATTAATTGATCATAACGATACCTAGGAATAGTTGCACGAATCCATATAAAGCAAAACAACATTGCTATTATTTTTAATACAAACCAAATAATTCCAGGAATAACATATAGAAAGTTAATGTTTAAAGGTGGATACCACCCACCAAAGAAAAATATTACTGCCATTGCATTAATCAATATCATATTTGCATATTCTCCTAAAAAAAATAATGCAAACGGCATAGATGAGTACTCAACATTATATCCGGACACTAATTCTGATTCTGCTTCTGGTAAATCAAAAGGATGCCTATTTGTCTCAGCAAGTGATGAAATAAAAAAAATACATGCCATTGGTAACAGTAACAAATCTATCCAGTAAGGCATATTATGCCGTGCTACTACTATCTCACCTAATTTCAATGAACCAGTTGCTAATAATACCGTTACTATAGTTAAGCCTATAGATACTTCATATGATATCATCTGAGATGCAGATCTAATTGCACCTAAAAAAGCATAGTTAGAGTTACTTGACCACCCAGCTATTATAATTCCATAAACCCCAAGAGAAGAAATAGCTAAAATATACAACACACCAATGTTGATATTAGCAATCACATGAGGCACTATTACTTCATGACCATTATTTACTATTACATCAGCACCAAATGGAATAACAGCCCAACCTAATAAAGCTAAAGTAAAAGTAATTATTGGAGCAATCAAAAAACATATCTTATTTGATTTAAAAGGAATAATATGTTCTTTAATAATGAGTTTTACAGCATCAGCAAAGGGCTGTAATAAGCCAAATGGACCAACAATATTAGGACCTTGTCTTAATTGTATTGCACCTATCACTTTACGTTCCATATATACTAAATAAGCAACAGAAACCATAACCGAAAATATTACTGCGATTATCTTTATTAATAATACAGCACCACTACTTATACAACTTATAAAATCCGCAAAAATACTATAATAATAACTCATATTTACCTAATTTTGATCTGCAAAAGCTTTTACACAATTTGCCATTACAATAGATGCGCGGCTAATTGGATTTGTCATATAAAAATTAAAATCTTTATTAATAAATACACTATCTTTTTTTAAAACAATATTTCCATCAATTGGAATCCATGCATTATAGACTAAACCTCCAATATTTTCTTCACGAAATTGCTTACCTAATGTTGATAATTTATCTCTAACTTGATATAAATTATCATATTGCATATTTACTTTTAAGTATTCTGATAATTCTTTAATAATTAACCAATCTTCCTTTGCTAAACCAGGAGGGGAAACAGCTATATTTGTTCTTTGAGCCCTACCTTCAGTATTAACATAAGTTGCATTTTTCTCCGTATAAGCAGCACCAGGCAATATTACATCTGCAATTTGTGCTCCTCTATCACCATGATGTCCCTGATATATTATAAAAGAAGACTTAGAACGAGAAATTTCTAATTCATCTGCCCCTAATAAATAAAGAACCTCTATTTCACCAGAATTTACATCATCTACTATTTTAGAAATTATATTACCAGGAGAGTTAGGTACAAACCCAATATCTAAAGCACCAACTCTAGCAGCAGCTTTATGTAGAACATTGAATCCATTCCAATCGTTTCTTAACATATTAAACTTTTCTGCAATTTTAGTTGATAAAGTAAATACAGCATTACCATTTTCACCAATTAAAGCATCTTGTCCTATTATTAGCATAGGATTCTTTGCACATTTTAATAATTCAGAAAAAGGTATTCTACCATGCAAAATATCATCTAGTACTAAACAACTATTACCTAAATTTTCCACACTATAGTTAAAGTTATTATATATCCCTAAACTTGCTACTGTAAACCCTCCATGCAAATACCTTTTACGTAATCTTGCATTAATTATAGGTGCTTCAAGCCTGATATTCGTATTAATTAATAAACACAAATCTGCATCTTCTATGTTAGATATACCAGTATTAAATAAATAAAAAGCCCTATTATGTGTAGGTACTACTGAACCATCTTGTCTACATTCTATATTAGAACTTCCCAATTTATGCATAAGTTCTTTTAATAATAGTACAGATTCACAATCTACTAAATCCCCAGCAATTGCTGCAATTTTATTTCCAGGAGTATTATTAATTTTTTTAGCAATGATATTAAATACTTCTTCCCAAGTTGCAGGTAACATTTGACCGTTTTTCCTTATATATGGTTTATCTAGCCTTTGCAACTTTAAACCATCATACGAAAAACGTGTTTTATCCGATATCCATTCTTCATTTATATCTTCATTTAACCTAGGTAATATTCGCATTACTTCCAAGCCACGCGTATCAACTCTAATATTACTACACACAGCATCCAACACATCTATAGTCTCACAATGACGTAATTCCCAAGACCTAGCTTTAAACGCATAAGGTTTAGAAGTCAATGCACCAACTGGACAAAGATCTATTATATTTCCAGATAATTCTGAAGTTATACATTTAGATATACATGTATCTATCTCCATATTTTCACCACGGCCCATCGTACCTAATTCATAACTACCAGCAACATCCGACAAAAATCTAACACATCTAGTACAATGTATACACCTTGTCATTGAACTTTCTATTAGAGGTCCAAAGTTCTTTTTTTTTACAGCTCGTTTTTTTTCCTTATATCTACTTTGTCCTCTACCATATAACATAGTCTGATCTTGTAAATCACATTCCCCTCCTTGGTCACAAATTGGACAATCTAAAGGATGATTTATCAATAAAAACTCCAGTACCCCTTCCCTTGCTTTTTTAATCTTATCTGTATTAGTTTTTACTATCATACCATCTGCAACAGGCATTGCACAAGAAGCTGCAGGTTTTGGTGGGCCACCAACAATTTCTACCAGACACATTCTACAATTACCTGCTATTGCAAGTCTTTCATGATAACAAAACCTTGGTACCTGCACACCAGCAATCTCACAAGCTTGCAGCACAGTCATCCCATCTTCGACTTCTATTTCTAAAGAATCTATAACTAGCTTAACCACACAATACCCTTACATACTAGCCCACTCTATAGGATTACCTGAACTATCTTGCACTAAATCACCATTATCATACTGACCAGCCATAAAAATTGTGCCTAATTCTCTATCAATATACTTAACTGGCTTTACTAACTTACCATTATACATTTTTTGAGCTACACCTTTGTTCCGTTGCGATGGATTATTTTTACTTGCTGTTTTTGCAACCTTAGCTCCTTTCTTAGCCATAATACCCCCATAGCCATAAAATCATGAAGTAATAGCACATTTTACCATTTAGGTTACCAACGTCAATAAATTATATAGATAAAAGATTTAATGATTTACTATTTTTACTTTAATTTATTACATTTTATATTTCTATAAATGCACATATTAAATACAGGTTTTTAATAATACATTCTGAAATGGTATGTAAAAATGAATTTATTATCTAGTCAGTATTATACAGAGTTTTATATAAATTTAACATTTAAATCAGACTATAAAAACATAACCTTTAGATTCTGAAAATCTAATAAATCTTATCTCCGATGATAAAATATATTTTAATAACAATTTTCTATTCATTAATACACATTTTCCTAACTAACATACCTATAAACTCTCAGTATACCATTACAAAACATTTCTTAATTCTGTTATACTACCAATTAAATATACTTTATTAAATTTTTAGAATATCATAATAACACATACAATAGCATAAAAATTTATTGACATTAATTTTACAACTCTCTAAATGCAAGCAATATCGCATTCTTCATTAATTATATCCATGATACTGTTATGTTTTGTTTATATTTCATCAGTACTATGAAATATATTATTAGCTTTAAATATTACTTTTAACTATTTGAATTTATGATGTATTAGATTAATTAATTACACATACTAGTAAAATAAAGTCCTAGAAAATAAAAGCACCTTACAGAACATTCTTAAAATTGATTTTAATTTCTAAAGCTGAAATAACACACTTTTACTAGTTGTATACTATTGAATAGCTTACTTAATTTCTTGATTATGTTAAAGCTCCTAATAGTCCACTTTTACAAAATATAAACCATAAGGCGGTGCTGTCATACCTGCATAAGATCTATTTTTTGCTGCCAAGATATTCCGTGTATATTCTGGTGGAAAGCTACTTTTTCCACATTCCACCAATGTACCTACAATAATACGTACTTGATTATGTAAAAATGATATCGCAGAAAAATATATGTCAATATATTGATCATTATGAATAATCTTTAAATCATCCATTGTCTTTACTGGGCTTTTAGATTGACAATGTCTTGCTCTAAAACTAGAAAAATCATGATTACCTTTTATATATTCTACAGCTTGCATCATCTTGTCTACATTTAATGGATTGCGTACAAGCCATGCACGATTATAGTCTATTGTTAGTGGTGAATAACGATTTATTATTTTGTATAAGTAGTGACGTTTTTTTGCTGAAAATCTTGCATGAAACTTATCATCTGCTTTTTCTACATTTAATACAGCAATAGCATGTGGTAGTAAATGATAATTTATTGCATTTCTTACTACATATGTATCAAAATCTGTTGTTAAATCAAAATGTGCTACCTGACCTAAAGCATGTACACCAGCATCAGTTCTTCCTGCAACGTATATAGTAACATTTTGTTGTGAAAACTTAAATATTGCTTCTTCAAGAATTTCTTGAATAGAATTTGATGAATGTTTTTGTTTTTGCCATCCAATAAAATTAGATCCATTGTATTCTATAGTAATTTTATATCTCATTACTGGCATCATGTTTATTATTGTATAATAAATAATGTAATATAGCTTTACGCACTGCAACACCCATTTTTACTTGCAGCAAAATCACAGACTTATCTGTTGCTACATTATTAGAAATTTCAGTTCCTTTATTTGTAGGGCCTGGATGCATAATTATTACATCTTTTTTTGCATAAGATAATTTCTCAGAATCCAGCATATATAGATGCGAATATTCCTCTTCTGAAGGAATAACACAACTAGCTATACGTTCTTTTTGTAATCTTAATAACATAATGACATCTGCATTACGTATTCCATCAATTAAGTGATGATATACATGTGACACACCAATCAAGTCACACAATAATGTTGGAGGAGCCACTAGAGAGATATTAGCTCCGTACCTAGATAATAATCTTATATTTGATCTTGCAACTCTACTGTGTAATATGTCTCCGCATATGGATATATTTAAATTATTAATACTTTTTTTTAGATAGCGTATAGTACAATAATCTATTAACGCCTGCGTTGGATGCTCATGATTTCCATCCCCAGCGTTTATTATACAACAATTTGGTACATACTGAGATATTGTTTTGACTAATTGACTATATTGTGACCTTATTATAATTAAATCAGGATCCATTGCATTTATATTTAAAATAGTGTCTATAATGCTTTCTCCTTTATTTATAGACGATGTATTAATGTTTAATGTCACAGAATGTGCGCCTAATGATTTTTCCGCAATCTCAAAAGAAGACAAAGTACGTGTTGAGCTTTCAAAAAACAAGTTTACGACAACTTTTCCACTTAGAATCCTATTATCCTGATTTCCATTAAAGTATTGCATTGTAATATTAAAAATGGCTTCTATGTCATCAGACGTTAGGTCACTTATCTCTAGTAATGTATTCATTATACTCCTATATTTATATAATATGTTTTCAAATTTATTAGATACAGATTCTACAGATTTATTATATAGTATTATATTAAATTTTTTTACAATCTGATATTTTAAGTAATTTATACACGGTATACATGGTAAAGAATGCTTCTATTAGTTAACAAATGTTGAATACGTTAAACTATATTTTTAATTAGTATTAAGTTTTACATGTTTTTGCAATTCGTATTTATTAATATATTACTTTTCTGATTAATACATGCTTCATACTCATCTTATTGATTTACAATAGTCTACTAAACTTGCAATAAAGACTTTTTTTACTTTATCTAAAATTTTCTGCAGCTATAATGTTGTTAACTTAATTAACTATAATATTGCTATGGACAATTACAATGCAAGTTCTATTACTGTCTTAAAAGGACTAGATGCAGTTAGAAAAAGACCAGGTATGTATATTGGTGATACTGATGATGGTTCCGGTTTACACCATATGGTATATGAAGTTATTGATAATTCTATAGACGAGGCACTTGCTGGTTTTTGCAATAAAATAGATATTGTAATTCAATGTGATGGATCTATTTCTGTTACAGATAATGGTAGAGGTATACCTGTAGATATGCATGAAGATGAAGGTATGTCAGCTGCTGAAGTAATAATGACACAGTTACATGCTGGAGGTAAATTTGATCACAGTAGTTATAAAGTTTCTGGTGGACTTCATGGTGTCGGTATATCAGTTGTAAATGCTCTTTCAACTTGGCTAGAGCTAACCATATGGCGCAATGGAAAAGAATATTTTATGCGCTTTGAAGATGGTGTTACAGTAAAACCTTTATCAGTAGTAGGTGAAAACACACATAAAAAAGGTACTAAAATTACTTTCTTGCCATCTAAGAACATCTTTTCATCTGTAAATTTTAATTATTCAACTTTAGAAAATCGTGTAAGAGAGCTATCTTTTCTTAATTCTAGCATTAATATCAATCTAAAAGATTTAAGGAGTACTCAAGTATTAAATTCATCATTCGGCTTTAGAGATAACTCTAAAATTAGTGATGCATCAGACAAAGGAACTTCTGGATTTGTAAAATATCTTGACCGTAATAAGACTGCTGTTACTAAAATTGTTCATATAGAAGGAATTGTACTCGAGCATGGAATAAGCTTAGAGTTATCAATGCATTGGAATGATTCTTATTATGAAAATATGTTATGCTTTACCAATAATATCAGACAGAGAGATGGAGGAACTCATCTTGCAGGATTTAGATCAGCCATGACACGCTGTATTAATAATTATGCAACAAATGAAGGTTTTTTAAAAAAAGCAAAGGTAAGTATTCTAGGAGAAGATGTAAGAGAAGGACTTACATGTGTATTATCAATAAAATTGCCTGATCCTAAATTTTCATCTCAAACTAAAGATAAATTAGTCAGTTCTGAGGCTAGAACAGTTGTGGAAAATATAGTATATGAAAAATTGACTAATATTTTTGAAACTAATCCTAAACTAGCTGCTAGTATCATAGAGAGAATAATCAGATCTGCCAAAGGAAGAGAAGCTGCACGCAAAGCAAGAGAGCTTATAAAGAGTAAAAACGGATTCGATTTTACCATTCTTCCAGGCAAATTAGCAGATTGCCAGGAGAAGTCACCAGAATTATCTGAGTTATTTATTGTAGAGGGTAATTCCGCTGGTGGATCTGCAAAACAAGGACGTGATAGACGTTCCCAAGCTGTATTATCATTAAAAGGAAAAATATTAAATGTAGAGCGTGCAAGTCTAGATCGTATACTATCATCAGCAGAAATTGCATCATTAATTACTGCAATAGGTAGTAATATTGGAACTGAGAATTTTGATATTGAAAAAATACGTTATCACAAAGTTATTATTATGACAGATGCAGATGTTGATGGATCACATATTAGGACTTTATTATTGACATTCTTTTTCCGTTATATGCGTGAAGTTATAGAAAGAGGATATCTATATATTGCACAACCTCCACTTTATAAAGTTACAAAACATAAGAAAGAATTTTACATAAAAAATGACGATATGTTGCATGATTATATAATTAGTAATGCAATAAAAGATTTAACTCTTACTGGTACTAATAGTTATTCAGGAGAAAATTTATCTCAAATTTTACACCAATGTATGAATATTAGCAAGATTACAAAGTCATACGACAGAATAATTCCTCAAAGTGTTTTAGAGTCATTGATTATTTTCTTTAAAAAGCATGGCTTTGATTCTGCTGATGTAATATCTGAACATCTAAATAAGGTTTTTTGTGAATATGAGTGGAGTGTTGAAATTCCTGAAAAGGATAAGATAAGCATTTTTAGACTATCACATGGGTTAGTTGATAAGTATTATATTGATAATGCTATGATGAACTCAGATGAAATAAGACAGGTTATCAATATTTGTGATGGAATTGATGAAATCTTTAACAGTATGCTTATTTTATCTACCAAAGACAACAATATTAAAATAAACTCACCTACTTCTTTGGTAGATAATATTATCGAATTCGGCAAAAAGGACATGACACTACAAAGATTTAAAGGTTTAGGTGAAATGAATTCAGATCAACTATGGGATACTACATTAAACCCTGAAACAAGAACTTTACTGAAGTTGAAGATATCTGATTGTGAAGCTGCCGATTCAATATTCTCAGTACTTATGGGTGATTTTGTAGAACCTAGACGTGATTTCATTAATAACAATGCTCTGAACGTGCAAAATATTGATGCATAATTGCATTACACTATTAAATATAACATTGAACTTATTAGATTAGCGACAATGTATTTTATAATATGAAACATAATGAGTATACATAAGAGATATACAATAGTGAAATATAGAGTAAGTTAAAATAATACAAAGTTGACAAAATATAATTACCTTAATCATATTATTGTAATGCCTCTACATACCGAAAAACTAATTTTTCTAATGCTCAAAAATTAACATAACATAAAGCATAAATCCAGGTAACTAAGCAATGTATTAGACGAATAATGCATACCTTTATACTAGCATGATATGCGCAAAATAAATTCAAAAACACACATTGTAATAAATCCATATTAAAATTATAGTAATTCAATAAGTTAATTTTAAAATTAATATTCTCTTAGATGACTTT
Source organism: Ehrlichia minasensis (assembly GCA_000825765.1). Lineage (GTDB taxonomy): Bacteria > Pseudomonadota > Alphaproteobacteria > Rickettsiales > Anaplasmataceae > Ehrlichia > Ehrlichia minasensis. The sequence goes on along the minus strand of CDGH01000070.1, from coordinate 136,545 downwards.
ATTTTATAGAAACCTACTCTACTAATATATACTCATAAAATCATAAAAGCTACCAATTATAATCAGAGGTTATATAACAGATAAATTTAAAAAGTTAAAAGTAGTACCTATTTTTAAAATTGTTATAACAGAAATTCAAAAAACATAACGAAATAATAAGAATATAACTATGGAGCATATTACGTAATTTCATAGAGCAATTTATAAAACCACATATATAAATTCGCACAATCATGACGCTATAGTAAATTACTCACTGAATGCAATACCACATTAACAATTCAAATATATTAAAAATTACTACTCTATTATAAAAAATAAAAATATATTAATTAATAAGATTACATCTATGAATTATGTAATACTATTACCTATGCATCAACAAGAATTACAAAGTTATATCTGGGTTACTTTATCTGAGATTTATCTTAAATTAGATTTTTCTCATTTTCAAATTATTAATAATTTAGCGTAAATAAACAATTAGAAATTAACTCAACTAATTCAGTCTTCTATTACTCTATCATAATATTGCCCATATCAGAACAACAACAATAATATTGTATTGCTGATAAGCAACCTGGACCAGACACATCATTAACATTATTATCAGAATCTACATGATCTGCAATATTAATTCTACTAGAAATACAATGTGATAATAAACTTAGACAACACAAAGCTAATACGCAATATACAGAAAATTTATATACATTAACATATTTTTCATCCACCATATTACACAGTTCATAAATAACACTTCCGAATGGAAGCATAACACCAGATACAAGCATCAAATAAAACAGTGTTTTTTGCACTTCATTTTGTTGCTTCTCAACTCCTTCATGACTTTTAGCTTGATGAAATACACAATATATCACAGATAACAATACTGCCATAATAATTGCAACAGGTTTATATGGAGTATTTAAATTACCTCGATAACAAATATCACAGATAGCAAGAATAACAGGAATAATTAAGAAAAAGATACACGCTAAGATGGAAGTACTATATAACAAACAATTTCTATATTGTAGAAATGTATTTCTTTCTTTCTGTAATGTACCATATCTTACTTTTCCATCATGCATGTATTCACCTAAAGGTAGCACATGTATGTATAATACTCTACCTTAACTAAATTGTCAATTTCACATACTTTTAATCAAAGTGTTATTGTTTTTATTAATTCAATAACAGACTTCAACTTCACAATCAAAAATTTACTAAATTAACACCACAACTCTGATAATCATTATTATCTAATATGTACTATATAATATCTATTTTCTTAAAACAATTTCACATGCCAAAAATATATACAATAACTAGTTTTTATATTATAAAATAAAAGAATAGCAGGTATGCCAATAAATAACATTTCTTATAACTCTTTTCACCATGCTAATCTTTAATCTCTTTTCATTTAAAATGAATACTTCTGCTAAAGATAAAAATGTATAACACTAATATCATCAATAAACTTATTACATAACTTGACAATTTACTTTATAACATAACATGCAACTTAAGTATAATTAAAGCTGTAATAAATTAAACTCTATAAAACTAAAGAATCAATTCAAAAATATTACCAATATACTACTATTATAATATTCTTAATATTACTTTCACATACTAATGAAATTTATCTATTATAAAATATTTTTTTACTTACTACAAAGTTAGAAGTAGCAGAACCAGCAATGAACAGATTACAATCAGCTATTAATCAATTGATTCAATAATTCACTCAAAATATATTTATATTTCAAGTAAACTTACACACAAATTAAGATGGAGATCGAGTAAAAGACATCAACCCATCTTTAGTAATTTTTCTTTCTAATTGTTCTTCATGACAAAAGTATTACTATTATTATCTATAGATGAATAAACACACCCAGCTCCTCTATAACTATCTCATGTTTACTACTATCACCTATACAACCATCTATTTTCTTCTTCTTACTATATTCCATTTTATTTTAACCATACTATTTAGTATTGTACTTATAAAACAACAACTTACACCTCAAATTTCTGCTTAATGTATTTCAAATAGTACTCATTTATATTAATTATTTAATTTAAAAAACTATAGATAAACTTTACCAGACATAACACTCCTTATTACTAATAATAATGCTTACACTTTATACACATCTAGTAATATACAAATGTAAAGCACGCCTTTCAAATAGCTAACTAATTTACATTTATACTATCCTTTGTCATTAAACACATCAATAAGCTTGGGTTATACCATACTTACACAAAATAGCAGCACTGTTATTTTTGCAGTTCTGATATGGTGTTATTTGAAGAGATGAAAATTACGCCATGTAAAATACGATTTACTAACCTATAAATCTTTTATAAATAGATATTAAACTAAAATTCAACAAAACAAACTAATTTTATTAACTCAATGTTTGAATCTTATATTAACTACACCTATTACATTATTGGTTATCCATGAGTCATTGTAATAAGATTAAAAATTCATAATTACTATTACTATCATGCTACTTATAGCATAACATTTATATAATATACCTAACTGATTTGATTTTCTAAATATCAATAAGAAAATTAATGCGCATTTCTTAACTAATTTAATTTACTGATAAGCTTACGAAGTAAACTATCATGTATACCAGTAACTGATGTATCATTTTTTTTCAACAATTTCGCTAAATTCCTCTTACTTACTTTAATATTTTTCACTTCTATTACTTCATTAGTTTGAGGATCAAAGGTTAACTTTAAAACAATAGACTCATATTCTTTTGTTGAGAAAAAACGCTTTTTATAAATACTATAAGAAACATAATACCATACATTATCTTCAATAATGCAAGGATCACCTATAAGCTGTACAACCTGACTATTCAAATCTCCAACTTTTATACCCTCCCACAAATTAATTTCAGAAGTAGGATACCCATGATGAATTGTTGTAGTATAACAACCTGTCAATACAAATAAAGCTATAAAAATAACTCTAGCCAGCATAACATTTTCAAAAACAAATATGCTGTAAGCTACCACAATTTTATTAGTTGGTCAATTTTATAAATTATATATTTTTAAATATATATACATTTACACTACAAAATAATAACTATTCAATATAACAAACAATAAAACTATATATGCAATTTATCTTTTTAATGCTTGATTAATCAAATTAATAGTATTATTTATTCCATATAATTTTATAAAAGACCCTAACCTAGGACCATGACTCTGACCTAGCAAAATTTCATAAAAACTTTTAAAACAAGACCGTAAGTCATTAAAACAATATTTTTTCATTAAAGAAAATATATTACTCTGTATTTCATCAGACGTAATATCACTTGGAAAATCATTAAGCATATTCTTTAATTCATCTAGTATAATTTTTTCATCATGATCTGGAGTTTTATAAACTTTATGAGGCTTAACAAAATCATGATAATACTTAACTGAAAAATCCACCAATTGAGACAATAACCTATTATCCTGTAATGCATTATTATCTTGATAACTCTTTATAAATCCCCATAGCACATCACTATTTTCAGCATTGCAAGCTGATGCTAAATTTAACAATAAAGAAAAACTCAAACCAAAAATATCAATTATCGGCACACTTCCATGATGAATATGCCATACAGGATTATCATAACTAGGGTTTTTATGATAATCATCTACTAAATATAAATAGTCATCCATAGAACGTGGTATTACATCAAAATATAATTTTTTTGCTTTCTTAGGGTTTTGTAATATATATAACGCTAAACTTTCAGAAGGCGCATAAGATAACCAATCTTCTATTGATATACCATTCCCTTTTGACTTTGAAATTTTTCTACCTTCTTTATCCAAAAATAATTCATAACAAAATAAAATTGGAGGTGCACTACCTAAAATTTCACATATTTTACTAGACAACTCTGCAGATGGTTGCAAATCCTTACCATATGCTTCATACTTAACGTTAAGCGCTGACCACCTCATTCCCCAGTCTGGTTTCCATTGTAATTTACATTTTCCACCTGTAACCTGCGTTGTAACTATTTCACCATCTTCATCCTTATAAGAAATAGTACACAATTCAACATCAATATCAATAATAGGTACTTGCAATACCTTAGAAGTTTTAGGGCAAACTGGTAAAAATGGACTATAAGTTTTTTGTCTTTCACTACCTAATGTAGGTAGCATAACATCCATAACTTTATCATAATTTTTCAATAATAAAAGTAACTTTTCATCATACAAACCATTCCTATAACACTCTGTTGCACTTTTAAATTCATATTGAAAATTAAATAAATCAAGAAATTTACACAATAACATATTCATATGATGACCATAACTTTCACAAGTACAGAAAGGATCTGGTATCATAGTTAAAGGTTTACATAAATGTTCAGCTATCATGTCTTTATTTGGAATATTGTCTGGTATTTTCCGCAACCCATCCATATCATCTGACACAACTATTATCTTTGTGACAATGTTAGGACAGATTTTACGTAATGCATTCATTATTGCAGTAGTACGTAATACTTCTCCAAAAGTACCAATATGAGGAAGTCCTGAAGGACCATAACCAGTTTCAAAAATAATTTCTGTATTTTCACCAAACCTTTTTAATATTTTCTCTGCTTCTTGAAATGGCCAAAATTTGTATTGTTCCATCATAATATATAAAACTGATAGCTTATAAATCTTACAAATCTATAACACAAAACATGCAAATTAGCAAAATATATAGCAAGATTACATAAAATATAAAAAACAACACTAGAAAAAAGAATCTGTACCATACAGCATATAAAAGTAAATTAAGAAATTAATTTAATTTAAAGCATTATATTAAGTTGGAAAATAAACATCATTGAAAATCCCTATAGTAACTAACAAACAACCACTAACAATTTATAAAAACACTGATATAAATAACTATATAACTTTAAAAAAATCAACAAACTAAAAAGGATTTTCAATGATTTACAATAAATACTTAACTCACTGGATCATCATGCATAATAATACGACGCTGTTTTACTTTTTTATGAACAACTCCTTTTTTATTACTACCAGTAGATTCAGATAGACGAAACTTTATATAATTATCAACGATCTCATTAAACTTATCAAGATGATCACGAAAAAAATGATCTGCCTTTTCTATAACATAATACTGCATATACTCACTCTTAATAGAATTACTCAATCTCGTAGCAAGCTGAGATACTGCAGCTTCATCAGAAATACTATCTTGATCACCTTGAATTATCAAACCAGGAACAGGACAAGGTGATAAAAACGAAAAATCATATTTATTTGCAGGTGGAGACACTGCTATGAAACCCTCAACTTCTGGACGCCTCATCATTAATTGCATAGCAACCCATGCCCCAAAAGAAAAACCAGCAACCCAAAAAGGAGCTGAAGCTACATTATTATTTTGCAACCAGTCTGCTGCTGCTGCACCATCACTTAATTCACCTATACCTTTTTCAAAATTACCTGAAGATTTACCTACACCACGAAAATTAATTCTTAAAACAGAAAACCCATTATTTGCAAATATATTATATAAATTATATACAATTTTATTATCCATGTTCCCACCGTACTGAGGGTGAGGATGAAAAATTAAAGCAAGTGGAGCACCTAAAGTTTTATTATGATGATATTTTCCCTCAATTTTACCAACTGCACCATTAAAAAATATTTCTCTCATGAATTAACTTCCTTAAAATAAAAAAAAAAATGAGTAAACTTTAACTTTTAAGTGTATAACATTAAGAATAAAAATTCAACTTTTAAAGTATTTCTATGATCATAGAATAAAGTCTAGATTACAATTTAATCTAATAAAATAACATTAATACAAATAATCAAAAGTCACTAAAACAACAATAGATTAATCTGGCTATCTATTTAATAAAAAACCTACTTGACACAAGGTATATTAATGATACATTAACAGATTGTTGATTGAGTAAAAAATCTTTCATTAAAAACATTTCAACAATACATAATGATTTTGGAAAATTAAATATGTTGATTACAACAAGGTTACGTTATGCTGTTATGTTTATGGTAAATTTAGCTCAAGAGTACTATATACTAAAAGGTAGTAACCAACCAAAAAAAATGTCACATATTGCAAATAGCCAATCTCTTTCTGAAGGGTACTTAGAACAAATTATTGCAAAATTAAAAAAGCAAGGATTAGTAAATGCAACAAAAGGTCCAGGTGGAGGATATTTTTTAAATAAATCACCAAATACAATTACAATTAACTCAATACTTGAATCCATAGGAGAAAGCATAAAAATTACAAGATGTAAAAACAATAATGTAATAGGATGCTTATCAAACAATGCAAAATGTATTACTCATAATCTATGGGATAACATAGGTAATTATATTAAAAAATATTTAAATAGCATTTCATTAGAAGACATAATCAATAATGATTTCAAGAATATTAGCATATTAAGCAATGATGATAGTAAATACATATATGCAGATTACAATTCAACATCAACCATACTACCTGTGATCAAAAAACAATTAGACAACTTATCTTCATTAAATATATATAATCCATCATCAACACACAAACTAGGTCAAAGTACAAGAAGCATCATAGAAAAAACAAGAGAGATAGCTATTAATAGACTAAATGCTAAAAATTATGATGTAATTTTCACTTCATCTGGAACAGAAGCAAACAACTTAGTAATAAATAGTACCGCCGAATACAAACACCTAATTTCTTCTATAGAACATGCATCCATAATGAATTGCACTACAGATGCAGAATTAATCCCAGTAAACTCTAATGGAGTAATATGCTTAGATGTACTCAGTGAAACCCTAAATAAATTTAAAGACAAAAAAGTTCTTGTATCAATAATGACAGCAAATAATGAAACCGGAGTTATTCAACCTATAAAAGAGATAGTAGCAATATCACATAAATTTGGTGCACTAGTACATACAGATGCTGTACAAGCATGTGGCAAAATCCATATAGATATTGAAGACTTAGGAGTAGATTTATTAACAATTTCATCACATAAACTAGGAAGTATTGCAGGAACTGGCGTATTGTTTTTTAATAGTAAAAAAATAAAAATAAAACCTATGATATTAGGTGGAAATCAAGAGAAAGGGTTGCGTGCTGGTACTGAAAATGTAATATCAATTTATTTATTATCTATCTCTCTCAATAATTTGAAAGATTCTATAAAAAAAATGTCTACTGTAGAGGAATTACGTGATAAACTAGAGTGTGAGATATTAAATTTAGTACCTGAAGCTCAAGTTCTTGGAAAAAATACACAGCGGCTACCGAATACTACATGTATTTCAATGCCAAATGTAAGTAGTGAAATACAAACAATAAGCTTTGATATTGAAAATATTGCTGTTGGTAATGGATCAGCTTGTTCTTCTGGAACACTAACACGTTCTCACGTATTATCTGCAATGGGAATAGATGATGACATAGCTAAAAACTCAATCAGGATTAGCCTCAGTCCTGATATAACGGAACACCAAATAAAAAAAATAGTTAATTGTTGGTACAAAACATACCAAAACAATAAGCTACTAAAACTAAAATAGGTAAAATTATGCAAAAATTAGAAGACTACCATGTCATTAACGTTATCAGAAATAGGTAATAAAATGGAAAAAGAAGGACAAATACATATCAACTTACCTATATTTCTTGATTATCAATCTACAACAAAAACAGATGATAGAGTATTAGAAGCAATGATACCATACTTTCAACAATTCTCTAATCCTCACTCACGTAGTCATTCTTTTGGCTGGAAAGCTGAATCAGCTGTTGAATTAGCTAGAGAAAGAGTTGCATCCTTAATAAATGCTGAACCCAAGGAAGTTATCTTCACATCAGGTGCAACAGAATCAAACAATTTAGCAATCAAAGGTGTAGCAAATTTTTACAAAAACAAAGGAAATCATATAATTACAGTACGTACAGAGCATAAATGTGTTTTAGATTCATGCCGTCACTTAGAAACAGAAGGATTTAACGTTACTTATTTAGATGTACAAAAAAATGGTATTATAGACTTAGATCTACTAAAATCATCTATAACTGATAAAACAATATTAGTGTCAGTAATGACTGTAAATAATGAAATTGGTGTGATTCAACCAGTTGAAGAAATAGGTAAAATTTGTCACGAATACGGTATATTTTTTCATACAGATGCAGCACAGGCTTTTGGTAAAATACCAATAGATGTAAATAAAATGAACATTGACTTATTAAGCATATCTGGACACAAAATATATGGACCAATGGGGATAGGTGCATTATATATAAGTAAACGTCAACCACGAGTAAGACTTACTCCTTTGATTAATGGAGGCGGACAAGAACGTGGAATGAGATCAGGTACAATACCTACACCATTAGCTGTAGGACTAGGAGAAGCAGCACGCATAGCTCAAGAAGTAATGGAAGAAGAAAACATAAGAATAAAAGAATTACGTGATATACTATATAATGAAATAAAAAAACATTTATCATATGTTGTATTAAATGGTGATTATGAACAACGCATACCAGGAAATTTAAACTTAAGTTTCCCATATGTCGAAGGAGAATCTATTATTATGGCAATTAACAATCTAGCAGTAAGTTCAGGATCTGCTTGCACTTCTGCATCACTTGAACCATCTTATGTTTTACGTGCTTTAAATGTTGAAAAAGATTTAGAGCATTCATCAATTAGATTTGGTATAGGTAGGTTTACTACAAAAGAAGAAATCTTATATGCAGCAGAACTTATCGTTAGTAGCATAAGAAAACTACGTGAAATGAGTCCATTATGGGAAATGGTACAAGAAGGAATAGACCTTAATAGTATCAAATGGGACACACATTAATTTTTTGATTATATTTTAGCAATTATGAGGCAATTATGAGTTATAGTGAAACTCTATTAGAACATTACAAAAACCCCAAAAATGTTGGTACTCTACCAAAAGATGATTACAGTGTTGGCACTGGGTTAGTAGGAGCTCCAAGCTGTGGAGACGTAATGAAATTACAAATAAAAGTAGATAACAATGGAAGAATAATTGATGCAAAATTCAAAACTTTTGGTTGTGGAGCTGCAATTGCAGCAAGTTCCCTAGCAACAGAATTAATAAAAGGTAAGACAGTAGATGAAGCACACAAATTAAAAAACACGGTATTAGCAAAAGAACTAAGCTTACCACCAGTAAAAATACATTGTTCTTTACTTGCAGAAGATGCTGTAAAAGCTGCTATCGATGATTATAATATGAAACAAGCAAATAGAAAAAACAATACTGCATCTTCAAATGATAAATAAAATAAACCACCAAAAAAAAAACAAGGTTTTTACATGAACAATGAAACTTCTACATCTTATAATAATGAAGGTAATTCTTCAGAGGTTAGATATTATATAAATAGCGAAGTAACAAGTAAATCACCAATTATCATAACAGAAAATGCAATAAAAAGAATAAGACAGCTTATCAAACAAAAAGAAGGTACAGTTATTGGCATTCGTATAATGGTAAAACAAAAAGGATGTTTTGGTTTTAAATATAACATTGAATATGCATATGATATCAAATTGTTAGATGTAAAAATTGAAGTAGAATATCAATATGAAAATTTTACTATATTAATAGATCCAAAAGCAATGATGTTTATCAATGGAACAGAAATAGACCATGTAGAAAACAAAATATCTTCAGGGTTTACATTTAAAAACCCTAATGAAAAAGGAAGATGTGGGTGTGGAGAAAGTTTTTATGTATAAAGATTACTTTTCACTATTTAAATTAAAGCAAGAGTTTTGTATCAATATACAAGTACTAGAACAGAATTACATAGCATTACAAAGCAATTATCATCCAGATTTATTCTTTTTAAAATCAGAAAAAAAATTAGCATTAGATAACATAGCAGAAATAAACAAAGCATACCAAATTTTAAAATCCTATATTACAAGAGCAGAATACTTATTACAAATTAAGGGCATTACTGCTGATAAAAACGATATAAACAATATAATAGAAGAAATATTTAAAATACAAGAATCAAAAAATATTGATATTGAATACCAAATCTCATCATCTACTAAAGCCATGGAAGATGCTTTTTCTAGAGAAGATTTCAATGAAGCTGCAAAACAAGTCATAAAATTAAAATATCTCAAGAAAATTCAAGAAGATAGGAGTACTATTTAATGCAATTAATCAATATAACAGAACCACAAATTAATGACAATACACTTGCATTTGGAATAGATTTAGGAACTACTAATTCGTTAATCTCTATGATTGACAGTGAAGGTAAAATCATCATATTCCAAGACGAAAATGGTAAATTCCTAATTCCTTCAACAGTAAGTTATATCAATAATGAAGTACAAGTAGGAACGCACCATTCTAATAATAACACTATCTCTTCAATAAAAAGATTAATGGGAAAATCAATCAAAGATATCAGCGAGTTATCATCAGAATTACTGTTTAACATAATTGATCAAGGTAATAATGACATATACATAAGAAAACAAGATGGAACATATGTTACACCAGTTGAAGTATCAGCAGAAATTCTTAAAAAATTATGTAAAATTGTCAAAGATAGTACTAATCTAGAAGTAAAAAAAGTAGTAATAACAGTACCAGCATATTTTGATGAAGCAGCAAGAAAAGCTACAAAAGATGCTGCACATCTTGCCAATCTTGAAGTATTACGTCTTCTAAATGAACCTACTGCAGCAGCACTAGCTTATGGCGTTGAAAAACCAGAATATGAGAACAATATCTACATGATATATGACTTAGGAGGTGGAACATTTGATGTTTCAATATTAAAATTACATCAAGGAGTATTCCAAGTATTAGCAACTGGCGGAGACACAAATCTAGGAGGAGATGACATAGATTACTTACTTGCAAAATTCATATACAATAAATATCAGAAAGAAGAAAACATTAATAATATAGAGTTTAACAAAGAATTATTGAGCGACTTAATTCCAAATGTAAAACATGCAAAAGAATACTTAAGTGAAAACTATAGCGGCAATTTTACATTTAAAATACATGAAAAAAACTTTTCTTGTAAAATTAGCAGAGATGAGCTACAAGACATAATATCAGATTTATTAAATAAAACTTTAAGTATCATAACCTCAACAATCAATAGTATAGAGCTTGATTTCAACAGTATTGCAAAAGTAATACTAGTAGGTGGAGCTACTAAAATGCCTATAATAAAAAATATGCTAAGCAATATATTTCATAATAAAGTGTTTTGCGATATAGATCCTGAGCAAATAGTAGCAGTTGGGGCCGCTTTACAGGCTTATTATCTATCTAATCCACATATAAAAAATAAAAATGTTTTAATTGATGCTCTACCCCTTTCACTAGGGATAGAAACTATGGGTGGCATTGTAGAAAAAATTATTCCAAGAAATACACCAATACCCGCATATGCAACTCAAGAATTTACTACTTACATCGATGGACAAAATTCTATACAAATACATGTCTGCCAAGGAGAAAGAGAAATGGTAGAGCATAATAAGTCATTAGCAAAATTTGATTTAAAAGGAATACCACCATTACCTGCAGGCTCTGCAAAAATTATAGTAGAATTTAAGGTTGACATGGATGGCATGTTAACTGTTTCAGCACAAGAAAAATCTACACGCATAAAGCAATCTGTTAGCATAAATAACACATGCGAATTAGATCAAAAAGAAATAGAAGATAATATCATAGATTCAATCAATAATTTTGATAGTGATATGCAAATGCGTTTAATAGCTGAACAAAAAGTCGAAGGACAAAGAATTATTACAATTATCAAAAATGCTTTAATTGCAGACAAAAAACTAATATCTGAAAAAGAATTTAATACAATCAACAACGCAATAACAGAAGCTGAAAAAACATTAACAAATGGTAATATTGATAAAATTAAAGATGCTATAAATAATGTTGAAGTACTAGCAGATGATTTTATTAAAAAAAGAATGGATTTTTATTTAAAAAAATCTATTGATAACTATAACATTAGTAGTTAAATAAATATAACATTTTGGAGGTATATTGTGCCATTGATAACATTTATTTCACCAGATGGAAGTCGCAAAACATATGAAGCTTACGATGGAGAAACCTTATTAAGCTTAGCACATAGAAACAATGTAGATTTAGAAGGTGCTTGTGAAGGTTCGTTAGCATGTTCTACTTGTCATGTAATAATTGATCCAAGCTGGTATGATATAGTTGAGCAACACAATGAAATCTCTGATGAAGAAAATGATATGCTTGATTTAGCATTTGGGCTGACAGATACTTCACGTCTTGGATGTCAAATAATTTTAACAAAAGAACTTGATGGATTATGTGTAATTCTACCAACTGAGACCCGCAATATATCCTTCATAAAAAATGATTAATTACAAAAAAATGAAATACTTCAACAAAAAACTAATTATAATCCCATCAGTTATTATTGCATTACTTTCATCTTTATATGTAGGTATTTGGCTTGTTATCGCAACGCATGTAAAAGCAACCATATCAAAAGCTCTAATACATATTGATGCATTATACAAAGATAACATACAAATTACAGGATTCCCTTTCACTCCAAAGATAAAAATCTCAAATTTAAAAATAAATTTACCATCTTTAAATATATCTATTTCATCCGTATCGTTAAAATATCGTTTACTGAGTGACACATTAGAATTCTCAGGAGAAAATACTACATTAAAATCTGAAAGTTCAACAAAAATTACAAATAATGAACAACAATACAAATTAAATTGTCAATTAAACGATAAATTTAACTTATTTGTCAAACCTTCTAAAAACCTGCTACTTTCACTATTGGATAATAAAAATGATAAGAAAGCATACTTTTCACAAATAATATACGAAGATAATGGTCTCAGTTGTAATAACAACAATATTACAAAGAAAAATTCCATTTTCATCAAAACTAATGAGCATACATCTCCAGATAATTTACTTACAATGCTACAATATAAAATAAATGCAAACATTGTTGGAAATTCAGACACAAATACAAATATAAAAATAAAAGATGCTACAATGACATTAACTACGTCAGGCACTGAATTTAAAGAAATTAGTGCTATTATAGATAATATAGACATTACATTCAAAAAATCACTTATTGCAATTTACGGAACATTATTATTTCCATTATCTATGGATTACAACAAAACAAATAGTGAAGGTTTAACAATAGAAATAAGCGAAACTAAAGATATTATTAGACAATTAGTGGAAATAATATCTCATAAATCAAACAATACAGATAGAATCTCTTATATATTACAAAACTACATACACTCAATTGCTACAAAAAAAGAAAATGGCAACATTTTATTATCAATCAGTCAGACAACTAATCCTTTTAATATTTTTATATGTAAAATTCCTTATGAGGAGTTTATTAATAAAATAAAGTTAATCACAAATACAATAAATAAAAGTGCAAATAAAAAATAATTTAGTATTCATTCTTACTTTCACATTATCATTTTCCTCTGCCTATGCTTTTTCAATAGATCAAAAGCTAACAAATAATGATATGGAATTGCGTGCAATTAATCTATTTAAAATAGTAAGATGCTTAATTTGTTCTGGAGAATCTATTTATGAATCTCAATCACAATTAGCTTATGATATGAGATCAATGATAAGAAATAAAATTCAAAATGGTTATAATGATAATCAAATAATTACTGAATTACAAAACTACTATGGCAATCAAATAATTATCAATCCTCCATATAATTCATATACTTATTTATTATGGATATTACCTGCTCTTATTTTTATAATAGGAATAGTCTTATTAGTGAAATTTATGTATAACAGAAAAATATAAAGAATTTAATATACTTGATTTACAATAACGTTACCCTGAACATTACTGCATATTATTAATCTCATATCATAAGCTAATTGTGATGAAGATTTATAATGTTTAGTGTATTAAAATTTATTTACTTTACATTTTTTATTATTCTATATATTTTTTAAATTTTCTGTGCAGATAAAATATAATTTACAGAAATATCATCAGATAATATCCAATCTCTCTTCATTATGTTAAAACTTATTCCTTTAATTTCTTTTATAGATATACCATTCAGTAAAAACAAATTTGCAATTTCTGAAGGTTTAACAAATTTATTCCATTGATGAGTATGACGAGGAACCAATTTAAAAACATATTCAGCATATACTATTGCATATAATAAAGATTTCATTGTTCTATTCAATGTAGACAAAAATATTATCCCATTATCATTCAATACATTACTTATAGCACTGATAAAAACTGATAAATTATCAACATGTTCAACCACTTCCATAACAGTGATTATATCGTATTTTTCTTTTGTACTAACTAATGAATCTACGTTTACACAGCAATAATCTAAATTACATAAATTACGCTTTAAAGCATGTACTTTAGCAATATTAATACTATCCTCACTAGCATCTATTCCAAAAACTTTCATACCCAAACGAGCCATAGATTCCGATAATAAACCACCTCCACAGCCAACATCAAGAACTGATAATGTATTAAAATCTACACCAGGAGTAACTTTATTTATGTAATCAACAATATACTGCATTCTTAAAGGATGAATATTATGTAAAGCTTTAAATGGACCATTTTCATCCCACCATTGATCAACTATTTTTGAAAATTTTAATAATTCATCTTGATTAACTGTCTGATTCATAAACAATTGTCTATCTTGATTATTCTTTGTACATGCCTTCCTTCAGAAAATTTTGTAGTGAGAAACTTATAAACTATAGATTGAGCATCTTCATAACTAATATGCCTAGCTCCAAGACAAAGTATATTAGCATCATTATGCTCACGCGCTAACTCAGCTACTTCTACGTTATAGCACAAAGCTGCTCTAATCCTCCTGTGACGATTCGCCACAATACTCATTCCAATACCTGTACCACATATTAAAATACCAAACGCTAAGTTATCATTAACTACACAATCTACAACATTCTTTACATAATCTGGGTAATCTACAGTAATGCTAGACTCAACACAACCATAATCTTCTACAATATAACCTAAATCATTTAAATACAATCTAATAACTAACCTTAACTCTATTCCAGCATGGTCAGAAGAAATAAAAACTTTCTGCATAACTATCATAATTTAACATGATATAACATCTATATGAAATAATATGAAAAGTCAACACCATAAACATTATTACAACTTAAACGCTATAATTTCACTTTACAAATGCAATATAATAGTGTAAGAATTTAATATTAGGTTACTAAGTTTCAATATATGGAAGATCCAGGAACGATGATAAAATGCACCTTATCTTATTTAAATAATACAAAGTCTTATACATCCGCGTTTAAAAAAAATGTAATAGAAGCTTTTGAAGCTAGGTTGATAACGGAAGAGCAGTTTACATATATGATACACCATCTTACGAAATTTATAAAAAAAATCGAAGTATATGAAAATATATTTCTAGACATATATGATAAGCACTTCATCTCTGAACAATAACAATTACTTTTTTTGAACATATATACTCTACTTTATTTATACAATTCTTTACAATAGACAAGCTTCAAGCCGAAAAACTTACTCTTATTACAGTAATTTTTTAATAAGACAGCAACATCAATAATCTATTATTTAGTTTACAAATAGAAAGAAGATTCTACGCGATTATCTTATTACCAATACTAAAAACAATAATATTCAATAATTTGATACAAATAAATTCTTACAAAATATATATAACCTAGAAAATTTTTAACGCCAATTTTGTGTATTTATACATAAAATAGAAAGCTACAACACAAATTTAACACATTGCTTAAACTTATCTATCAACTAAAAAACACTAGAAATGTATTGTTAAATATATCCTCTTTTAAAGTGAATTTCATATTTTTTATGTACTAAAACATTAAATTTAACAAACCCATTTATTATTTTTCTTTAAATTTCACAATTACATACAACATATTCTGTCGCTAACACATGCATCTTTACTACAACATTGCACTAATGTATCACTTACCTGAGCAGTTTGATTTTTTACCAATGTCTTAGCAATAGTTCTTTTATAATCATCATCATACTTTTTTAATAAAGCAAAACACCTCTGAGGAATAGTCAATCCATCTTCTCCCACTGTTTCCATATCCGATAAAAAACTCCCCTTCATACGCATTTTATAAAATGCACGCAATCCTTTACTTTTACTATCTATTGTAAAACCCATAATACGTATCACACTATCTACACTAATAACTCTATCTAATAACTTTACAGCATTATACAAATTTGCTACGCTAGGTTTATAATGTCCACTTTCATTACTAATATCAACAATAATACCTTGATCAACACTTACTAAACCAGCACACATCACTGGCATACCAGCAGCCAATGTTGAATGAAAATACGTTTTACCTTTGGTATGATCACGCACTATGTGATCATGCGTTATCAAATTTCCTGCTAAAGTCAATACGTAAGCAACTTTTTTACCTGAAGTATCATATAATTTCCCATCATAAGAATAGAGAGCAAAACCAAGTTCATTATTTCCTTTTATTATAACAGTATTATGGTATTGCTCCATTAAAGAAAACCATTTTACACAGATAAGACTACCACGGTATAATATTTGACTATCCTGTTCATTTTTAGATTTAATTTCACCATAAACAACTTTGTGTTCATCAGTTGCTACAATCTCTGTACCAGTAGATGATAATATTGGCTTATTAAAAATATCCATACTCACTTGTTGTTCTTTTGGAATTTTATAACAACTCTTTGCAGCAACTTTTCTGATATCTTTTACAAACATTTTCAATAAAGCAATACTCTTCTCTTTATTAGATGTAGCAACTTCGTTATTATTTTTTTTACTTAGTGAAAGCGGCATTAATTATAATAAATTTTTATTAACATTAGTAAATCTATTAACTACTTATATTATAGCTTATAATTATAATAAACCTATAAAAAATCTTTTTGTAAATAAAAAAAATTAACAAAACAGTACACTAAAGATAAAAAATACACCCACTATACTAAACTATAAAATTTATCTATTACCCAAGAAATGGTATATTGTATAATTAAAAAAGCTCAGAAAATTAACCTAAGTTAAATATTACTTACTAAATTTTCAATCAATTTTACAGAATTATCAAATACGTTTTTTTCCTGTTCTGTTAGTTGCAGCTCTATTACTTTTTCCACTCCATTTTTTCCGATAATAACAGGAACACCCACAAATAAATTGTTTACGCCATATTCACCTTTTAAATAAACAG
Organism: Ehrlichia minasensis; assembly: GCA_000825765.1. Lineage (GTDB taxonomy): Bacteria > Pseudomonadota > Alphaproteobacteria > Rickettsiales > Anaplasmataceae > Ehrlichia > Ehrlichia minasensis. The sequence continues at coordinate 119,070 of CDGH01000070.1, read as the reverse complement.
AACAAGGTAATATTAGTCTTCTATCATTTAAATAAGAATCTATCATCAATAACGCAGATTCAGCAGGAGCATAATAAGCTGACCCCATTTTTAGTAAACCTACTATTTCTTCTCCACCTTTTCTAGTTCTTTCTATAATTGCATCAACTTTATCCTGAGTAATTAAACCAATTTTTATCAAATCTGCTATAGATATCCCACCAACTGAAGAATATTTTACTAAAGGAAGCATTAGATCTCCATGACCACCTAATACCAAAGAACTGACATTATCAACTGATACATTCAATTCCTTTGCAATAAAATAAGAAAATCTCGCCGAATCAAGTATACCAGCCATACCAACAACCATGTTACTTGATAATTTTGAATACTTATGCATAGCAAAAACCATTACATCAAGCGGATTAGTAACTACAACCACAAATGCATTAGGTGCATACTTACATATATTTTCTGCTACTTCTCTTATGATATTTACATTAGTATTAACCAAATCTTCACGACTCATTCCAGGTTTTCTAGCAATGCCAGCTGTAACAACAATTGCATCAGCACCTTCAATATCAGCATAATTATTAGTTCCTAATATTTCTCCATTATATTTTCCCACTGGAGAAGATTCAGCCATATCAAGTGCTTTTCCCTTAGCTATACCATCATTAACGTCTAATAAAACTACATCTCCTAAATTTTTCAGCCTTATTAAATAGGCTATCATACCACCAATATTACCAGCACCAATAAGAGCAACTTTTTTACGCTTAATCATTACTTACCCCTTTTAAAGAATACAACACAAAGTTTAACCAATTACAGAATATATACAATACTTAAGTACTGACATCATTTTGTGCAGATTCTAATTCAACACTAATTTTACCATCGATACTTATAGCAATAGGTTTATACAACTTTAAATAACAATGGCAAATTTTCTTATCTTGCATAATATAATCCAATAGATTTGATGCCATTGTTTCTAATAATTCAAAACTATTAGAATTAGCAAAATTAATTAAACTATCAGTAAATAAACTATAATCAATAGTATCTTCAATATCACATATAGCATTATGACAATAAAGTGTTACATTACAATCTACTATTATCTTTTGTCTTATTACTCTTTCCCAACAACGTAACCCAATACAAGTATATACAGCCAAATCATGAATCTGTATCTTCATATAAAAATCATATGTAAAAACTACAAAGCATTACAAAGCAAGATACATTATTATTAATAAAAATCAACATAAATACACAATATAACTCTTACTTGATGATAAATGTTACTGATTTTAAATGATAGCTTTCTACAAAATATTATTGTATTTAATTCTATATAGCTATAAATATCAATATTTACATAATCTAGAGTAATATAAAATGTTTTTATACAATTACCTACCTTTCTTAAAAAAAAACAAACAATCTCAAGATAAGAACACTATCTGCTATTCAGGTGGGCTAAGAAGACTTACTAGTATATTAATAGATTTTGCTATTTTAATATTCATCTTACAAATTATACAGAATGTTTACTCTTATTTTTTCATGTACGAGCAAACAGATAATACTGTAATAAAAATCATAGAGAAATATAAAATGAGTGTACCACTTACTGAGCAAGAAACACAAATCAAAAATAAATATTTATACAAGGCCATTTGTGGGCAAATTATCCAAATGATTGCTATGTATATATATGCTGTATACAGTTGGGTGAAATTTTCTGCAACATTAGGAAAATTTCTCACAGGGCTAAGAATTGTTGATGCAACAACGTTTCAAAAAATAACACTAACCCAATCAACAAAACGAGTTTTTGGCTCAATTTTATCTTGTCTTCCACTATGTTTAGGAATATTATGGTGCAACTTTAACAAGCGCAAACAAACATGGCATGATAAGATTGCAAATACTGTTGTAGTAACTAACAAAAGTTTAAAAAATTATCATAATAATCATAACTCATAGTTTTGTTAAAATACTGAAATAGGTATAGTTGTCAGAGTTTCATAGCTTTAATAAATTTGTTCTATTGTACTCCCTAATAACTTGAGATTCAAGTTTTTAATGGTATATTACATAACTTTTTACAATACAGTCCACACATATAATAATCATTACAAGTGCTATAATTTTCTACTTAATCGTAATACTTAATATACATGGATAAACTTTTAAATATTCATTCAAACATGTATCTATTTTTAATCTTACTGTCTACAGACTAAGTAAAAAAATATAATTTTTTAATAATGATTGATATACATAGTAATTAATAGCAATACTTCTATTACTTACAACAAGATATAAAACATCATATAAAAAATAACAACTTTGTTGTGTGAGCATCTGCGATATTTCTTTTCTAACAATAACTTTCCAATTTAAAAAAAATCAGTATTTCAAGCTTGGCTAAATTACTTTTATAAAATTTATTAGTTTGCAAATACATTAACTTGATACAAAAAACTTCTAGTTTATAATCTTTCCTAGCTTGCAATATAAAGAATAAGATATTTATTTGTTAGCAACTTTTCTTTCTGAAATTTTAAGCATAGAACTTCTACTATTATGAATAACTAAGTATATGAATCTTTAACAATCATTCCTACATGCTATTCTTTCTCTCTCTTCATGTACATTTTACAAAATAATTGACATTTGCTAAACTAGATTTAGCTTTAATTACATCTATTTGAATACTGAATCTTACTATCCTGATAATGTATTGGAAGTTATAGTGTTAGATTATTATGTTAATTTAAATCTATTTGCATCTGACATTAATGTTTAAATCTTTCTTTAATTTTCCTAATATTTACCTAATAAATAAAATGAAAAAATAATCCATTTACATTAACTTTTTGAATTTTAATTATTCCACATAATGTACTATTTATTAAATAATATATTGAATTTAAGATAATTAATTGATTTTTTAATCATCATCTATATTTCATTTATTTCCTGAATCTCAATATCACTTTACTATAAAAGAAATTTTATACATAACTGTTTTAAAAATAAGTCAATAGACAAATAGCATAAAATACATCTACTCTCTCATTATATTAGATTTTAAACTTTCTAAAGGCCACCTTGCCTTTGGAGCAAAATCTAAATTTGAAACATAACCTTTAATAAAATTTTCAATACCAGCCCATCCTACCATAATACCATTATCAGTACACAATTTACTTGGAGGATACAATATTTTAAAATCATTATCAGAAGCACATCCTAACATACGGTTACGTAACAATTTATTTGCTGCAACACCACCAGTAACTACTAATTTATCAATTCTTTTATCTATAGCTTTCGACATTGCAATTGCATTATTAATTCTATTCACCAATATATCACCAACACACTCCTGAAAAGATGCTGAAATATCACATATCAATTTATGATCTATAGACTTATGATTTATAATAATATTCCTTACAGCAGTTTTAAGACCAGAAAATGAAAAATCACAACCACAACGGCCAGTTAGTGCTCTTGGTAAGATAAAGCTTTTACTATCACCACTTAAAGATTTTTCCTCAATAACTGGTCCACCAGGATATCCAAGATTTAACATTTTCGCTACTTTATCAAATACTTCACCTAAAGAATCATCTAAAGAAGAACCTAACTTATGATAACAACCCACATTATAAACTATTAAAAACTGACAATGCCCACCAGATATTATCAACAACAAAAACGGAAAATTAATTTCATAAAACATGCGCACAATTAAAGCATGAGCTTCCAAATGATTAACCTCAATTATAGGCTTACCAGTAACACTAGCAATGCCTTTAGCTATCATTACACCAACTATTAACCCACCAATAAGTCCAGGACCAGAAGTAACAGCAACAGCATCTATGTTATTCAAAGAAAGCTGTGACTCATCTATACAACTAACAGTTAAATCATACAAATAATTAATATGAGCACGAGAAGCAATTTCTGGAACAACCCCACCATATTTTGCATGCTCTTTCTGAGAAAGAATTTTATGTGATAAAACCTCCTTGTTACTGTTCACAATAGCAACAGCAGTCTCATCACAACTTGTTTCTATCCCTAGTACTACTTTTACTGATTTCTTCACTTAATTGCTTATTTTATAGCACCAATTTCTTTATAGTAGCGTTTAGCACCATCATGCATAGGAGTAATATCTGATTTTGCCATATCTTTTACAGTAATAGTTTTTAAAGATCCAGTAACACCACGTAATTCTTGTAAATGAGTTACCATAGATTTTACTATTTTATATGCTAAATCATCACTTAAATCTGTAGTTGTAACTAAAGATGCCTTTACTGATACAGTATTTATATTTGATGAATTATTATACAAGCTACCATTAATAACGTCTTTCTGATAATAAGGATACTTAGCATGCAAATCATCTATCAATTTATCATCTAAAGGCACAAACATTATATCACAAGTTGCAGATGCTTCTTGAATTGAAGCATTAGGATGTCCAATTATATCAACCATAACATCAATTTTATTATCACACAATGCTTGAGCTTGTTCTGAAGATTTTAACTCTGCCATTACTGAAAAATCTTTTCTAGTCCATCCTTTTTCATTTAACAATTTTAACATTGCAACTCTTACACCAGTACCAGGACTCCCAATATTAATTCTTTTGCCTTTTATGTCATCAATAACTAATATATTAGAGTTTTTTCTAACAACAATAGTAAGATATTCCCTATGCAATGACGCTAACATTCTCAAATTTTCCATAGGAAGCATTTTTTCATAGAAACCTAAACCATGATATGCATAATACTCTAGATCTGACTGAACAATACTCACATCCATATTTGAATAACGTATAGAATTGAGATTATATACACTCCCAGTAGTAGAAGAAATAGAACAAATAACTTTATTATTGTTACTTTTATAATCACTTGTTATGAACCTACAAATACTACCTCCAATAGGATAATACACTCCTGTCATAGAACCAGTGCCAATTAAAATATATTGCCTACTAGCATTATCATCTATTGAAACAACTGCATTACTAAAAAGCACACTAACAATAAATAAACATAAAATTAACATTTTTTTCATTAGTTTTGCCTCATATTTACAGCACCATGTATTATTTTACAAAAACTATCTAACTTTAAACTTGCACTACCAACTAATACACCAGATAATTGACTTATAGCAATTACATCCCTTACATTATCTTGATTCACTGCACCACCATATATAATATCAGATGTACTATCGTATGACCTAATAATCTCTAAAGCCTCAGTTATCATACCAATAGAAGGTATTGTATTACTCCCTATTGCCCACACAGGTTCATAAGCTATAATAAATTTACCAGTTTTAGGAAAAGAATTATAACATTGATTTAATAACGAGTCTTTCAGCATACCATTCTCTCTATCTAATAAAGTTTCTCCAACACAAATAATTGGTATTAAACCAGACTTAATAGCAGAACTTGCTTTCAACTGTACATGGTAATCAGATTCATGAAATATGCTCCTCCTTTCAGAATGACCAACTATTACATAACTACATCCACAGTCATATAACATTTTAGCACTAATTTCACCAGTATATTTTCCTTCAGTTTCATAAAAGCAATTTTGTGCACCAAATCTAATACAAGAGATACAATCAACTATCTTAGACAGTGCAATAAAGGGTGGACATAACACTACCTCTAAATCAGCTTTTACATTAGTTAGCCTAACACTTAATTCCTTTGTAAAAGAGGAAAAGGTAAGAAAGTCACCATACATCTTCCAATTAGCAACGATGAGCAATGACATAAAAATTACTAAAAAAACAACGTGCCGGCTATAAGACTTGAACTCATAACCCCCTGATTACAAATCAGATGCTCTACCAATTGAGCTAAGCCGGCTAGAATTTTAATTTTATATATGTAATACTATAAAAGTCAATACCTAGAAACCATATTTTCTATCCAATACATTATTTTACATGTATAATAAGCATAATCTACCATTACATCAATTTTAACTATGCATCATATTAACAGGATATATCCTAAAAAAGAGTTAAGCCAATGTTTTATATCTTCAACACATATTACAGATCAAATAGTTAGTTATGCTGGAAACATTAGTGATTATTCAATAATAGAAATAGGGCCAGGACTTGGCACAATGACCTATTCTATATTAAATAAAAACCCAAAAAAATTAATCTCTATTGAGAAAGATAGTAGGTTACTACCAATACATAAGAAAATAGTTGATGAATTTAATGGAAAATATGAATTCATATTATCAGATGCACTAAACATTGATTTAAGGAATATTATAGAACCTCCAGTAAAAATAATAGCAAACCTGCCTTATCACATCGCAATACCTCTTTTGATGAAATGGGTAAATTATATTGATTTTTTCACTAGCTTCACATTAATGTTTCAAAAAGAAGTAGCAGACCGCATAGTTGCACAACCAAATAATAAAAACTATGGTACATTATCTATATTTATTCAACTATTATCTAATGTACAAAAAATGGAAGATTTTGGACCAGAAATATTTTCACCTCAACCTAAAGTAATGTCATCCGTTATCAACATTATTGTGCTATCAAAACCAAGATTCAATGTAGATCACAACAAATTATCACAAGTGTTAAAAGTAACATTTGGTGAACGACGAAAAATGATACGTTCTACATTAAAAAAACTCATCAATAACACAGATGAAATTTTACAATCATTAAACATCAATAACAATTTACGCCCTGAAAACTTATCAATTGAACAATTTTGTAAAATTGCAAATTCTATATAACACTATATAATATCATCAACGCTATTGTACTTGTAAAATTTATCTTTGTACTGTAAATTCTCATAATATACATACACATTAGTATACACTTACATTTTATAGAACTTAAAGCACTTAACTAAATAATTGATCATTTCACTTTAAATATAGCATTTTTCTTTACATAGTTCTTTTTTACTACCATCAGTCATAATATCTTATACATTCATATCTATTAAATAGCATTTTCTAGAATATTTCTAGATAAATTCCCTTCTTTAGTTTAATGTATTAGCATCAAATATGGCTAATATATAGAGAAAAATATGACTGATTACACAACTGATATAGCAGTGATAGGTGCTGGACCTGTTGGAATATTTACTGTATTTCAAGCTGGTATGCTCAAGATGCAATGTTGTGTCATTGATGCATTAACTGAAATTGGCGGTCAATGTACAGCATTATACCCAGAAAAGCCAATATATGACATACCTGGATACCCTATAATTAGCGGTAAAGAATTAATAGATAATCTAAAAAAACAATCTGAACCGTTCAATCCTCAGTATTTATTAGAACAGGTCGCTGAAAAAATAGAAGATTACTCAAATTACTTTTTAATAAGAACAAGTAAAGGAATTATCATACAAAGTAAAGTTATTGTAATTGCAGCAGGAGCAGGTGCATTTGGTCCAAATCGTCCACCTATAGATAATATCCTAGATTATGAAAATAAGTCAGTATTTTATCAAGTAAGAAAGATTTCAGATTTTCATAATAAAAACATCATGATAGCTGGAGGAGGTAATTCAGCTGCTGATTGGGCAGTCGAACTTTCCAAAATAGCAAATCAGCTATATATAGTACATAGGAGAAGGAACTTTCGTTGTGCACCTAATACTGCACTACAAATTGACAACTTATCACAAAGTGGAAAAATAAATGTTATAGTTCCATATCAAATCAAGAAACTGATTGGAGAAGAAGGAAAATTACATTCTGTAGTTGTACAAAATATCACAAATCACGAAGAAATTGTACTACAAGTTGATTATTTATTCCCATTTTTTGGCACATCTGCAAATCTTGGTTCAATACTGAACTGGGGCATAGAAATTAAAGGTTATCAAATACCTGTAAACTTTGACACTTGTAGAACAAGTCATGACAGAATATACGCAGTCGGTGATATAGCTACATATCCAGGAAAGCTTAAATTAATACTTACAGGATTTTCAGAATCTGCAGTGGCATGTCATCATATATATCACACAGTATATCCTAATTCTCCATTAAATTTTCAATATTCCACTTCTAAAGGTATACCAAATAAGAATTAATAAGTCACACTATGAAAAATATGATTTAACCTTTTAAGTAATACATTACTAACATAATGTGCTTTACCTGATTAATGAAAAAGTATGACTTACTAAAATATATTAATAAATAAAAAGCAGTGATAAAACAACATGTAATTAAAGTATTTTATTACCACTTCCTGAATATAGCTATATAACTAACTGCATATTCTCTACTACAGCTTATTCTACAAATTTCAAAGCCTACACAACATCTGATTTTTAGAGTTCTATATTAATTCATATCATAATAACAAAATGTACTATACTAAAAATACTTATAAAATACCAAATGATAACCTAAAAAAATTACTTATACAGACAATTATCAATAATATATCAATCTTACTATTATAATAGTTTTAAACGATACAATTAATATATTTTCACTACATTCACTATACAATAATAATAAAACTACTATACTGAAAAATACTTATAAAATATCAAATGATAATCTAAAAAAACTATCTTTACAGATAATTATAAATAATACATAAAGTACTTTTGTAATAAACTACATACACTACAATAGTTCTACTAAGTAAAGATTTAGAAAGACAAGTTAAAAAATTTATTAACCAGCAATTGTAACATCATTTATCCTGATAGTAGGAGAATTAACTGAACTTAGAAATTGCAAATCATTTGCAACAGACATATCAGCAAACATATATTGCAATTTACTAGCAATTGTAATTTCATTGACTGGATAAGATATTTTTCCATTTTCTATAAAAAACCCTGATGCTCCTTGACTATAATCACCAGTAATTAAGTTAATTCCAAACCCAAAAAGATCAGTAATATAAAGCCCTTTCTTTATATCTGACATTAATTCTTCAACAGACACATTCCCATTTTGTATATAAAAATTGCTAACCCCAGGAGTAATTGATGCATTAGCATGTCTTACAGCATTTCCTGTACTTTTTAATTTCAATTTATTAGCTGAACGTATATCTAAAATCCAACTTTTTAATATACCATTTTCTACAACAAATTTTTTATTTCCAATAACTCCCTCACCATCAAAAGGTCTAGAAGATAAGCCACACACCATTAAAGGATCATCTACTATAAAAATATCATCTGAAAAAACTTTTTTATTAATACTATCATTTAAAAACGATGTTGCATTAACTATATTATCTCCTCTTATAGCACTTGCAAAATTCTTTAATAACGTACTAGCTATTCTATTCTCAATTATAACCGGCATTTTAGAAGTTTGTACTTTTCTAGGATTTAACCTGTTAATTGCCCTTGATGCTGCCTCTTTCCCTATCTCTATAGGATTTTTTATATCACTAAAATTACACACAGAAGAAAAATCATATCCTACTTCCATTTTGTCATTTATGCCAGCAATAACAGCAACACTACTTACAAAATTAGATTTACTATAAGACCCTATAAAATCATTTGAAGTTGCCAACACAACATTTGTTATACCACTAGAAAATGAAGAGCCTTCTGAATTAATAATCCTACTATCATAAGATAGTGCAGCACTTTCTATATCTTCAATAATTTTTTTACATTGATCAATTGTAAGAGTAGTTCTATCTAATATCATCAGATCATCACTACTCATTAAATTCGCTCTATCAACAAATTCATCATAAAGGGAAATATATGGATCACCTGTAGACAACTTTGCCATAGAAATGGCATGATTGATCAGTTCTGAAATATTAGAAAATTCATTAGAAGAAATACAGGCAAACTGATTATTATTTACAATAACTCTGATCCCTATTTTACAGTTTTTAGATTGAATAACCTCATCAATTTTATGCAGACGTTGTGACAAAGATAATTTATCACTTTGATAAATTACTACATCACCAATATATCCCATATTCTTTATTTTTTTTACAGCATCTTCAGCTATATTTAAAATATTCAACTTATCCTCCAATCAACCAATATTAGTAAAAAATTCTTTTCTAAGATCCATATTATCTTTGAAAACACCAATTACACAAGTGGTTTGCAAGTCTAAGTTATTTTTATCTATTTCTTCACAACATGCAATACAATCATGCACTGCTTCAATAGATACAATAACTCCTTTAGGTGATAAATAACAATCCAATGCGTTAGCAATTTCCATAGTTAATCTTTCCTGAAGTTGCAATCTTTTTGTAAAACAATTAATCAACTTAATTACTTTACCCAAACCAAATATTAATTTATCAGGAATATATCCAATATCTATTTTTCCCCTTATAGGAACAATATGGTGTTCACAATAAGATGTAAATTCAGTATTTTTAACAATTATCATACCGTTATAATTTTCAGCAAGTAAAACTGTATCTTGCATAGAAAGCACATCTACTTGATATCCTGAAAAAAACTTCTTATAAATATTCAATACACGCTTAGCAGTACCAGTAAGCTCCATCCTAGTCGGATCATCTCCTATCCACCTGATCAATAAATTAATAGCTTCTTCTGCCTGACTATCAGAAGGCTTGCCATTTTTCATAAATTCTCACTTATTAATTTAACGATTCAAAACCACTAATTATCTCTATTAAGTCAGTAGTTATAGAAGCTTGCCTAGAACGATTATATTCTAATGCCAATTTATTTAACATATCCTTAGTATTACGATTTGCAGATTCCATAGCAATCATGCGTGAACAATGTTCACTAGCAGAATTTTCTAAAAATGCAATATACATTAAATTTAATATATAACCTAAACTTATAGTAGAAATAACATCAACATATGTTGGCTCATATTGATACATCTCTTTTAATGAAACTGACATTTCAATATTACAAGGAATTAATTCTTGAGCACTAGGTTTCTGCAATACAGTATTATAAAACTTATTAAATAACACTATAACATTATCAAATTTTTCAAAATTAACACCACTACTATATACAAAAAGCTTAAAATATAAAAAATTTGTAATAGATTTAACATCAGGCAATACATTCAAAACCTTGTCTGAATATTGACTATACATCATATCATATGCCTTTTTACCAAAAAACAACAACTTTACTTCCTTATCATTATTTTCCAAGCTTTCAATATAAGATTTAGTAAACTTCACTATCAGATTATTAAAATTACCACATAACCCCCTATCAGAAGACATAACAATCAATAAAACCTTTTCCTTTTTATATTCAGAAAAAACATCACTTACATTATCTTTAGCAACAGAATCTACAACATCATTTATTTCTAATAGATGCTTTCTAGCATTTTCCAATTTTTGTTGTACCTTATGTAACTTAGCAGCAGATATCATCTGCATAACCTTAGTAGTCTTTTGTATAGACTTTACACTTTTTATTCTTAACAACAGAGCTTTAAGATTAGCCATAAACATTGATTAAAAACATCTAATCAAAAGTATATTATCTGTTTCTTAGTTATACAAGAACTTTATTAATATAAAAACTAGAATATACTGCTACTCTTAAAGAGAATTTCTCCTATGTTTTTTAGCTCCACCAGGTCCAGGAGAAGGCAAAGGCGTGATAGAATCTAATGAGCTACTACTTACATCAGTAATCACTCCATCCATTACTACATCAATATTACTATGTGACTTTGCTTTTTTCAAATCACGTCCGTCATGTAGTTTACTTTGACTACCTGTGTATAAATCAGGTACAGATTTTTGTTTGTACAATTTAGATTTAGGAGCTTCTTTAGATTTTACTATAGATGATTTTTGCAATTCTCCATCCTGACCTACCATACCTGTATTAACATTACCTGATGACACAGCACTTAATACTTTAGAACTTGATCTTTGACGTACACGAGACACATCATCTTCCAAAGACAAATCTTCTATAGTCTCACCACTAACTCTTGATAAATTCCAACCAGCACGGGATAACTTTAAAATGCTATCACCTGATCGATTAGGATTAGCTACATCAGAAGATCTAGGTAAATCACCAACAGATAAAGAACTCTTCATATTTTTGTTAGATTGTTCTTGAGAAGAAAGTTCTTCACTACTGCTAGAATGCTTTATAGTTGTTGGTATTATTCCTGGTAACAACATCTTATCCTTCGAATTTATTTGAGTTTCTTCAAGCACACCATCTTTATTTTGAACAAGCATACCTTCTAAAAGTCCAGTCTTTTTTAAATTTTGAATAACATTCAATAGCATCGGATCAACATTTTCAGGCACAGTAACATCGCCATCATGTTTAGAGTGTACATCACTAGTACCACTAGATCCAGCTATAGAACCATCAGAATAAGTTGTGTCTTTTTCATTTCCTGCCTGGTCTTGTAACCGATCTGCTGTATGTACCATAACTGACTTATCATGATCTATTAACGCATTACCTTGACTTCCAGTAGCAACACTCCCACTCAAATCAGACTGATCTGATACTGCAGTATTAGAAATACCTTTATTAGAAGTGTCAGAAATTATGCTATTTGAGCCTTGTACAGTATCTAATACTGCAGGATCAGGTTTTGTTTTAGCATTACCTGAAGTTTGTATTTTTCCATCTCCTGTTTCTTGATCCTGTACACTCATTGCCTGAGCAGAGCTTTCTAGTGAATCTACAACACCTGATGCAGCATAATCTGACGTAGACCTAGTACCTCTACCAACAAGGTCCATTAAGCCTGTAAATAAATCACTGAAAAACCCACCACTTCTTCTATTTACTCTTGACGTTTTGAGACCAGCACTAGCATCATGTAATACTCCTAACAACTCTATCTGAGATGATAATAATTTTTCCAAGTCTTTATTACCACTTGTCAAATCATCAATATCTTTTATTGCTTTTTGTACTTGTTTGATATCAACTAATAAACTATCATAATTTTCTAATACTGCTTTATAAGCCCCATCAAGCAATTTTATCTTTTCTTGTATCAACTTTTTATCACTAGGATTTGCAGATTTTACACTAGATTGTAAAACTCCTATTTCTTGACCTAAGTAATCCAATTCAGATATATATTGACTACGCATTGTATTACACATATCACGTAACGTATCTACTCTAGCCTTTAATTGCATTACATCTCTAGAAGAATAAGACTGTAAAGGCTGTTCACTAATACCTTGCACAAGCTCTTTTAATGCTGCCCTATACCTTTGTGAAAAATCTTCAACTCTCTCATTTGGAAATGCTGGTTCAGATGACACAAAAATCTGATCATATTCCTTTTGTAACGCTAATCTTGCACTATATTCCTGCAATGCTGCACTATAAGTATCACAATTTTTCTGACTAGATGGTAAATCTATATAATCCATATATAATTGATCTAACAAACCCTGCTCTAAAACAAATGCTGTTGCATTTCGTTCATACCGTGGCAACAATCTACCTTGCTCAGTAGATGAGTGTACTGATTCTGAAACAGCAGCTTGTCCATCAACAGATGCACTACCAGGTACATCAGTTTCTTGATCTACGGGAGATATTAATGATTTTGATACTTCACTTGTAGTCGGTTTAGAAGGTACAACTTGTTCAACAGCAGGTGCTATACCAACTGGTATTTTTTCTCCTTTATCACTACTAGCATCACTTTCATCATTGCTATCGTATTCCTCACTATCACTAGATTGGCTATCTCTACCTTGCACGACATTTTGTTCTGGTGCTACAAGACTACTTTGAAAAGCACTAGAGACTAAACTTTCATTTCCTTCATCAATTGTTTCAAGATCTAATGGTGGTACCACTGAAGGTCCGAACTTCTTAGCAAAATGTGTAACACCAGGTAAACCAGTTTGTTCAGTTACAAGAAACTCTGATGTTTCTAATTCTTCACTTACATGAGCTTCAGGTTTAACATCTTCCAAAGGTACAACTTGTTCAACAGCAGGTGCTATACCAACTGGTATTTTTTCTCCTTTATCACTACTAGCATCACTTTCATCATCGCTATCGTATTCCTCACTATCACTAGATTGGCTATCATCTCTACTTTGCACAACACGTTGTTTTGGTATTACACCCTCTTGAGCAACATCAGAGCGAGTGAGCTCTCCTTGAGATGCCACCTGTTGTCTATCAATGGAAAACATATTATCCAATTCATGAAATTTTTGGGTCAATTCACCATGCAAATAATTTATTTCTCGCGGTAATGCATTCAATTGTTCATCATTAATTAAACGTATATATTGTTCAATTGCATTACTACATATTCTATATATTAAATCTCTATGTTCGTGTAAAATTTCTAATCCTTCTAACTCTCTTAATTCATATAAATCAATAGATAGTTCTAATAATTTCTTTAAATCATCTTGGTATGTTTTAACTAGCTCACTCTGATCTTTTAAATTACCATCTTTTTCCAAAACTTCTTTTAAAACTTCACTATGAGCCCCTAACGCACTGCTGAATGGTCCTAACAAACCAACAATATAAAACCTATGTTCCAAATCATTATGAAAACTAACAACTTTAGCAGATAATTTCCCTAATGCTAGCATTTTAAACATAAATTCATATTTATCAAATTCATATTTACAGACTTCACAAATTATACTCTTACATTCTGGAAGAAATTCTGCAGCACATATATTAACACCTTGTAAGTATAATTCTTGTAAATTAGTTTGATATTCTTTAACACATAACTCTAGAAGATCTCTATCAGCATTTCCATTATATAACATCTTCACCATTGATTGATGATACCCTAATAATAAGTAATAAGTATCAGCCATAACTTCTACAATACGTGCAATATCTTCTTGATCATTAACACCTATATATTCATAAATTCTGCCCTCTAATCTATCTATAGTACTTCTAGCATTTAAAATTTGAATTTTCAATCCTTGTGGACATAACTCACCCACTAAATCTAATAATGACCTTAAATTTTTTACTTTTTGACTCTCATGTGACCTACCATCTATTGAAGATGTACGTTGCTCACCAGGAAACATACTATCAGAAACTGCTGCTGCTGTTCTACTATGATCAGTACTTGCATGCATTACTCCACTACTTGGACTGGTACGAGTACCTTGTAACGTTGGAATATCACCATCTGCGTGCGTTCTACTCAATTGAGATTCAGATTCACTAACAGGACGACTACCATGATCACGTGTATCACCTCTATCCAATAACCTTGATGGTTGATGCTTTGGAACTGATACAACATCTTTATCTTGTTGAATATCTCTTTGAACTTGCCCAGCATGTCCATGATCAGGCCTATCATCCTTAGAGTGTGATGATGCTGCTGCACGTTTTTGAGCCTTAGAAGGTGATTCTTTATCACGCCACCTACCACTCTTTAAAGCATCTTCTAACCTTATCCCACCAACATAAGTTATGCAGCGGTTGAAATTTATCCCTTCAGCACGAGCACCATATTTTTCTATATCTTTATCAGATAGTGATATAGTACCGTCAGATTTCACAATAACATTGACTACTTGCTCTTTAGCTCCTTTTGGCACAATAGGAGTCCAATACAATTTAAGTTTTACAAATCCTTCAGTAACAACATAATTCTTCTTTTTCCCAACACTTTGTACATAACCCCTATTTTCATTAGAAAAATTAAATTTTACCGTATTTAATCCATGTGTTTTACAAAAATCACCATTCAATAACTGACCTATACGCAATTTAGCACTACACATATCAGCAGACAAGACACCACCTACTATATCAGCACGTACATCTTCGTATTTCATGCCTTTTCCTAATTTTACAAAAGGCTTTAACTCAGATTCACATTTGGATTTAATACCTAAATATTCTTCTTTACCAGCTATTAAAGATTCTAAAACACTAACTTTCTGATTCGCAAATTTTTCAGCAAGTTTCCCCTCATTATCAATAGATTCTGCAAGCATAATTGGAGAAATACTCATCTTATTTTTTGTATTAAGTAAAGCTCCACGAGATGCCAAGAATTTCACAAGTGCAACATGTTGCTCTCTGACAAGTTCAGGGTTAGACATCATAAAAATTAACAATGCATGTAAAGGTGTATTACCATTTTTATCTTTCCTATTAATGTTAGTTCCAGTTGACAATACTGCTCTAACAGCATCTTGTGACCCAGTAATAACAGCTTTACATAGTGACGAATTACCATGTATATCTACGTTATTTATACCAATAACTGCATAATTAGTGCGCAGGTAATCATATAACGTACCATTACCAGACTCAGCACAATTTACCAACATAGAATTAAAATCACACAACTCTGCTATTCTCTTCTTTCCTAACAACTCTTCTAGTTTCTTAAATAGAACATCAGCACAAGGAATACGTGGTATAGCTTCTATGCAATTTTCAAGTCTTGAATTTCTATTATTAAATAATAAATCTTCTAGTAATTCTTTATCTTTGTCTTTCAAAGCAGATATAATTGTCTCAAAAAGTTTTAATACTTTGTCATTACGAGCATTGATTTTCCCAGAAGCAATATCTTGACACAATTTCTGTAAAACATTATTGCCATCACCATCTGTATTAGCTAAAGTCTTTCTAAGACATTTATCATTTAATATTTTATTTAACCTTGAATAATTTGTATCAGCAACATCCTTATATTTACTTGCTTCTTCAGATAAAATACGTTCACAAACATCATAAAATACATTACTGAATCTATTCTGTAAAATTCCAGAATTCTCAACTAAATTACTAAGACTATAAACAGAATCACGTGCAAAAAAGTTATTTTGTGCAGCAGCAAGATTTTTTTCTTCTTGATCACTCATTCTAGAATGAGCCAATAATGAGCTCATAAACTCATCAATACCACTACTTTCAAGATCAACTTCTGAATCATTTAACCCCTTTACTAAATCACTCAATCTATCAAATACTTTACGACCTTCATTATTTTTATGATTAATATCAAAACCATAATCCATGCACAGTCTCAAGAATAGGTGTCGTAATTCTACATTAAGCAACATTTTTGGATCACGTTCAAAGTATCCTACAAACTGATGCAACATGTTATTTCCTTCACCATCAGTAACATTTGGATTTAATTTCCTGCCAGAATTCATACAAGATTCTATCAAATTAATATCACCACGTAAAAAAGCACGTTCAATAATAGATAGATCACTTGATAGAGTCTTGTGTTGAAATACTAATGCACTAGGAGCACTATTAATTGCCCTAATACACCTAGAAGTATCTCCACTTCGAATCAAAGATTCTATTTCACTTTGACTATCCAATATTGCTTTCTTACTGCTGCTAACAATAATTTCACTTTCCGGTAATAAATCATCTGATAGATCTTCTTCATCACTAAATGCACCCAGTTGTTTTGAACCTTGAGAATCAACAGTTCTTTCATGATCACCTGTCAGATGTGATCGCTCATCTACTGAATAATCATCATCACTATCAAAAGGCATCACAACCTGAGATGACAATGATGGCATATTATCTTCTTCTTCATCAGGTAGCGTAATTAATGGATCTAATGTCTCATCACTCTGATGTACTTCTGCTTGAACAACTTGAGTAGATGTTTTCAAAACAGGTTCTTCATCTGACATTTCACTATCACTTTGATATGCTGCTGACTGAACAGCTTGACCAGCAGTTCCTGTCATAGTTGTCGGAAAACCTAATGCAACGCTCTCTTCATCCTCAGGTAATCTAGTTAATGGCTCCGATGTCGCATCACTTTGAGGTACATCTGACTGACCAACTTGAGTAGACGTCCTCGTCATAGCCGTTGGAGAATCCAACTCAACTCTCCCTTCATCTTCAGGTAATTCAGTCACTGATGCCGCCTCACTCTGAGGTACTGCTGACCGAACAGTTTGAGGAAACGCACTTGATGGAGATTCACGTCCTGCAGTTTGAGATTCACCAGATGATAAAATATCTTTATACTCCTCAAGCTTAGCTTGATAAGCTAATAACCTTGCTTTTTCAACAGGATCACTAGTGTTCTTTATTACATTCAACAAAATTTTACTTAGTGCAGTCTCACCAACTCTTTCCTCAGAAACAAGTCTTTTCAATAATACATGTCTAAGTTGTACATTTCTACTCGCAAAAATAGCTCCCATCACCCGTGCATCATAACTTTTTTGTGGTAACCTTGTAATACTTTTATCTACCCTTCGAGATAATACAAATTCAAAGATTTCCTCACGCAGTCTAAAATCTGGTACTCTACTACTAGCAGCATAATCTAATAACCCTCTTCCTTTCTTATCTGAAACCTCTGCTAATTTTCCATTTTCTTTTAACAAATTTTGAATTTCAAAAATACCTTCATCATCTTTCATTGCACTTTGAGCACACAGATGAACTATATTAGCTCCATTTGCTGTTTTTGATGCTATATCCCCACATGGTTTAATCCTCTGATAAATCCTATAATCACCATGAAGTGCAGCATATTGAAAAAAAGACAATCCATCAGAATCTCTAACCTGATTAACAAGTGCACTAAGCTTTTTCTTATTACCTGTTTCTACTGCATGCTTATAAACTTTTGCAACTATCTCACTTAAAAACGCAACATTTTCTTTATCAACCGAGTGAAATATATTATCTTTCTTAGGATGAGCAGAACGTATAAAGTTTTCTACATTAAATTGTTCAATTACATAACCATACAAATCTGGATATTTCTTATAAACTTCATCTGCATTACTTAAAACTACACGTAACAGACATCCATCCACTTTCTTAAGCTTTGCTTCATTTAAAAGCTGACTGTACTGTTTTAATAGAGCATCTTTAATACAATTTATTACTTCAACATCAGCACCTTCCCTTACTGCAAAATCATATATTGTTTCAGAAGAACGAAATTCACATCCATAATTCTTTTTTAATTGTGCAGCAATTTCCTTATATGGTGATAATTTCACATCATATTGTTTTATCAACAAATTACCATCTTTTTCTATAAGTTGTTTTAACAATTCAACATGATTAGACAATATTGCACCATGAGGCAGTACACTCCCATGTAGTATTTCTTCAGGATTATCTCTTAAATAATCATGACATACATCTAATAAATCATTGAAACAAACAGCTAATCCTAAATCAGAAAGTGCTTTCCCACTTCTTAACTTAAATACTTCTCTTCCGCTTCTAATTAAACCTTTTAACAAAATTGGATTATTTAATTCAATAACTCTATCAATACTAAAATTCTCTTCAAGTATTCTATTATATGATTCAGGATTAAGACTAATAAAAGCTTCAAATGCCGTAGGACTACTTATCACTTTATTAAAAATTTTATTTAACAAATTAGGATCAGTAGTTTCAGCAACTATAGCTGATAAAATTGTTTCTAGGATTTTAATGTTAACATCTAATTTGCTATCAATAATACCTGTTAATTCATCTAATAACTCTTGCTCTGTATAATACTTAGTTAAACACTTTACAAAATTTTCATCATTCTGCTTACAAGCATAAGCGAACAAGCTATGTCCTACTATTCTATGCCTTTTTAAATTAATAGTATATTTATCAGATTTGGACTCAGTAGCATAGTATTTCAACTTAAACAATCTTTCCAGTAAATCACTATCTTTACTGTCAATAACATTTTTTATAAAAACTTCATTAGTCATTAAATTTCTTACTTGCGTTTTAGAATTCTCAACTCTATCAATAAAGTCCATACAAATTTTTTTGTATCCTTGCTGAAGCGCCATAGCAAAAGGAGTAATACCTTTCTCATCAGGTTGAAGAAATGCACTGACTAACACATCTAATGGAAATCTCTTATCACGCATAATATGTGCAGTTAAGTCAGGCTGCTGTGATAATATACAAGTATGAAAAATATTCTGATGACTGTCACCATATGCTTCTTTCAATTCCTGAGGATCAATCTTTTTAAGAAAATGCTGAATCATGTGTACGTTATTTCTAATAACAGCAGCTTGTAGAGGGCTACATACAGTAGCCATCCTATTTCCATTTAATGGACTCTTAATACTAGAAAATGCATCCTTTGTTTTCCTTTCATTCTTTATATTATTATATCCATTCTCTAACTTATCCCACTGCTTAGGGTTTCCAAACGCTGCCATTAAAGTAAATATACTATGCCCTAAATGTCCGTGACTTCGTTTTGCATAATTACTTGGATTACTACTAAAAGTATCAAGAATCTCTCTTTTAAATTTCTCAACATCACCATCTGCTACTGCTGCTACATATTGTGATAAAGCACCAAATTCATTAACTGTAATTTTCAGAGGAGCAACAGTACCAGAATCAATACCACCTCTCCTAGCTGAATCAACAGCTGATGTATCTCTTATTTTACTCCTAGCTCCATATAGCTGTGCAGGATCGAGCTTAACCTTTTTATTTTGTTCTACCAATGCAGGATAAGCTCGAGTACAATATTCTGAAAGTTCAGCATTACCACATACTACAGAATTATTGAATATATCGGATATTAACTCATCCCTTACTGATTTATCAAGACTATCAATAAAATCTTTGTTCTCTTTTAAAATACCTATAACATACCCAGAATCAATTCTTGAAATATTATTAAAAGACATTTTAAAAGTATTAATTACACTTCGATCTTGAGCATAATCTTGTTTAGCCTGCACTATAAGCTTCTTATGTACTGAAATTATATACCTTACTAAATCTTGCCTTGATAAATCTGACGCAACTTCTAATAAATTTTTTCCATCTTTTTCAGAATATACAAGAGTTGGATTGCCATCAATTAAAGATTTTAGTTTATCTACACCCCCATTACTAATACACTTAAAAGCAAAATCTACAATTTTATTTTTCAGTATAACTACATTATCGTACTGCAGCTGCGTAGATAAAGCACCACGCATAAGTCTAGATAATTCACTAAGCTGCTCAAATGAAGATTCTTCAAGAACACGATCAAACAAGTCACCACTATTAGCTAATATGTCGTGTAACCTTATTGAATTTGGCTGTGATATCAACATTGCAATAACAAGCTCAGGATGCATATAAGTTAAACCTTCCTGCTCTACATAATACAATATCGCATCAAATGCACATTTCACATCAGTCAGTACACTCAATAAAAAATCGACATCCCTTATCTTAATTATTCCATCTCCAAGATTTTTAACGTCAGGATTTTCTTCATCAATAACAGCTGAAAGCAAATTAACATTGCGAGACTCAACTGCATGTCTTATCGTACCAATATCAACACCTAATTGAACACAAATGGCGTAATATTTATCTGCACTTTCCACATCAGAAAATCTCTTATACCCTTTAATTACTCTAGAAATTAGCTCTGTATCACTTGTTGAATAACTACCAAACATTTCTTTACAATGCAAAAGCATAGAAAAATTACTATCAGTTAAGTTTTCAAACAATGCATACTTCAGCTCTTGTATTTCTTGCTGTATATTACTTTTTTCTATTTCAGTTTTTAACGCATCTATAGCTGCTTTTATTATGTTAATCCTTTTTCCTAAATTCTCTTCTGATTGCTTCAGCTGTTGTATCTCTAAACTTAATTCTGATGATAATCCTCCTACCTTACCAGATTCTTGCTTATTTCTTATTGTCTGTTGCAGTATTCTTCTATCATTTTCTACTTGCTTTAGCCTGTTCTGTTGTTCTTTTAATTGTTCACTTAATAAATTTTTTGATACAACAATTTCAGCATCCGACACCATTCTTTCTAATACTTGCAACCTTAATTTGTTCTTTTCTAGCAAATGTACTCTATTACTTTGTATTCTCCCTAAATCTAAATCATCAATCAACATTTCACAAACTGGTATTGGTGCTCGTAATCCATACTCTAATGATAGACCACCTGCTATTCTCCTTTGTTTCATTATGTCTCTGATAATACTCTCTTCTAGTGATGTTTGTGACTGTATTAATGCAATTCTATATGCTACTAAGTTTCTTAACTCTCTTGTCAATGACATCCCTGAAAGTTCCACTTTCGCTAATTGTTCTTTTTTATCTAATTCTAAAGATTCTTTTTTTATACTTTCTATCTGACTTCTCATGCTAGACATAGAGTTTGTCAAATCCAGTATTTCATGTACACATTCCAACTGCTTATTCAATAGACTTATTTTCTCACGAACCTGACTTGTTTGTTGTTTATCCTGTAACACAGTCAATTCATCTGATATTTTACTCCGTAATAACAATTGCCCTTCTAATACTTCTTTAATTTTTAAATCTTTATGTTTTTTAACCAACAACCGATCTTCAGCCATTAATTCATCACAATCTTTTTCTAAATCTTCTAATTTTTCATCAAATGACCGTGTTACCGCTTCATGCGGTAATATCTCACGCATTTTTGATATTTGATTTAAACATTGCTGTATAATTTTTTGCGAAGCTGCAGATTTCTCTTTCATATCTTGTAATACTTGTGAACTCATCCGCAATTTCACAACACCTAGACTGCTTAATAGTTCTTCATTACATATTTTCTTATCTTCATATTTTTGTAATAATTCTTTACATCTTTGTTCCATTTCAGCTAACATAACACGATTTAACGGTTCTTTGACTTCACTGATTACTTTACTAAAATTCGACACTATAGCCTTTAACTCATGATTCAAATCTACAACTGAATTTATCTTCTTTTGTACAATTGCTATATTATTTGAACTATCACCTAACATTTGTATTGCAGCTTTACAATCACGAATCTCTTTTTCAAGATCCTCTGTATTTACATTACTTAATCCCCCTGCTTCAGCATTTATCTTCAATTCATCCAATTTAAATTGCGCCATTCTCACTTTAGATATTAACCTATTTTTGCGTTCTTCATTGCTTTTTAATCGTTCTAAGCACGCTTTTAAAAAATTATCGTATAATTCATTACTAATAGTGTATTCTTCTGATGCTAGTTTTGATATATCCTTCTGGCATTTCAACAACCACTCCATACATTCTGTAACTTGATCTGATTTACATTTATTAATCAGATCTTTCCTATTACGCACTCCTTCTAAATATTCCTTAGGACTACTTCCTAATAACACTTCGAGTACAACATAATTACTATGTTTTATTGCTAAACTAATTACAGTATCATCACTCTTAGTACGTTGTAGTAGATCACCTTTACTTAATATTTCTCTAAAATCAATATCATGTTTTAAATCATCAACTAAATCAGATTGAACAAGCAAATGCAGCGGAGTTTCACCAAACCTGTTATTTTGCAATAACAAACGATCAAGCCATGTTACTTTTGATGACTTTTTATTACCATCTACGTATAATGACTTTAACTTATTGATTACGAGATTGACTACTTCTCTTTGACCAGGTTCAGCAGCATAATTCCCAAAAAGACAATGTAGTATATTACTACCATCATTTTCTACAGAATGAACATACTGATCTGCACTTTTCTGATTAAAAACTATATCACAACATTCATGATCATTAGAAAGTATAGCATTAAATAAAACATTACGACCGCGTACATCAACAACACCCCAATCAACTTCTTGTGACAACTTTGATCTACGACTTAAATTGTGTTTTTGAAATTTATTTAAAAAAACATATCCAGCCTTTGCAGCCATAAGTAATGGAAAATTTTTACCAACATCTTGGCTGTTTATTATATCACTATTACAATGCCTCAGGATTAAATCAAACATTTCAATGTATTTATGGTCATTCGTGTCCTTATACATTTTTATTATGTATTGTAATATGCCATTTGTACCATCTACACTACTATGCAATGCACGACCTTTACTAGCACTATTTGCAGAGTCAAGGAATTTTTTGACCTTTAATAAATCTCCAGATTTAACAGCATCGTGTAATGAACTATAATCTTTCATACTTTTTCCAACCTAAAACATTTCTAAAACATTATTAATCATACATTTAAAACTAAATAAATTATTATAGTATTAATAAAAAGATTAACTTTTTAAATAATTATACACCAGTCTTACATTATTAGCAATTTTATTTAATAAATATAAAAACATATCTTACCATATTAATAAAGATATTAATTTCTTATGATTAATCATACACTACAAAATCACATAATACTACTATTTAATAGCAGATATATTAAGCGGATCTATCCACACTACATTACCACTACTATTAGTGTATATCATATTCACTCTATTATTTTTTACATTAATAAACAAAAGAGCTGGTAAAGATAACAATTCCATCTCCATAATTGCATCACCAATAGTCATAGTTTTTACCACCACATCTTCCTCTATAACTAATCCAGAACCATCACTGTTATCAACATTATAATTGTCTATTTCATTACTATCAAATACGTACCCAAAACATTTCATCTGTGCCTTTACAGAATTTTTATTATGACGATATTTATTAATCTTTTCAGTCTTATGTTTCTGTAATTTACCACGCAAGTAATCTATAGAATTATCTATTGCATGATATGCTGTATCTGAAGTTTTAGAAATTCTAATAAATTCGCTTTTGATATCACTAATACTTATTGTAGAATTAAATAAATTTGCATCTTTAGATAAAGTTACTTTTACATTCACTGTTGAATCATCTGCAAAAAACTTTGTTATGTAATCCTTAACTGACTTTTCAACATAAGTCTTAATATTATCAGTAACATCAAAACCTCTAGTAGTAATCATTATCTTCATAATCATACCTTAACAAACTATACTAACAAATAATATGCTAAAACACTAAAAATTTACTATACATCATCATATCACTTTGATATAATGTGGTGGTTGTAGTATGGTTTCATGTATTAATATGTTAACAAATTCTATATTTTCTTTAACTCAAGACAACTTAATGTCTTACATGAATGAGGTACACACATTTCCAATCCTATCTCCTGAAGAAGAAGATAGATTAGCAAAAAATTGGTATGAAAACGGTACTGTTGAAGATGCTCATAGGCTAGTCACTAGCCATTTAAGACTAGTAGTAAAAATCGCATCAAGTTTCAAAAATTATGGGTTACCACTTATAGAGTTAATAATGGAAGGAAATATAGGATTGATGCAAGCTGTAAAAAAATTTAATCCTACACTCGGTTTTAGGTTGTCTACTTATGCAATATGGTGGATCAAAGCTTATATTAAAGACTACATACTTAAATCTTGGTCATGCATTAAAATCGGCACAACACAAGCACAAAGGAAATTATTTTTTAGCCTAAGGAAAATTAAACAAAAACTTTTTAAATATAATAACATCACGCAAGAAGATATAAAACTAATCGCAAATGAATGCTCTATCTCTGAACAAGAAGTAGAACAAATGAATAGGTATTTTACTTACAGGGATAGGTCATTAAATGAAGTAGTATTTTCCAGTGACAACCAAAAAGGAGTAGAATTACAAGAAATTATTAAATGTGATACACCAAACCAAGAAGACATATATCTGTTAAATGAAGAAGCAAGTCTAAAAGAAACACTTATAACACAGGCTTTATCAACATTAAATGAAAGGTATCGAGACATATTTATAAGAAGAAGATTGACAGAAAATCCAGATACTTTAGATGTATTAAGCCAAGAATACAAGATATCAAAGGAGAGGGTGAGACAAATAGAAATGCATGCTTTCACTAAAGTGAAAAATTTTATCATGCTTAAAAAGGAAGAACTTGGATTATTATTTATATAAGATAAAGCATTACACAGTAAGTCTTTAAAAATTCAAATAGATTGTTAGACATTTCTGTATTAATGAGTAAAAAGCCTATTATTACGATAATGTAACAAAACATTATTAGGTATTTCATTATTTAAACTGTAAACTCAACTAGTAAAGAAAGAAATTTTTAAAAAGATAAGTTATTTAGTAGTACTCTATTACATTTCACATAAACATTAAATAAAGTATATAATACACACATTAAAAGCAAGTTTTATCAGATTGCATAACACAAGATTATAACATATACATTTTTCACATTATTAAAATAAAGAGCTAACTATGAATACATCAACTAAAACAACCTTTACTTTAATGTAAATTAAGTAACAATAAAAAAAGATAATACAAAGCACTAGATATAAAAAGACAAATACTACACATACCTAGAAGAAAAAATAATTTTTATAGAATATAATTAAGATACTTAAAACTAGTATCCTTGTCTTGCTTTAAATCTTGGATTTTTTTTATTGATTACATAAATACGTCCCTTCCTGCGTACAACTCTGCAATCTTTATCCCTTATCTTTGCAGATTTAAGTGATCCAATAACTTTCATCTTTCTCCTATACCTATATATCAACAATAAAATTGTGCACTACACTTTGGCGGAGAGAGAGGGATTCGAACCCTCGATACGATTTAGTCGTATAACGGTTTAGCAAACCGTCGCCTTCAGCCTCTCGGCCACCTCTCCCGTTAACATTTTACAAAGTTATCTATAAAAATGCAGGGCGTAACGTATTATAAAACTTGCCAAGCAAATTTCAATAAAATTCTAACAATAAATTAACATTCTCAAGTACATCTTATAAATAATTTTAACATTACTAAAATAAAAATTCTGACAATATTGCTGAAGAAAAGTATTATTTATAAATTCTGCACATGTATTATCAGATTTAGATACAGTTATAGTATACTAAATAATGTTCCAGTACCTGTCTTTTCCTACCTTGAAAGCAAAGTTAATAATATTATGTACTAGAGAACGTGTTAATGTTATGTCTATAGTAAAATATTAAAAAAAACACAAAACAAACTGCTTCCTATATACCAAATCAAGAATATATAATACATCAAACATAAGAGTAATATTATTATGACAGAAAACTTTAACAACAAAGAAAAAGCTTTCATCCAACAAAAAAAATTAGATGAATTCTCTTATACAATTGATGACATAATGACAAAATACCAAATAAAATTCGAAAATAAAATGGAAGATATAACATCTAATTTTTTAATGAATTTTCAACATTCTCTAGAACAAGAGCTAATATCATTAATAAAAAAAATATATTCTAACAACTCTCAAAAACTCAATAAATATCTTATTGAACAGTTATTAAACCCTAGTAGTTTACAAAGTTTAAATCAACAGGAAAAAGATATTATTGCTAAAATATTTAACAAAATTTCTTTCAGTATACTAGAAAATTTAGTTTTTTAATAAAATCTCAACAACAAAAAAAAGCGGTCTATATAACAATGGAGTCACATGCTAGAAAGTTCTATGTTGTGTATTACACGCAAAACTGTACCAACATCTCTACCTATTACATTATCAGAAGTAAAATCTTTCCTACGTATTAACAACAATCAGGATGACACATTAATTAACAACCTAATCACTATGGCATCTGAATATGCACAATGGTATATAGAAAAATCGTTAATGAAACAAACATGGGAAATTTCCTGTAGTGGATATATACCTGGGAAAATACAACTTCTATTTAATCCAATAATAAAAGTCAACCATGTAAAAATAACACACACAAATGGAACAGAAGAACTGATAAATCAAAAATATTATTACGTTGATACAATACAATCATATATTTCATTTAATAAACAAACTCATGGTAACAAAATAGAAATTGTATATGAAGCAGGTTATACAGACAATACATCAATACCAGCACAAATTAAACATGGTATACTGCATCACGTTGCCATATCATATAAAAATAGAGAATCAGAAAACATTAACAACCTAACCTTCATAAAAAACATATACTCCCCTTTTCGTGAACTAAAGTTAGTTTTATGACAGAAATAATAATTCTCAACTCAATTATAAAATTACTAAAATCAAATAATCATCTCATGAGTATTGTAAGTAACATATATGACATTATACCTAATAAAGTATCACTACCATATGTACACATATACATAAGTAACTTAAAGACACTCAATGCATTTAATAATAATATGTCAAAAATACAACTATCATGTAAAATCTACTGCTACCACTTTGGTACACTAAATAAAACACTAACTATAATTACTAATTTACTAGCACATTACAAATCTAATACAAATGATCTTAAGTATAAGATTATCCCAGAATACACGCACAACATACATCAGAATAACGATATTATATATGCATTATTAAATTTTACCATCTTAGCAGAAAAAACACATGTCAATACAATTACAAATTAAGGATTATAATAATTCTTTTTTTTCCTTAAATAATATAAAAAGCTTACGAATTAGTTTACATAATAAAAACGAGTATATTAAAAATATTCACTTATTAGGATGGAAAAGTGCTTTAGAAAATTCAGGCAACAAATACGTAATTTTTAAAATACAAGGTATTGTAGATTACTCACCTGCAAATCAGCTTTTACAACAATTTTCTTTTAATAACAACACTATTGAATTAAAAATAATTATCAATGAAAAAGAAACAATATCCGCAAAATGCACTATTGAACTTTATGAAAGATACTATGAATCAAGTAATTTTGACAATTTCAATACAGTTTTAGTAAGCTCTGAAAAAGTAATTTTTAATAATTATTAATACAATTAATTTATATTTTAATATATTAATATGTATTAAAATAGTTACAGTGTTACAACAACAACAAATATACAAGATAATAGATAGTTGTAATAACTATCATAAACTTTGTAAGATCAATAAAGAAATTATTGCTTTACTAAAGATAGCACAAGATGAATCTTTACTAAATGCTTTTTCTGAAGTTAAACATGAAGCACCAAAAGAAGAAGAAAAAATAGAGAAACAAGAGCTTGAAATTGAACAAGAAAATAATGCATTAATATTAGAAAATGATGACAACAATAAAGACACAGAAGAGATTAAAAATCAGATAAAATTAAAACTTAACATTCTTATGTCAGTAATTGCACACAAGATGGATCCTGTACAACGAGCAGGAGAAACTGTTCAATCAAACAAAAAAGATTCAAAAAGATTTGGTAGATCAGCAGCAAAAGATCTATCAATGGTAACAACAGCATTATTTAAAATGATTTTAAATCAAATAAAACTTATATTAGAAGTAGCAATTACAAATGAGAAATCTGAAAATCAACAACTTGATTTCCAAAAAGAGATTCATATAAACCCAGAACAACAATCACATTTACCTAATTTAATATCCCAAGAAGATAATCAACAAAGCAGAAGTAGATAAAACGAATCAACATTATATAATTACTAATATAATTAAAATACTTAAAGATAATATAAAAATAAAAATGTGACATCTGAATTAATAAAAGATTTATATGAATATATTAATATTTATGATGCATCTAATGTATCAATATAAAACATGCTTCTTCCACATAAATTAAAAGTTAAAGCAATATACCATCATATTGATAGATCAGAGAATATCAAAGAATTATTATATGCATATAAAAAATTAATTAAAATAAAAAAATATTTATATAAAACAAAAAAAATATCTAAAAAGATTAACACAATAAGCATTAAAAAAAAATTATGTAAAGAACATAAAAAAAATAATTTATCAACCCATATAAAAAAGGAAATAAAAAAAGAAATAAGAACTTTATTAATGTCAACCATAGCTCATGAAATGGATCCAGTACAACGACCTGGACAAACTGTGGATTCAAACATGAGAGGAGCAAGAAAATTTGGTAGAAGTCATAAAGTAAAAAAAAAAATAGAAATAAACGTAAATCAAAAAGTACATTTTTAAAATTACTTAATTTTCTATTTAATCTTATAGTACCAATGCCTTCATGTGTATTAAGTGCTGACCTAATTATCAAAAACTGCATAATAAAAAATTCACAATACATAATACACAAAAAAAATTACAGAAATTCAAAAGACAACAACAATAAACCAAGCAGAAAAATTACTGATAAAGCATTTCAACACATATCAATACGATAACATACTGATAAGTATGATTTATAGCATATTAATTAAACATCAAACAATACAACTAAAATAATAAACTACAAGCAGTATTACTCAGTACACAACATCTATAATAACGAAAATATATATCAAAATAACTATATTATTGACAAAAAATGTCTTATAATTTCTTAGACTTTCTAAAATTATGCTTTAAAACAGTATCACCAAATAACAAAATAATAAATAACTGGCATATCAAAATCATAGCAGACAGATTAGAAGCCACACTCAATGGAAAAATTAATCGATTAATAATTAATATGCCTCCAAGATTTATTAAATCTATATGCGTTAGTATAGCATGGCCATCCTGGATACTTGGCTTAAATCCTCAAACTAGAATTATAGTTGCAAGTTACTCTCAAGTACTGAGTGAAAAATTATCTTTAGATAACAGATATATACTACAATCTGAATGGTACAAAAAATTATTTCCACATGTAATATTATCAAAAGATCAAAACACTAAACAAAAATTTCAAACAATACAACGAGGTTATAGATTTGCAACATCAGTAGGAGGAAGTATTACAGGAGAAGGTGGAGATATTCTAATTATAGACGATCCAATGAACCCTATGCAAGCATTAAGCAAAACTTATAGACAACGTGTATGTCATTGGTTTGAACAATCATTTATGACTAGATTAAATGACAGAAAAAATAGCATTGTTATAATAGTAATGCACAGATTACACCATGATGATCTCACTGGATATTTACTATCAAAAAAACTCTATAATAAATGGCATTTACTATCGTTACCACTGATAGCAGAACAGAATAATACTTTCTATTCTATTACTTCACCATGGAAATTTAAACGTGGTAAAAAAACAAGAAACATTTTACATACAAGAAAAGAAGGAGACCTTTTATATAAAAAATACGGGAAAAAATACATTGAAGAATTAAAATCAGAACTTGGATCATATGCATTTGCAGCTCAATATCAACAAAATCCTATTCATTTATCAAATGGAATAATAAAATATGTATGGCTTCAAAGATATAATTCATATAACCATCATGAAGATACTAATATAACTCAAAGCTGGGATACAGCATCTTCTTCAAGTAAGACAAGCAATTATAGTGTATGCACAACATGGTCTTATAAAAACAATTGTTTTTTCTTAT
This sequence comes from Ehrlichia minasensis, assembly GCA_000825765.1. GTDB lineage: Bacteria > Pseudomonadota > Alphaproteobacteria > Rickettsiales > Anaplasmataceae > Ehrlichia > Ehrlichia minasensis. Next base: position 87,826 of record CDGH01000070.1, on the reverse strand, counting down.
TAGAAGTATACAAAGCAAAACTAGAGTATAAATCATTAAAACAAGAAATTATCAATTTAGCAAATCATTGGAAACCAAACGCAATACTTATAGAAAAAAAAGCAAGCGGATTACAAATAGTTCAAGAATTAACCGACAATTGCACAATACCAATAATAGGTATTGTTCCAACAACCGACAAAGTAACTAGATTTTACAATATTATACCAATATTTGAATCAAGAAAAGTATTCTTACCAAATGATGCATCATGGCTTAGTAATTTCGAACAAGAATTACTATCATTTCCAAACACACAAAATGACGATCAGATTGATAGTATCACACAATACTTACACTGGGTTCAGAATAATATTACAAATACTTTCAACATAAGAGAAATATAGCAATGTATATCATTAATCTTGAGCACTATATTCCAAAATAACACAATTAATAAAAAATTAATTCATGAACTATATCAATTCTACAAGATATAAAAACTCCGAATGAAATAGAAGTAACGACACTTTTATTAAAAATAACCTCACAATTTTAAACATGACCTTACCGCAATACAAACATTGAACATAATAAGTTACTACCATTTTTTCTATATAACAAATTTAGCAATTTTGAACACTATTCAACAAAACAACTAAATCAACATCAAATTAATTCATAAACAATATTTGTACTACAATATGTAAATACTCTAAATACAATAGAGGCCATTATCACTGATGACAAATTAGTAATCTTCAATAATATTATAAATCATACAATACTACTATCATATTGATAGCAACAACATCTATTAATCACAATTTCACAAATACTTGAAAACATAAAAAAAGTAACAATCATCGCTACACACTGCATAACAATAAGACGAATCATACATAGAGTATGTGCTAATATAAGATAACAATAATATTAGAATTTAAAATATTACTTTATATATTAGTCTTAAGTATCTTATATATTGATGTTATTAACTGAGTAAGTTCATTAGAATTAATTATAAAAGGTGGCATAACATATATTACATTATTAAGAGGACGTATCCATATATTTAATTCAACTCCTTTACTTATAATATCATTTTTATTAATTAATCCATCTTTTAATTCTATTACTCCAGTTGCACCTTTTACTCTAATATCACTCACATAATCTAACTGTTTAAACACTTCTAATTCTAACTTCAACTGATTTTCAATTAAGCTAATACTTTTTATCAAATCTTGACTTTCAAAAATATCAAGAGATGCATTTGCTGCAGCACAAGCCAATGCATTTGCCATAAAAGTTGGGCCATGCATAAAAGCATCCTCTATATTATCTGACAAAAATGCATCATATATCTCCTGTGTAGTTAAAGTTGCAGCTAATGTACAAAATCCACCTGTTAATGCCTTTCCAATAACCATAATATCTGGAACAATATTAGCTTGATCACATCCAAACATAGTACCAGTTCTACCAAAACCTGTAGCTACTTCATCCGCTATAAACAATATATTGTTAGCTTTTGCAATATCATAAATTTTTTTTAATATATTTGCAGAATGAATTAACATACCACCTGCTGCTTGCAACAGCGGTTCTAAAATCACAGCAGCAACTTGATCTCTTATAGAACATATTGTGTTTGCAAAATTCTTTACCTCATCTTCAGTACTTGGTAAAGGCAAAATAAATTGTGAAGGGTGGTATTTTTTGAACTTAGTAGTGCCATGAATTTTAGTAGGATCAGATACTGACATACATCCCATTGTATCACCATGATATCCATTAATAAAAGATACAAAACTACACTTATTCTGATTGCCTAAATTTTGATGATATTGCACTGCCATCTTCATAGCAACTTCAACAGCAGTCGATCCAGAATCAGAAAAGAAAACTTTTTTTTGCTTCGGAGAAATTGCAACAAGTCTAGATGCTAAAACATAGCTCTGTTCATGTGCTAATCCAGAAAACATTACATGAGACAATTTAGCAACTTGATCTTGAACTTTTTGAACAATATGTGGATGAGAATACCCGTGACATACACTCCACCAACTAGATATACCATCAAGTAACCTTTTACCATCTTCCAATATTATATAACATCCAGCAGCAGATTTAACTTTTAATGGCAAAGGTGAATTTTTCATCTGTGCATAAGGCATCCAAATATTTTGATACCCTTTATTAAACCATTCACAATTATCAATATACATACCCACTTAATAGCACTTATTAGTCATATACAAACATATAAATTATATATACAGAAATAATGAAGTCATTCAATATGAAACTTCATTACTCATAACTAATAAAAAGTAACAACATAATTCCATATTCACATCACTTACACATTAAGCAATAATACTTTCACTTAAAAAATCAATACTAATTCTTATTATTTTTAGATACACACAAACGCTTACTTTAACACAAAAAGTTACTGAAAAATCACATACAAGACAATAATTTGAGGTACACACTACATAAGATCAATATCTATTTTTTACATAGCACTCTCTAAATCAACTAACTATTCCTATTTAAATGTAGTTTTGAACACTATTTATAAATACAAGCTACTAAAGTGAATATATACACAATAAAAACTCATAGAAAATATTTAACAATTTTTACTGATCACTCAAACACATCAAAGAAGTATTACCACCTAAAGCTGTAGTGTTAATGGTAACTACTTTTTCTGTAAGGAATCTATGTAAATAGTATGGACCACCTGCTTTAGGACCAGTACCAGATAATCCTTGTCCACCAAATGGTTGTACACCTACTACAGCACCAACCTGATTTCTATTAACGTAAACATTACCAACATTTATATTATCAATAATATTATCAATATTGCTTTGTACTCTACTCTGTACAGCAAATGTTAAACCATATCCTGTATCGTTAATTTCACTTAAAACTTTATGTAAATCTCCTTTTTTATAACGTATTATATGTAATATTGGACCAAACACTTCCCTTTTCAACTGAGATATACTTTGTATTTCATATACACATGGAGCAAAGAAATAACCTTTTTGACACTCCTCTCCTAATTTCACTTGACATAACAATTTACCTTCCTGTGACATTCTATCTGCGTGAGCTATCAACATCTCTTGTGATGCTTTATCTATTACAGGTCCTATATCTGTTTTTAATAACATAGGATCTCCTATAACCAAATCTTCCATAGCACCACAAATCATTTCAATTTGTTTATCTGCTACTTCTTCTTGCACAAATAATACTCTTAATGCTGAACATCTTTGCCCAGCACTTTTAAATGCTGATGTGATAACATCATCTGTAACTTGTTCTATTAATGCAGAAGTATCTGTTATCATAGTATTTAAACCACCTGTTTCAGCTATAAATGGAATAATACCACCTTCTTTTTCTGCAATAAATTGATTAATTACTCTAGCAGTCTCTGTCGAACCAGTAAATGCCACACCACCTATTTTGTCATTCTTTAATAATACTTCTCCTAACTCTTTACCATCACCTAATAATAAATGTAGCGCTTCCTTCGGTACACCAGCATCATACAACAACTTCACTGCTTCATATGCAATTATAGAAGTTTGTTCAGCAGGTTTTGCAATTACTGTATTCCCTGTAACCAACGCAGCAGCAATAGGACCAATAAATATTGCTAGCGGGAAATTCCAAGGAGATATACATACAAATACTCCTCTACTTCTAAAATAAAGATAATTATCTTCCCCTACAGGACCAGGTAATTTTTTAGATTGTTCTAACTCTTGTCTTCCAAGAACTGCGTAATAACGCAAAAAGTCAACAGTTTCCCTTATTTCAGCAATAGCATCAGAAATAACCTTACCACCTTCTCTAATGAGCAACATAATCAACTTTGCTTTATTTGCTTCTATTAAATCAGCAGCCTTCTCTAATATAGAAGCACGAGTAGATACTGGAACATTAGACCAGTCTTTAAATGCACCATATGCTATGTCTAAAGCTGATAATGCCTGCGTAGAATTTGCAAATAATGCTTCTCCAACAAGATCTTCAGAGTTATTTGGAGATAATACTTTTATAAAATTACCATCAAATTCCTCTCCATTTATAATTGAAGATGCTTTAAATTTACAATTTTGATAATTTTTCATCTCATCATTAAAATTAGCTAAAGTAACAGAATCAGTAATATCAATACCAGAAGAATTTATCCTTTCAGGACCAAATATATCTTTTGGTAACGGTATATTAGGATGAGGTAAATATTCCAATTCTTTTGCCTTTTCTAATGGATCTTCTATTAATTGCTCCAGTGATACATTACTATCATTCAACTGATTAATAAATGAGCTATTTGCACCATTTTCTAACAATCTTCTAATCAGGTAAGGTAATAAATCTTGATAACTTCCAACAGGAGCATAAACTCTACATTTAATATTTGCTGCTAACTCCTGTGTTACATATGCATATAAACTAGTTCCCATACCATGTAACCTTTGGAATTCAAATCCTGGATGATCCTTGTTTGCCATTTCTAATATTGCAGCTAATGAGTAAGCATTATGTGTAGCAAAACATGGGTAAAAAGTATTTGGCTTACTTAAAATCTTATTAGCACATGCCAAATATGAAACATCAGTATACACTTTTCTTGTAAATACAGGATAACTACTTAATCCTAATTCTTGAGAATTCTTTATTTCATAATCCCAGTACGCACCTTTCACAAGCCTTACCATCATTTTGTGACAAGACCTTACTGAGATATCTTCTACAAAATCTAATACTGAAAATGCTCTTTTCTGATATGTCTGTATAGCTAATCCTAAACCTTCCCACCCATTTAAACTACTTTCAAAACGCAATTTTTCAAGTATCATTAAAGATATCTCTAGCCTACTCGCTTCTTCCGCATCAACACATACACGAATGTTATATTCCTTTGCTAATCTACATATTTGAAGTAATTTATCTACTATTTTATCTAATACATCATCTATCTGTGAAAACTCATACCTATTATGTAATGCGGATATCTTTACAGATACTTCATCATAATCTACTAACCTGCCTGTATCATGACCAACTTTGGATTTTCCTATACTATCAACTGCTTGCATATATTCATTAAAGTAGCTTTCTGCATCTTTTTTCGTTTTTGCAGCTTCTCCTAATATATCAAATGAATACAACTCACCTTCTCTTCTACTATTAAGTGCTTCAGTTATATTCCTTCCTTTTATAAAATATTTACCTAATGTACACATTGCTTGTTGTATTGCCTTTCTAATTATAGGCTCACCCATTGTTTTCAATAAATTATTTATTGTACCAAACCACTTTGCATTATCATTGCTCTCTTTTAATACTACACCACCTATAAACAAACCCCATGTTGCTGCATTAACAAACATAGACGAGGAACTACCTATGTGATTACTCCACATGCTATTTCCTATCTTATCCTTTATTAAATCATTTATAGTACAATCATCAGGAATTCTTAATAAAGACTCTGCCAAGCACATAAGAGCTATACCTTCTTCATTTGATAAGCCATACTCCTGCATAAACGCATCTATTATGCCTAAATTTTTATCTACCCTTATTTTCTCTATTATTTGTTTTGCAACACTATAAATCCTGATTTTAGAATCTTGTGATATCTCGGTTTTTTCTGTCAAATATCTTGCATAACTATTTTCTTCTGTACGATACAACATTTGCATCCGTTTACGTATTTCATTCGGCGCTTGTAATGCACTTATCATTTCCTATATCTCCCATTAATACCTACACTTGCAACAGCAATATATTTAGTTAACAATCAGAACACTCTAACAAAACAATCAACAAACTGATAGTTAAACATACATAAAAAATCAAACATTTTGTTTATCATAAATATTAACAATATTCTATAAAATTTTATATTTTTAAATGCTACATGAATACCTTAAATGACACTGCCTTGAAAGAATATAAAATCAGTAACACACATAACAAAAAATATATATCATACTTTAAACCCATTACCATAAAAAACAAACATTACTTAATCTCCTTATAATAACAAAACTATAATAAATAAACATATTTTAATTTTAACAATAACTTACGTTATTACATTCTATTTTTTAGAAGTATTTCTAACTTTTAGAAGCATATTTGACTGAATATAATCATTCTGATTTAGTATTTTCGTTAGTATAAACTACATATCTTAATTCATTAATATTCATCTATATAAATTGCGATCAATACTTAAGCTCATCAATAAAAAAATTATAGATATACACATATTTACAGCATAATAATGTTTATTTATCAGATTCAATTAACATACTATCACTGTCACTAAGTATACAATTTTTTCCTTTCATTTTTAAGTAAAGTAACATATCATACTGAAAGCAGTATAAAGAATTAGGTATTCAGTATGTTTAAGCTATTACATAAGAGGTTTTTAATTACTGGTGCATCCGGTGGTCTTGGTCAAGCTATAACAAAAGTTTTATCAAATGCAGGTGCCACACTTTGTATCTCAGGAACCAGAGAGTCTGTATTAGAGAAAATTGCTGAACAATATCCAAATACATATGTTCTACCTTGTGATTTAGCCAATAACGAACAAGTTAATAATTTAGTTGATAACGCTTGTAAAGCTATGTCTGGGATTGATGGAATAGTATGCAATGCTGGTATTACTTTAGATAAATTAACATTACGTACTACCGATGAAGATTGGAATAAAGTTATCAACACAAATTTAACAACGACTTTTAAGTTAAACCGTAATGCATGTCGTGCAATGCTAAAAAACAGTCAAGGAAGAATCATTAACATATCCTCAGTTGTAGCATTCACTGGTAATCCAGGGCAAACAAATTATTCAGCATCTAAAGCTGGTATGATAGCTATGAGTAAATCAATAGCAAGAGAATTTGCAAGCAGAAATATAACTGTAAATTGTATAGCACCAGGTTTTATTAAAACACCAATGACAGATGTGTTATCAGAAGAACAACGCAATAATATTCTAACACATATTCCTATGAACAGAATGGGTACACCAGAAGAAGTAGCTTCAGTAGTTTTATTCTTAGCTAGCGATGAAAGTAGATACATTACAGGTCAGACTTTACATGTAAATGGCGGAATGCTAATGTATTAATATAGTAAAAAAATGTTTTTTTTTAAAAAATCAACCCACAAAACTAAATACTACATAGCACTTTGTGCTAATATAATATATTTTGGAGTATTTTTATTTGCAATCTTTATACAATTAATAAGGTTTCCTTCAAAGCTTAGTACTAAAGATCTATTGTTGATAAATGTATTAATGGTGTTATCAGCACGTATTGTTCTGTTTTTATTATCATCTTACGAGCTAACATGCACATATTACAATGATAAACAAAGTTCATTATTGCAATATAAAAAAGCAGCACATATAGCAGAAGTAATTAGTACTGTACTTGCAATAATAATACAGGTCATTGCAGTAGCTCATGTAGCAAAAGGTGATTTAGAAATAGTATCAGACAAAAAATCAACAATTCACATTAAAGGAGCTGTAGATTTTGTTTCTATCCTAATAAAGTTATTAATAGCATCACCATTGCTAATATACTTTTACTATAATAGGATGAAAGAAAATCAATATCCAACACAACAAAAAAAAATAAAATATCTATTCTACTTATCTATAACATCACTAGTCATAAGCTATATAGCCTTCATTGGAAAAATTATTAATGTACTAGAACAAACACAATCTTTTTCATTATTTAATACAGAAAACTACAGCAATAATGGACCTACTAACTTTCCTCTTGGACCAATAATTAGAATATCATGTATCGCAGCCAGTATCATTATATTATCAATAATCTTTGGAATAGAATCATCCATTAGCTCAGTACTTTCAGATACTACAACACACTCTCAATATCAAAGCTTAGAACAATCTGGTGGCTAAGGAGGGACTCGAACCCACGACCAAGAGATTATGATTCTCCTGCTCTACCAACTGAGCTACCCAGCCCCTTAAAGTTAAACTGTATAACATAAGATTTGAATAACTGCAATACAATTATTTAGCATTTATCACCAAAAACTTCTAATATAAATACTTATTGCATTACGATTAATATACAATTTAGGAGTTATTTTATGATATTAAAAAACATTTCCGCAACAAAAAATATATTGTATACTACCACGCTGGTATAAAATCTTATATATAAGAAAGTTTTTATGACAAATATTATTAAAAGAAAGTCTTCTAGTTATACAAAATTTCACCTAATATCAATAGTAATTATTTTATCACTATGGAATATATTCTTCATAATCAAATTAATCTCAAGCATTTCACAGCATACTAAAAATCTCATATTGCCATACACTGCAATATTATCAATATCTTCAATATTACTTTATGGTATTAACATAGCATACAACTTAAGCATAGTAATAAAACACTTGCAAGAAAAAGAAAAATTACCAAAAAAAAGTTTAGCACCTTTTATAGGTATAATTGGAGAAGGAGTAAGTTTATTAGGGATTAATATTATATCAACTATCGGAATATTAATTTTCCCATTTAATAATTATATGCGTATAGCTTCTTCTATATTTAGCATGTTATCCTCAGTGTTTATTATAGAATATGCTTCCATTTTTTTAAACACAAACATTAAACAGTACAAAAAATTAAAAAATGCAAATAAACCTACAAAATATACAGTCTGGTCAATGGCAAATTGGGTTGGAGCATTAATGATATCAATAGCAAATATAAGCTTTATATCTACAAGTTACCTTGTCAAACATGACAGCAGTGATATTTTTAAAATCGTACTATTCTCAGTATATATCTCAATTATAATCTCTTTACTCTTTTTGAAAAATGCACAAGAAAAAGATACTTTAACATCATCAATAACAGAAATAAAACCTACACAACTTAATGAAAAAGTAGAACAACAATACCTATTACAAACTTAGAATGTACAAATTACATATGTAAATACACTTTATAAATTTCACACAATAAATTTATTATTACACACAAATCACTAATGAGAAGTATATCAATCAATATACTCAATTATACTTACAATTTAATGCTATACATAGCTTAAGTAGAATAGAAGATATACTCAATAAAGAATAACAGAAGATAATAGCTATCTCCACAACCTGCGTAATAATAGTAAATTACTTATAATAAAACAACACTTGTATACGCATATTTTATAACCTTATCAACTAAGTTCATAAATGACAACTAAATATACAAAAAAGTATCTGCAAATCAAATACTTAAATTTAATTATTAGCACTCAAGTGTACATATAACTGGAGCATGATCAGAAGGTGTATCTAGCCCTCTGAGTTCATCATGAATAACACAAGATAATAGCTTATCTACAGCTTGTGGTGATAATAGTAAATTATCTATCCTTAAACCTTTATTTTCTTGCCACGCACCAGCTTTATAATTCCACCAAGTAAATTTCTGATCATGCTCATTCAATATACGAAAAGCATCTGTAAACCCAAGATTTAAAATAGAACGAAACTTTTCCCTCTCATATTGATGAAAACATAATCTACCATCCATAATTTCAGTAGAATACACATCTATAGGGTAAGGTGCTACATTATAATCACCACCTAATATTAAAACCTCCTCCCTATTTAGTAAAAAAAGTGCACGATCTATCAATTGATCAAAAAATCCAAGCTTATACTGAAAAGCATCAGAATCAACACTTTGACCATTAGGAACATATATACTCGCAACACGCACTTTAACTTCATTATATAAAACCACACATTCTAAATAACGAGATTCCTGATAATTATAAATAAAATTTTCTGAGCTTAACTCATAACATAAACTAGATTTATAATTAGATGAAAAGATACTTGTAATCAACTGCCCAACTATAGGGTACTTTGTTATTACAGCCACACCATTTCTAGCTTTCTGACCATTCACATAACACTTATACCCTAAAGATTCTAAATCAAAAAAAGGAAACTGATCATGTGTACATTTTATTTCTTGCAATAATGCTACATCAACATCATATTTGACTAACCAACGACATAAATGATCCAACCTTTTTCTAATAGAATTAACATTCCATGTAGCTACCTTTAAAATCATTGTAATAAAAAAAACACTACTATCAAGTCAAATATTTGCCATTAATGTCAACAAATCTATGAGTTAAGTCACAAGTCCATACAGTTGTATCAAAACTACCTGTATTGATATCAACTTCAATATAAATATTTTGATTATTTTTTACATATTCATTGACAGAATTTCTATCATAAGTAGCACTAATTTCACCATCTACCAGTATAATACTATCACCTATTTTTAATGAAACTTCATTTTTATTAAATGGTTCACCAGCTTTACCTATAGCCATCATGATCCTACCCCAGTTAGCATCTCCACCTGCCATAGCAGTTTTTACAAGCAAAGAATTTGCAACTGAAAACCCTATTTTTCTAGCAGAACTTAATGACGCAGCATTTCTAATATTAATTGTAATAAATTTTGTTAACCCTTCTCCATCTTTTACAATAAAATGCGCAAGATCTAATAGAATATCCTTTAAAGCAGCCTTAAAATCATTAAGATCTTGATCATCAACAGAACAAATCTGCTTATGCTGAGCAAGATTAGTAGCAAATAGCAGCACTGAATCACTAGTAGATGTATCACCATCAACAGTAATACTATTAAAAGATATATCAACGTATTCTTTTAGTAATTTTTGCAGTACATCTGACTTGATATTAGCATCAGTAAAAATATATGCTAACATTGTTGCCATATTTGGTGCAACCATGCCTGAACCTTTACATATACCATTAATAGTAACTTTCTTACCACAAATTGAAACCTCTTTTGTCGCCATCTTAATAAAAGTATCAGTTGTAGTAATACTATCAGCAGCAGCATCCCAAGAATTTTCAGCACTACTCCAATCAGGATTCAGTATAATAGAAGTAATCTTATCAACAGGCAAAGGAACACCTATAACACCTGTAGAACAGAAATATACTTCCTCAGTAGAACAGCCAAACCTTTCCGCACATAACCTTGTAACCTCTTCAACGGCTTTATACCCACCAGTACCCACTGCAACATTAGAATTACCAGAATTAACAACTAAAACCTTCGCTTTACCATGAGGAAGTATTTTCCTACAATGTTCAACATTGCTACTAGACGTATAAGAAGTTGTAAAAACTCCTGCAACACTAGTGTTATCTGGCATTTTAACTATTAAAAGATCAAGTTTATCTGAAAATCCAACTATTTTTTTAATACCAGCAGCAAAAGAGTATAACTCTACACCATCAATATCAGGCATAACTGGAAAATCAGTAGGAGCAAGAGGAGAAAGTAAGAATCTAGGATGATCTGAAAATTTCTGACCCATTTTATATTACCAAACTAATTAAATAATACTCTTCAAGTTATATAAAGTATGGTTATATAATGCAAGATAAGTTATTAAAAAAAAACCAAATTTTAAGATAACCATACTAATTCAATACTAAAAATAAAAAAGCATTACCATAAATTTACTTCATACACACAATCTACTGTGATTATCTAATTCTACAAACCACATGAAAATCAAGTACCAATATCACTAATGAATATAGCTCAATTTATAACATCATCTTAAAGCTAGCAAATACAGCATGAGAACTCAATTGAAAGTCCTGAAAATGATATATAACAGAATTTCCATCTTCATCATAAATCTTATCTGTATCATATTTCCAATAATTTTTCAAACAGTTATATCCTACACATAAAGTCACTTTTTTATTATAAGCATAACATAATCCAACTTCATTTTGCATGCTCATACCATAATGAGTTGCAGCATTACTCCTAAATCCTTGATAATTGAATAAACCACCAATACCAACTCCATAACTTAAGTATGCTGTTAATTTATCATTAATAATGTAATCATATCCAAAATTAATAAGCGCAGTAACACTATTTATCCCAAATATACTTTCCATGTTCGATACATATACTTTCTTCCCAATAATTCTTTGTAATATATCAATCAAATCCATTTTTTCAAAATCTACTAATTCTTGTATTGCAGGTTTGATATGTGCATATCTTACTCCAAATTCATAGAAAAAATTATTTTTCAATTTATATCCAATAGCAGTATTAATATCTATGTTAAGTCGTTCATAATTTATATATTTTGATTTCAAGCTATCAGAATAATTTACACCAAAATTATACTCTCCCTTTATATAAAAAGGAACAGCTTCAGCATCAAAAGCAACTATAGCAACTATAGCAACTACAAAATACACAATGAAATATTTAAGACTTTTCATAAAAGAGTAAATATATTAACCATATATTCGATATATATTATTCATTTATAATAAAGTCAATATAGAAATTATTAGATAAATAACAACAAACCTATAGCAACCTTACTACTGTGCAAATACTTGCATCACTCATTACTTTTACTATATGCAATTTACACAATATATATAGATAATCAATAAGATAAAGAGCTTACTTCAATAATATAATTAATAAGAGTAATTGTGATAATAAACTAACAATACACTACAACAATAAATTTTATAAAAAAAAAAACAGAAATAAGGGAAATTTCAATATGTTATCTATAATACTCAAACATGAATATTAATATTAGAAAATAAACTCTAATCCAAATATCAGACCATAAGATCCTAAAATCTTACAATTCTTAAAAACAACATTATCTTTTTTAGACTTTGTATAACCAAAAAAATACTTATACCCACCATATATTGCAACATTATATAATATATATTTTAGCCCAATTACATTTTGTAACATAAAATTGCTTTTAATATTTGAAGATTCACTCTTTTTTGATAACTTATCAACAATAAGACCATAGGCATCAATACCTGATCCAAAATAAAATGCAAGGTCCCTTATACTAAAAAAGTTACCCATGTCATAGTACAAATTAAAGAAAACCTTATACTTATTATCATTCCAATATACAATTTCCTTTTTTAATGATTCCTCCACATTTTCAGTAACCATTTCTCTTTTAGCTATGTATACAAATTCCAGATCAGTTCTAAAATTATTTAATGATGCACTAGGACATATATAACCTAACTTTAACCCTATGTTATAACCAATTATATCATCTACATGTAAATCAAAATCTAAATACTTATCTGCAACCTTAAGTTCAAGTGCTTTTTTATCATATCCATAAGATCCACCAATATAAAAATTACGGACAGGACTACTAACTGCATCCTTTGCAAACACCACATTTGAATTAATAAACAACAAAAGTATAATCTCCAAATATAAAAAGATTCTCATGAATGCACTATATTTTTATCAATAATTTGTATAATACAAACCATTATGTATATTGTCATTTAATAAAGTATTTTCATACCCATCCTAGAAATTAAGTTGCCATTCCAACAAAAATATAATAAAATTACAAGTTTTTTAATATACCCATTATATCTATGAAAAAAATAGTATTAGCTTACTCAGGAGGGTTAGATACCTCAGTAATATTAAAATGGCTCCAAGAAAACTACAATTGTGAAGTAGTAGTATTTACTGCAGATTTAGGTCAAGATGACGATATGTCAATTATTAGACAAAAGGCAGCTGCATTAAACGTAAAAGAAATTTTCATAGAAGATTTAAAAGAAGAATTTGTAAAAGATTTTGTCTTTCCTATGTTTAGAGCAAATACAGTATATGAAGGGTACTATTTGCTTGGAACATCCATAGCAAGACCATTAATAGCTAAACGACAAATTGAAATAGCAAAACTTACAGGAGCAGATACAGTAGCACACGGAGCAACTGGAAAAGGAAATGACCAAATCAGATTCGAGTTTGGCTACTATTGTTGTAATCCAAACATAAAAGTAATAGCACCTTGGCGTCAGTGGGAATTAACTTCAAGAAATAGTTTAATAGAATACGCAAAAAAACATGGAATTAATGTACCTTTAGATAAATCTAGTGAGCCACCATATTCCATAGATGCAAATTTATTACACACTTCATATGAAGGAAAATCTTTAGAAGATCCATATGTTGAACCTGATTATACAATACTTTCAAAATCAGTAACTCCAGAATTGGCTAGTGATACTCCAGAATACATAGAAATTTCCTTTGAAAAAGGAGACCCATGTGCGATAAACAATATATCTCTTTCACCTGCAAATCTATTAAAGCAATTGAATACAATAGGTGGCAAACATGGCATAGGGATCATTGATATAGTAGAGAATAGATATGTAGGTATAAAATCACGAGGAATATATGAAACTCCTGGAGGTACAATACTTTTACATGCACATCGTGCTATAGAAAGTATAACATTAGATAGAGAAGCAGCGCATCTCAAAGATGAGATAATGCCAAAATACGCTAAATTAATATACAACGGCTACTGGTGGACTACTGAGAGAAAAATGTTACAAGCATTAATTGACAAGTCACAAGAAAAAGTTAATGGAGTTGTACGTTTAAAATTATATAAAGGGTCTGTTATAGTTGTAGGACGAAAGTCTGAAAACAGTTTATATTCACATAACCTTGCAAGTTTTGATTTATCAGAAGATTATCACCATACAGATGCAGAAGGGTTCATTAAGATAAATTCTCTAAGGCTAAGGAATTGTTAACTTTACACTTCCTTAAATAACAATCTTTATAATATTATATGAGGGTTTTATTACAGTTTGATGAGTAAATTATCAGAGTGAATGTTATCTTTACTTAATGCTGTGTTGCAGTACTTCACATCTCATTATACACATTCTGCTACTTATACAGCATAAACGCAACGAATACTATTATAACAATAGCAAGAGTAGACAACACTACACTGATTATACTAATATTAATCAAATAGATAAATTATCATGAGAAAAATAGCACCAGCTTATAGTGTAAGACTTAGTAAAACCTAATTAATGATATAATCTAATAAAGAAGAGTTCTACAGAATACTACTTAAACTAGATTAGACATAACAAAGCTTATTAGGTTAATACCAAAAAAACTTTCATTTACCTTACACTTCTTACCACCATAACAAGATATTTACAATATCAATAGCACACTACTATTTTTCTCAATTTAAATCTACTATTACTAACACATTTATATAAGCCAATCAGTATTACACAATATTAAATTAATAATTCTAAGGTAACAATATCAATATTAATCAGTACTATAACTATCAAATAAATAATTTTACATTGCTTAACACTATCATTAATATAAACAACATTTATTTACTTCAAACATACGCTGAAAAAACACTACTGTTAAACACTATTCATTATACGTAACAATTTTTATTACATATTTAATAAGGTACTACCATTCAAGACATAATAGATCTTAAATTTTTACTACTATAAATAATACCCTCACATTAAGCAATATTATATCTATCAATAAATGACTTATACAGATTATTGACTATTATTACAAGATTCACATCACATATTGAATTGACACCATATATAACATTAACACAATCTAATACAAAATATCTCCATTTTATGGTTTTACAATAATAATATATTAATATAAACTAACCTAATCTATCAATTGCATAAAATATTGCATAACTAATTGTCATTACAGATTAACGACTTACCTCATGCTGCCGACCAATTTTTAATTCCTCAAGATCACCTGTCAATTGTGAATCTAATAGAAGTTCCTTGCTTACTGCTTCATGTAAATATCCTATTCTACATTTAATCTCTGCATTTTTATCCATTGTAGCATTCATATTAAAAAAATTTGATAAGAAAATAGAAGACAATACACATACATATCCTAAAAATACAGTAGCTTTTAAAAGCATAGCCAGATCATGGTTGTTAGTAAAATCTAAAACTTCATGTAATACTGTCTCATATACAAGATTATAAAACCCTAATAATAGAAATAACACACTATTGGTTAATACCCACTTAGCATGAAACTTAAAATTAAAGTTTGGCGAATCTTTTGACTCAGAGTTAGTCTTAATACTTGTACATAAAAGTATAAATCCATAAACTATAGAAAATGTTGATGCAAAAATATTTAAAATACGAAGAGGAAGAGCTACAGCACTAAAAGGTAGCAATTGAGCACCTAATATTAGAATAACAAAAGACATACCAAAAAATGCAGCAGATTCACCAATAAAACCAATTGCTACAATTAACCTTTTGCGAGCTTCTATTTCTACTTTATCATTTCTGCTATTTTTTCTCTCACGTTTTATATTAACTACATTTAATATGTTACACGTAATATTAATTAGCTGTGCAATAAATGATATACACGCAACCATTAAAAAAAGATAGTTTGCTACAAATTTCATATCACCAGGTGCATACAAGCATATAAAAAATGCACCACTCAATAACACCAAATAGAATACTGACATTGCAATGTATGCCATTTGCCACTTATGAATTAATCTTGCATCAAACAGCTCAATTTTATTCTCCATAAATACTCCATTAGTAACACTTATATTACTATTATAAAAGATAACATAAATAAATATAACAATAAAATATTCACATTGCAATTTTAATATGATCTTGACCTCAAAATCATGAAGTACTACAGACTTAAAAATAATAAACAATAATCAAAACAGAGAAATTTGAACTAGATAATAAACTTATACAGCTTTAATACGATAAACTATATAAAATCTACTGTTTGATAACAATAAACTACACACATTATTGAAAAATTATAAACAAGAAAATTGGATATACTAAAATGATGAGAAATGCAGGGATAAGCCAATATTCTTGAAAAGCATTGCTGTGTGGATGTAAGAATGAAGTTTATAGGTCAATTTTTCTTAATGTAATTCAATCTGTTAATGATAAAAAAGTTCTTGCAATGGTATGTAATTTAGTATATTGAGTAATTACCAGTTAGGGTTTATGCTCTAGATATATGCGGGGTAGAGCAGTCTGGTAGCTCGACAGGCTCATAACCTGTAGGTCGCTTGGTTCAAATCCGGCCCCCGCAACTTTTGTTTTTTAGCTTATAAGCAAAGTATTTATCCATGCATGCTGCATGTACTCTGTATAACTCCTACTGTGTTTCTTGAAAACTTATTTTTTAGTGAATATAATCACTTTCTTGAAAGTTTGCTTTTTAATATATCTAGTTTTGTTGTTGACAATTTTTGGTAGTGGGATATACATGTGTAGTTTATTATTATCAAACAGTAGATTTTATATAGTTTATCGTATTAAAACTGCATAAGTTTATTACCTAATCTAAATTTTTTCTGTTTTATTATTGTTTAATTTTTCAGTACTGCATGATTTTGATATCAAAATTACATTAAAATTATAATATAAACTCTTTTGCACTAGTAAATACTTCTGTTTGTTAATCTACATATTCTTAACTGTAACTGACAGTAAACCACTAATAACATCTGCTATTTCCAATTCTATCTACATTTCAAAAACACTACTTAGATCACGTTCATATAACAAAACAGAACTAAACTTTTGTAAATTAAATCTACACTTCACATACACCTAGAAATACATTCTCAAGAATATTGATGCTATCTCTGCATCTCTTGTTGTTGTTGTGTACTAGCAGCTTTACCTGAACTAGGAGATACTGTCTGACCTGTAGCTGCTTGACTAACAGGTGGTATCCCAGAAACAATACCTTGAATTTCTGACTCTAACCTTTGCATCTGCTGTTCAAAATCTTGCATACTAGAGTCAGATAATCTCTCAGTTGAACTTCCTGGAGTCAAAGAAGGAGACCGTGCAGCTTCTTGTGCTTGCTCTTGGAACGACACCATACTAGCAGATAAAGATACTTGACTTACAGTCTCAAGAGCACTTACTGACTCAACAGAACTACCACTACTTATACTAGAAAGTTCTGCAGCTTGATCTGCTTCAAGTTTCGCTTCAACTTTCATTAACTTCTGCACTAAAGGCTTAGCAAAAATTCCACCTTTTCTATATTTACTATCAGGAGGAACACAGTCTGATAAGGATTGACCACCATTATTAGGGTTCATGAATGTCTCCCTGCTACACTTTTTGACTAGCAATTTAGCACCTTTTAAATCACCTGTTAAAGCACAATGTGCAACAGTATCTCCATTGCCATTTCGTGTATTAATTATCTCAGACGCATCTTGACTACCTAGCCTTTTCACTGCTAACTTAAGTAAACTCTCAAACTTTGGTTTTAACTCTGGATTCACTAGAACTTGTTCACACATACTATGTAATACTGTATTACCAAGACTATCTTGAGCTTTTATTACATCACCAAGATGTTTTCTACTACAATTCTTTAATATTAATTCTGCAGCTCTACAGTCACCATTTTTTATAGCGTCATGTAAAGGAGTATCACCATCTCTATTCTTCAATTTCACCACATCATGTAACTGAGATTTATCTAAACCTTTAATGATGTACTTTGCTAAATCCTGATTACAAGACTGAATACCAAGATGTAATATTGTATTTCTTTGAACATCTGTTAAGCGTGATAATCCTGTCAATTCACTTCTAGACAAGTCACGCATCATTATCTCTGCAGAAGCATAATCAGATACTTGAATAGCCTCATGTAAAGGTGTTCTAAAATTAATATTCTGTGCTGACAAAACAGATCCAAGACTACCAGAAGCCTTAGACATAGCAGATGATAAAAACTCTTTTCTATCCTTTGAGCTATCTAACCCAACACAAGCATGCAGTGGTGTTTCCCCCTTTTTATTTCTCGATGTTAACACATCCTTTACGTATCTAGGATGCACAACACTTAACATATTAACTGCAGACTGAAAGTCTGGAGTCTGAGTGTCAGATTTCACAAGAGCAGAATGTAATGGTGTATCACCTGCGTCATTCTTAGCTGTCAGTATGTCTTTATTAGTCTTAATACTATTACGCGAAGTTAATTTACCTATAGCTTTCTGCTTAAATTCTGGCTCTTGATGAGTAACAACAGTATGTAATGCTGTGTTTCCACCTTGTCCAGCTTGACCAACATTACACCCTTCACTAACTAATGCTTTAATAGTCCTCAGATCACCATTTGCAACTGCAACCATTATCAAAGGATTTCCATTATGCATGCTAGATGGATCATTTACCTTTTCATTAACATCTCCACCAACACTAGCTAATGATTTGACAGCATGACTATTACCAGATATTGCAGCAGTAACCATTGGACGTATTTGACTATCTTGGTTAACTTCAGCTCCAAGATCTATGAATCTATCTAATACCTTATTATATCCACACTTTACACACTGATTCAAAATTTTACTGCTGTCTCCATCTAAATTAATATCTGCACCTTTGCTTATCAATTTATCAACTATATCTAGTACTGCACTTTCTTTTCCACCTGAAACTACTGAACTAAACAGTACAGAGTTACCCCTATCATCCAGACGATTAACATCTGCACCACTTTTAAGAAGATAATTTACTATTTGAGGATTTCCACCTTCAACTGCTAAATGTAAAGCTGTTTGACCTAATACATTTGCACGATTAACATCAACATCAGAACGAGTTAATATCCTTTTCACGAGAGCAGAATCTCCACTACTAACTGCATAATGCAATACAGTGTTTTCACTAAGTCCCATAGATTGGTTAATGTTAATACCAGGTTGACTTACCAATCCACGTACTACATCATTATTACCCCGAAGACATGCAAGGTTTAAGGGAGTAGGAGTTGCTGAAGTACTAAAATTAAGATCATTTGGCGTAGCAGTTTTGGCAAGCATTTTTACTGTATCTTTGTTACCAAACATAGCAGCCATCTGCATTGTATTGTATCCATGTTCACTTGGTAAGTGTAGTCTATCAGTTACAGCAGCAGTCTTAACAATATCGCGTAATACACCGTTATTAGAGCATCGTACAGCATCATGTAATGGAGACAACTTATAATCTGCTGATTGCACAAGCTTTATGAATTCTGAATTTGGTCCACCTAATATATCTGAACTTAAAAAACTTGATAAATTTACAGTATTACCTCCTTCTCTATCTAGTGTCATAGATTGACCAAGAGTACTTAACGGATAATTTACTTCAAAAGCTTTTCTTAAGGTACGAAATGCATTTTTGTCACCATTACGGCATGCAAGATGTAAAGGTGCAAGACCTTCATTATCTGCCGTAACAAGTGACTGAGATACAGTTTCTATACCTTCAACATATGCTTTAGACAAAGATAAAACTTTTAATACATCATTATTTCCACTAGCAGCAGCAAAATGCATAGGTGTTCTTCCATCGTTATTCTTTACACCAGCATTAACACCTCGCTGTTTTAACACTTTTAATAGCGACTCTTTATTACCATGTTCAACAGCAAGATGAAGCGCTGTATTCCCATCTACATTTGCAGAATTAATGTCAACACCACATGATGCAAGTGTACCAACTACCCCACCTCTACCTGTAGAAGCAGCAGCATGTATTGGAGCTAGACCATTCACATTTCTCATGTTTAAATCAACTCCTGCAGATTTCAGAGAGTTAAACATTGTTACATTAACGCTCGGATTCTCAACTGCATAATGAGCTAAATTATTTCCAAAATTATCACCTCGAGGAATTATATCTTTAAACTCTTCACTACCTGCCACATGTTTTATAAGTAACGACAATACCTCTTGAGAAACATTTCCAGCAGCAAAATGCAAAGGAGTTCTACCTGCCTCATCTATAATTCCACAATCTAAATCACGTTTTGTAAACTCTGTTATATCTGCTATAGAACAACTTGGATTCTGTGTAATAATATGGAAAGGAGAGTGATTATCAAAATTCGCAGTATCATGTAATCCATTAGGTGTTTTTTCCATACAACGCTTCAATAACGTACTAGAAGAACACGCTGCAGCAAAATGTAAAGGAAGATTACCTTCACTATCCAAAACACTATAACCGTCCAGTCCTGAATTCCCTCTAGAATCACTTACACCTTCTATAGCCGCTATTATCTCAGGATCAACATTACATGCATAAGCTACATGCAGTAATGTCATTACATTCCTACCATTTTTAACAGGAACATTTTCAATATCAGCATATAACGGACTATTAATCTGTTCACCGATGTTTTCTGCATTCTCTTTTAAAATTTTAACAATACCTTCTATGTCAGATTTAGATAACTTACCTTTAGAAGTAATTATCTTATTAGCAACATCACATACTGGCCCAGAAGTAACTAATAACTCCTGATCAATTTCTTGATCAGTTAAAACTGCACTCCTAACCTCTGACCAAGGGGTACCATATTCAAAATCTAAAACATCTTCACCATTACTTAATACATATGGTCCATACAAAAACTTTCTTCCAGCAATACCAAAACTTGATTGACTACTAACTGACTCATACGAAGGAGAACTAGGCGTAGATTGAGCAGCACCTTGTTCTTGACCAGGTATAGTATCATATTCACCACCTGATGACTGTACTATTGTAGACTGATATGATCCACTATCAAGAGACGTATCATCTCCAGGAACTCCTACATCATCATAACCTTGCTGTTCTTGTGTTGCGAATTCAGAGACCGTGTCATATATACCAGTTGGTGACTGTACTATCGTAGATTCATATGACCCACTAGCAACAGATATATCATCCCCAGGAGTTCCAACGTCATCATATTCCTCTTGCAAATATGTTCTTGGCGGTAATTCAGGAGGTAACTCTTCTTCTATAACTGGCTCAGGAGTAGGAGTCTTTC
This sequence comes from Ehrlichia minasensis, assembly GCA_000825765.1. GTDB lineage: Bacteria > Pseudomonadota > Alphaproteobacteria > Rickettsiales > Anaplasmataceae > Ehrlichia > Ehrlichia minasensis. The sequence goes on along the minus strand of CDGH01000070.1, from coordinate 65,931 downwards.
TTTCCAAATCCACATCAGAAACACCCCTTTTATCTTTAGGTAAAATTACAGTATATAAATCTTCACTGTCAGGAGCAGCTACTCTTTCTCTTTCAGGCATAGTATTCCCACTAGCAGGACCTCCAACTGCTCCCTGTTGAGCTTGATCCTGCCCTTGCCCTTGACCTTGATCTTGCTGATTTGGATTCTGAATATCACCACCTTGTAAATCAGGATTGGTTTGATTTCCTTGTGAATCACCTTGTTTTGGATCTGCCATAAAAATTTCCCATACTAAATCATTACTGGTATCATTGTGTTAATATTTTTAAATAAAAATATAAATATTTTAATAATTAAATTGCACAAACAGTAAACATTACTTATTAAAAGTGGTACTAAATAAGTAATTATAAAATTGATATACAACTAAAAGGATAGCAACATATACTTAACAAAATATTTAATTACAATCTTCTGTTAATTATTTTAAGGTAAATAAAGCCTTAGAATGACAACATTTCATAAGTTGTATCAAAAATTTTTCGATGTTCTTGAATGGCAAAACGATCCGTCATCCCAGAAATAAAATCACAAATTACAATTGACCTATCTATCAGGTTAGCATCACTTGCTTTTATACTCCAGTCAAAAGGTAAAATTTGTGGATCATCATAAAAAACCTGGAATAACTCTTTTATTATACGCTTTACTTTATTTTTCACTCTCTTCATTTTATAGTAATTGTACAACCTAGCTCTCAAAAAATTCTGTAAATTTACTTTATACTGATTCATTTCTGCAGAAAAATGAACAAATATTTTACCTAATTTTCTAATATCATCTTGAGAAGATATCTCATATTCCTTAATATTAGTTGTAACTTGAGATATTATGTCTGCTATCATAATATTAATAGTCTTCCTTAGAAATTCATGTATAATTCGATTGTCAGATACGTTTAAATCAGTATTATCATCTATCACTTTCTTTAACACTTCTCCAATTAATGGTAATTCTAACAATTCATCTATAACTAAAATCTTTGCCCTTATACCATCATCAATATCATGCATATTATAAGCTATATCATCAGAAATTGCTGCTATCTGTGCTTCAGCACTAGAAAAATTATCAAGATCTAACTTATACTCTGAATCATAGTCTAATATAAATTTATGTATCTTCTTACTTGAGTTAACTCTATTCTTTCCTGTAACAGGACCATTATGCTTAGCAACTCCTTCTAGTGTTTCCCAAGTAAGATTTATACCATTAAATTTTACATACCTCTTTTCTAACAATGTCAATATTCTTAAAGCTTGAATGTTATGGTCAAACCCTAAATGATGCATAGTCATTTCATTTAATGCTTCTTCTCCTGCATGCCCAAATGGTGGATGTCCTAAGTCATGTGCTAATGATATAGCTTCAGCTAAATCTTCATTAAATCTCAATTTCCTACTTAACGATCTTGCTATTTGAGCAACTTCAAGACTATGAGTCAATCGTGTCCTATAATAATCACTTTCATAATTAATAAATACTTGTGTTTTATACTGTAATTTACGAAATGCACCTGAATACACAATGCGATCACGATCTATCTGATAACAGTTGCAGTATTGGTCTTCTTCTTCATGAAACACCCTGCCTTTCGTTTTAACAGGATTACATGCGTATTTTGCTAGATCTAACATAGTTTATAATTTGACACAGACAAAAAGTATGATATACTCACTTGTTAGTTTTTAATTCGGTATTGTATATATGTCAAACTTAAAGAGTGCAGACTTAACACTTACAGAAAACGCTGTAAATAAAATTAAGCACCTACTTGACCAAGAAGAGGATACAGGTTCTCTGTTGTGCTTATCTGTTTCTGGAGGTGGATGTTCAGGATTCCAATATAACTTCAATATTGCCAACATCAACACATTACTTGCTGATGATGAGGATGATGAAGATGATGATTACGATTTCCTCGATGAAGACGATGACGAAGAGTACGATGATGAAGATGAGTTAGAAGGTAAAAGCAGTGCACAGTTTACTGTTTTTGATGAAGAAACTGGAAAACCTTTATTATTAATAGATAAAGCATCAAATGACCTTCTAAAGCACTCTACAATAGATTATGTTGAAGACATTAATGGATCAAGATTTATTGTTAATAATCCAATTGCAAAGTCTAAATGTGGATGTGGTAATAGCTTCTCTATATAAGTAATGGTACAATTTTGAAAAAACGCGGTTCTTTCGTTAAATTTGTTTTAACTTTATTTTGCGCATTAACAGTTGCATTATTATTACGGACTTTTCTATTTGAACCGTTTCATATACCTTCCGGGTCAATGAAAAGTACGCTATTAGTAGGAGATTATGTATTTGTTAGTAAGTACAGCTATGGGTATAGTAGGTATTCTATCCCATTTTCATTACCAATAATAACAGGTCGCATTTTTTCCAAGTTACCAAAAGCCGGTGATGTTGTTGTGTTTCGTCCACCAAAACAACCAAATTTACATTACATAAAAAGAGTCATAGGGGTACCTGGTGACAAAATACAGCTTATCAATGGTTTTTTATATGTTAATGAAAACAAAATGAAGTACGAAAAATTAGATGACTTTATTGATGATGATGGAAAAGCAATTACACGATACCTAGAAACATTATATAATGGAAACACTCATGAAGTATTAGATGAAGTTCAAGATAGTTCACTTGATAATACACCACTATATAAAGTACCTGAAGGTCATGTTTTTGTATTGGGTGATAACAGAGATAACTCAAGAGACAGTAGGTTCATTACAGATGTAGGTTATATACCACTTGAAAATGTTGTAGGTAAAGCCCATGTAGTAGCATTATCATTTAAAAAGTCTGAAATTCGCTTTTTACCTTTTGCAATAAGGTTAGATAGAATATGGCATACTATTAGTTAGATTTATCATGATTTGTAAGAAAAAATTTTTATCTCCCATTATAAACCTGGTTCACAGTATTATCATTAATTGTAAAGGTATGTATATTACCTTACGTTATATGTTCAAACCAAAAGTAACACTAAATTATCCATTAGAAAAAGGTCCATTAAGTACAAGATTCAGGGGGGAACATGCATTGCGTAAATACAAAAATGGAGAAGAACGTTGCATAGCATGTAAATTATGTGAAGCAATCTGTCCAGCGCAAGCAATTACAATTGAAGCTCAAGAACGTGATGACGGTAGTCGTCGTACAGTACGCTACGATATTGATATGACAAAATGCATATATTGTGGCTTTTGTCAAGAAGCATGTCCTGTAGATGCAATAGTAGAAGGTCCAAATTTTGAATATGCGACAGAAACAAGAGAAGAACTTATGTATAATAAAAGTAAGTTACTTTATAATGGTCAAGTATGGGAAGAAGCAATTGATTTCAGGATTAAAAAGAACAGTCAATTTTATTAATTTGCACTATTCAAATACAGAATAGTATCTTGATTATAAGGCTATTTACTAATTCTAGTGCTTATAAGGTTTAACCGCAGGCTTTTAAGGCTTGCAACGTATTAACAAGTAGGTCGTTTCTAACTTCTAGTACCCTTTTATAATTTAAACATACACTATTTAATAATTCAATTGTCTCTTGATTTTTAGAAGATAATATAACATTCATACTAGACTTAACTTTCTTATGTTTACAATCCAACAGATTTATTAACACATTCTCTATACATTGAAGATCCTTTACCGTAGCAAGATCCGATTGTTCTAAATATTTTATTTGTATGTTAAGAATATTGACTATCTGTGATTTTATCTCAATAATATCATTTAATATAAACACTCAACCTCCTATATGTATTCATAGTTCTATAGGAGATTATCCATTACAAATCTCTACATTTTTACTTTACAACAATATATTAAAGTAATTAGTTAATAAAAATTAAACCTTTATTTAAATACAAAATTCCTTAATAACACACACATTATAATGAATGACATATAAAAATCACATCATATTTTTACTAGCACGAGAAGCACGCTTACGTTCGTTAGGATCCAAATATTTTTTACGTAAACGAACAGATTTAGGTGTACATTCAACCAACTCATCATCATTAATAAATGCTATCATTTCCTCCAAAGTCATTATCTTTGGTGGAACCAACCTTACTGCTTCATCTGACCCTGCAGCTCTTATATTAGTCAATTGTTTACCCTTCAATACATTAACATCAATATCATTTTCACGATTATGAAGTCCAACAATCATACCACAATATACTTTATCTTGCGGCTTTATAAACATAACACCACGATCTTGCAAATTGAATATTGCATAAGCTACTGCATCACCTTTATCAGTAGAAATGAGTACACCATTATTTCTAGTAGGAATATTTCCTTTATAAGGTGCATAGCTATGAAACAATCTATTCATAATCCCAGTACCATGAGAATCAGTTAAAAATTCTCCTTGATAACCTATAAGACCACGTGATGGAACCAAGAATACCATTCTTACTCTATCTTTCCCAGATGGACGTAAATCCCGCATATCACCTTTACGGAAACTCAATTTTTCCATAATAACACCGCTGTATGCTTCATCTACATCTATTACAACTTCTTCTATAGGTTCTAAAACCTGTCCTTTATCATCCTTTCGTAATAAAACACGAGGACGAGATACAGATAATTCAAAACCTTCTCTTCTCATCGTTTCTATCAATACCCCAAGTTGAAGTTCTCCTCTTCCTCCAACTTCATATGCATCACCCTGCCCTGTTTCTTTAACTGTAATAGCAACATTTGTTTCAGCTTCAGCTATAAGCCTTGCCTTAATGACAGTAGATGTTAATTTTATACCTTCCGTTCCAGCAAATGGTGAGTCATTGACACCAATAGTCACTGCCATAGTTGGAGGGTCAACAGGTGTTGACTTAATAGGAAAGTTAATGGAGCCATCAAGTATACTATCAGATACAGAAGCTTTCTCAAGACCTGCTACAGCAATAATATCACCAGCTTTTGCTTCCTTAATAGGTATACGCTTTAATCCTGAAAATGCCAAAAGTTTAGTAAGCTTACCATACTCAACAACCTCACCAGATAAATTTAAAACTTTAACACCATCATTAACACGTGCTGTACCAGTATATATTTTCCCTGTTAATATCCTACCCAAAAACTTATCTGATTCTAATAAAGTAAGCAACATGCTAAATGGCGCATTAGCATCATAAGCAACAGGTTTAACATACTGAACAATTGCTTCAAACAAAGGAATTAAGCTTTCTCTATTATCAGATAAATTTTTAATACACCATCCATTCCTTCCTGAAGCATATAATATTGGAAAATCTAACTGCTCACTAGTAGCATCCAAATTAATAAATAGTTCATACACCTCATCTAATACTTCATCTATCCTACTATCTGGTCTATCAACTTTATTTATAATCACTATTGGCAACAACCCAGCTTTTAATGCTTTCGACAGGACAAACTTTGTTTGAGGCATAGGCCCCTCTGATGCATCAACAAGCAACAGTACACCATCTGCCATCGATAACACTCTTTCTACTTCTCCACCAAAATCTGCATGACCTGGTGTATCAATTATATTAATTTTCTTACCCTGCCAGATAACAGACGTACATTTTGCTAAAATAGTAATCCCACGTTCACGCTCTAAATCATTATTATCCATTACTCTTTCAGCTACATCTTGATTTTCTCTAAATGTACCACTCTGCTTCAACATACCATCCAACAGCGTTGTTTTTCCATGATCAACATGGGCAATGATGGCTAAATTACATATCGACTGATAATCACCTTGCGATAACATAATATCTCTTAAATTCTAAAATTCTACACATTAACTTATAACACACATGTTGTTAATCAACAAATACTGATTTAATAATTATTTGTATATATTTATTAAAAATAAAAACTACAATGTGATGTCTTGAGACAAACATTATTTTAAATATCTATAAAAACATCACTACAAATTTTTAGTATTACATTCATATAAAACAATGTTATTCTAGTTGCTTAATAATTCTCACTTATTAATTAATAACATTTGCTTAAGTTAAAACATAGATATTTTAACTCTTTTTTTTATTTCAGTCGTATCACATGCATATTCTACTTAACAAATTAAAAATATGCTTACTGTATTTCTTCAATACTCAGAGAACGCGTACTACCAAACACAGTAACGTCTGATAACTTGCTTAGCACCATTTCCCCCCCCCCCCTTACAGACACATCTTTACCTAGTAGTTCACTTTTTGTTTCTGAACTTGTGTCATTTACTCTACTACCCCTTGTTATACAACAACATGTACAACAAGATTTATTCTTTGCAGATTTTGCTTCTAAAAATCTTATATTTATTCCTGAAAAACGCCGCAAGAACAATCTTTCATCAAACAAATGATCCCAAGGTCCTCCAACAACTCTAGCCAATGCTAAATGACCATACCCACTAATGCATGACATATGAAAACACTTAGGTTTATTTTTAGAGAACAACCCACAAAAAGACTTACCATTACGCTTATCAACTTTTTCCAATACTGATTCAACAAAAAGTTTACTTTTTTCAGCTTCAACAAAAAAGTATAACGAAAGTTTTACATAATCTTCACAATGTTTACCAACTAAGTCAATTAATCCTTTGTCTCTTATAAATTTAGTAGGTATTCTACAATGAAGTAAAAATAAACTGTCAACATCATTTTTATTTTTAATAGGTACACATTTGCCTTTACTGCTATACGTTACTTGCACTACACCATCAGTAGTAGCTTCACCTATTTTATAAACTGAAGCTAACTGTACCATTTTAACAGATAATAGCTTTCTAGTTAAACTATTATTACAACCTTCAAGCGCGTCTAAATATTGATTACATAACATATACTACACAATAAATTACTACACTTTCCTTTCATAAACAATAAAGAGATTTTTCAAGGTATAGCATTATAGTGTTAAAATTTTAAGCTAAAGTATTAATTAAACAACACTAATTAATAAATATACAAAAGATATCTATGATTTAATACATCAAACTTTTTAATTCAAGATTTACATGAATACTTACACAACATCATAAAAAATTTCCATAGACTAAAATTCAAACTCAGAATAAACAAATATAACTATTTTCAAACTACAGCATCACTCATATAACATAATAAGTTTATATAGTATCATAAAAGTTGTACATTATACAAAGCATAAATATATAGAACTTCAAGTTCTATACAATAAACTCACTACTAATTTTAACGCTAATTTATTAATTTTTTTTAATCATTGACTTTGATAACTTATCCCAATCAATAGTGTTTTTAATACTGTAGTAATCTTTCTTCAATTCTACTAAATCTGATACAAGTAATTGGGTACAGACTGAATATTACGTTATATAATTCTACATACTATACATATTATGTTGCCACATTCTTCGTCTTTCATGCTTCATATCAAGAAGAAACTACAGCATAATTCCCACTAACAAAATCTTACTTTAGATTTACAACTTGTAATAAACATAAATATTCATTAAATAATATACCACCAACACATCCACACACTTGCATAGATAACATTTATACTACTATCATGATTTATACACTTTATATGCAGCTACTATAACATTTTACTCATTAACTTCACTTTATCTAATATTAAGCTTCATCTTTACCTTTACACTAAGTAATTTTATTTTAAAGAAAACTTACAATATAAATAATGGATCTTTTAAACAGTTAATCACTGATGCTCCAACAAAAACACGTTATTCGTTTTATTCTTAATGTGTAATTTACCATTCTTATGCGTTTTAGTAGAACGTATAATCAACCTTCCTTGATAACTATTACTATCCATTATGTACACTTCTTTCTTTCAAATTAGTAATACGTGTTATATAAAACATATAAATTATTTTTCCCACTCACTCATTATCTAAACTCTTATTATCAAATATATAAAAAATGTACTTACTATGATTAGAGAATTTTACACAATCATAAACTTGAACAAAAAATATAATACTCTATTGACAAATATGTGTTTATTATAACAACTAATGATCTTCAACATAAAACATGTTATAACTACCGCATTAGTAATTCATTAATATACAGCTTACACATCTTAAAATAATTAAAGCAAATGTACAAACATTACATAGCTACAAGATCTTAGAAAAAACTGCCATAGTGTACCTATATAAAAATAAAAATTAATTACTAAAAAAATAACAAACAACTTACACTATATTACAACTTTTATATATTAACTAATATCAGGAAACACACTTTCAATACCTGTAATGGAAATACCCATTAATTCTGTCATTACTTGAAGTGCTAACTCGTCAGCACTCCCTACAGAGCCACCTCCCACCGCACTAGAAGATGATTGCATGTGCATATAATTCTGAAATTCTAATTCTGTCATAAAATCTGCATCAAGTCCTGCAACTTCTTTTAAATCTCTCGCTTCATCAAAAACATCATCATATGTACCTCCACGTGGTCTAGCTAATATGAAATGACCATAATTACCAAAATTTGAAAAATATGGTACACTACTAGACAAATTTAATGACGCACGTAGCAAAAAATCTTCAACTTTGCTGTCTTCTACTAAAAAGTACATATGTAACTTAACATAATCAGCCAAATAACGATGCCTACCGCCAATTAATTGCTGCAACTTTTCATTGTCTTCTACTGTAGAATACGGCAACCTACACTTCAATAAAAATAATGTATTCCCCACTCCCCCTGCAAGAGGTAATTTTTTATCTTGATGACTGCTAGTAACCTGTACTTTCATTTTGCCATCATTTCCCATAACACCTATTGGATAAGCTGCCTTTAAATCCATGGTATCAAGACCTTCTAAGATCTCACATAACTGATTATTGTGTGCTCTTCTCTTCTTCAAATACTCATTACTTAACATACAAAATTACCATTATTTAATAACACTTTTACTATATATTTTACTATCTTATTATATAATACTACATATTTTGTTTTCTTTTGAAAATACATACATTTACTCTTAATCCTGAACTTCTACTATTCCATAAGCACCAATACAATATAAGTCACTACCATACAGCTCAACTATAAGATTACTATTTTCATGACCACAGATTTCACTAATGTAAAATCCAATATTACTTCATACAAGATAATAAAACATTTATATACCAATCAACAACAATCTCAAACTTGAATAACAAGTGCAATGTAAGTAATAACTGTACGCATGTACTCCTTAATACACACTCACAAATGCGATGAAATTCTATACACATTATTACCAAGTAAATCAACAGCACAGTCTAAGAAACATAAGTAATAATTACAAGAATATATACTGTACATGTCAGCAATGTAAGATTTACACTAAAGTTCACAAAATTTTAGAGAGTATTCATAACTACAAATTATTACATCAGACTATCCTTAGAATACACCAAATATACAACTCATTACTTACACTAATTTATAGAACCTCAAAAACACTATAATCAAGCAAACCAACCGATACTATGCTTTTAAATCATGTATTCAAACATAGATGTACATTCATATATATGAAACACTGAAGTTTTGACATTTTCTAACTTTTAAAACATAAAGCTCACAAAACTTTGACGAAGTCTCACAATTAAATGCATCAATTATTAGCATTAGACAATATTTGCATAACATCATTAAATTTTAAGTTTTACTTAATCATTTGTACTTACTCACACAGTAAAATTCTTACAGACTACTCTTATAAATAAACTACCTGACATTACTCTTTTTCACACACCTAAATATATACTGCACAGTTATACATATGAAATACTGAAGTTTTGACATTTTCTAACTCTTAAAACATAAAGCTCACAAAACTCTGACGAAGTCTCACAATTAAATGCATCAATTATTAGCATTAGACAATATTTGCATAACATCATTAAATTTTAAGTTTTACTTAATCATTTGTACTTACTCACACAGTAAAATTCTTACAGACTACTCTTATAAATAAACTACCTGACATTACTCTTTTTCATACACCTAAATATATACTGCACAGTTATACATATGAAATACTGAAGTTTTGACATTTTCTAACTCTCAAAATATAAAACTTACAAAACTTCTACAATATATTTACCAAATGTATTAATTACTCTAAATTAGTAACACAACATCAGATACAATAATCAATATAGAAGTTATTGTTGCAATATCTCATAATAGAGTTAAAGATGCACTTATACAAATGTTTAAACTTTTTCTTAAAAAATTCTAGATTAATTACTTAGTATTACTACGCACTACACCACTAGAAGTATTAGCACATCCTACTAATGATGACACTTCTCTCAAACATGGTGATGGCAATACATCTGAATCACTATTCACAGCATCTAATATATTTTGTACACCTCCACTTAAATGTGATAAATTACACATACGCTCTAAGCGTGATATATTATTTCCATCATCTGATACTGAAGGTAATCGCACATTTCTCCGCAGTGGTGTTTGTGCATTTTCCACATCATAGTCTAAATCTTTTAGATGCTGTGCATAACTTTCTAATCTTGGATTACATAATAAAACTGGCTTTTTCTCTTTTTTATGCCTTGGAATGCATGGACAACAAACACTACTTCTTTGTTCTTTTTCTAATAAAAAATCTGGATATAAACCTGAAAGATTTTTCAAGTACTCTTGTTCATTAAAAAACTCATCATAAGGTCCACAATGCATTCTAGATAATACTAACGTACCATAACACGTAACCACTGACATCTGCAAATTACATGTTCTACTTGACAGCATATCACAACATGTACTAGAAGCATTACCAAATATTTGTTCAACAAACTCATCTTTTTTCTCATCTTCAACAAAAACGTACATGCTTACTTTTATATATCCATTTTTTGCTCTTTTAAGAGCATTACCAACCAAACTAGCTAAAGGTTCATTGTTTTCTACAACTCTAGTTGATATTCTACAATTTAGTAAAAATAAACACCCAGCTCCAGTATTATATGTAATAGGTAATGGTCTATCTTTATGAGATTTACTGACAAGTATTTGCATTCTGTTATTAGGACCAGTATTACCTATTTGATAAACTGAGTCTAATCTTACAGTTTTAAGTAATGATAGTGTTTTACATAAATCATTATTATATTCTCTCATTACTTCTAAATCTTGTGCAAATCTCACATCACAAATTAAATCTGAGATATATTTTTTATTAGATAATTCTTTGCTACTTACTAAACGTAGCTCTTTTTCTTTTCTACACATTGGAATACAACCACTACTATCTCGTTGCACTTCCATCAAAAGATCTTCCTCTAATCCTAAAGCAGGTGTATTATACTCAGGTTTAGGCAACCTACATTTTTCATATTTGTATCCAAATTCATTTTCACCAGGTTCATCATATCTAGGTAGCTCAAATTCTTTAGCGTCACTGTCAAATGGCAATATAAAATTTGCTTTTAAACCTGCAATATTTACCAAATCTTCTGCTTCTTCATGCGCTGTTTTATAACATCCTTGCCTTGATAATATGACGTCACCATAATTACAAAGCATATTACCAAGTTTACCATTCAAAGGACAAAACTCTCCATTCGATACTACAACATTATGCAGGTGCGACATTTGACTTTCATCAACTAACATGTATGCGCTAAATTCCACCATGCGCTTCCATACACTACTCAACCTAGTTACACCTATTAAAGCATTCAACTCTGGATCCGCAATGATAACATTACTTGGTAATCTACACTTTACACAAACTAAAGATTTGGTGCCATTTTTAAACAAAAAACTTGGTACACAAAATGGGTTAGAATATCTAGAAGGACGTACTACTATCGTATCCCCAATACCCAATTCACTCATTTGAATAATTTCTTTTACCTGTAGTCCTGGAACACCTGCCAACTTAGAACATAAAATATCATTTCTTTCTTTCTTTGATTTTAAACCTGAATTATTTAACATATCTAACAATTATAAATATACACACACTTCATATTGACAATTACATGTCCTACAACTATAAAGTTATGATATATAAGAATTGCTAAAGTATTAAGTTATATGATAAAACACGTCTATCATTTTATTAATTTAAAATATAGGGATATGAAAAAAATCAAGACTGTACTAACTTTTAAAACAATTAAGTAGCTCTTATAATAATATCAATCTTTAACTATATAGTTATTATTTATATACTTCTTAACATACTAACTGACAAGTCAACTTGACACAATGAATAATACCAGATTTATCATAGAAGTATTAGATTATAACTTACAAATTTATTTAAAAAACATATAATTATTACACATATGTTTAGGATTGTTCTATAGATAATACTTTTTATAATAATCAATACAGCTTATCATATTATATGTAATAACCAACTAACACACTCCACAATGATTATATACTATGATGTAATAATAACTAATCTACTCACATATATTAAAAAAATCATGCTCAATACTAAACTTACACCTACCACATACTGTAATATTAATTAATTAATAGAATAACTAACTTCTTTATAAAAATTAAATATATGACATAGTTATCATCTAATCAGTTTATTTTATATATCAATGCATAATTTTCCTTAACTACATTTTTCTAACTTACAACTAAGATAGATAATCTATTGTCTATGAAAATATATAATTAACAACAACAGTTTAATATAATAAACTTTTAAATTATATACCTAGTAATGACTATACTATTATTAATTAGCTTATTTCTATTTTAATATCTGATTTTTCTTAACACATTTTTTTTTATTAACAATTAGTAAGACAATCTCTTTTCTATTGAAAACAGATAAACTTACAAAGTGTAAATCACACATCAACAACTATTGTTTCATATAAATAAACTTGAATTATATTCAACAATTACCATATAATTCATTGATTAGTTTCTTTCCTACATCAATACCTGATTTTTCTGCATTACACTCTTCAAAATAACAATCTGAAAACGCTATTTTTTTTTCATTTGAAAGCATACAAGACATATAAATTGTGTCGCTATTAACATACTGAGCAAGTGCTGCTAATGGTGTATCACAAGAACCATTTATTGTCTTCAAAAAACTCCTCTCAGCCATTACACAAACATAAGACTTATGACAATTCAAAACTTTTATTTTATTGATTATATTATAATCATCAACTCTACATTGTACACAAATTGCACCTTGCCCTACTGCACTTAACATTACTTTACTATCCAAAATTTCTTTTATGACATTGCATTTATTTATTCTGATTAATCCAGCTTCTGCTAACACTATCCCATCAAATTCACCAATATTAGACTTTAGTATTCTAGTATCTATATTACCCCTAATAGGTATTACTTGAAGATCTGGCCGAAGATAATTTAATTGTACTTTTCTTCTTATAGAAGATGTACCTACAGTTGCATTAAGAGGCAGTGATTTTATATCTTGATATTTAGAAGATACAAAAACATCATATGGACTACTACGTTTCAATATACAAGGAATAACTAATCCATCACAATAAAAAGCTGGTATATCCTTTACTGAATGCACAGCTAAATCTACTTCACCTATTAATAATGCTTCTTCTATTTCTTTTATGAATAATCCTTTTCCACCTATAGTATTTATTGGAACTTTATTATTTATATCCCCAGAAGTCTTAATTTCTACCACTTGAATGTCCATCTCAGGGAAATAGCTACTTAATAAATTTGTAACTTCTAGCGTCTGTGCTAGAGCTAAAACACTTCCTCTTGTCCCAACTCTTATCTTCATTACGGATTAGTAAAATATTTATCAAAGTCAATAATAACAAAACTATAGACTACATGCTACATCATTTACATATTAACAAAAGCACAACATTAAATTATATGTAAAATTAAAAATTTTAAAGTTCACCTATACCAAACTATTATCATTGCTACATGATTTATAACATACTTTGCAAGCTTATATTTCTTTTAATAGTAAGGGAATTGTCTTACTAACTGTTAAATTTAAAAAATGTGTTAAGAAAGATCATGCATTAACATGTGAAGAAAATAATTGATAAGTTAGATGTTAATCATTGAAAGTATAGTAAAAGTTTAATATTATCTAAATAATAAACACATACTATTAAACTCCATACTTTATCAATCACCATAGCTTATAGCCAACAATATACTAAAGCTGAATCTAATATTCATGGTATAGCACCTATTACAATACAGTTGTCTTATATAAAAATTTCTCAAAAAAGCTTACTAAGCATCTGATGTTAAATATTATTTTCTAATAAAACATCCCCAGCTAAATACAATGACCCACAAATTAAAATTGTAGATTTTTTATTATGATCTCCTACTTCCAATATTTTAGAAATTGCATCAGATAAAGTTCTAGACGCAACTGCCTTTATCCCTAATGACAATGCAGTTTGTAACAACTCTTCTGCAGTCTGTGCCCTTGGTTCAGATTTTACACATGCACTAGCCAAAAACTTCACATAAGGTTTTAAATAATTTAAGAACTCAACACTATTCTTCTCTCTAGTCATTCCAAAAATAATATATAAATCACCTAATTCATTATTCTGTATCCAACGTGATAACACTTCAGCTCCAGCGGGATTATGAGCCCCATCTAAAAATAACTCCCAAGCTTGAGGAATCATTTTAGACAAGAAACCAGTTGTGATCTTTTCCAATCTAGCTGGCCAATAAGCTTGTGTTAAACCTTGAACAATATTTTCATAATCTATATTATATCCAAATTTACCAGAAAGTATACTACAAGCAGCTATTGCATTTCCTGCATTTATTATCTGATGCTCACCTCGCAATGAAGGTAACGGGAAAAGTAATTCTTCTATATTATTTTTAAAAAGCATCTTATCACCTTTCCTATCACAAGACCAATCAATACCTCCCCGATATAACGGAACATTGTTTTTAATTGCATAATATTCCAAAACATTCATTATTGACTCTTTATCTTGTGGAGCAATAACACAAGTAACATTCTCCTTCATTATTCCAGCTTTTTCACCAGCTATTAATTCAACTGTATCACCTAATACTTCTGTATGTTCTAACGATATTGAAGTAATAATATTCAATATTGGAGACACTACATTTGTTGCATCAAGACGTCCACCAACACCTGTTTCTAATAAGACAATATCTGCCTTAATTTCTGAAAATGCAAGTAATATTGCTGCAGTTGTACCCTCAAAAAAAGTAACAGGTATATCTGCACTTGCTTCTCTACAAATTTCTAAAACTTCATATAAATATTTATCAGATATCCTGTTTCCAGCAAGTACAACTCTTTCATTAAATTCTATTAAGTGTGGTGAAGTGTAAATATGAGTTTTTAAACCTGCAGAATTCAAAATGTAACGCATAAAAGATATTGTTGACCCTTTGCCATTAGTTCCAGCAACATGCACTACTGGAGGTAATTTCTTTTCAGGATTACCTAAATTATTTAATAAACTATACATTCTACTAGGTATCATATCAGAAACTAGATCAGCCGGTGCTAACCCTAAAGGTTTTGGCCAATGCGGCATGTATACCATACTTTCTCTCCTTATTTTAAAAGCAACTCACACAAATAATTTTCACAAGATATATGTCAATACTATTAATATCGTTATTAATAAAATATCCATATTTATTGAACATTACAATTGACTTTTAGAAAAATTTTGCAAATCTCTATACTATAAACTGTATAACTAAATAATACAGTTTTTCATAGTTGTTTTTATCATAAATTACAATCTATCAAATCATGAAAACCTTACTAACTACAAACACTTAACTAAAAAACAACGTATTACATAATTAAAGCCATTTCAAAAAATTTAATTGTTTTATTAAATATAATATGGTAACTTGTACCCACTCTTATCTCATTTACTCAAACATGAAAGACATTTTAAAACTATCCATTGCAGAAATGCATGATAAATTAAAAAAAAGAGAATTCTCTGCTGTAGAACTCACCAAACTCCATATTGAAGCTGTTGATAACGAAAAGCTAAATGCTTTTGTTACCAAAACACCAGAAATTGCTTTAAGTGCAGCAGAAAAGGCAGACCACATTTTTACACATCAAAAAGACAATATAACACCATTAACTGGAATTCCAGTAGGCATAAAAGACTTATTTTGTACAAAAAATGTTAGAACAACAGCTTGCTCCAATATACTAAAAAACTTTATTCCTCAATATGATGCAACTGTCACTAAATTACTACTCAATAATGGAGCTGTAATGTTAGGAAAGTTAAACATGGATGAGTTTGCTATGGGATCATCAAATTCTAACAGCTGCTTTGGAAACGTAAAGAATCCATGGATAAGAGCAGACGGTGCAGAAGTTGTTCCTGGAGGATCATCAGGAGGTTCAAGTGCTGCTGTAGCAGGTTTTTTATGTGCTGGAGCTTTAGGAAGTGATACAGGAGGATCAGTACGTCAACCTGCAGCATTTTGCGGTATAGTTGGTTTAAAACCAACATATGGAAGATGCTCAAGATCAGGTATGATAGCATTTGCCAGTTCTCTTGATCAAGCAGGTGTATTAACACGTACAGTAGAAGATGCTGCACTGATGCTACAGTCAATTTGTGGATACGATACTCAAGATCCAACTTCTGCTAACATAAATGTCCCTAAATTCTCTGAGAATATCACACACAAAATTAAAGGTACACGTATTGGCATCCCAAAAGAATACGAATTATCAGGTAAGCATCAAGAATACACTGAAATCTCAGAAATGTGGTCCAAAGGTATTCAATACTTAAAAGATGAAGGCGCTGAAATTATAGAAATTAGCTTACCACACACAAGTTATGCACTACCTGTATATTACATTATATGTTCTGCTGAAGCATCTTCCAACCTTGCAAGATATGATGGCATAAGATATGGAACACGTGTATCATCTGATGATATTAATGAAATGTATCAATTAACACGTGGACATAATTTTGGAACAGAAGTAAAGAGAAGAATACTAATAGGAGCATATGCTTTATCATCAGGATATTATGATGCATATTATAACAAGGCACAGTGTATAAGAAGGCTAGTCACAAATGATTTTATTAAATCATTTAAAAAAATCGACTATATATTAACACCCACTGCACCTAAAGAAGCCTTTGCAATAAATGAACAACTTGACACATTAACAATGTATTTAAATGATGTATTCACTGTTCCAGCAAGTTTAGCAGGACTACCTGCAATTTCTGTTCCAATAGGACTATCAAAAAACAATTTACCACTCTCCTTACAAATAATCGGAAACTACTACGATGAAGGAGGCATCTTAAATTTAGCTAGTATCATAGAAAAACATACAGGAAGAATTTTAAAATAAAAGGGGTAATCAATTATGGCTGGTCACTCACAATTTGCAAATATAAAACATAGAAAAGGAGCTCAAGATGCAAAAAGAGCTCAGAGATTTACAAAACTCATAAGGGAAATTATTGTATCCGCAAAACAAGGGCTACCAGATCCAGAATTCAATTCTAGGTTAAGATCAGCAATTATTGCAGCAAAAAAAGAGAATCTTCCCAAAGATAGGATTGATGCAGCAATTAAAAGTGCAACTGGAAATACACAAAGCGACAATTATGAAGAAGTAGTATATGAAGGTTATGGTCCAGGCAACATAGCTCTTATGATTCAAACTTTAACTAATAACCGTAACAGAACAGCAGCTGAATTAAGACATGCTTTATCAAAATACAATGGGAAACTTGGAGAATCTGGAAGTGTAAATTTCCTTTTCAATCATGTTGGAGTAATAGCATACAAAGCTGCATGTATTGATAGTTTTGATTCATTGTTTAATACTGCAATAGAATTACAAGCTTTAGATGTTGAAGAAGTGACACAAGATGAAAGTCAAGAAAAAATGTATTATGTTACTTGCAATATTCAAGATTTTGGTAATGTAAGAGACCAATTATTCAATAAATTTTCTGATGCCGAATTCTCTAGGCTATTTTGGAAACCAAGTGACATTTTAAAAATAGAAGATGAAGAAATACAAAGGAAAATTTCAAGTTTAATGGATTTATTAGAAAACAATGATGATGTACAATATATAGATAGCAATTTTACTTTTTGTTAAAATTACAATACATATAAAATTGTTACTAATTCAATTTGTGCTATTATTAAAAAATGTAAGCATATTTGAATAATACATTTTCTTTTTTACTAAGTTTGATTTTTTTCCTTAATAGCAATTTCACAAGGTTGATACTTTATTAATAATTTATATCTTGCTTTCACAATATAGGTTCTGTATCCTATAATTAGTTATTTGATTATGGCATTTATGTTAAAATTGTTATTATGCTTATTTTTGTTGTACATTCTAATAAATCGAGTAAAATCTAACAGTTAACTTTTTCTTACAATATTATGATAACAAAATCCTATGCTGACGAAGAATTGGTAAGTTTAGGTAAGGCTCTACAGCTCATTCGGGGTTATCTTTGACATCGATAATTTAAACAATCTACTAGCTGATCTTAATGCACAGTGTTCTAGTACATCCTTATGGGCTGATAATGCATTAGCACAAAATGTACTATCCAAACGTGCTAGAATATCTAAAATTCTAACTTCATTTACAGAACTAGAAGAAGAATATAATTATTATACTGAATTACTAGATGTTGTAAAAAATGACACAGATGAGCTACTTAATGAACTAGAAATAGGCTTAACAAAGCTAAAAGAAAGAATTCAAAAAAAAGAAATTGAATGTTTATTCTCAAATGAAGCAGATCACAATGATTGCTTTATAGAAATTCAATCTGGAGCTGGTGGCACAGAAAGCAATGACTGGTCCAATATGCTTCTCAGAATGTACGTAAGATGGGCAGAAATATACCACAACTTCAAAACAGAAATTGTCTACAAGTTAGATGGTGAAGAAGTAGGAATAAAATCTGCAACAATAAAAGTAACAGGTGATAATGCATATGGTTGGTCAAAAACTGAAAATGGAATCCACAGGTTAGTACGGATTTCCCCCTTTAATTCAAATGCTAAACGTCATACTACTTTCTCAAGTATATTAGTTTCTCCAATAACAAATGAAAACATCAATATTGAAGTTTTAGATAAAGATTTACGAATAGATACATACAGAGCATCCGGTGCAGGCGGTCAACATGTCAATAAAACAGAAAGTGCTGTACGCATTACACATATACCATCCGGAATTGTAGTACAATGTCAAAATAATAGATCACAACATCAAAATTTAGCTGAAGCACATAATTTACTAAAAAGCAGACTTTATCAATTAAAATTACAAGAAAAAGAAAAAAAAATGACAGAAGAACATAATAAAAGATGCAATATAGGTTGGGGAAACCAAATTAGATCTTATGTTATGCATCCATACCAAATGGTAAAGGATGTACGTACAGGATATGAAATTGGCAACGTAAATTCTGTATTAGATGGCAATTTAGATCCATTTATTATATCAGCATTAACAACAAAAATACTATAAACTTAAACTTTACGTAATTTAACAGCTAGCTAGTAACATGATACTTCATAATAGAATAATTAACGCAAGTGCTGTAACTTTCCAGATATAACTCTATATTATAATAATATATAAATTATTAAATATAACCAAACTTGTTACTTAATAAATATTTATAAAACTGATAATATAAATCTATATTAAACGATAAACTACACCTATCCATTATATCAGCATTAACAATAAAAACATTATAAACTTAAATTTTATACAATTTTATAATTGTTATAACTTCCCAAATACAACATCACTACAAATAGAGTAAACATAACTGTATTTAACAAATACTTTCAAGAATGAAATTAGCAATTTAAATTCCATACTATGACAACAACTTAGATCTATGCACCATATTAGTACTAAGAAGAAAAATTTATAACTTAAATTTTATATAATTTAACATAATTACTTAGCAAAACATGATGATGTAAGAACTTACGTAGAATAATTATCAGAAATACTATAACTCCCTACTTAGATCATCACATTATAATATACATGAACAAATTTTTAAATTACTCAAGCTTGTTGTTTAATTTTTATCCCATGTACTACTTTAAACCCAAAAAAAACAGAAATTTTCTCTATAATGACTGGTATTGCATATTGTATATCAACAGCAACACCTCCATTATTTACAATAAGATATAAAACGCCTGTATTAACACTATCTAAAAACAATAACTTTTTTGGTTGAGCAATCTTTGATATTTCCTTTCCAACAATAACTTTCCAATTTAAGAAAAGAAGTACTTCAAGCTTATTAATATTATTTCTACCATACTTACTCAGTATCAATTTTTCAACAGCATCTCCTATAGTCTTAGTACAAGATTTAAATAACATATCACACTATTATTAACTTACATTTTCACTGAAAAACATTTTATTGCACATTACCAGGAAGAATCAAGTTCTGAGTACTACTTGTAGAAGCAACGTCATCAACAATACTACAAACCTCTTCTTCTGTGCTAACCTCTACTTCTCTTCTGTTATAGTAACATATCTTTTGCACATATCCAATATTCATAGTAGAACCCATAGTTCTAGTTACTGGTACACTATCCCACTGCTTTTCCAGTATAGACATTCTTGCAGCATTAATTATGGACTGAACAGTACAACCAGTACTACCCCTTACCAATTCTTTTATCACAGCACAGACTTTTGATCCAGCAAATTTTATATTATTAACATCAATTGTTTTATACGGATTACTACCTAACAATTCTTCTACTTCTTTCAACACTGGATCACTCTTTTGTGGCTCCAGCGCTAATATACCTCTAATAAAGTAATTCGCTTCAGCATCAACATTTGCAGTACCATCACAAGAATAAGAAGCAATAGCCATCGTAATCAACAACTTTTCGTCTTTTCTCATAGCTTCAGCTAACACAGAACTAAACTTCTGACCAGAAGTTGTAACCCTATCATCATGTACACAATAATATTTAGATATTCTTGCAATATTTCTACAAAATATACCTTTTGCCCTATTAAATATTAAACCTACAGAAGATTCACTAACATGACACACATTGTTTGCCACGTAATCTTTTACCCAAATGATTTTATTATATAGAGGGCTACCCTTATTTTTCAAGTCCTCTAGATCAATTAATGTCTTTTCAGGACCAAGGATTTTCATCAAAGATAAAGCCAATCTACCAGAATTTGTATTAATCCACAACTCTTTACCAGACAAAGCAACAGAAGTACTATCAGGAACTACTTGATCTTTTCTATTTGGACATGTTACAAATATATCACTCAATAACTTCTCATATACAGTTTCACCACTCTGAATATTTTGAGATTTTAAGATGTACAGTAAATCTTCCATTGATCCTGTACATATTTTTTGATATTCACAACTTAATGATAAATTACTATCACTTATTTCTGGATATTTAATATTAAACTTCAGTTTTTGTAAATTACTCTTAACAATTGATGCATTTCCACTAACAACAAAATACATACCTGGTTCATTTATTTGCGCAATCTCTTCATTAGTGAACAGCAACTGACATTTACTATCACTATTCACTACAACTTGAATTTTCTTTGTAGGACAAAATCCATATGACTGAGTTACATCTAATACAAATTTTCTTGGCTCTATTAACCTTTTACCTGATTCAACTACATTATATTTAACATCAATAATATTATTATTAAGACTAAGTCTACTCAATTGCTCTCCAGAAAAAGGTACAAATAAAACCATCTGATCCTCTCTTGCAATTCTTGGTGGCATATCTTGAAGGTTTACAGAAGTACCTCGATACTGCATAACCAAATGTGCAATACTGATAAGTAAAACAACAGCTAATACTGACATAACTACAGGAGCAATTATATCCAGGTGCGGTACTGTTAAGCTATCTTTAAAACGAAAAGCCAAAATAGCAGCCGTAAAAGCAAGAATAGTAACACAGAGTAAAAATAAAAATAAGTAAAGCGACTGAGGTTTGTTCATAAACTTTTAACAATAATTTAACAAATATAGATCACAATGCATACCATCAACATATCTTACTATATTCTAATTGTAAAGATATTAATAGATTTGTCAATTTAAATATATCTATTCCATATCTATTGATATAAACTACTATTATCCATCACCAATTCATAAATAAGAGAATATCAATAACATTTAAATATTAAATAAACATATATTAATGTACTCTAACACAATAAATTCATACAATTTTAATATCAACAATTTTACACTTAATTACTTTACGAAAATGATAACTTCATATTCTTCTCATTTTTGAACTGTTACCTCTTGTTATTTTACTAGCAAAATTCTCTTCTAACCCTTGATCATCAGCATTATATGTATCTCTTGAAATACTAGAACTTTTTTTATCATGTATACTTTTTTCATCATTACTAGTTTTATATGTGGGAAAACTATTACTTTCACTATTTACATCAACTTCCGACCCTTGTTTATTATTTATCTGCTTCAACAGCTCAGATGCCATATCAGAATAATATTTTACAGTAGAATCACTATATATACTATAATATTTATAAGAACTAAAAAGATTCACTAAATTCATTATTTGTTTTTTCCCGCTAAATTTATCAATATCCATTAAACCATGCAATAGCTTCATAAATATAGGATCTTTTGTATGCTTAAGCATTACACCTTTCAATTCTTGCTCTAACGCATTATAATCACTAATTCTTACTTGCTTTCTCAATAAAGATTTCACATCATGAGAAGCACAACCTTCAAATTTTTCGTTAATCTTCAATTTAGCAATTGCTGCTATACCTCTACGTACAGGTTCAGAATATATTAAATACATTTCAGGTCGCTTACAAATCAATCTAGCAGATAATGTAGCTAACGCTTGTTCTCTAGGTGAAAGTGAAGTATTGAATAGTTCTTGATTTACATTGCCAAAACGAACATCTAATGATAATTTATCCAATATTTTATTAAAATTTTTATGAAATTCAGGAAAAAATGTATAATTATTATAATTACTTATTGTATCATTAGATAGCACACCCTTATCTGAGTATTTCGCAACATTTTCATCACTTGCAGATAAAACTTTATCAACCATTTTAAAAGGAACTGATGTCCTATCTTCATATTGTTGTTTATCATACCACGCAAACACTTTCTCTTTAGCATAAACCACAACACTTCCAGCAACTGCGCTTGCAAAAACAGTACCTAATTGTAAACACACGGCCACAGGTATAACATTCAGTGCAGTTAATACTGCAATTGTTATTAACGCTGCAGCTACAATACCAATCACTATTCCAATTATAGCTTTATAATTAACTTCCATATTATTAATTAATATTTATTAGAAAAAAAATATAATTTATTAAAATATTTAAAAACTATATTATTATTTACTAATAAAAATATATTAAATAATAGAGTGTAATTTTACGTCACATTTACTAGAATTGAACACAATACATGTTTATATTGCATTTGTAAATAATCTTTATTAATATCTTAATATATTAGTTGTTTTTTTATCACATTATAAATCATCTAAACTGTTTTTTGTTCTTGATTACGTTTTTGGAATCAACTAGATATAAAGATCAAAATATATAATATGAAGATATATTTTTTAATTTATATAATAAAAGAACAATACTTTTTATTAATATATTTACAAATAATATATACTTATTAGTATCTTGTACTACTAAATATTAGTTATTAGAAACATCATAAATTATTGTTTTATCAGTATTACTTTTTTTCATTACATAATAATGTATGACCTGCTATAAAATCACATACATAAAAACAATATTAATAAACAGTATAATTAGAAAATAACATTACAGTTAACTCCATCAAAAATACATCTATCAAGAAGTTTCACAATATAGATCATACGCTGACATAATACATGATTCAAATTTACTTAAACATAGATTTACTTCTTTTCGAAAATATTATTTACTATGATGATTTTACTTGCATGCAAAACATCCACTTGAGAAAACCACCCTAATAAATTAAATGACTTCATAGAGTAGATAGTATCTAAAATACACACTAAATAACTAATGATATAAATTTGATTATACTTTTTCCTTATACTTATTATAAAAATGATTTAACTCATTACTTAACTTATATAAATAAGCATAACATAACGTATAATCATCTATAAATATTAGATGTATAATTACTACAATTCCAACAGAATTAAACAAATATATAAATTTTTCCCAAAAAAAATGTACATACTCTATATTTTGCAGATTTATATGTTTAAATATACCACTATTTAAGTATTAATAAAAAACACCATCACCAACTTTTAAACAAACTTATATCATTTACAATAAATAAAAAAGCTAACTTAATTCAAAAAACAAAAAATTTAAAAACTCATATATAATATTTAAATACTAATTTCTAAATTCTCACGTAAATGCATTTGTACTGCTACACTATCAAGGACAGGATGTTCACAAAAGCCCATTAACTTACTCCTTATTTTACATATAGTAGAATACTGTGAAAACAATTCTTGTGAGCATTCCATACCTTGCATAATTATACTATCTTCTTTTAAGTTAACACCACGTATATCACCGTTTTTTAAAAATTCTAAATATTCTTTTAACAAACTTTTAGTTTCATCCACATAATCAACCACTGTTCTATAAATTTCTATTTTACCTAAGCTATCACAAACCTGATTAACAAAATCATTTGATAAACTTGACAAATCAATATCTTTGGTACTTAATTTTGCTATTTCTCCTTTCACATTATTAAAATATATTGATAGTAGTGGACAAGAATAAATAACCTTTGCACAAAACACTATTTTTTGCTTGCGATCATTATCAAGTGTTTCCCATACATCATCAGAAACTACATCCATTAATAATGACTCTAATCTATTTTTTACTATATCTTTATATTCGAATACATCAGCTAAAACTCTAATAAAGTCAGGGTAAGTAATATAAGAATACTCTTTTGATTGTTTATACATGTCTTGAATTCTTGACGCTTCAGCAGACATGGCACACACAAACCCTCTATACTCAAATTTACGCTTTAGCAAATCTCTTAAATCCTCTTTTGAAGGAATAATTATAGAAACTTTAGAAGGCAAATTAATATCTGATGGTATATCTTGTTTGCGTCCCATTCTACGATACAGAGGATTTGTAGTGTTAACAACAGAACTAGCTACTCTTTCACCACTATCAGTACTTCTTTGAGACATAGAATCAACATCCATTGTACTTGAAGCTTCTGTAACAGGTCTAGATTCTTTTCTACTACCAGTACCCATCTTAGGTATACCTGCTACATCTGATGTAGTTGATGTAGTACGACTACTACCTGCTTGAGCTTTAGGTATCGCACCTGAAGTTCTTGCAATAAGTTCAGATCCTTTTCTATTAATAGTACTCGTTTTAGGTCTATCTGTTAATGCAGTATAACCACTACTACCCACTTGAACTTCAGGCATTACATATAAAGCTTCTGTAACAGGTCTAGATTCTTTTCTACTACCAGTACCCATCTTAGGTATACCTGCTACATCTGATGTAGTTGATGTAGTACGACTACTACCTGCTTGAGCTTTAGGTATCGCACCTGAAGTTCTTGCAATAAGTCCAGATTTTTTTCTATTAATAGTACTCGTTTTAGGTCTATCTGTTAATGCAATATAACCACCACTACCTACTTGAGCTTCAGGCATGACATCTAAAGCTTCTATAATAGGTCTAGATTCTTTTCTACTACTAGTACCTATTTTAGGTATACCTGCTACATCCGATGTAGTTGATGTAGTACGACTACTACTTGCTTGAGATCCATAATCAACATCCATAGTACTTGAATATCCTACGACAGGTCTAGTTATTATTCTACTATTAGCACTAGTTTTATACATATCTGGTGCAGGCAACTTAGACGTTCTAACAACACTATCAGAGCTTTTATCTGTACTAGAAACATATTTAATAAAATTATGAAAGCACCTCTCTGTAAACTGCACATCAACTAAATTCGTATCTAAAGAGCTACCAAACCAAGATATAGTAGTTTTATTAATATGATACACCACAACTTCAGCAACCAATTTTTCTGCATCTAATTTTTTAAGCTTCACTCTTGCCAACGCTATATTCCGCTCTGCTACCTTCATCTCCTGCGTATTCTGTTTAGCTCTCGCCCTTACAAATTTCGCATCTTCCAACTTTTGCATTGTAGCTGCATATTCACTTGCTACCTCTAATGGCACACCATCATTAATTAAATAACTATTTAATACCTGAAATGCTAAATCTGCTTTTGCTTGACCACAATCAGCACCAAAAAAATTATAATATCTAAAATATCTTAATTTAGATAATTGATCTACACACTGAACAAGTTGCGGCTTACTCCATATTTTATACAAATCTTGTACAGTTTCTATCTCATAAACGTCAATACTATTCATTAACTCCGCAAATTTTTCCCCAAAATCCTTATAAGAATCAGCAAAATACACTCTTTGACATAACAGGCCAATTATTCTATTAGATATATACCTTCTCTGACCCACATCTATATGATCTATAGGTAATCCAGCCAAAACTTTAATATAATTGCGCACCCACAAAGGATATACTTCACACAATGAAGTATTCACAATCAATTTAGCAGCAATACAAACAAATGCATAATCTTGAGGATTTAATTCATTTATTATGCGTTGATTATTTGCATCATGATCACTTAACAACCCTTTTGAAAGTAAATTATTTAATATTACATCAAAATTAGTTTTAAAAATAGGAAAGAAAAAAGCAGTTTTTACATTGCCAATACGAAATCTAAAATCACCAGCATTTCGCACATCACATCTTTCAGTATTCGACAATAAATCACTGAATCTACGTATAACATTCTCAAAATCTGCTTTTATTTGATCATTAACACATACATCTTGACTTTCATGACTTCTAATAGATGCATCGTCACTTACATCATCACCGTCAATAGATACATATCCATTTCTATCAACATTAAAAAGACTATTTTTACAACAACAAATTATGAAAAGACACGTTATTGCAACAACACTTAGTAACACTATACCAAACAATACCGGTATAAGATTAGGCTTATTATTAGGAATAACTTTTGAGCAATACAAACCTACTAATGTTAATGACAAGACAGCAGAAGCAATACTTACAACACCCAGAGTCAATTTGTGAGATATTTTCATTTTACATATTCTTTCATATAATTAACTATTATTAATAGTATAATAAAATCCTTAAAAATAGAATTAAAATATTTACACATATTAAAAATAATACTTTTAATAAAAGTTAACATTTTTTTAATATTACATTAAATATTAAAGATCACAATGATAAAACAGGTTTTTGCAAGACAGACCTATTAAGTACAAAACACTATCATAATCTTAATCTTATATGTAAAGATTATTAAAAAAAATAATAAATACCTTATAAATTTAATACCATGTATAGTAATTAACCTGCAAAACCTCTGTACTCTCTCGTATTCACAAAACTAACAGCCATCATACTTATTTCTTAGTCTATTCTTGTAATAAAAAAACATTAATGAGCAATTGCACTACTACTACCTACTACATTACATGTATTCTCTACAGGTGTAGATGGTAAGCATAACGTGGACTCACAAACATCATCTTCATCTGATACAACGTCATTCTCAATATCATTTTGCAATGTATTTATTTCATACAATGGAAAATATATTTGATCGTATCCAAAGTTCATAGTATTAGCAATTACTTGCATAAAAGACATATAAAAATTTCGCAAACTATCAAAATCTAAGCTTTTCATTCTATCACATGCATCATCTATAAGACGTTGTTCTACCATTTCTGAATTATAAAGTGAAGTATACATTAAATGCATTAATACGATGTCAAAAGAACTACCAGACAAAAAATTAGGATGCCTTCTTCTTAATCTTTCATCCAAACTTTGATAGTAACTACTATAAGAAGTCAGAAATGAATTCATCATCTGCTGAAATTCAGCTCTATCACTAAATACACATATATCATAACAACGATATACCAAATACTCAACACAACGATACTTATTTTCTCCTATATCAACATTAGCTAATGCTTTAATATGATTAACTACATCATCAGGATAAGTTTCTAACAAATGAGGTAAACAACATGTAATTCTAGCACAACACACTATTTCTTCAAATATATTTCTCCTTCTATTAGGAGATAGAATTCTCTTACTGATATCATAACTACTAAATATTTTAGATACATCATCTTGACTAATAGGAGAACCAGGTTTAATTCTAGTATGTAATATAGATAATCCTGTATCTAATACACTCTTTAATAATGGATACAAAATATAATATTCTTGATTTTGAACACTAGTTGATAACATTTCATATGCTTTAAAATCGTCAATACTGTTACTTACTTTCTTAACTATATTAGCATAACGATATAAACTATAATAAATATTAAAAATCAATCCCTCTTTATCTACAGAAGTAGTCAATTTTTGAGAAATAAACATTCTGTTATAAGGTGATGTACCCAACGTTACATGATTGACAAGAGCACAAGCATCTAATCCTTCTAGAACGTCGTCAAATTCAGAATGAGCTAACCTTTGTATCATTTTCATAGCAGCATTTTGAATAGTGCTTAATTCCTTAAAACTATATCTACTAAAACAGGAAACACATCCATCATCTAGAACAGCTGTTTGTTCAAAAACTTTAGACATTATCTCTTTGGCATTAAGTACAACACTTGCATTACTAATTCCCACATCAATCGCAAAACCAGATTCTCTCATTTCATTGAGGTACTGCACAATATCACTATCGTATTTAGTAGCATACTCATCATAATGCTTAATTATATCAGAAGTAAAATCTACTCCTATTCTAACCATGCCATGTCGTCTATCTTGATATACAGAATAATATTTAAAATAACTTGCACAGAATACATCTTTCAATAATCTAAGTTTTATACTATGATCACGCATCTTATAAAAACCACGCGGAGAATTAATTGCATGTGTATTTACAAAACTCATATACTTACGAAATACACTTTCTAAAAACTTATGAAAACTATTCATATTACCAAAACTATATACTTTATCACCTAATAATTTAATGATTCTATTAGCTGCATTCAATCTCTCTTGAAATGGCACTTCCTCCACAGATAAGCCAGCTAACTTTACAATTTTTTCACACACAACTTCAGGATAAGTTGAATATAAAACACTATTTCTCACAATCAACTGTGCTGCCAATATAAGAAATGTACTTTCCTCTTTCGTCAATAAACGTTCCACATCAACAATATTAATGTGATCTTCTTTAATAAACACATTATTACGTTCTAATTTATTTAACATAGAATCAAAACACTGCCTAAAATTCAAAAAAAGAAAACAACATCTATCAAAATTAGTATCATAAGAAAACACATCACTTGTCATTGCAGATGGATGAGAAACAAGTAACTTGAGATCTTGTGAGATATGACATAAGTCATTATACACATGAAGTGATATACTAGAAACATCATGAAATCCAGGCTTTAATTTACACGGTACAAAACTACCTGATTTATAATGCAGAAAATCAATAGCACGTTCGTTATCATCTACAGGTTTATTATCCAATCCATAACACAACAGTACACTTGCCAATAAGAAAATAAAACAAAGTAACAGCAGTACTACAAACGCAACAAGAGATATATTGTTTTTAGAATATTCATTTGCTAATATAGCACAAGTACAAAATATATATGCTGACAAAATACCAAGCATAACATTCTTATTGAATATTGAGCTTCTCATAAAAATACTTAATATACTAATTATATATATAATATAATTAACATTATATATAAAAAAAGTAAATACATCTATGTCATAAAGTAAAAAAATTAATAATATGACTCACTTCTAATACTCAAAATATTGTAAGATAAAGACCTTTTTTTAACTAATTGATAACACTTTATATTACATTGATTTTTAAATAAAATTTATAATACTATGCACAACATAATCTAATCATATTAAAAAACTATAACAATCAAATTTAATATACTACAATTATTATTAAATATTTAAAAATGCAAATTTGTAATAAAGATATACTTTTTAAGTAAAGCTAATATGATTTTTTAATAAAGCATAAAAACTCTAATAAAGATTAATACTCATTTCTAATACTCAAAAAATTAATCAATTATATAAAAATACAAGTTAAGTATCCTATCAATTGTAAAAAATTTATACTAAAACAACCTAAAAATAAAAAATGACCTACCTTCCTTTAAAGAATCTGTTTCGTATCATTTCCTCAGCATCTTCTATTGTAAAATCAGCACTATCACAACATTCAGCACTTTTATTGCTCTCAGATACATTTTGATCAACTTCTACAGAATTGCCAATTTCATTGCCAGGATTATATGAAACCCTTTGATCATTAATCTGGATAACAACAGTGTGATCACTATCATAGTATTGATCAGCATATGAAGATGTATTAAGTTGTTGACTAGATCTCTCACTAAATAATAAATTTTTTAGCTTTGCAAATATTCCTATCTTTTCCTTTTTAGATATATCAAAATCACTAGCAACGGTATTATTATATAAAACATTAACCATGTTATCATACCGTGCAGCTACACAATTTACACAAAGTAGAGCAAATCCCGCTACTAATAATAACGAAAATATGCTAATCATAATATAAGATTGATCTTGAAACGTGAAATTAATACAACTAAAAGTCAATCCTATAAGTGCAAGAAGCATTACTGTTGCAGCATTTACAACCATTACTGATCTACTCATTTTTATAACCTATCTATTTATTATTAACAAAAAAATATTCGATATTTTTAATAATATATTTATTAACTAATTTACATTTCAATTTATAGTAATATAGGTTAATAAATATATATTTTCACCATCCCATAATAAAATAGGATATTAGTCTCAAGACCTGCTTTTACTTTGTTCTTCACTCAAAGATTTTACTGCGTCAACTCTACTATCACTAATTTGTACTCTACCATAATTTTTCTCTTGCGTATCTTGAATAGTAGTATCTTTCTTAACTTTATCATCACCACTAGAAAACGTTTTCATTTTAACATCACTACTACTAGGAGGAGTAGTCTCACACTCTGCAAAAAAAGGCTGTGTTCTGATTAATCCATTATGATATAAAGCTTCTTCATAAGCAGAATATTGTTCTAGTTCCACATCTTCATAAGGTTCAGAATAATATGCCTTTCTATCTACATGTATTTTATGTGTTCTATCAGCAGAAAGTACATCTTCATCAAAATAATGTTCTGCAAATACATCAGGCACTGGATCATAATACCTGTTTTCAGTATCTAAACTCTCATCTGATGAAAACGTTCTTAAATATTCTTTTACACTAGAATATTTTCTACCTATACCTTTCTTATAATTTGCTACCAATGATACAAAAGCAGATACTAGTAACAATGTACATAGTACACAATACCCACATTGATGTTCACGTATTACACCTATAGCACATAACGCTAATCCTGTTGCTGCAGCAGTAATCATAACCGCACTTATAAAATTTATTGCTATATTATGAGTCTTTATCATAGATATTAACCTTAATTAAAAAAATTCAATGAAATATTTATATTATAACAATTTTATTAATTTTTATAAAAAAGTTAGTTAATATTAGTACTTAAATATTAATTTTATATGTTAATAATTTAAAAAAATTAAAGATTATTAGAGAAATCAGATTTGTTAAAATTTAAATATAAAATTATACACAAATATTAAAATACAAATTTTGGATTAAAAACACTATAGCCTTTTATAGGATTTATAATATAAAAATTAATAATCTACTTTTACAAATTATTAAAATACATTTCAGAAGCTTAACAAATAACTCACAATCAGCATTGTTATAAAGCTGTTGCTACAAAATTAATAAGCATTTTCTCATTATAAAACAAAAATGCTATTGTTGAATATAGCATACTACAGCCAGTTTGTGACATTTAAATAAAAAATATAACAGGATTAATAAGTTATTTTAACATTACATGTTTTAAAATATGCAGCTCAATAATCAACAAGTGTTACAATTTTATATTGCACAATTTATTTAAACATATAGTAAAAATAATATCGCTAGAATCCATAAATTATTACTTTTATATTAACTGTATATAATTTACTATAGAAATACACATTGCTACACTTAAGTTTAAAATTAACCTCTTAGCTAAAATTGTAATTAAAGTAACAAAATTTTCTCTTATTTTTTGCATTACTTTAATATTGCACACAGTACTTGTATAGTACTTAAGTGTTTACACTATTACCAGCTTCCATAATATACAAGTTTATATCAACGATCTGCTTTGATTAATGCAATTAACCACACTAGCATTATGTATTTCCGTTAGTATAGAATTATCAGAATAAACATGCAAAACTTTTCTTTTCTTAGTTTTAGTAGTACTATCTGCACAAATATTATTATTGTTGTCGCTACCTGTGCTGTTTAGAAAGTTATTGTTAACATCTCCATATGCATTCTTATAAGCACTTTGATCATTTATCAAGTTACCATTTATATCTTCATGTACATCTTCAAATATTATTAGATCACCATTTAATCGATTTGATAACGCACATTTTACATGTTCACTTATTGCCGCAACTTCATTACTACTTTGATCATTTTGTAAGTCATTGCTTACAGATCCATGGACACCCTCAAATACACTTAGAGAGTCATGTTGTTGACTTGACGATGTATCTCTTACACATTCACCTTGATCATCAAATGCTTGTTCATCACCTTCATACAAAGTATCGTAATACTTAACTCTATTATACTTCATGTAAACACACTTAAGTATAAAAACTAATACCACTGCGATAGGCACAGTTAAAATAAGCATGTTAGTTTTACTAGAAAAAAAAAAAACATATTTATATTAATGATTTAATACAATAATAACCCTACTCACTACTAAACTATTATCTCCTTTACATTAATGATGGTTACACATTAAAAATATGATAAGAATTTTTATATAATTTTTGAAACTAATATTACTAAAAATCTAAATAGGATAGTAAGTTATATTATAATTTTATTATTACTACTTTCTACTTTAGTATTTAATAGTTAATTTTCATAACATTTAAAGTAAAGAATTATTAATAAAAATATAACAATTAGACGTGATTTTGTCAATAAAAATTAATTTTTTAGTTCTTATATTAAAAATCCACAAATTATTTATTAAATAATAGAAATTTACTATACAAAAAACTAATCTACTATCTTTAAAGCCTGTATAAATGCATTATGCGGAACATTGACATTACCTATAGACTTCAATTTTTTCTTTCCTTTTTTCTGTTTTTCTAATAATTTCATTCTTCTAGTAACATCCCCGCCATACAACTTTGCTGTGACATCCTTACGATATGGAGAAATAGTTTCACGAGCAATAACCCTACCACCTATTGCTGCCTGGATCGCAATTTTGTATTGTTGTCTCGGAATTAAATCTTTTAATCTAAGACATATTTCACGTCCTCTTTGCTCTACCTTACTTTTATGAATAATGCATGCAAGAGCATCAACAGGTTCAGAATTTATCAAAATACTTAACTTAGCAATTTCACTGTCTAAATATTCATCCATCTCCCAATCCAAACTAGCATAGCCTTTAGATAGAGACTTTATCCTATCATAAAAATCAAAAACTACTTCAGATAAAGGAAGTCTATACTTTAATAATGCAGTATTTCCTGAATATGATAAATCTAATTTCTCACCTCTCTTGTTATTACATAGTGACATAATAACACCTAAATATTGATCTGGTACCATAATAGTCGCGCAAATCCATGGCTCTTTAATATTAGCAATATTTTGAGTTTCACTAAAATCATGTGGATTATGAACTTCACGAACATCACCATTTTTAGTAGTAACTTTATAAATTACACCTGGAGCTGTAGCTGTTAGATCTAAATTAAATTCTCTTTCTAATCTTTCTTGAATAACTTCTAAATGTAACATTCCTAAAAAGCCGCAACGAAATCCATACCCAAGTGCATTTGATACTTCTATTTCAAAAGTGAAACTCGCATCATTAAGTTGTAACTTTTTTAATGCTTCACGTAACCTGTCAAACTCACCAGCTTCATTTGGGAAAATACTACAAAACACTACAGGATGAATTGTTCGAAAACCAGGCAGCGGTTCATCACACCTTCTCTGTTCTTCAGTAATAGTATCACCTATTCTACAATCTGATAATTCTTTAATAGATGCAGTAATAAACCCTATTTCACCTACTGAAAGTTGATCAACAATTTTTTTATGCGGAGTAAAAATACCTACATTATCAACTTGATACACAGCATTACTTGACATCATAACAATCTTCATACCTTTTTTTATCACACCATCTTTAATACGTAATAAAATTACTATACCTAGATATGTATCATACCAAGTATCAACTAATATAGCTTTCAATGGACCATCTGATTTCCCACATGGAGATGGCAATCTAGAAATGATAGCTTCTAATACATCTTGTATACCAACACCCGACTTTGCTGATACAAGTAGTGATTCACTTGCATCAATTCCTATCATATCTTCTATCTGTAACTTCACCTTTTCTGGGTCTGAAGATGCCAAATCTATTTTATTTAACACTGGAATAATTTCATGATCACTATCTATAGCTTTATATACATTTGCTAAAGTCTGTGCTTCAACTCCTTGGCTACTATCTACAACAAGCAATGAACCTTCACAAGCAGCTAAACTTCTACTAACTTCATATGAAAAATCCACATGTCCTGGAGTATCCATTAAATTTAAATAATATATTTGTCCATCTTTAGCTTTGTATACTAATCTTACAGTTTGTGCTTTAATCGTAATTCCACGTTCCCTTTCAATATCCATAGAATCAAGTACTTGATCCTTCATTTCCCGTTTATCTAACCCATTACATTCCTCTATTAATCGATCAGCCAACGTAGATTTACCATGATCAATATGAGCTATTATAGCAAAATTTCTTATATTACTTTCATCCATACAATTCATCCTCACATTCTTATATAGCTCTATAACTTACTACACTTTAAAGTAATAATCTCAAAAGTAACAGGGATATTAACTTTATCTATTGAAAAATATTGTTTATAATTTTCAAAAACCTTTCTAATAACAGTCCTACTCAAAGGATATTTATTCCTATTATACAATACATTACCTTCCCCCATATTTCTTAAATCTTTAAATAAAGTATATATATCATCATACTCTACCTCAATAGTATTAACATCTACTACAATATCAGAATATCCAGTTTTTTGTAATAAAGAAACAATATCTTGAACACCAATAAAAGGCAAAATTCTAGGTGCAACACCAAAATCCATTTCTGCCCTAATTATTGAATGTTTTAGTTCATAAAGAGTTTTACTCCCAAACAACGCAGCAAGAAAAATTCCTTTGCGTTTCATAATATTATATATATTTAACAATATATTAAACAAATTATTGACATTATGTAATGATACATTGCTAACAACAATATCAAAAACATTACTACAAAAAGGTAATGCTTCTTCATCAGCCACTACCTTATAATTACCTTGTGCATTACACAATATACAAGATGATAGATCACACTGAATTATTTGATCATGAGAAGATACTACTTTTCTTAGCAATAAATCTTCACTAAAAGTATTACTCCTAACACCAATATTTAAAATTAACCCACTAGTTAGTGAAAAAAAACTAAGCTTATCTAATAAAAGATCACTAATCTCAGAGAATACAAAATTATTATTCTTATTGTAAGATAGCCTTTCCCTATAAAGCCTTACAAGACTACGATCAAAAATAAGCATAAATCTTTATAGGTATAGCAAACTTAATTAAAAAAACCTAGGCTTTCTAGGGACACCATGATCATTTCTACTATTACTGAATGAACGATTATTATTTCCAAAGTCATTTGAATGTAAATCTTCACGATAATAATTAGATCCATTACTATTGCGACGTGATGATCTACTACCACCACTACGCCTTTTTTCATGACTACCATGTCTATTGCCACTATAGCCTTCTTTAAAACCACTGCCACTACTAGAAGTACCAGATGATGAATCATCAGAAAAACTACTTTTTCTTACATTATAAAGTTCACCATCTATAGGCTCTCCAGTTTCTTGATCTACCCTACGCATAGACAATTGAACATGTTCACGATCTATACCAATAACCAATACCTTTACTTTATCATTTACAGAAATTACGCTACCTACCGCACTAATATGTTCATTCCTTATTTCACTAATATGTATCAAGCCTCTCTTACCACCTAAGAAGCTAACAAAAGCACCAAACTTCACAATTTCAACAACAGTCCCTTCAAAAACCTTACCTATCTCTGGCTCAGTTACAATATCCATTATCATACTTTTAGCATATTCTACTGCTTCATTATTAATAGCATATATCATAACAGTGCCATCTTGTATTATTTCAATCTTTGCACCTGTTTTCTCACAGATATCACGTATATTTTTTCCTCCACTACCTATCACATTACGAATTTTATCCTTATTTATAAAAATAGACTCTATTCTGGGAGCATGGTTTTTTATACTATCACGAGATTCTTGTATCACCGCATTCATCTTACTTAAAATATGGATCCTACCATCTTTAGCTTGAAGTAATGCTCTTTCAATCACATCAACACTAATACCAGATATTTTCATATCCATTTGCAAAGCAGTAACACCTGCAGCAGTACCAGCTACTTTGAAATCCATATCGCCAAGGTAATCTTCATCCCCTAATATATCTGATAATATTATAAATTTATCACCTTCTTTAATAAGTCCCATTGCAATACCAGCAACAGGAGACTTTATCGGTACACCAGTATCCATTAAAGCCAAAGATGCACCACAAACAGTAGCCATTGAAGAAGAACCATCTGATTCAGTAATTTCAGAAACTACTCTAATAGTATATGGAAAATCTGATTTTTCAGGTAATACATAACGAATTGCTCTCCAAGCAAGTTTACCATGACCTATCTCTCTTCTACCAGGAGCACGCAAAGCTGCCGATTCACCTACTGCATAGGGAGGAAAATTATAATGCAATAAAAAATTCTCTCTTCTATCACCATCTAAATCATCAACTATTTGCTCATCTTGAGGTGTACCTAGTGCAGTAACAACCAATGCCTGAGTATTACCTCTAGTAAACAAAGCAGAACCATGAGCTTTAGGTAATACATCTACCTCAATTTCTATATTACGTATTTCATCAAACGCACGGCCATCTATTCTAGAAGAAGTTTCTATAATTTGAGACCTTACTAATGACCTTTCAAAGGATTTTAACGCACTAACTATATCTTGATTATCACATTCCACATTATCAACACTACACTTCTCTGCAAAATCAGAAAGTACTTTATCTCTTAATTCTTCTAATTTCAGTACTCTTTCTTTCTTTACAGTATTTGCATATGCTAAACTAAAATCCTGTTTATAAGAAGATTCTATATAATTTACAATTGGACCAATATCATGAGGAATAAATTCAATAGGTTGTACACCTTTCTCTTCACTAAATTCTTTAATCAAATTAATAACTTCTTGACAATTCTGATGCCCAAATGTAATCGCTCTTAACATTTGAGATTCAGATAATTCAGAAGCTTCAGATTCAACCATTAAAACAGAGTCTTCATTACCTGACAAAAATAAATCCAAAGAACTGCATAACATATCATCAGCAGATGCATTTAATAAATATTTATCTTCAGACGGTAAATAACCAATTCTTACACCAGCTACTAAACCATTAAAAGGAACACCAGATATAGATAAAGCTGCAGTTGCACCAATTAGTGCAGTAACTTCAGGAGGAGTAACTGTGTCATATGAAAGTAAATTACATACTATACTAACCTCATCGTAAAACCCAGAAGGAAATAGAGGCCTTATACTTCTATCAATTAAACGAGAGATTAAAGTCTCTCTATCAGATGGTTTCCCTTCTCTTTTTAAAAAACCACCGGGAATTTTACCTACAGCATAACTTTTTGCAACAAACTGTACAGTCAAAGGCAGAAAATCTACTGGCTCTTTAGTTTTACCTGTTACTACAGTTGCTAAAACTGTAGTACCAGCATAATTTACCATCACAGCACCATTAGCTTGTCTTGCTATCTTACCACTCTCTAAAATTAAGGTCTTCCCCCCCCATTCTGTAGATTTTCTTATCAAATTAAACATACACAATTTCCTACTTCTTTACTTTTTACAATATTAAATCAGTGAAAAATATCCCTGATACCTAATCTTTTTATTAATGCTAAATATTGATCATCACCATATTTCTTTTTAATATACTGCAACCCATTACGTCTTCTATAAACCAATACCATTAAACCACGTCTACAATGGAAATCTTTTTTATGAGTTTTAAGATGCTCAGTCAAGTTACGTATTCTCTCTGATAAAATTGCACATTGTACAAAAGAAGAACCAGTATCACCTTTCTTAAGGCAATATTCACTTATTAATTCAGATTTTTTCTCACGTGTAATTGACATATTAAAATACCAAATCTCTAACATTAAAAATACGTACTGGCATTACAACACCATTAACTATACTACAAATTGCCACTGGCACATTATCCGTACTAACATAACAGATATCACAATTCCTTATTACACACAAGTTATTTAACTCAATATTTTGACCATTTTTAAGCTTTTTTATCTCAACTTCAGAAAAAAAGTTATTAAGATGTTTAATATCTTGTAAAACATACCATAAAGGTAACAAGTAACTACTCTTACAATTAGAATATAATGCCTTTAACATTTCTAAAGTAATGGCATTTTTCTTTCTAAAACAGCCTACTCTTACTCTCTGTAATTTTGCAACATACCCAAAACATCCTAACTTTACCCCCAAATCCCTTGCTATAGAACGAACATATACACCTTTTCTACACGATAAATAAAAATCCGATCTATTATTTTCCACATCAAATGATAATAACTTTAATTCTAAGACATCAACAAATCTAGAACTCAAATTTACATATTGACCATTTCTAGCTAATTCAAAAGCTCTTACACCATTTACATGCACTGCTGAAAAACTAGGAGGCACTTGTTTCAACAACCCTATAAAATCTGGTATTATTTTTTTTATATCTTCTACACAAGGTATTACATCACTTTTATTTATTATTTCTCCTTCTGCATCATCTGTTGTTCTTTGTTCACCCCACTGCACTGTAAACAAATAAGATTTTATCACATCAATAGCATAAGGCATAACCTTTGTAGCCTCACCAATAGCAATAGGCAAAACACCAGAAGCTAAAGGATCTAAAGTACCAGCATGACCAGCTTTTTTAACATTCAAAAATTTTTTTACTAAATTAACTGCATAAGCAGAACTCATACCACATGGCTTATCTAAATTTACCCAACCATACATATAAATAACTATAAAAAACTTACATACTCACAATCAATAAACCAGGGAAACACAAATAGCAAACAGTAGTATTATACTTACAAACTATTATTAATGATAAAAAGAAAAATGTATAAGGTTATTTTATAATAAAATAATACATTAAAAATTCAGTATATTAAGCTAATATCTTGATTTGAAATATTAGCATAATACAATGTATAATATATTCACATCCTAATTCAATATTATTTCAGTATAACACTAAAATTGTATAAAAAATTACTTATTAATAGATAATTACAGATTTTTAAAGAAAGATATTTAACTTTAATATTATTAAAATACACATATTAATAAAGCATTCTATACTAAACACTT
The DNA here is from genome assembly GCA_000825765.1 of Ehrlichia minasensis. Taxonomy (GTDB): domain Bacteria; phylum Pseudomonadota; class Alphaproteobacteria; order Rickettsiales; family Anaplasmataceae; genus Ehrlichia; species Ehrlichia minasensis. Next base: position 25,683 of record CDGH01000070.1, on the reverse strand, counting down.
AAAACTCTATATGAAATTTAGCCATATAAATTATGGCAAATAATCAGTCTGTTAAGCAGATAACTTCATTTTTATATTAAATTATATAAAAACGCAATTGCAACAAATGAAATCATCTATATACAACAAAATTCGATGCTTTTGACAATTTTATAGTCATTACTTAAATTATCAAAAATTTGTTTACAGATCTCAAATTAAATTATATAGCTATTAATAATAGCACCCTTAGCTCAGCTGGATAGAGTTTTTGACTACGGATCAAAAGGTCGGGCGTTCGAATCGCTCAGGGTGCGCTGTTTTTACTCATTTTAACTATGATCTTCGCAGAAAATTTTATATATTGGATTCCCATCACTAAGAATAAAAAAATAAATTCAATTCCCACAGTAATATCCTACATAAACCCTCAAAGCTAAGCTATGTATTCATTATAAAAAACGAAAACTATTCTTTACTATAACTATATGCTATTATCAATTAACTTACTAAACCACAAAAGATTATGGCTATTATGACAATTAACACATCAGGTCCTATATGTTCTGTAGCTATAATTAGTGAAAATCAAGTCATACATTATGAAGAAAGTACATCTCACAATCAACATTCAGAATCTTTATTTAAACTTATTCATACACTGTTTGATAAATCACAGAACTCATACAGTACTATCTCAGACATTGGTGTAGTGGTAGGTCCAGGAAGTTTCACAGGTATTAGAGTTGGAATAGCAGCCGCTCAAGGAATACACATTGCATCAAATATTACGCTACACGGCATTAGCAATTTAGAGATGCAGGCATATTTAATAGCACAAACAAATAAAAATGAAAATATACTTTCAGTAGTTGAAGTATCTAATAATAAATTCTACTATCAAACTTTTAATCATCAACTTATTCCAACAAGCAAGATACAATTGTTAGACAAAAACCTTAAATGTAACACCCATAAACATTATACACAATCTATCACTGCACCTGATTTTAATGCAAAAACAGCTGCATTAATATTAGCATATAAATTACAAAATAACTTACCTACATTAAGTACAAGTCCTATATATTTTAATACAATATAACTTCTACATTCTCACATTAATATACTCATATTTATCAATAAGGTATCTACTCAAATTACTATTGAAGTAATATGATTATGGACTGAATAAGAAACATTTAAAAATTATCAGTTAAATTTATAAATTTTTTAATAAAATACATATATTGGTATATGAAAACATTTGCATGAGATTTTTTGTCTGATATATTAAACACATTTAATACTTTACGTGTGTATATAAAATGAAATCCAAAGGCCTTTTCGTAAAACCATTACTAATAATTTTAGTGTGTTCTTTAGTATTTATAGCATTTGGAACATCGTTTTTTCCTGGAAATTTTAACAATGATAAATATGTAGCAAAGATTGGTCATGAGAAATTATTACTACAGGATTACACAAATGCTTACCACGATGAGCTAAGGTACATACAGCAAATACTTAATCGTCCACTAACAGAAGAGCAAATTGCTCAATTCAATATTAAACTCTCTGTATTAAATAAACTAATTGAAAACAAAGTATTAACAAAATTTACTGACTCATTAAATCTTAAAGTAGGAGAAAAAAGTATATTAAGTCATATTAAAAGCATAAAGTTCTTCCAAGATGAAAATGGAAACTTTGATAAAACAAAGTTCAATATAGGGTTATCAAATGCAGGACTAACAGAAAGGTTATATATAAACAAATTAGAAAAAGCATTCCCTGTAGCGATGTTAATGAGTTGCTTATTTAGCGGAACACAAAATACTTACATTAAGTATCATCCAGAATTAATAAAGCAAATTTTACAAAATCTGCATCAAGTACGCACTATAGATCTAATAGAAATATCACCATCAACAAATGATATCTCTGTTCCAAGTCTCGATGAGTTGAAAAAGCTATATGAAGAAAAACGCAAAAGTGGTAATCTTACGTTCCCAGAGAATAGAGTCATAGAGTATCTAACAATTAACCACGAAAATTTCATCAATCAAATAAATGTAACACAAGAAGAGATAGATAATGAAATAAAAACTGAAGAATTAGATGAGCAAAGAGACATACTAAACTTAGTGTTTAGTACTAAAAATGAAGCTGAATCTGCATTAAAAGCATTAAATGAAGGCACAGATTTCAATGATGTAGTTACAAATATTGCACATACCACTATAGATAATATCACATTAAACAACATTGTAAAAAATACACTTCCTAATGATATAAGGGATAAAGTATTTTCTTTAAAAGAAGGAGATATAAGCCCTATATTACATAGCATGTTTGGATGGCACATTATAAAAATAAAAAACATTCACAAAATATCCACTGAAGACTTACAAGAACTAAGAGAAAAAATTGCTCAAAATATTAAAAAGAAAAAAGCGACTAGTCTCTTAACTACAGAGATTCAATCCATAAATGATAAAATTAACAACGGTACATCTATCAATGAAATAGCAAAATTATATAACTTATCTATAAAAACAATCAATACAGATATTTCAGGCAAAGATCCACTTGGAAACAAAATAAAAATGTCAGAATCAAATGCTGATGCAATAATTTTAGCTGCATTTTCAACACAATTAAATAAACCATCTAATTTCACTGATAATGATGATTATTTTTTTAGTGTAAATGTTACTAAAGTAGAGCCATCAAGAGAAAAAACTTTTGATGAAAGCAAAGAACAATTAGTATATGAATGGCAAAATGATTTAAAATCTCAAAAGTTATCTAAGTTAACACAAGAAGTTGTAGTCAAGCTTAAATCAGGAATAGATATACACAACATTGATGGTGTATTACTGAATTCAAATCAAATGGTTTATAGAAATAGTGTAGCTGCAGTCGACAACCCTGGTCAAAATTACCCGACTGATCTTGTAGATGAAATTTTTAATCTTAAAAAAGGAGAAATCAGCAAGAGTTACCAAAGTACAACAAATTCTTCAGAACAAAAAATGTTGATAGCAGTATTAAAAGACATTAAAAATGCTGATCAAATAAGCAATGCAGATTTTAAAAATATTCAGGAGAGAATTGCAAATGACAATTTAGAATCACTCAAAAATCAACTTATAACATATTTAACAAAAAAATATTCTGTTAAAATAAATCAGCATTTAATTGACAATGTGCGTTAGTCATAATTTTTAGTCAAATGCTATTTAAAGAACAATATAACTAAGGTATTTATCATCAGTTGATATAACTTTTTTGTATAAGCACTAACACATACATTTTAAATATTTAGCAAGTATTGTAATTGCAAAGATATTCAAATTCATAGAACATTATTAGGTAGTACTTAAACCGTTAAGTTATATACAAAAGATGAGTATAGTTAAAAGTTTATGTAGATGCTAAAAGTATTAATATTAGCACTCGTAGATGTAGGTAAGAGTAATGAAAAGAATTAGAGTCAATGAACAAAATTTCCAGATTCAACAGCATATTACGTAATACTAAAAGTACTAATAATAAATAAATGACTTGAAATTAAATAACGTACAACATTATCAATTCCTTTTTATATAATTAATTAACATTATACTTTTTCTACAATTGATAATGCACTTGCATAAGAATTTGTAGAAAAATATTTTTACAAATAGGAGTTATCAATAAAACAAGTATAATATAGTTAACTCAACACATTAACTTCTTTAAAAATTTTATTGAAAGCATCATTAGAAAGTTATGTAAACAAATGTCTATTATCAAATCAACAAAATACTACAGAATTACTATATTTCCTTCTATATTACAATTCTATACTACAACTCTGCAAAAGCCGATAACGCATTGACAGTAAAAAACATCGAGTATTTGTAAAATCATATTAATAAATACAATTACATAAATCTGCTCAATAACTACAGATATCCAATACACAAGGTTCTATTACTAAATAATTTTCATGTCACATACACTATAATGTAATTAAGCTACATAACTACAACTCATAACACTTTGATCTGAGATTAACCTTACAATCTAATATTAATTTATTCAGACTACAATAACTTATTACATGCATCTAAAATACGGTCACAAGCCTTAGACAAGTGTTCAGTAGAAGTAGCATAAGATATTCTGAAAAACCCTTGTACTCCAAAAGCTTCACCTGGAACTGTAGCAACATTATAATCTTCCAATAAATATCTAGTAAAATCCATACCACTACTTATAACAAAACCATTTTTTGTACTTTTACCTATCAATCCCTTACAGGAAACAAACACATAAAATGCACCTTGAGGTTTTTGTGCACATAGCACTGAAGTATTACTCACCATATCCATCATCATATCACGACGTTTTGCAAATACTTCATTCCTTTCCTTTAGAAATTCCTGATCTCCAGTTAAAGCATGTACTGAAGCAAACTGTGCAATACTATTAGGATTAGTTGTACTTTGTGATTGTATAACAGAAATTGCACTAATAACTTTTGAATCACCAGCTACATACCCAATTCGCCACCCAGTCATTGCATAAGCTTTTGATACACCATTAACTGTAAATACTCTATCATATAAACGTGGTTCTACTTGTGCAATAGTAAAGAACTCAAAATCATCATATACTATCTTTGAATATATATCATCAGTCATAATATATACATTTGGATATTTCAGTAAAACTTCAGCTATACCTTGCAACTCTTCATATGTATACATTAACCCTGTAGGATTATTTGGAGAATTAATAATCAGCCATTTAGTTTTTTCAGTAATCACAGATTCTAGCAAATCAGGAGTTAATTTAAATGTTTCACCGCAATCAACAACTACAGGATTCCCACCAGATATTTTTACTACATCTGGATAAGATACCCAATATGGAGCTGGTATTATTACTTCATCACCATCATTTATAGTAGCCATTAATAAATTATAGATGCATTGCTTAGCCCCACTTCCTACAGAAATTTGATTAACATCATAAGTTAAATTATGATCCTGTTTAAACCTATCAACAATTGCTTTTTTCAACTCAATAATTCCATCAACTGCTGTATACTTAGTTTTACCAGCATTAATCGCATCAATGGCTGCTTGCTTAACGTGTTGTAGTGTATCAAAATCAGGTTCACCAGCACTTAAAGAAATTACATCTACCCCAGACATCTTTAATTTGTGTGCCTGACTTGCAATTTCAAGTGTAGGTGAAGGTTTAATACAACCCATCCTTTCAGCTATAAGCGACATAATTACCCTAATATTTTCTACATAAACAAATTCATTCTAGTATAGCTCAATTAATATTCAACATTATTTGTAATATATATATTACAATAACGTTTCACCCATTACCATACAAAGCTTTTCTAAAAACAAATAAAAAATTAAATAAATATACTAAATCTTATCAAAATAGTAAATAATAATATAAGATCATTCATTCAAAAATGACACTCATATCATAACTTCGCCAAAAATTTGAGAATAAATACTAAACATCACAAAAATGTAACAGTTCTATGAACAGTATTTAAAAAATACAAAGCTCCATATTGTACAACAAGTGATTAATAAAATATAATTACAAAATCATTTAATTATAGTATTAAGTACTATAAGATCGTTGTTAATTTTAACTAACTAGGTAATTTTATGAATCTCATAACAAAACAAGCCATTGACTTTACAGCAAAAGCAGTCATGCCAGATGACAAAATTTGTGAATTAAATTTAAAAGAATATGTTAATGGTAAGTGTGCTATTTTGGTCTTTTATCCAAGAGATTTTACATTTGTATGTCCAACAGAAATTATATCTTTACATAATAGAATACCTCAGTTTATGGAAAAAAACACTGAAATCATTGGTATTAGCACAGACTCCGAATTTTGTCATAGTCACTGGCGTAATGTTAGTGTAAATAAAGGTGGAATTGACAAAATTAGCTTCCCATTAATTGCTGATGATTCACACTTTATTTCAAGTAGTTATGGCGTATTACATAATAACAGCATAGCACTAAGAGCAACTTTTGTAATCGATGATAAATTCATAGTACGTCATCAGTCAATCAATGATCTTCCTATAGGTAGAAATGTAGATGAACTTTTAAGAATCATTGATGCAATAAAGCATCACCAAATCCATGGAGAAGTATGCCCGGCTGGATGGATGATAGGAGACCCAGCAATGGAAGCATCACAACACGGCATAGAAGATTACTTAACATCACACATAGACAATTTAGAAAAAAGCACTATGGATAAATAAATGATACATACACATAATACAAAAGTTTTAATAATAGGATCTGGAGCAGCAGGCTGTACTGCTGCCATATACGCTGCTCGTGCTAATTTAGAACCTATACTAATAACAGGAATGTGTCCTGGAGGACAACTCACAATTACCACAGATGTTGAAAATTTTCCAGGATTTGCACATGCAGTACAAGGACCAGATTTAATGGAACAGATGAAACAACAAGCACATAACTCAGGTGCTAAGGTTATATCTGATGAAATCAAAGAAATACACACAGATGTATACCCTTTTAGATGCATAGGGATATTTGGTGACCAATATATTGCAGAAAGTATTATAATTGCAACAGGAGCACAAGCAAAGTGGCTTAATATAAAAAGCGAAGAAACTTTTAAAGGCAGAGGTGTTTCTGCATGTGCCACATGTGATGGCACATTTTTTACGGGAAGTGACGTTGCTGTAATAGGAGGAGGCAATACAGCTGTTGAAGAAGCATTATATCTAACAAGGCATGCAACAAAAGTATTTTTAGTACATAGAAGGGATAAATTACGAGCTGAACCCATAATGCAGGAGAGACTATTTAATAATAACAAGATACAAGTTATATGGGATAGTGTCGTAGAAGAAATACTTGGAAATCATGAAAATGGTACTGTGGAAGCTGTAGAATTAAAATCTGTCAAAACTGGACAACTTACTACTATCAAAGTAAAAGGAGTATTTATCGCGATAGGACATACACCAAACACACAAATACTAAAAAATAAAGATAATAGTAGTATAGTAGATTTAGATCAAGAAGGATACATAATAACTAAACCTGGCAGTACAATAACTAGTTATCCTGGTATTTTTGCTGCAGGTGATGTACAAGATAAAATATACAGACAAGCTGTTGTCGCTGCAGGTTCTGGGTGTATGGCTGCATTAGAAGCTGCAAAATTTTTATCAGAACATACCATGCATCCAAATTAACAAATACACAACTAATGTAAAAGTTTGATTATTACTTAAAAATATAAAGTTTTTTACATTATAAAGTACAGGTATAAATATTACAAAATATTGATATTTTTCAATGATGTAGTGCAAACTTTATTTAAAATAAGTTTTTAACTCATTACTAGAAGCTATAAAATCTTCATAGTATATAGATATGTTTTTATGTTAAATATCTTCCAACTGATATAGAAATTTTACCTTCATTACATCATAACTATACTTTCTTGTTAAAAATTAAGAGTTTAAACATAAAACATCTGTATAAACTTCAAGAATAACAATCAGTGACACAACATTTTATAATATAGAAATATTAAACTTTCTTAGAATAAGTCCTTGGTTAGATAGAAGTTATAAGACTTTACTAGAACATAATGTGCTTTTGTATCATGAATATTTACCTATAATACTGAATCTTATTACACTACTACTTCTCAAAACTTAATAATTTGTAATACAAAGCATACATATAATCTTCTTATAATAAAACACTAGAACTTTGCAACATGTGATACAAATACTAAACTTACTTTTAAGTAAAACCTGAAATTACCACTAAATTAGACTATAAAGTATACTAGAATATACTATGTTTTAAACAAACAAATATACAGTTAATGTAGAGCTACTAAGACTAGTACATTTCTAGATAAATAATAGCTTATATGTCAAAATAGTATAAGTACTTACGGGTTCCATTGCACAATATAAAAATTTACAAGAAAAATATTATTCATAAATAAACATATACCTTCACATTTACTTTCGACAATGTAAAAAAGCTGCTTAGTTCTTTTTAATACAACTGTAAAATCAACTTTTCTAAAATACAAAATGTTTTTAAGTACATTACTAAAGGTTTTGCAGTGTAATTTTACATAACCACATAAAGTTTAAATAAGAAAGATACAATAACCTATTTCTCAAATATTGATCAGTTTCAGCAGCATTACAAATTAATAACACAATACTGTCATTTCTAATAAATTTAATATATCTCACATTATTCTAATTATAGCTATAATTATATAAGACATACTATTGAACAAAGCTTATGTGAAGCTATATTAACATCATTGCTTATCTGTTAAACCTAGTTAAAAATTACTAGTTATTATACTAGAAAATCATGATTTTCAATAACTTATTACAATTTTGCTCAAAAAAAACAATGCATCTGTAATTATCAGAGGATTGAGGGCTGTTTCTGATTTTGATTATGAATTTCAAATGAGTTGGGTAAATTACAAGTTTACTTCTCAAACTGAAAACATATTTTTTTCAGCATTAGAAAATATTTAAATATCTAATCTTTAAAATGGCACACCACTAAACAACTTAATACTTTTACCATATCATATTATAAGTGAGACATTTCCATTTACTTAAAAAAAAGTAATGAATAACAAAATATTAATTAGAATTCTGATAGAAATTCTTTAAATATTTTTGCACACTTACAGGAACAAAAACACTAATATCTCCATTAAGACGTGCTATCTCCTTAACAAAACTTGAAGAAATAAATTGAGTATCCTCTGAGGCTGGCAAAAATATAGTTTCTATTTTAGGAGTAAGCTTGTAATTTACCCAACTCATTTGAAATTCATAATCAAAATCAGAAACAGCCCTCAATCCTCTGATAATTACAGATGCATTGTTTTCCTGAGCAAAATATACCAGCAAACCATCGAAAATTATAGTTTCTACTGCTATACCTAATAATTGTATTTCATGTTGTATTAATTCTGCACGAACTTCAGCAGAGAAAATTGTATTTTTCACACAATTCCTAGCAACACCTATTATTAATCTATCAACCAAGTTATAAGCTCGCTTTATAATGTCAATATGACCAAAAGTAATTGGATCAAAAGTACCAGGATATATACCTACTTTCACATCAAATTATTAGTTTTATAAAATCACATTGTATCACAATCCTTGCATCAATTTAAGATTATATTTTCACTTGAATAACTAATATTTATAACGTATAATTCATGAACTTATGTTAATTTATAGACTTGTATTAGCATATCATAGATGTCACTTTTTATAGTACAACTGTATGCTGGCTTGATAGCTCAGTCGGTAGAGCAAAGGACTGAAAATCCTTGTGTCGTTGGTTCGATTCCAACTCAAGCCACTTGTCACACACTCCCTATGTTCAGAGTTTAGTTAAGTCTTTGTGGCATGTTATTTATAAACTAATAAGTTATTATTTTATGGGGACTCAATGCGTTATTTTGTATTAATATTATTCTTTTTATTTTCCACATCAGCAATTGGATTAGAAGTAGCATCAAATAAAATGATTGTCGGACTAGTACGCACAGAAAAAGAAACTTACCCTGAAGAATGGACGTTTTCAAATAACATTGCAGAAATGTTAGAAAAATTAGGAGCAGAAGTTATATTATTTGACTACAATACAATCTTAGATTTTAAAAAAATAAAAAACGAATCGCTAGAAGAAGCTAAAAATGATATTTCACTCCTTGCAAAAATAGAATCAGATAAAATTCAAGACGCTGTTCACAACTTTATCAAAGAGAATAAGATTAATAGAATATTTATTCCAGGAAACTATTATAATGTAGACACTGAACCTTATCCACCAACTCCAAACAGGCAACTTGTCACCAATGCAATAGTAAAAATTGTAGAAAGCAACCCAAAAATTCACTTGATAGGGGTGTGTGGAGGACTACAAGGTATAATGCATGCAGTTGGTGTAGAAGTAATCCGTGTAAAAAAGATCGTTACATCTAAAGAAGCTGTAGAAGCACATTCAATTTCAATGCCAGACCCACACAGAAAAAACGTCGGTCTTCACAGATTACGAGTCGCACCTGGAAGTAGGTTATCAAGTATTGTTTCTAAATATGTTAAGCCAGATGACAATGGATGGATTGCAATATACTTCCCAGATGCACATGGAGGTGTAGTAAATAACAGTCAAGAGAATATTAAAAAAATAGAATCTCTTGGATATAAGATAGTAGGATTCTCTGATGACGGTATTATAGAAGCAATTGAAGATAAACACGGAAATATTTTATTTCAAGACCATCCTGAAGCTTTAGCAATTAACGCAATAAAAGGATCTGAAGAGGATGTTAAAGATGATAATGATGTCAAAAAACGCCAAGCAACATTATCAGCAATTGCAATTATAAATGATTTCCTTTATAGAAACTAATAATAGTTGCAAATACATCTATACATTTTTCAGTTCTGTAAGTGCATGTACAAAATTAAGTACACACACTACGTCGTTAATGTACTACTAGCTATAATGAGTAACATGCTATGTACAGTTTGTAAGTATACTAATGCATTTCTAGTGGATCCACACATCAAAAATCATTTAGGTAGTATTAGCAACAAAAACTAAGAGCTTTAATATGTTATGCTTAGTTTATAATACCCTTTGTATTTTTTAACTCTGTAAAAACAGGCATAGATTATGTAAAAATTAAAAATATTATGTAGTATAATACTATTAGCTGCAAAAAACCAACTCTAATGTGATAGTTTGTGATATACTCACGTATTTTTAGTTTCATAGGCATAAGTACAATATAGACTTACATTATGTTAATGTACCTACTATTAGTATAAAACTAAATATAATATACGATGCCCAGTCCTACAATTTTTATTACATAACCATAAACACAAAATATTTAATGCACAAAATATTACTTAGCGTTCCAACTAGCCACAAAAACTTAAAACATAAGATATTACTTTATAGGTACAAATATAAGCATTACAAAAATGATGTTACTAGTCAGAAAAACTCATCTAATACGTGATACCTAGTCCTACAATTTTAATTACATAATCAATAAACACAGAATATTTAGTGTACAAAATATTATACTAATATATTCCTTTAACAGATCCAATATACTTAGTCTGCAAGTACACTAATGTATTGTCTAATTCATAAATATAAGCATACATCATATCAGCATTCAACATACTAGTTACATATTATAAGAGTTATTACCACTTGTGAAAAAAACAAGTAGGATTTTTATTTGCTGTGTAGAAAGTTATAAACCTTGTAATAACTTCTTCTATAAATAATTTAAGAATAAAATTACTATTCTAGCATTATTTAACAAATATCATAGCCATAGAGTGCCAACAGTATTGATTTTATTATATTCACCTATCAACTTGAAAAAAACAAAGACACTCAATTCATTATTACCTAACATTGACTATCACAATTGACTATTGAAAATATATATGATATCTGTGCTACAATTTATATTTAACCAATATTTTTAATGCGTTTATCAAACTACTATATACCAACATTAAAAGAAACACCATCTGATGTGTTAGTAGTATCACATAAGTATTCAATACGTGCAGGGCTCATTAAGCAAATTGCTTCAGGAATATACACTTGGCTCCCACTAGGCCTCAGAGTATTAAGAAATATAGAAAACATTGTTAGAGAAGAGATGGATAAGTCAGGAGCTCTAGAAGTGCTGATGCCATTGATACAACCAGCAAGTTTGTGGAAAGAGTCAGGTAGATATGATGACTATGGATCTGAAATGCTGCGTATTACAGACAGAAATCAAAGAGAAATGCTTTTTGGACCAACTCATGAAGAGGTCATTACTGATACATTAAGAACAACATTAACAAGCCACAAAAATCTACCGCTCACTCTATATCAAATACAATGGAAATTTCGTGATGAACTACGTCCAAGGTACGGTATAATGAGATGTAGAGAATTTCTAATGAAAGACGCATATAGCTTTGACAAAGATTTAAGTGGTGCTATCTTAACATATAATTTAATGTTCAAAACTTATATAAAAATTTTTAGAAAGCTAGGGTTAACTCCAATAGCAGTCAAAGCAGAATCAGGTCCAATAGGTGGAAATTTAAGTCATGAGTTTCACGTATTAGCAAACTCTGGAGAAAGCACTCTATACTATGATCAAGAAATTATAGAGTTAATGAATAGTGATAATATTGACATTGAAAGAATAAAAAATACTTATACTGCAGCAGATGACATGTATGATCCTCAAACTTGCCCTATTCCATCAAATAAGATCAAAATAAGCAAAGGCATAGAGATAGGACATATTTTCTATCTTGGAGATAAATATTCAAAACCAATGAATGCAAATTTTTGTGATAACAATGATTACAAACCTCTGCAAATGGGCTGCTATGGTATAGGAATATCAAGGTTAGTAGCAGCAATAATTGAAGTTTTCCATGATAATAAAGGCATTACATGGCCAGAGGAAATATCACCTTTTAAATTCTATTTAGTTAACTTATATCCATCAAATGATAAATGCATAAAAGTTGCAGAAAATTTACACATACAATTACATGATGATGTATTATATGACGATACAGATGACAGTCCTGGAATAAAATTAACAAGAACAGATTTATTAGGTATGCCATGGCAAATTATAATTGGCAAATCAACAGTAGAACAAGATCTTATTGAAGTAAGGAATAGATTAAATAAGGACAAATTTTTAATCTCTGTAGAGCAATTTTTAAAAAAATTTAAGAAATGATACTAGGCATTGGTACAGATATTGTTTATATTCCACGTATATCAAGTCTGTGGAAAAAGTTTGGTACTAAATTTCTTACTCGTGTGTTTAACCAGAAAGAAATAGAAGATAGTAATAAATACACAAATTTTGATGCACAAGTAAGACACTTCGCAAAACGCTTTGCAGCAAAGGAAGCCTATGTTAAAGCTCTAGGAACAGGTTTTGGTAAATCTATCAAAATGTCAGACATTGTAATATCAAACAATTCACACGGGAAACCGCAAATCACTGTCAGTAATAGTAATCCAATACACAAAATCGAGTTATCAATCAGTGATGAAAAAGACTATGCTATTGCCTTTATAGTTATATACAATGCATAATAAAGCCATGAAGAAACACAGGTATCAAATCAATATAATACAATAAAAAAAGCACCATACTATAAGTCATCAGTATTGCTTAGCAAATACTATGATGATATTAAACTTCTAGTACTTACTTATTATTATAAATAAATTGTGGATTTGAAGAATAAAGCAATTAAACTCACTGTTGTTTAACAATGCTAACCATAATTGACTATTGAAAATATATAAGATACCTAGCTGAAATTTTATTCAATCAATACCTTTAACATATTTAACAAACTACTACAACTAACATTAAGAGAAATATCAACTGACTTATCAGGAGTACCACATCAATGCCAAGTTGTAGAATTTAAAAAACATGTATTATGTAATACATATCATGTTTTATCATAATTAATCATTATATTAGAATAACTGAAGACACAAATACACCAATGAACTTTTCAATACAATGAATAGTGTTATGTAATGTTTTTTTATATATAAAACAAGCACAGTATAAAAAATTATTGTATCTGAAAATATAAAGATGCAATATTAGTTCAGCAAAACTTGAAGGAATATTTTACAAAATTAAATTCATATTTAATTGCAAGTCATGGTTAAAATACTTAATCAATTATTCCACAAATAACTGACAACTCTATAAGTAAAATCCATACTAACAGATAAACATTTAGAAAAGCAAAAAATAAGCTTTTTTAACATTAAAAAAAATGTTTTTTATTACTTAACACATTTAAAATATATGAAACTTCATTCTCATAAAATCATTACCCATCCTGTAAGTAAAACTCTATACAAAACAACAAGTATTTAGAAAAATAACAAATAAGATCCCTTTCTCATCTGCAAAATGATACCTATACATAGAATATATGTGTTATATATATCAATCAGAATAATATGTCATTTCAAACATATAAAACCAAGATAACTACATATCAGTCATTACTAAAATAGATTATCAGCTATTACTTGTAGATTTACATATAAAATTAATATTATCATGTAACTTAAGAAAATTTATTACTTTTAAGAATTTCACATTTAAGTATTACAATTATTATCAAATTTTTGTTGCATGTAAGAAATACAGTATGTATATTTATAGATATCTTTTCCTCGGTAGCTCAGTTGGTAGAGCACTTGGCTGTTAACCAATAGGTCGCTGGTTCGAGCCCGGCCCGGGGAGCTTTTTTAATTTTTACAAATTTTCTTTTTAAGTTCTAAGTATACTAGTATTAGTTGTGTTATATTGTTATCTTTTATAGCGTGGTATATAAATGTATTGACTTATAGAAATATAGTATTACAATTATTACCGTGTTTTACGCACTATGGCAATAAAGGCATCTTAAAATAGATGTATTGGACCCGAGGGCAGTGCTCGGCATCTCCACTTTTTACTATGGGGGTGAAACAGGATCGACATGCATAGTAAAGGGGATAGTTTTTGCTCGGTGAGAAAACAGCCGTTTAAATGCTCAAAATTTATAAGTGCAAACGATAATTTCGTTTTCGCAAATGACAATAATAGCAGCGCTGACTTAGTAGCTGCTTAGTTTTGTCATTAGCGCGGTTTTTTAGAGGGTTTCCCGGGCAACAGAAAAATCCTCTTTTTTTATGATCAAAAAGTTATTTATGAGTAATGTAATAGATTATCAAAAACTCATGCACTCTGCTATGTGCACTATTGTAAAAAATGCTTTGACCATCATAGCTCACTCAGACCATTCAACAAATGTACACATTGCTATATCTTTTTTAACTAACTATAAAGGAGTGAATTTACCTGATCATGTAAAAGAGAATTATCCACAAGAAATTACTGTAATATTGCAGCATCAATTTAGAAGCTTACAGATATTTGATAACAGCATCAGTGTAGTGTTAAGTTTCAGAGGTAAAGAAGAAACAGTTGTTATACCGTTCCATTCTATTATCAAGTATATAGATGTTTATCAGGGTTTTGTACTTGATCTTGAACAATATATGAGCAACAACATTGAAGAGTTTGATAATTATGATTACGACACTGATGACAAGAATGAAACAAGTGATCAGCAAAACAACCAAGATAATATTATCTTTATCGATACATTTTTAAAAAAATAAAGTTTTTGTGCTTTACTACACTAAATCTACTAGTGTATTATGTGAAATGTTCCACATTCAATCCATTCAAGAAGTACACTTAATGATAAACTTTAGATTTTCATAAAAACTTCATCTTATGTGTATCACAACACATTTAATTATAAACACACTTTTTAATGAGACAAATATATGATGACACAATCTGTAAATCTTAAATTTAATTTGGTAATGCACAATCAAGCACATAAAGAAATCACTGTCAATGAAGCTTTAATAAAAATAGATATGCTCATGAATAATTGCATTCTAGAATTACAATGCAATACTCCAATAAAAGAAATATCTTCTGGAGATATGTATATTATTGGGCCAACACCAACAATTCAAGAATGGAAAAACAAACAAAACTATGTAACATATTATTACATTAACCAATGGTATTTTATACAACCAAATACAGGTTTAACTTTATGGATAAAAAGTAAAAATCAGCTTTATACATATAATAATAACGAATGGATAACTAGCTACAGCAATTCATAAAAACAACTTTAAATCTCATATAATACAGCAATTTTTCAATTCACACTTTTTATTATTACTTTTTTTCTGATATAAGCTTCATGGCATCTGATAAAGACATTTGCTCAACATCCGTACCTTTCTTTAAAGCAACATTTAATTTATCATATTTTAAATAGAATCCATACCTTCCTTTACATAATAATACTTCCTTATTATCTTCAGAAATGCCTAGAGATCTTATAACACCATTAGTAGAACTATTTGCAATAATGTTAATAGCATCTTCAAGACTTACATCTAAAAAGTTAGTTTCATTTTTTATTGAAAAATATTTACCTTCATATAATACGTACGCACCAAATTTACCAAGTCCTAATTTAATTTCCTTACAAGTTTTTGGATGTGTACCTAAACTTATAGGCAAATTCAATATCTTTTCTGCCATTTGCAAATCTAATAAATTGACATCCATATTTTTTGGTATAGCAGCACGTTTACCATTTTTATCATTACCAATCTGTAAGTAAACTCCATATGGACCTTTCTTAAGATATATTTCTTGACCTGTAGCAGTATCAATTCCTAAAATTTTGGGATATTGTACATTGTCTACATCATCAACAAGATCACCACCAACATTCTTTGTATACTTACATTCTGGATATCTAGAACATCCTAAAAAAATACCATTCTTACTAATATTAAGACCCAGTGTACCATCATTACATACAGGACATGCCCTTTTTGCTTCAGATTTATCAGAAGAAAAAATATAATTTTCCATCTCAGAGCTAATCACTTTTAATATTTCAGTAAACTCTAACTTCTTTACTGAATTAACATTATCAATAAACAAAAACCAAAATTTATGTAATACTTTCTTCCAATTAATTTTTCCATTAGAAATTAAATCCAGTTCTTCCTCAAGATCAGCAGTAAAATCATATTCCACATAACGACTAAAAAAATTTACAAGGAAAATATTTACTATTCTACCTCTCTCTGTTGGAAAAAACCTCTTTTGATTTAATACAACATACTGTCTATCCTGCAATACAGAAATAATAGAAGCATAAGTAGAAGGCCTACCGATTCCTATTTCTTCCATTTTTTTCACTAAACTTGCTTCATTATATCTAGCAGGAGGAACAGTAAAATGTTGATGAGGTATAACCTCATTTAAAGGACATACATCATTTACTTCAAGTAATGGTAACATATTATTCTTATTATCATCATCTTCACTATGACCATATACTTTATAAAATCCATCAAAAAATAAGGAAGATCCTGTAGCACGCAACGTCACTATTTTATCAGATGATGCTATTTCTACAACAACTTGATTAATAACTGCAGAATTCATTTGACTAGCAACAGTCCTTTTCCATATCAAATTATAAAGCTTGAGCTGTTCTGGTGTTAGATAATTTGATAAGCTATCAGGAGTTATCGTGATATTTGTTGGCCTAATTGCTTCATGTGCTTCTTGAGCATTTTTTACCTTTTTCACATATTTGCGAGTAGATTTTGGCAAATACTCCTTACCAAACATAGAAACAATAATACTACGAATATGATCTAATGCTTCATCTGCAATATAAAAACCATCAGTTCTCATATAAGTAATTAGCCCGACAATTTCTCCACCAACATCAATTCCCTCATATAGTTTCTGAGCAATAAGCATAGTATTTTTTGCAGTAAATCCAAGCTTTGTTGACGCTTCTTGTTGCAAACTAGAAGTAATAAAAGGAGGATAAGGATTACGTTTTGTATGTTTTTTCTCAACTTTTACAACAGAATAATTACGAGATTTTACCTCCTCTGCTAATCTCTTAGCATCTTCTTCATTTTTAATATCAAATTTCTCTAACTTTTTACCAGCATAACAACTTAAAAATGCAGAAAACTGTTTTCCTTCTACATTTTGACACTTAGCTTCAATATCCCAATACTCCTGTGTGACAAATTTTTCAATATCACTTTCTCTATCACATATTAATCTCAAAGCAACAGATTGTACCCTCCCAGCAGACTTACTACCTGGAAGTTTCCTCCATAACAAAGGAGATAATGTAAAACCAACTAAATAATCTAATGCTCTGCGTGCTTGCTGTGCATATACGAGATCCATGTTTATGCTTCTAGGATGCTTTATAGACTCAAGAATAGCATTTTTTGTTACTTCATTAAAAACCATTCTATTGATCACAACATTATTATCAATTGCATTATTTTCCCTCAATACTTCTACAATGTGCCACGCTATTGCTTCGCCTTCACGGTCTGGATCAGTTGCAAGATAAATTCCATGAGTCTCTTTATTAGCTACTTGAATTAACTTATTTACATACTTTTCTGACTTACTAATTATTTCATAAGTCATAGCAAAATCCTTATCTGGATTTACAGAACCACTTTTTGCCGGAAAATCTCTTATATGCCCAAATGATGCAACAACTTTATACTTGCTTCCTAAATATTTGCTTATAGTCTTTGCTTTGGATGGGGATTCTACTATAATTAAACTCATTTTACACCCTAAAATCTCTACTCAACAAAATCATCCCTACTATGCTCCTTACGAAAAAAAAAAAAAAAAAAAGAGATTAACACTATTACTAATGATAATTCTGAAAGAATTTTAAATTTATTGTAGAGGTATACCAGAAAAAAAGAATGAGGTATTCTACATTACATACATTTAAAAAACACTTCATATCATATTTCATCACATATATTTAGTATTTTTTTTCTATTTTACAAGAATTATAATCACAACCATTTTATACATTTACATCAACACTTTGAAAAATCTATAATGTTCTTACAATAAGTGAATTATATGTATTAGAGTAACCATAACAAAAAATACTAAAATAATAGAAAATACCACATTCAACACAATTTATGTAAGAATTATTTTTTACAATATCAAAAAAAGAATTGTGACATTAATAATTTGAATAAAATAATTTTCCTAATATTTGTGGTATTTTCAGTATTATATCATCTGCAATTAAACCAATACCATAACTTCTAGCACATTCTGCATGTATCCATACACCACAACACGCAGCACTAAGTGGATTCATTCCACAAGATAACAACCCACTGATAATCCCAGATAACACATCACCACTACCTGCTGTAGCTAGATTAAATGGAGCATTACTAACTACAACATTACCCACAGGATCAGCAATCACAGTATCTGGACCTTTTAACACTATAACAGCCTTTGATAAATTTGCAGCTTTTTGTACAATCTCTATTTTACTACCTGTTAAAAATGGAAATATACGTTTAAATTCTCCTTCATGCGGTGTCATGACAACATTATGCTTAATTTTAGAAAAAAGAGTTTCACAAGAATCAGCAAATACTGATATAGAATCAGCATCTAAAACACAATTTTTCTTACTGAGAACATTTATAGTACGTTGCCTAGTAATGTCACTTATTCCACATCCTGGACCAATTACAACAGATGTAATCCTATCATCATTAATTACATCATCATAAAGCTTATACATAATTGAAGTCAAACAACTTGCATAAAATGCAACAGCATTACTGTCGCAAGCAATACTCACTATGCCAGAACCTGTCCTCAAAGCAGCCATTGCAACAAGTTTTGAAGCTCCTATTGACTTATTACCAACAGAACACACCAATGTGTATCCTCTCCTATATTTATTTACTGTATAGTCTAATTTTGGTATTTCATGTTTCCATAAAACAGGAGTGTTGCTACGTATTGCAATTTTACTATAATCAATATTAATTCCAATATCTACAACATGTACTTTTCCAGAATAATCACAACCAGGAAATAAAATGTGTCCTATTTTTAACACAGAGAAAGTTATAGTAACATCAGCACGGATAGCACAACCCATGATCTCCCCTGTATCACAACTTATGCCACTAGGTATATCAATAGCAACTATTACACTATTACTATCATTATTAATATACCTAAATATACAAGATAAATCCTCAGGTATATTACGTGATAACCCTACTCCAAATATAGCATCTATAATCAAACAATTTTGATAATTAACAATATTATCATACGTTAATGGAACAACCCAATCTTCATCTATATCAACATTACAACTATACAACATTAATATTACTGGCCATCCTCGAGCTTTTAACATCTTGGCAGCAGTAATACCATCTTTACCATTATTGCCAGGCCCAGCAACCACTACAACAAACTGTTTAGGAAATAACTTAGATACAGAATCAGTTATAGCTTTTCCAGCCCTACAAATAAGCTCATCAACAGCTATACCACAACTTTTTTCATAGAATACAACTTGTTGACTATTTAATACTACCATACCTTTTAATTGACATACCTTAAAGTAACACCACCATCAATAAGCTAACCACTACTTAACATTATGTACTACTAATAGTATTTCGAATTACTTAACACAAATTTGATTTATTCTTTTTTTTCTTGGGCTCAGCAGCAAATTTAATACGTTCAAATTCTCTCCTTTTTTTATGCCAACCATATTGATACATTGCTATTTTATTTTCTATTAATGCTATGGTACCATCATAATATACAACCATATCCATACCCTTCTTCTGAGCTTCAAGGAATTTTTCTCTATACCTATCACGGTATGCAGGATCATTCAACACAGAATAAGTGGTACTACTTGACTTATTAAAAGTATCTGTTACTTGTTTCTTTATTACATCATGCGTGTAAAAGCTCATTGTTATTACTACCTCACCATATTAACTATATTATTAGTTCTTACATAACTATCTAATGATGTTAATTATATCATATAACCTCAATAAAACGATATAAAAATTATTGATATATCACGTTTTTTAAAAAAAGTGTTGTTAATTTGCAACTTAATAATATATTAATAATTGAACAAAAACTCAAATAAAATTACAATCAAGATTATAATACCAATTTTCACTCATATAAAACTGTTTTATGCGCGACAAAACATTAAACAAAAAATCACAGTATATACATGATTTATTTTCAATTACAGATGAAGACGTTGTAGCAACACATCAACTGATAACTGATGATATATCCTTAATGCAACTCAGCCTCACTGAAGGTCAAATCTTACAATTATTAATAAAAATGAATAACATAAAATCCATAATAGAGATTGGAACATTTGTTGGATCATCTGCTATGTGTATGGTTAAAGCATTACCAGAAAATGGGCATATATATACTATAGAAAAAGATATTACAAATGCTGAATTAGCAAAAAGTAATTTCAAAAAACATAGCTTATCTCATAAGGTAACAGTAATTAATGATACAGCAATATCAGCACTAAATAAATTAACTGATTTATCACCATTTGACATGGTATTTATAGATGCAAGTAAAGCAGAATATTGTAATTATCTAGATTGGGCAGAATTAAACATAAAAAAAAATGGACTAATAGTTGCAGACAATACACTATTATTTGGGAATGTATACTCTAGCGATAATATCACAAAAAAAGTTTCTAAAACCATAATAGATAAGATGCTATCCTTTAACAAAAGGTTATCAGATAAAAATAAATACTTAACAACACTTCTCCCAACAGAAGAAGGTATGACAATTGCACTCAAATTATTTTAAATACTCTTAACATCAAATATTAATAGAAAATTAAATTATGCTATTACACTAAATCAAGCAGTATAATATTCATATAGCAATATCAGATATTTTATATATTATTTAGTACTAATAAATTTTATTCTATTTTAACATGAGAAAAAGACATACCGACAACACACAAGATAATAAAGTAGATTTTGTAATAAGAAGATATGGATTGTCAGTATGTAAATTATCTATTTTTTTAATAGCACCATTACTATGTATATTAAGCTTATACATTTTTAACATATATGATAGCTACATCAATATCATTATTAATTGCATATTTACAAGCATAAGTATCTTAGCAATATCAATACAACTAAGACAATATTTATATATTATCGCGTCAATAGAATACCAAAACATGATTTTCGCCAATTCTTTAAATCATAACACGGAATTTTGTCTAATAATAAAAAATGATGGCAAAATCATATACTCAGATGCAAGATTTTATGAAAGATTTATAAAAAACCAAGAAATAAAATTAAATCTATTTGACATATTAAAAATAGGTAACATTAGTGAACAAGAAATAGAAACATTCAAAAGTGCACTTAAAAACAAGCTATCAATCAACACATATTTTTGTTTAAATACAAAAAACAAAATTTCTAACTTTACACTAATATTAGATCCAGTATCAGAAAATCCAGAAATAGAAATTAATTATTCAAAAAAGATAAATCTATTTTTTGCACCTCTTGCGAGACCTCAAGAATATTTTGTACTTAAAGCTATAAAAATTACTAAAGAACAAGTATATGAAAGATTAATTCAGAAGCATTGTGTAGGTGCATATTTACTTAACCACAGAGGAGTAATATTATCTACAAATGATAGCTTTTTAAAAATGTTAGAATTAAATTCAATAGAAAACGGCACTACATTCACTAATTTTCTAGTAAAGGGTTATAATAAAGACAAAACCATAGATAATAATACAGTTACATTATCAACAAGTACAGGAATAAAATTCAAAGCACATATATCACAATCTGCATTCTACGATAAAAACAACAATAGTTACATTTATGGACTTTTAACTCCAGTAAATTCTGACATCCTTAATTACCATTTACACCCATGTTTTACAGAAGCACCAATAGCCATTCTACAATGTAGTACAGATGGCAAGATCCTTAGATCAAACAATATGCTCAAAAGGCTAGTTAAACACAGTAAAGATTATATTTTTGAATACATATTACCTTCATATAATAAAAAAATTAAAAAATACTTCCAAAACAACATTGTTAAAAATATGTCATTGGAAGCACAGCTTTATAATAATTTATATGTCAAAATTCATTTTAATAAATTTATACACCAGAATAACATGTTTATCATATGTTATATAACTGATAGTGAAGATCGTAAAAACTTAGAAATACAATTAGAACAATCACAAAAAATGCAAGCTATTGGTCAACTTGCTGGTGGTATAGCACATGATTTCAACAATATTTTAACTGCAATAATAGGTTTTTGTGATTTGTTATTGATAAGACACACTGCAACAGATCCTTCCTTTTCAGATATCATGCAGATAAAACAAAATGCAAACAGAGCAACAAATCTAATAAAGCAATTACTTGCTTTTTCAAGAAAACAAACCTTACAACCTAAAATTCTTGACATAAATAACATAATTGCAGATCTCTTACATATGATTAAGAGATTAATTAATGAAAGTATAGAACTAAAAATTCAATATGAACAAAACATCAACTTAGTCAAAGCAGATTTATGTCAACTAGAACAAGTAATTATCAATCTTGTAGTAAACGCAAGAGCTGCAATGGAAACAGGAGGACAATTAAGCATAAAAACATATAACACTAAAACAGATGCTTTAAAAGTACTATTAAAAAACATGTTTTCTCCAGATAAAGAACAAATAGAAGATGGAGAATACGTAGCAATAGAAATTTCAGATACAGGATATGGTATGGAAGATAAAATAATGAAAAAGATCTTTGATCCATTCTTTTCTACAAAAGAAACAGCTTCTGGTATAGGACTCGGTTTATCCACAGTATATGGAATAGTAAAACAAACAGATGGCTATATATATGTCAAAAGTACAGTAAATGTAGGTACTACTTTTATTATTCTTATCCCTACAGTACATTTATCAAACAGTAACGACATAGAAATATCATACAATAAATATTCACAAGAAGTAAATAATGTAATACCACAAGTAAGTACTTCTACAACTATCTTATTAATTGAAGACGAAGACCCTGTAAGAATATTTGCAACAAAAGCATTAACTAAAAAAGGATTCAAAGTAATAGATATAAGTTGTGGAGATCAAGCACTAGATATTATCAATAAACACCCGATAGACATTGTTATCAGTGATGTAGTCATGCCAAAAATAAGTGGCCCTGAAATTGTAGAGCAAATATTAAAAGTCAAACCAGATATTCAAATTATCTTTATCTCAGGTTACGCAGAAGAAGTGTTCAATAAGCATAGTAACATAGATGCAACAAAAATCAATTTCTTATCCAAACCTTTTACTCTTAAACAACTTACAGAAAAGGTATTAGAAATATCAGAAAGTTCATAAAAACATTAAATTAAAATTAATGCTCACACTTCACAAAAAAAATAAGTATAAATTCATAAAATTTGATCTATTCTATAATCACAACAATAATATCTTAACTATAGAAAACTACATATGACAAATATCTCTTTAATTTACACAACTACTCCCACTTATGAAGATGCATATCACATAAGCAACATTTTACTAAACAATAAGCTAATAGCATGCGCTAATATATTCAACAATATTACATCAGTATACCTATGGGAAAATGAAATACATAACAACAACGAATGTGTTATCATATTAAAAACAACAAACAACTTAGTTCAAGCAGCAACTAATAAGATACAAGAAATTCATCCATACGATACACCTGCAATCATTACCATAGATCCAGTCAATACAAATGACAAGTTTACACATTGGATAAATGACTGCATTACTTTATAATACGTTAGAAAATGTTATAGAAATCTAATAAGAATAAACCTATTAGAACACTTTCATAATCATTATTGCTTACAGATTCATAATGTAACAATGAACTTAGACTCACAATCAGACTACTTTATAACTACTATTATGTTGGAAAAACCTAAAATACTGAAAAAATATAACAACATCATTACACATATCACTACTAAATAAATATGTCTTATAGACTAAAATAATTATAATAATCAATTTGTATCACAGCATTAAATACTATATAAATTATCACAATATAAAAAGATTCAAGAAATTTTGATAAATATACATCGCTTATTTGTATAACATAGCAATAATTCACAGAACAACTTAATGTGAATTACTAATTTGTATAATAAAACTACTACCATGTAAATTTATCACAACATAAAAATCTCAGAAGTTGCGGTAAATAAAAAAATTTATTACTTGTCATACAATTGTACAATCAATTTTATAGTATCGATCAGTGTAAATAATAAATTCATGTAATGATCATATACATTTATAATATGTCAACTAGAAAAGTTAAAATAACTGACAGTAATAACTGATTATATAGCTACAACCACACAACCTACAGACTCATCAAACAATCCACTTAGATTAACGATTGAATTCTTTATAGATTTACTAACACTAAAACAATGAAAGTTTAAAGTATTTTAGCATTAAATACTATCCAATCAGGACGTGTCATCTGCAAATACTTAGCTGCATTCTCAGCATGACTTAACTCATTAAACAATGCAAAACACGTAGCACCACTTCCAGTCATACGTGCAATGAAAACATTTTTCAATTTCTTTAATACAAATAATATTTCTTCTATTTCCGGAATAAAACTCAACGCTACATCTAGTAAATCATTCTTAGAATTATAAATTAATTCCATCCAATCATCTTGTTTAACAGGAAGTTTATCACCTATTGAAGTAGAGAAATTATCACACTTATAATGATTAAAGACTTTTGCTGTACTTAATGACTTACCTCGCGGTGCAACAAGTATAATATATCTCGGCAATAATAAATCAGGTAACAACAGTATATCTTCTCCAACTCCTTTAGCAAAAAGTGTTTTAGATTCTAAACATGCTGGAACATCACTTCCAACTTTTAA
>CDGH01000069.1 GCA_000825765.1 Ehrlichia minasensis | reverse complement strand
GTAGATGACACTTTAAGTTCTGCGTCTTCTATGGAAGATGTTGGTACAGAAAGTGATAGTTCTAGTACTACAGCTGGGATGTTTGATGAGCCTACAGTTGCTTTAGAAGAAGGTAATACAATGTTTTCACAGGCTGAACATTCTGGACAAAATATTGAAGGTTTAGGAGAAGAGACTGGACTACATGCTGGAATTGTGAAGCAAAATGAGGTGGATGAATCAGAATCTGCAGTAAAAGCAGATACTACTTTTCCTGAGGATAATATTGTACAAGAGACTGATAGTAGTGTTGAGTCAGGTGTAGGTGTCAATGTTTTTGAACAAGCTGATGTTTTTGATATAGGCTCTTTAGAGAGTGATGTAAGTGCAGTAGGTGATGAAGGTATATTCAAGCAACAAGCTGCTGAATCTTTATTAGATGATGTTCCAAATCCTGAAACATCTGATGATACTGTTTCGGAAAAAGTTGCTGAAATGGAATCTGTATTTGAAAAAGCTGATATTCAAGAAACTGACCCTCATAGTATTACTATGGAACAAGCTGCTGATGAAAATATACAAGTAGAGTATAATGTTGCTGGTGATACAGATGCTGAAAAATTATTAACAGAAGATCTTACTAAATATGCAAAAGTTGATGCATCTGTTAGTGAAGAAACGCGTGGTGATTTGTTTGTTAGTGAGGATGAAGGTAAGTTAAGTGAAGTGCCAAAAGATGGTTTGGTAACACAACAAGAAGATAAATTTGAAGATGTGGTGCCTGATGATAGTATGAGTGATGCGGCCGATAGTACTGCTGCTGATGGTGAAAAAATGTCACCTGAAGGTTTTGTAACGTCAGAAGAGATTGATACAAGTGATGTTCAGGGTGAAGGTAAACAGGATCAAGATGTAGTGGATAAGGATAGTGTAGTTGAAAAAACTGGTGATATATCTGATCAGTCTGATGCTAAAGGAGAGTCTGAAGTTGGTGTACCTGAATCAGAATCTTTGGCAGAAGGGTTGATTAATTTAGTTAGTACTGGTGAAGAGTTACATCAGGGTCAGAGTATACAAGTTGTACAACCTGTTGCTGGTTTGTCAAGTAAGGATAGAGGTGCTGTAGCTCAGGATAAAGTCAGTGACAAAAAAGGTGCTATTGGTGGTCAGGGTGTTTCCAGTGCTCAGTCAGATGTTAAAGTGGAAAATAAAGAGAAGAAAAAAGAGTCTAGTAAAAGTAAAGCTAAAAGCCCTAGTAAAACAAAATCACCTTTTGTTACTCCAAAATCTTTGAAAAATACTTTTTCATTTGTATTGCATGAATGTGCAAAAGATTTTTCATCAAAAGTCTTAGAATCTGTGGATAAGCTATTTGGGGAATCTCAAGGTGGTAAACAAAAACGTAGATTATCAAAAGAAGAAATTTCATTAGCAATAGAACAACTTAAATCAGTGATAGAATCATTAAAAGCTAAAAAAGCAAGTCTTACTGATCATAGGGAAATAGAGTCTATAGAACTAAGAATTAAAGAAGCGGAAACTGCAATTCGTGGATTATTAGATCAAGAATAGCTTTTGTCTACTGAAGTTCATGGTATGTTTTTGATTGTATATTTTTCTATATGTTTGTAATACTATTCTTGCAGTTAAAGATAATTAGATATTATGTGAATATAGATTGTATTTTATTTAATAATCAGCTATTGCTACAAAATTGTATGTTGCTTAACATAGCATGCTGAAATATGTATTTAGTAATCTTATATATCTAAGTTTTTATTTCTATAAGTGCAATATTATTGCAATTGTGCTCATTGTAATTATCTATAGAATATGGTAGATAATCTGAATCGAATCTTACAGGGACATCAAATTCATAGTCTGCGTATATTATTACTCCATTATGTGGTGGAGTATTAAATTCTATTTGGCCGTTGGAAAAGTTTACAGAAAATCCATCAACTTTTTCAATATTATCATAATATATTTTTACTGTATTAATGACTGGTTTTGTAATTTTACGTATATATGAATGTTGATCAATACTGTATGTTTTTGTGATTTGAAAATTTTTTTGTTTGTCGTTTCCTATTCCTATTTGTTCTTTTTTTGCTTTGTAATCTGACCAATCTTTAAAACGAAATCCAATAGCTTTACCTCTATGCACATAGAAGAATTTAATTAGTTTTAGTAGTTGATCTTCTGATTTTACATTGTACATTATATTGTATTTATTGCGTGAATATGATAAATTTACTTTTCGATATTCACTACCGTTGTTTGTTTGTACAATACTTGTTGAAAATTCTGGTCCTCCAGTTGATCCATAAGAAATATCTTCTGGAAATCTTATTTCATGGAATGTCATTGTTTATTACTCGTTATATAAAATGTGTTTTATGGTGTTAACAGCTAATTAGATATTTAAAGTCAGTTTACTATGGAATTAAAAATATACTTTTTATACTAATATGAATATTATGCTAGAAATAATTATATACTTATATTGGCATTTATGTAACCATATTGTGTTGAATATATTGATGGTATGTAGATATAATGTTAGTACACTTTTTCAATGGTGTAGTTTAAGGCCTTTTGTTAGATATGAGATTTGAAGTCGTTAGATTTATAAATATTAATGTAGGATGATAATTACTTTTGTACCAAGTATTGTTATTACGAGTTGAATATTGTACACGTAATATTAGAGAATTTGATCAGTGATTTAAAATCTAACTTTGAATGTTATGTTAAACTCTCTAGTGATAGTGTGTAAAGTTTTATGTGGTTTGTAATGTTAGGATGATAATTACTTTTATACCAAGTTACAAATTAAAATGTTGTGCACGTAATGTTGTGTAGGATGTAAAAAACTATATTCATGATAGTAGATTTATACTGAATGTTATTGTTGTGTAATGTGTATTTTAGATGTTATGAATATAATATTAATGTACTTTTAGTCAGTAACTTGAAATCTGGTTTTTAAGTATAAAATTTTTAGAGATAGAATATAGAATCAGTAGAGTCAGAAATCATTATGTGAAGGTAATATATGTTTTTGCAAAGTATTGGTATAGCTTTAGTGTCTTTTAATCAATGTCTGAGAGTCTAGTTTTTGGAGTATTAGAATTAGATTTGTGATGTAACGTTAAGAGAATAGTTATTTTTACACCAAACTTTATTATTGTGCTAGACATTATTAATAATAGTGAAGAATTAAAATCAAGTAAATACAATTTACCAGCAATTTATATGTGCAAAATTTATATGCCTGTTGATCCAAACCCTTGATCACCACGTTTTGTGATATCATCGTCTAAATCCTTAACAAGATTCCATGAAGCATGTATTACTGGTGCTATTACCATTTGTGCTATTCTGTCACCGTATTTGATAGTATATGTCTCATGTCCAAGGTTAATTAAAATAACTTTAATTTCTCCACGGTAATCAGCATCTATAGTTCCTGGAGTGTTGAGTACAGTAATGCCGAATTTAAGTGCTAATCCAGATCTCGGCCTTACCTGAGCTTCATATCCATTAGGGACAGAAATTGCAATACCAGTATTAATACAAGCTCTGCAACCTGGTTCAAGTGTGACGTCTGGTGTCATTGCGGAATATAGATCCATACCAGAACTATCCTCTGTTGAGTAAGATGGAAGTGGAAGGTTATTATTATTTAACTTGATAACCTTGATCAGAATATCTGTATTGTTCTTCATGGATTTTTCCTTTATATCTTAATGTTATTAAATAATCATAACTTTATCATGAATTGTATATATAATAAATATTGTAATTTTTCTCATATTAAATTTTTAATACATTAAAATATTGATTTTACTCTATAGTAGTATGAAATATAGTTCTATTGTTTATATTTTCTTAGTTGTTTTGGTATATTGAAAGCAATATTTTCTTTGGCGATTTCTAAGTTTGATAACTTGATGTTTAGGTGTTGTTTGAGTGAGTTTATAACTTCTGTTATTAATATTTCTGGAGCTGATGCTCCTGCAGTTATCCCAATTTTTTCTACATCTTGTAGAAGATTGAAATCAATTTCTTTGTGGGAATCTATTAAAAAAGCAGAGGTTTTTAATTTAGCTAGTTCTTTGAGACGATTTGAATTTGAACTGTTTTTACTCCCTAATATAAACATAATATCTACTAGTTCTGATAATTGTTTTACAGCATTTTGCCTATTTTGAGTAGCATAACATATATCTTTTAAATCTGGTCCTTTAATATTAGGAAATTTTTGTTTTAACTTATTAATTATTTCTTTTGTATCATCTACACTCAAAGTAGTTTGTGTTGCGTATGCAAGTTTATTTGGGTTTATAACTTTTATATTATCAATATCTGATACGGTTTGTACTAACAGTACAGGTGTTGTTATTTGTCCGATAGTTCCTTCTATTTCGCGATGCCCTTTATGACCAATCAATATTATTTGGTATCCTTCTTTATCGTAAGCCTGTACTTCCTTATGTACTTTGGTGACTAGTGGACATGTTGCATTTATTATCTCTAGATTACGTAGTTGTGCAAAGTGTTCTATTTCTTTTGAAACCCCATGTGCACTATATATGAGTATTGATCCATCTTCAGCTTGATCTAATGTATCTATAAAAAGTACACCACTTTCTTTTAAAGAATTAATGATGTACTGATTGTGTACAATTTCATGTAATACATAAACTTTTCTGTTATTGCTATGATATTTTACAGCTAATTCTACAGTTTCTATTGCTCTAGATACTCCTGCACAGAACCCTCTTGGATTTGCAAGAATGACTTCTACATTTTTTTTTGGATTTTGATGCATTACATACCTGTCATTTACCCTGTACATTAGTGACAAATATTACAACATATGGAGTATTGTAAGTAAAGTATGGAATACATATAAATGTTGTTATGATTTGATATTTATCCATATAAAGTGATGCATTGCTAAATTAGTAAAATGTGTTGTTATATTTTAAAACAATTAGATTTATTAATCTTTATAAAAAAGTAAGCTGATATTCAGATGTTAAAGTATAAAACTTGAATACGTTTATGAAATTTAACAATATTTAATTATTTAGATTCTATGTGAGTTTATAGAATTTTTAAAAGAGCTTTTAATTATTTTCTTTTATTAAATTGATAAAGTTATCAAATATATAACTTGAATCATTCGGTCCAGGATTTCCTTCTGGATGATATTGTACTGAAATTATTGGATAGCCATCTACTTGAATACCTTCTATTGTATTATCGAATAATGACCTATGTGTTATCTGAGCATTTGTAGGAAGTGAATCTTCATTGACAACAAACCCGTGATTTTGGCTTGTGATTTCTATATTATTGTTAATTTTATTATAAACAGGATGGTTACTGCCTCTATGTCCAAATAGCATTTTAGTAATTTTTGCTCCTATTGCTAATGAAATGAGTTGGTGTCCTAAGCATATAGCAAGTACTGGTATTTTAGACTCTATTAATGTTTTAATTTGTTTAATAATGCTTTCAGAAAATGCAGATGGATCACCTGGCCCGTTTGATAGTACTATGCCTTGTGGTTTTAATGATAATACTTTTTGTGATAAGTTGTCTTCATTTCCTGAAATTATGTGAATTTTACACCCTAGTTTAGATAAAGCATATAATATACCTGATTTTACTCCGAAATTAACTACAACTATATTATAGAGTTGGGAGTTGTAATCTATTCTTTTGTAATTATTTTTAAATTTTATAGTTAAACAATGTTCTGTGTAGTTGTATTTAGAAGCTTGTTTTTGTAATTCTGGTAAATTTATTAAATTGATATCATCAAAGTGGTGTATTACTCCATTTTGTGATCCGTTATTACGCAAATGACATGTCAATGCCCTGGTATCAATTTCAGAGATTCCAGTTAAGTTATTTTGTATCATCCAGTGTTCTAAGTTTGAATAAGATCTTGAATGAGAATCTTCTGATATTGTTTTTACTATAATTCCATGGGTTAATATATTGTGATTTTCAAAATCTTTATTATTTATTCCAACATTACCAATGTGAGGGAAAGTAAAAGTAATAATTTGTCCTGCAAATGATGGATCAGTAATAGTATGTTGGTATCCTGTCATTGATGTGGTAAAGCATACTTCTCCAACTGTTGGTATTCTATTTCCTATTGATTTTCCAAAAAAATGCTTTCCATCTGATAATACGAGAACAGCATTGTAGTAACTTGTTAATTGAGACATTTTTTCTTAATAAAGCCAACAAACCCTGGAAATTATATAGCAAATTCTTTGAAAGTTAACTATATAATTTACTTTCATGAGATTTATTGAATTGACATTTTTATTAATTATCTAATAAATGTTGATTTTTATATATTTGGTAATATGTCAGACGTAATCTATTCAATACTTGTATTTGATGTACATCTGTGCAATATTTATAAAAAATATAGAATTTTTGTATGTTAAAAGTAGCTATAGTTGGGTTACCTAATGTTGGGAAATCTACTATTTTTAATAGGTTAACTAATCAAAAATCTGCAATTGTTAGCAATACTCCTAATTTGACAAGAGATAGGAGAGAAGGGAACGCTGATTTATGTGGCTTGAAGTTTAAGGTTGTTGATACTGGTGGAGTAGATAGTACAATAAAGTTATCTGCACTAGTATTAGGTCAGGTAAAATTGGCTATAGAAGGATGCGATATTGTATTTTTTGTTGTTGATGCTAAGGTTGAGCAAGATAATAAGAATCTGGAATTTGCAAAATATTTAAGAAAGAATACACAGAAACCTGTGATATTAGTTGCAAATAAATGTGAAAGTCAAAAAAAATGTTACACTGTAGATTATTTAGGACATTTTGATTTTATAGGTCCAGTTTATATTTCTGCGGAACACAATTTAGGTTTGATTGATTTATATGAGATTTTACTACCATTTGTTGAAGGGTATGATTTAGAGATTGTAAAATCAAATAACATTAGGCTTTCTATTGTTGGTAGACCAAATGCTGGTAAATCAACTTTTGTTAATAGTTTGCTTGGTGAAAGTAGAATGATTGTAAGTCCTGAAGCTGGCACAACTAGAGATCCTATAGATATAGAGTATCAATATAAAGATCAAATGTTTACATTGATTGATACTGCAGGTATGCGTAAGAAAGCAAAGGTAATTGAAGAAATAGAGGTAACGTCTGTTCACAAGGCTATTGAATCAATTAATCGATCAGATGTTGTAGTTTTAATTATAGATTCTGTTTATGGTATAGAACAGCAGGATTTATCGATTGCTGATCTTGCAATACAAAAAGGTAAAGCTCTTATTGTTGCTTTAAATAAGTGGGATATGGTTGCTAGGAAAGATAGGTCTGAGTTATTGAAAGATATTTGTGATTATAATAAGTTAAACTTTGAAGTTCCAATTGTGGAAATTTCTGCACTAAAAAATATTAACTGTAATAAAATTATTGATAAGAGCATAGAGCTTTATAAATATCTAACAATGCGTATTAGTACTCCCATGCTTAATAAATGGTTGAAGTTGGCTGTGGATTATCATAAACCTCCATTATTTCATGGTAAAGTAGTGAAACTAAAGTATATTACTCAGGTCAGAGTGATGCCTCCAACTTTTGTTATAGTTGTTAACAATTTAAATGCCATTGACCTAACTTATCAACAATATTTAATGAAAAGTTTAAGGAGACACTTTTCTATCAGTGAAATTCCAATAAAATTAAACTTGAAAAAAAATAAAAATCCATATGACAGTAAAAGTTAGCATTTTTGTTTATTGTATTTGGTGATATTTATATGAGCTTGGTACAAAATGTTGGTAGGTAATTTGGTAAAATACTTTTTTATGTTAGTAAAGTTAAATGTGAAAAAAAATCTACAAATTGGAATTTTTGTTTGTTGTATTGAACTCTATTTAATTGGTAGAAATGTTTAGTATGTAATTCGATAGAATACTTTGTAACCTTATGATTATTGCATCATGTCACATGACATATAAGAAAAAAAATTCATAACAGATTTCTGATTAAGGTT
Source organism: Ehrlichia minasensis (assembly GCA_000825765.1). GTDB lineage: Bacteria > Pseudomonadota > Alphaproteobacteria > Rickettsiales > Anaplasmataceae > Ehrlichia > Ehrlichia minasensis. Next base: position 66,286 of record CDGH01000069.1, on the reverse strand, counting down.
ATCAAGTTAAGCAGTAATAATCTTCTATCTTATTCTACAAATAATGGTTTTTGTTTACTAATATGATTGTAAAAAAATTGAATTTTAGAAAGAACAAAAACTAATGATTCTTATTTTTTAAGATATAAACTTATGTTAAGTCATTGATATATAAGAAAACACTTTTTTGTAGTTTTTTGTCTTATTTTTTTATAGAAGATTGACTTGTATTATATCTGTTCAATCAGTGAAACACCTGTCATTTCTTTTGGTTTTGCTAAGTTCAGTATTTCTAGAATTGTTGGTGCTACATCGCATAATCTTCCATTTTTTAATCTGATTTTTTTATTGTAGTTACATATTATAAATGGAACAGGATTTAATGTATGTGCTGTATATGGCATATTATTTTTTACGTCGAACATTTCTTCTGCATTTCCATGGTCAGAAGTAATTACTAATACATAGTTAGTGCTTTGTATACAGTTTAATATTTTACTTAAGCATTGATCAATTGTTGTTATAGCTTGTTTTGTTGCGTCTATGTTTCCAGTATGTCCTACCATGTCAGCATTTGCATAATTTACAATAATTAGGGAATATTTTTGTAATTTTATTTTTTCAATTATTATGTCAGTAACTTTTTTTGCAGACATCTCTGGTGTTAGATTGTAAGTAGCTACAGTGGGTGATGGAATTATGATTCTATCTTCATTTTCAAACATATCTTCTTTTCCACCATTAAAAAAAAAGGTTACATGTGCGTACTTTTCTGTTTCTGCAATCCTTAGTTGATGTAATTGATTATTTGCTATAACTTCTCCTAGTGTATTTGTAATGTTATTGTTTGGAAATAAGCATGGTATGTTGATTTTATCTGAATATTTGACCATGCCTATTGTGTTCTCTAATGTTATATGGTTGTCAGTTTTAATATCTCCTATAATCATTTTAATAATTTGTATTACTCTATCACTTCTAAAATTTGTCATAATGAAGCCATCTTGTGGTTTCATACCTTGATAATTTCCAATGATGCATGGTAATATGAATTCATCTGTGATACCAATATTATAACTGTCTTGTACAGCTGTTAATGGATCTTCGTAACGTTTGGCATTTGCAAATGCTATAGTATTATATGCTTTTGTTGTGCGATCTAACCTATTATCACGATCCATTGCGTAGTAGCGACCGCTTAGTGTTGAGATATTGACGTTATTTAAATGTTTGATGTGTTCACATAAAATACTGATATATTTGATAGCTGATATTGGTGGAGTGTCACGCCCATCTAGAAATATGTGAACTGCTACTTGTATTTGAAAGTCAGATAATATGTTAATTATATCTAACATATGTGTATAAGATGAGTGTACTCCCCCATCAGATAATAGGCCAGCTATATGACATATGCCATTGTTTTTCTTTATTTTATTGATGAATTCTAATAGATAAATGTTATCTTTAATGTGTTTTATCTCATTGTTTATTTTACATAAGTCTTGTAAGACAATTCTACCACTTCCTAAGTTAATGTGTCCAACTTCTGAATTTCCTATTTGTCCGTCTGGAAGACCTACAGCTGATCCATGAGTAGTTAAGTGACTTTTTGGGTACTGTAGTATTATATTATCCCAACATGGTTTGTAGGCTTGAGCGATAGCATTAAACTGGTTATTTTCACTATTACCCCATCCATCTAATATACATAAAATTACAGAATGATTGGTCATAAATTTAATGAACTGTTTCACTATCATGTTTATATCATATTTGTTAATATATAGTAGATATATTTTAAAAATTGATGGATATTTATACTTGATATGTTTTTGTATTGCATTTACAAAACTTTTGTAAATTAATATTGTTGATACAAAGTTATTGGGTTTTTATCGATGAAATCATGATAATATGTGGTGCTTGAATAATCTGAGTTTAATGCCTGAAAATCTATAGTATTTTTAATTTGTTGTATGATTGATAATTCTAAATGTTATTGAAGAATTTAAAATAGTATGAAATGTAGTGTTAAATTTAATATTTATATAGAATTTTGATTTTTTAGATGGATAGTTAATATAACACACTTTAATTTTCTGAGATAGTCATTATTTTAACCGCATTTGATTGAAAATTATTTTTTAGATATGCAATATTTAATATATTTATATATTAGAAATATAAAACTGATTTTAATATCAAGGTATAGAATTTATAAATAATAATATTATTTGCAGTACGTGTGTAATGGATACACAAAGTAGTTGATTTCTTTGTATAAGTAATATAGTTAGTTTAGTAATGTAATAATTTTTGATATATAAATGATAAAATCCGGTATTGTAACTTTAATTGTTCTTGTCTTGCTATATCCTATGTTGATATTGGCAGGTGGAGTAGTGCAAGAACATAGTCTTTATGATGTTGAAATGTCTGATAATTCTGGTAATAGTCATGGTGAAGATGTTGCTGTTCTTGCTAGTAAATTAAGTAACAGAGATGTAATTTCTTTAAAGATGCATCAAGGTGTAATGCCTGTATTCGTTAATGATAGGATTATATTTTTAACCAGGAGTGGTATTCTGCATTCTATAGATAGTAAAAATTTTGAAAAGTGTTACTGGAAGTTAGAATTTTCAAAATACAGTAAAATGTATAGAGCTAATATATTATATTCTGAAAATATGATATTTTATGTTGTAGATGATAGTATATATGGTATAGATTTTGAAACTGGAGAAATAAAATGGCAAAAAGGATTAAGTAGCGTAATTGCTGGATCTCCTATAATTGTTGATGGTAATTTGATAGTTGTTACTGTAGATAATAACTTGTCGTCTTTTAATATATTTAACGGCTCTTTACTGTGGAGCAGCCAGGAATCACTTCCTGAAGTAAAAAGCTATAGTTCTGCTTCTTCAGCATTGTATGGTAATACTGTAATATTCTCTTTTTCAAATGGGAAGGTTATTGCATTTAATTATTTAAGTGGTTTGAAAATTTGGGAAAGTAATATATCTGCAGCTAATATTGCTTTTTCTAATGGTGCTGCTTTGCAAGCAACAAATAGTACTGTGATTGCTGTTGATAAATTGCATAGTATATCAAATATTGATATTGAGTCTGGTAAAACCAGATGGTCAAAAGATTTAAAGGTTGAATATGTTTCTCAAATTGATAGAGGAAATATAGCAGCTATTATTGATAATAAACTTGTATTGTTGGATGTCAGTACAGGAGATTTTTTGTGGCAGTATGATTTATTGCAGCATGGCAAACTAAAAAACAAGTGGAGTACTCCTATTATAATAGGTGATGAAATTTTGGTTATATCCAATGATGGATGTATAGTGTATTTGGATTATAAATCCGGTACTTTAAAGATGGTAAATTATATATTATCGTCAGCTTATTATGTTCCAGTATTTCTTAACTCTTCAGTTTATATTGTAACAGATAAAGGTAAGGTAGTTATTTTTCATTAAAAGTAAATATTATGGTATGAATTATGCAAAATTATGATATTGTGGTTATTGGTGGTGGACCTGGAGGTTATAAATGTGCAATTAGAGCGTCTCAACTTGGATTAAAAGTTGCATGTGTAGATAAAAATAAGATTTTAGGTGGTACTTGTTTAAGAGTGGGTTGTATTCCTTCTAAGGCTTTGTTACATTTTTCCCATGAGTATTATCATTTGAAAAATGATTTATCTGAAGTTGGTATAACATTTGATAATTTAAATTTTGACTTGAGTAATATCATGTCTTTTAAAGATAAAAATATTGCTGAGTTAGGAAGTGGAATTGGTCAGTTGTTTTCTAGTTATAAAATTGATTATTTATGTGGTGTTGGAAAAATACAAGCTGTAAATTCTAATAATTTTGTTGTTGCTATAAATGGGGATAATGGTGAGCAACAGGTAACGAGCAAAAATATAGTCATTGCTACTGGATCTGATGTATCTAGTTTTCCTGGTATTACTATTGATGAAGAAAAAATAGTATCTTCTACTGCAGCTTTGTCTTTTAAAGAGCCACCGAAGAGATTAGTTGTTATAGGGGCTGGAGCTATAGGATTAGAAATGTCATCTGTGTGGAGTAGATTTGGTTCTGAGGTTACTGTTGTTGAATTTTTAGATAAAATTGCTCCTAGTATGGATGGTGATATTAGTAAAGCTCTGCTTACAAGCTTAAAAAAGCAATGTATTAATTTTAAGTTATCTACTAAAGTTGTTTCTATAGATAGGAAAGGAAGCAACTTGACTATACATCTTGAATCTGTAAAAGATGGTAAGTCTGAAGTAATAGAGGCAGATAAAGTTCTAGTATCCATTGGACGTGTTCCATATACTAAGGGGTTGATTGATAACGATTTAATAGAATGTGATTCTAAGGGTTTTATTAAGGTAAATAGTAGATATGAGACAAATATACCAGGTATATTTGCTATTGGTGATGTTATTGGTGGAGCAATGCTTGCACATAAGGCAGAAGAGGAAGGTATTGCTGTTGCAGAGTTGATTTCTGGTTATATTCCACATGTAGATTATGAAATTATTCCATCTGTTATATATACACATCCTGCTGTTGCATCTATTGGGAAAACAGAAGAGAATTTAAGGAATGCTAATTATAGCTATAGTGTTGGTAAATCTAATTTTTCTGCAAATGGTAGATCAAGAATTACAAATAATGCAGTTGGGTTTGTAAAGGTATTAACTTCTAAAGAAAATAATGCTATCTTAGGTGTTCATATCATTGGTGCTTATGCTGATACTATGATTAATGAAGCTGCTATTGCTATGGCTTATAGAGCATCCTCAGAAGATATATTTCGTATTTGTCATTCACATCCAGATGTTAATGAAGCATTTAGAGATGCATGTGAAGCAGCATTTTTAAAATAATTATCACATTGAAATATAGGGTTTAAATATTGTGTTACGTAAGCTATTAAAGTTGAAGTTACAATATAAGATAGCGTTGTGTATTTTGTTGTTGGCTGTTTTCTGGATTGGTAGTGGAGTATTTAAGAAGAGTGTTCATGTAGAACAGGATGTGTTGCATAATAACACTCCTAATGTTCGGGTAATAGAGTCTAATGCCCAGGAAAAGTTAGTATATTTATCTTTGATAGGTGAAGTAGAAGCTTTCCATCATGTAAATATTATATCAGAAGTTGCTGGTAAAGTATCAGATATTTTAGTAAAAGATGGTGATTATATTACAAAGGGTAATCTTTTAGTTAAGGTAGAAAAATATGAAAAAGAAGTGCAATTAAAGCAAGCTCAAGCTTTGTTAAGACAGAGGGAACTTGAATATAAAGCTTCGCAATCTTTAAATGAATATGGTTATAGATCTGAAATAAATGATGCATTGTCTTTTGCTGCTTTAGAATCAGCTAAAGCCGATGTTAAAAAAGCACAAATTAATTTAGATAGTACTGAAATAAGTGCTCCTTTTTCTGGATTTATAGATAAAATTAATGTTCAAGTTGGTGAGTTGCTATCTATTGGAATGTCAGTTGTACACTTAGTTGATTTTGATAAAATCAGAGTGGTTACTTATGTTCCAGAAAAGTATTTAAGTAAGTTGAAATTAGGTAGTATTTGTAAGATTTTAATTGCACAAGGTAAAGAAGTAGATGCTCCTATTACTTTTATTAGTAAAGTAATAAATAGTAGTACAAGAACTTATAGAGTTGAAATGATATTGGATAATGATGATTTGAAGATTTTTGCGCATGGAGCTGTTTATTCTGTGAAAATTCCATTAGGAAATTATAAAGCTCATAGAATCTCGTCTTCTGCTTTGGATTTGCAAGATAATGGAGATTTAGGTATTAAAGTAATTGTTGATGAGAAAGTAAAATTTATACCTATTGAAATTATTGATAGTGAATACAATGGAGATGTTTGGATTATAAACTCTCCTGATGATATTAAACTGATTACTTTAGGGCATGAGTATGTAAAAGAAAATACACATATTGAGTATGAGTAGTCATAGATTAAACTTGTACATTGTTTTATATTATAAAAATTATGTTGCAGGTTAGTGTTGTGTATTCTACAATGTAAAGAGTTTATTATTTGATAAAATGTAGTGGTAACAAAAGAAGGTATAATTGAAGCTGAAGGTATTGTAGTTAAGTTATTACGTGATGCAACTTTTATGGTAAAGCTCAATGATAATTACGAGATTATAGCACACGCTTCAGGGAAAATAAGAAAAAGTAAAATACGTATTTTAATGCATGATAGAGTATTAGTGGAAATTAGTACTTATGGTATTAATAAAGGTGAAGTAGGAAAAGGTAGGATTATTAGAAGATTAAAAATTACAGATGCTTAGATTTGATAGTTTGATATTAGCTTCTTCTTCAAAGCAGAGATTATCTTTACTAGAGCAAATTGGTGTGGTTCCTGGAGAAATAATATCTCCTGATATAGATGAAGTGATTTTAAAGAAGGAATTACCTAAGGCTTATTCACTACGTGTAGCTCAAGCAAAATGTGAAAAGGTGAAGTTATTACATCCTGATAAGTTTGTATTAAGTGCTGATACTGTTGTATGTTGTGGTAGGAGAATATTACCGAAAGCAGAAACAGAAGAACAAGCTCTTGAATGTATAAAATTAATATCAGGGCGTAGGCATAGGGTATATACTACTGTTTGTTTATATACTCCTCATGGGAAATTACATTGTAGGAATGTGGTGACAATAGTGAAATTTAAGAATTTATCTGTACAAGAGATAGATGCTTATATAGATTCTAGGCAATGGCAAGGAAAATCAGGGGCATGTAGTATACAAACTAATGCTGGTAAGTTTGTATTATCAATCAATGGTTCATATTCTTCAGTTATAGGTTTACCATTATATGAAACTTATTCAATTTTGAATCAATATTTTGCTATATAAGTACCTTAATTATAAATATTAAATTTTGGTAATTGAGTTATATAGTTATACGTGGTCTATTAGGTTACTTTTTTCTATATTGTATTTGCGGATCAAAGGTTTTTATAATTGGGAAAAAACCTTTGGATCAATATTTATTCTATGTAAGTAGCTTAACGTAAGCATTAAATTTTTTTGTTTGCATTGCTTTTTCTAGAGCATGCATGTATATCAAAGATTTTTTATAACTAAGTAAGCTGTTTTATCATTAATTTTGTATTTTAAAATATATTCATATTAAAAACAGTATTAAATATCCTTTAGATTTGTTTGCTAATTTATATTGTTTTACAACACTATAAAGTGTATTTCAGAGTATGAAAATCACATCTTTTTTACTATTGACTGCTTTTCAATCCACTTTGTTAAAATAGATGGTGTACTGGATCTCGTAAAGTTAATTTTCAATATTTACGCAACAGAATATTAGTATGTCAATTAGTTAATGCTAGTAATCTATTTTGAATTTATAACAATAAGTGTGTTTGTAATTATAATAAATTTCTTGCTAAGAATGGTAGCAATTGCTACCATGGTAAGCATTTGAATAATGATGACAATGGAAATGTTTTAGATATTTCTGTGTATTAAGTTATTTATTGGAATTGCATTTCACACATGATGTAACATAATGGTCCTGTTATACATTAGCAGGTAGTTGTCATGGAGGAGTAACTGTTATGAAATTAGAGGAATAAAATGGTTAATTTACCAAAATTTACAATGCGGGATTTAGTAGAATCTGGTGTTCACTTTGGTCATAAAGCAAGTAGATGGAATCCTAAGATGGCTCCATATATATATGGTGTACATAATGATATTCACATTATTAATCTGCAAAATACCGTAGTATTACTTAAGAATGCATTAAAAGCTTTATATGATGTAGTTCTTAAAAGAGGAAGAGTGTTATTTATCGGAACTAAAGTTCAAGCGTCTGCTATCATTGCTGATGAAGCAATACGTTGTGGACAGTATTATGTAAATAATAGATGGTTGGGAGGTATGTTAACAAATTGGGAAACTATCTCTTTATCAATAAAAAAACTAAGAGAATATGAAAAATTAATAGAGAATGTTGATAATCAATTTACAAAGAAGGAATTGTTACTTTTTGAGAAAAAAAGGGCAAAACTTGATAGGTCTATAGGAGGTATTTGTAATATGGGGGGATTGCCTCATGTCTTATTTGTAATTGATACGAATAAGGAACATATTGCAATTAAAGAGGCTAATAAATTGAATATTCCTGTAATAGCAGTGTTAGATACAAATTCTGATCCTACTGGTATAGATTATCCAATTCCTGGAAATGATGATGCTGTACGTTCAATTGATTTCTTCTGTAAGATTGTATCGGATACTATATTGGAAGCAATACGTTCTGATTTAGCTAAGTCTGGTATTAATGTTGATGGTATTAAAGATTTCTCGGTAGAGAAGAGAGATGATCTTTTAGGAACAAGTAATCGAGATAATAAGAATAATAAAAATAATGACAATAATGCTGCTGATAATGCTGCAAGTATTAAAGAAGAAGATCTTATAGGAGGAAGTAATAATGAAAATTGATATTAATGCAATAAAAAAATTACGCGATTTAACAGGTGCAGGTGTTGGTGATTGTAAAGAGGCATTAAGTTCTTGTGATGGTGATATAGAAAAAGCGAAAAATTATCTTAGGGAACAGGGAATTGCAAAGGCTTATAAGAAGTCTACTAAGAATGTGTCAGATGGATTAATAGCAATTCATGTTGATGGAAATCAAGGTGCAATTTTAGAGGTAAATTCAGAGACTGATTTTGTAGCTCGTAATGAAAAATTTCAGAAGTTAGTATTAAATCTTGTTTCGCTAGCTAATCAGTATGCTACTGAAAGTATAGATGATTTTTTAAAGCATGAATATATTAGTGGTACTAGTGTTCATGATGAAATAATGAATAACATTGCAATAATAGGGGAGAATATACATTTAAATAAAATAGGTTGCTTGTCTGTTAATAGTGGTGTTGTTATTGGATATGTTCATAATCCTGTAATCGATAATCTTGGTAAAATAGGGGCAATAGTTGCTTTGGAATCTAATGGTGATAGTGAAAAGTTAAAAGTACTTGCAAAACAAATAGCTATGCATATTGTTGCTGCAAAGCCAGAAGCGTTATCTCTCGATGTTTTAGATAAAGATCTTTTAAATAAAGAACGTGAAATAATAAAAAAGCAAGTTGATCAATTAAATAAGCCAGCAGCTGTAGCAGAGAAAATAATAGATGGTAGGATGGCTAAATTTTACCAAGATGTTGTTTTATTAGATCAAATTTTTATTATGGATAATCAGTTAACAATTTCTGAATTAATCAAAAGGAAAGAATCAGAGTTAGCAGCAACTATTAATCTTGTAGGATATAAACTGTTTGTTATTAATAGATAGTGATACTATTAAGGATAGTATTTTTATTAGATGAGGTATATGTAAAATAATTGAATAATAGATTTATTATGTATTATTAAATCCAGTATGTTTTGTTATATTATGTTGTAGATAGTCATTCTTACAGTATTGGATATATGTTATGCTTTATTAAGTGTGGAATTATATGTATATTTCAATTATAAAGTTGAAATAAGTTATAGGTGTTATACACTTGTTTTTATGATTGTAGAATATACATTAAGTTTATAAGATAGTTTTATATGTTTTTGTTAAGACATTAATTTATAAAATGAATTAATTATTATATGAGAAATTATGGATATTACACCAATTATTTGTCCTAATCAAAATGTTATTACTGGGTATGGTACTGGTCAGTTTTTGATAAATGATAATATCTATTTAGGTTCTCATATAATTTTCCCTAATAAAATTATTTCTTGTTTAAACCTTAGCATTTCTAATTTGGAAGATATAATTGAATTGTTAGATGAAACTTTAGATATAGTGTTGATTGGTACTGGTAAAAATCACATATTTTTACCTAACGCAGTAAAAAACAATTTTTTGAAACACGGTTTTAATATTGAGCATATGTCTACAGGAGCAGTTTGTCGTACATATAATATTCTATTGTATGAAGGTAGAAATGTTTGTGCAGCGTTAATATCGTTATAAGTTATTATGTTTTTTGAAATTGTTAATGAGTATTTTTTTGTTAATGGAATAGTTGCTATATTAATTGTGAGCTTAGTTACAGGGTCACTAGGGTCGTTTATGATATGGAAGAATCTTTCTTATCTGGGGGATAGTATTTCTCATGCATCTATTTTAGGTGTAGCTTTGGCTATTTTGTTAAACATTAGTATATCTAGTGGTATTTTATGTATTTCTGTTATTTTTGCACTACTGCTATCTTATAGTATGAATAAAATTTACTCTATAGATACTGTTTTAAGTATTGTGACTAATGTTATTATGTCTTTAGGAATGATATTGTTATCTTTTTTTCCTTCTGCAACTAGTAATATAATCCATTCATTATTTGGTGATGTACTAATGTTAAATAATAGAGATCTTATAATAATGGCTTTAGTATCTTTGGTAATTATTACTATTATTGTATATAGATGGAAATATTGGTTAATTATATCTATAAGTAATGATTTATCTGCATCTGAAGGTGTAAATATAGGTTTTATAAAGTTAGAATTTTTGGTAATACTTTCCATTTTTATTGCTTTTGCAGCCCAATTAGTAGGAATATTGTTAATTACTGCTTTTTTAGTTATTCCTGCTGCAGCGGCAAGATTAATCTCGAAGACTCCGTTACAAATGATAATAATTTCTACAGTTATTTCTATATTTTCTGGTATTATAGGGCTTTTATTATCTGAGAAATTTGATATTTTTCCTGGTCCTTTAATTATAATGGTGTCATTCCTGTTATTGTTATGTATGTACTGCATCAACAGATGTGTGAATTAGATATTTGTATATAAGTTTGAATATTTTTTATAGTTATATTAAAATAGTATGCTAAAATTAGCATAACTTTTAATAAATATAAAGAATAATATGCCATCTGCTAAAAAATTAATAACACGTGCTATTGGTTTAGTTATTGGTTCTTTATTACTGATATTTAGTTTTAATATATTAATGAGATGTTTTAGCAAGAAGGTCAATGCTATATGCTTGTGGGTGTGTTTATTGTTAAGTATTGGGATTACTGTTTTTTTTAAAATATATGGAGCTGATAAAACTTCACCAACATTTATTAATATTAAGATATATGGGATGTTAGTTGCAAATGCTTTGATTATGTTTTGTATTTCTAATCTAATACTGAAGAAAAGTAGTGAGTGTAATGTCAAATTGAGTAAACAAAATGAACGAATTTATTGTTTGAAAGTTAGTTTAGATAATTTGAAAATAGAACTTAATATTATTAAGAGGGAAATAGAATGGTATTTCACTAACCTATGTAATGATAATAAAATTTGTATTAATATCAAAAAAGAACATTTAATATCAACAAATAAAAAGTGCTATGATCTTAATTCATTATGTCAAACAGTAAAACTTATTACATTTGTTATAGCATTGTCAATATTTTTATACCAGTCCTTTTATAGTTGTATTAATCAAAAGTTTTTGTCAGCTGAGTTAAATATGTATTATGCTTTATTGCCATTGTTTTTTTTTATGTTTGTGGTAGATAAGTTAGCTGATTATTATTATGAATATATTAAGACTAATGCTGATGAAGATAATAAAAATATCATAGATTCTTTAAAGAATGAGTTGAGGATTAAAACAAAATTACGTGATAATTTACTGAAAGAAGTGTCAGCATATAATCGTACAATTAATGATGAAAGTTTGATAGGAGCAAGTGATTGTCAATTGAGTAGGCAGAAAGATAAAATATTAAAAATCTTAGGCAGAATATGAATTTGTGTGAGTAATGGAGAGTTATTTATGGATGGTGGGCATATGCATATAGTATCTTTAATTTAATTAAAATGCTTTTTATATTTAAAATTTTAATATATTGTATTATTAAATAATTATTATAATTCTTGATATAAAAGTAATTATTTGATAGTCTTGTGATTGTTGATGCTTTACTTTTTATCATAAATATTATATAGGTTTATTGTTGTGTGCATTGATTTGTAGCTGATTTTAATTCTTAATGGTGTGTTAAATATATTGATATGTTCTTTAAAATAAGATTTGTATATTTAGTTTGTATATGAAGGTTAAGGAGTAGTATAGCTTTGATATAGAAAATGGGTAATTAATTAATAAAATATGTTTGTATAACCTTATATTGCTTTTATAATGTTGGGCTAGTGTTATGACAATTTGATGTCATATGTATTTGTAATATTGAAGGGTAATTATGAGTAATGATGAGAATAAGTGCTCTGTTTTTAAGACAAAAGTTAAAAGGCGTGATTTTTTAGGTTTGACTACTTTATCTATGGCAGGTATTGGATTGTTTTCTTCAGTATACCCTTTAATAAAGTTTTTAAGTCCATCTGCAGAAGTAGTAGCGCAATCTACTATTGAAGTGAATTTGTCAGACATTAAAGAGGGAAAAACTAAAGTTGTAAAATGGCAGGGGAAGCCTGTTTTTATACGTAAACGTACAACACAGGAGATAGAAGAAGCTAGGTCTGTTAAAATGGATAGTCTAAAAGATCCACAATCTGATCAAGAACGTACTCATGTAGGAAGAGAAGAGTGGTTAGTGATGGTAGGTATTTGTACTCATTTGGGGTGTGTTCCAGTAGAAGTGGATGATGGAAAAAAAGGTTGGTATTGCCCTTGTCATGGTTCTAAATATGATACATCTGGTAGAATTGTTAGTGGACCTGCTCCACTTAATCTGCCTGTACCTGATTACTATTTTTCTAAAAAGGATGTTATTGTTATAGGTACGAAAGGGACTGATGTTGCATAAGTGTATAATTAAGAGGTATTAATTAATGTCTGAACATGACAATATGAAAAAGCCTGAAGGAAAGGGTATCCTAGCTTGGATAGAATACAGAATGCCAATTTGTGCTTTTTTAAAAGGGTTAGCTTCATATCAAGTTCCTAAAAATTTAAATTATGCATGGAATTTCGGTTCGCTTGCCGGTATTGCACTAATATTACAGATTATAACAGGTATATTTTTAGCAATGCATTATACTCCGCATGTCGCACATGCGTTTAATAGCGTTGAAAGAATAATGCGTGATGTGAATTATGGGTGGTTAATAAGGTATACTCATGCTGTTGGTGCTTCATTCTTTTTTATAGTTGTATATATACATATATTGCGTGGTTTGTATTATGGTTCATATAAGAGTCCTAGGGAATTAGTCTGGTTTATTGGTATTTTCATCTTTTTTGCGATGATGGCAACTGCATTTATGGGTTATGTGTTGCCTTGGGGTCAAATGAGCTTTTGGGGTGCAACAGTTATTACTAACTTATTTTCTGTAATACCTTTAGTTGGTCAAGATATTGTACAGTGGTTATGGGGTGGTTTTTCTGTTGACAATCCTACGTTAAATAGATTTTTTGCATTACATTATTTATTACCTTTTATTATATTAGCGCTTGCTTCTTTGCATGTTATAGCACTTCATAGATTTGGATCAGGTAATCCAAGTGGAGTAGAAGTAAAATCTAAAAAGGATACTATTCCAATATATCCATACTTTATTGTTAAAGATTGTATAACATTTGGTATATTTTTTATATTTTTATTTTTATTTGTATTTTATATTCCAAATTATTTAGGACATCCAGATAATTATATTGAAGCTGATCCTATGGTTACTCCTGCTCATATAGTTCCTGAGTGGTACTTTTTGCCTTTTTATGCTATGCTGCGTTCTATTCCTAATAAGTTATTAGGTGTAGTGACTATGATTGGTTCTATAATGGTATGGTTTTTATTGCCAATATTAGATAGATGCAAAGTTAAAAGTGGTAGTTACCGTCCAATTTTTAGAGTTTTTTATGTGTTGTTTGTATTAAATTTTTGTTTTTTAACTTGGCTTGGTGGGCAGGAAGTGAAGGAACCATTTGTAACACTTAGTAGATTATCTACATTGTATTATTTTTCATATTTTTTCATTGTGTTACCTATACTGTCTAAGTATGAAAAGCCAATTACACTTCCAAAGACTATAAGTGATGCAGTACCGGGGATGAAATAATGTTAATTAGATATCTTCTTGCAATTTTTTTTATTTGTATTTCATCTATGTGTGTTGCTGATGAATTTAAGCATACATCTCCTAAAAAAATTAATTGGAAATTTAATGGTATATTAGGGGCATTTGATAGGCAATCTATACAGCGTGGTTATCAAGTATATAAGGAAGTATGTTCATCTTGTCATTCTATGAGAAGGATAGCATTTCGTAATCTACGTGATGTAGGATTTTCTGAAGATGAAGTAAAAGCTATTGCTGCGTCTTATCAAGTATCAGATGGTCCAAATGATAGTGGTGAGATGTTTGAACGTCCAGGTATACAGTCAGATTATTTTGTATCACCTTTCCCTAATAAGGAAGCTGCTAAAGCTGCCAATAAAGGTGCATTTCCACCTGATTTATCTTTGATGATTAAGGCAAGGCATAATGGTGCAAATTATGTATATTCTTTATTGACTGGCTATGAAAGCAGTGAACCTGATGAAGGTGGTTTATATACTAATCCTTATTTTAGTACTGGAAAAATATTAATGGCTCCTCCATTGTCTGATAATTTAGTTCAATACACAGATGGTACGGATTCTAAGATAGAAAACATGGCGTATGATATAGTCAATTTTCTTCAATGGGCTGCTGAGCCTGAAATGGAGGTACGTAAAAAGTTAGGAATTAAAGTTATTAGCTTCTTGTTGATACTCACAATTTTTGTCATATTAGTAAATAAGGGGCTATGGAAAAGCCTTTACAAATAATTCTTGTGTTATTTGTTATATAAGGTTTTGTCTGGCTTTCCTAAGTTTGTGTACGTGTACTTTTGATGTTTTTTATTTTTATATAAGTTCAATAATTTTAATAATACATCATTAATGTAATTTTGTGATTTCTGAATATTCACAAAAAGCATATGAAAAAGATAAAGGCACATATTGGTGTATTATATTAATTTATCTAAAGTTTCAAATCACTGTATGAATTTCTTGATATAAAATTGTCAATGTAAGATTTCTATGTGTTAAAACATAAAAAAATGCATTTTTTATTATATTTTGGAAAAATAATTTTTATTTTATTATTGATAATATATTTTTATGGATATATACTGACATATCATAATATTACTGCTGTTTTAGCAGTAGTGTAATTAGTGTAGTGTGTAACTAATTGGGTGTGTTTATGAAAAATCCCTTAATAATTTCTGCTTTAGCATCTTTATTAATGATGTGTTCTAACAGTGCTTTTTCTGATGAAATGTTAAATGATACGTCTGCAGTTGATAAGAATTGCGGATCAGAAATTGATATTGCAAATTGTAAGAAATTTATAGGTAATGTTAAAAAATGTGTTTTGTTGTCAGAAATGGATAGTGCGATAAAAAGGAGTAGTGGTGTTAAACTTGCTGGTAATGTGGTATCTTATGGTTGGTATTCAAGTGATTCTAGTAAAAGCACAAAGAAATTTTTGAATCATACTAGGCTTTTTGACGTGGATATTGGTGGTAATATTGAGAAGATTGGTACTAAACATGATGCGATATTAAGTGTGAGGGTTGAATCAAATCCAGATAAACGTGGAATTGTGTATGGCATACATTCTCAAGTTAATATTCCGAATGTAGCTGGAAGAAATTTTAATAAGCATGCTGCTTTTAATAGAGGATCAAAAGTATTTGCTAAAACTCCCTATGGTGACTTTTCAGTTGGATATCAAGAGGGTATGGAGTCAGTTATTAAATTAAATGCTTTTGATATAGCTGCTGGTGATAATTATAACATTTGGGCAAAGCATTTGAGGGGCATTGTTCATGAAAAAAAAGACGACCCAACTTATTTATTATACAATTTCAATTTTAATCCTGGGTTATATAGTGAAAGTGTTTTCCGTAATGATGATAATCTTGTTTTTAATAAATCAAATCATGATGCGTCATTTGGTATTATTACTAAAGATTTTGTGAATAATTTGCCATTTAGATTATCTTATCAATCACAAAATTTTATGGGGTTAAAGTTTGGTATAAGCTATTCTCCTACTGGCTATAATCAACAATTATTTGAATTGCCAATAATTTTTGATAAAAGACTTGTCAGTGATGTGAAAAAGAAAGAGGATGGTGAATTAGACGTGACTAAAGAATATGCTCTTGTGTATGGTATAAATCGTCGAAGTAATGCTTCTAATGTAGGGATTGTTGGACCAATATATAAGAATATTATTAGTGGAGGTGTTTCTTATGCCTGTAATGTTAAAAATTTTAAGTTTAATACTTCTATTATAGGTGAATATGGTAATGAATATATCGATGACGATATTAGATTAGGTTATGCTATGTATTATGTTCATCAGCAATTAAGAGGAATATCGATTGGTTTTAATTTTAGTTATGATAATCTGAAGCTAGCAGGTGCATATGGAAATTTAAATGGTTCTGGACTTGTAAATAAAGTATGTTATAGCCATTACGGTACGCAAAATATTTGTTATGATAAATGGCAATTTTCTAAAAATACTAGTTACTATTGGAATATAGGTATTGCTTATCAACGTGAGCCTTTAAATTTTAGTATTATTTACTTTGAAAGTAATAAACTTGGTAATAAGTTAAAAGATGTAGGTGTTGGGTTGCAATATAATATTTTAAAATATAATAGTTTTAAGAGTAGCTTGTTTATTAATTATAATTATTATATTTTTGATCAAATGAATTATGCTAGTAGCAGTGTGCCTAATAAACCAACCGATTTAAGTGCTAAAGGATACGTATTACTCGCAGGTATTAAATCAGAGTTTTAAGCTTTTTTCTAGAGTGCAATATACATTATGTAAAATTATGATTTTTTAATTTGTATATTGTTGTCTAGTTTTAGTGAAGATTGTTAAGTATATGTTTCTTAATTCATAGGTAGAAGTAAGAGCGAAATATTGCAATATTAATAAGAGCTTTAAATTTTGTCTAGAGTACAATACACATTATTTAAAACTGTGATTTTTTAATTTATGTATTGTTGTCTAGTTTTGTTATTGATATATGTTTCTTAGTTTATGTGTATAAGATAAATGCAGAAAGCTAAAATAGTAAGTAAATATTTTTATTTAAGTGAGTTGTTATTTTTGTTGAATTTTAACTTCATGTTATTATCTAAGTTCTAAGTGTAAGTTATTATTACTTTACTTAGAAATTCTAAAATCAATTTACACTTCATCTTACTTTGATTTTTTGGCAAATTATACTCAATCTCTAAGTTAATTGTTGCAATGTATTTACACTTTTTTAAAATACCAAGTACTAATATGAGAAAGTGATACTGACATACTAAAGCTGCATCCAAATTAAGTATTAGAGATTTATAGCAATTATGATTGTATTAGCACTACTATTTTCAGTGTGATTTTTGAAACTTATGATACTTTATAAAACCAGAATACAGGTAAGCAGCAACGAGATTAACATTTTTATATTTAATATATGAATACATCTTATATGCTTTATTGTTATATATGTAATAAAGTAGATTTATTAGAGTAGTAGTGTAAAAATTGCAAACTGATTATATAAAATATGTCAATTTATTATTAGTTATGAATATGTTATTTCTTAACTTATTAAATAGTTGCTAGTGAAAAGTATTATATAATCAAAATGTTAATATGATAATGTTTTCGTTATTAATTTTTTGAAATTGTTAAAAGTATGATGTACTAGTTAATATTAGCATAAATGAATATATATTAATAGTAGTCATAGCTTGCTAATATTGTTCAATATTACACATTATTATTAAGCTTACATTATTGTTAAGTATAAGAAAATTACTATGTGTGCCACTATCAGTTCTGTAATTTAATGTTGTTATTAGTTATATGCTAATTTTGTAATGAATTTAATTATGTATGTAAGTATTTTTCTATATTTTAATAATATTCTTTATAAATTTAAACTAAAACTTACTAAAAGTTGTATAAAATGTTTTGACTTATTATTTTTTGATGATTAGTATCTAATTTTACTTGGTAAAATGTGGTGTGGTTATGAAGTTAACTTTAGTATCTTCTGCTTTAGCTTCCTTTTTTGTGTTACTTGGAAGTAGTGCGTTTTCAGTGGATATACTAAGTGATGTCAACATTTTTAATCTTGATGCAAAGCAAGTTGATAAAGTCAATGAGAAAAATTTTTCTGATAAAAAGAATTTAGACAATAGAGAAAATAATTTAGTAAAAGTGGGTCGTGCTTTAGTTAGCGGGCAGGCTATATCTTATATGTGGGCTTCAGCAGATAAGTCTGATAATATTTTTGATATATCTGGTAATATGGATAATTATGGTATGAGTTATGATGCTATATTACGTTTAGGTGCTGAAATAAAGTCAGGTGATTCTGGTACAAAATATGGAGCAGATTTTCAAGTAGCCATACCTAGTGTTAAAGGAAGAAATTTTGAAAGAAAGGCTGCGTTAAATAGGGGATCTAGACTATTTGCTGCTACTCAATATGGTAATTTTTCAGTTGGGTATCAAGAGGGTGTAGAATCTATTATGAAGTTAGATTCTTCTAATATAATTGCAGGTGATGAAAGCAATAGTTGGACACAACATTTAAGAGGTGTATTGTCTGAAAAGAAGAATGCATTGGGTTATTCAATGTATCCATTTCTTTTTTCTGCTGGGTTGTACAGTGAAAATGTATTTAGGAATGATGATAACATTGATCTTACAAATGGCAATAAGGATTTTATTAATAATCTACCTTTAAGGATGTCATATCTATCTCCTAGTTTTATGGGGTTAAGGTTTGGTGTAAGTTACTCTCCTATTGGATATAAATTTGATGCCTTTTCTACTGTGCTTGAGCAGTATACTACTCGCAACATAAATGTTATGACTCAAATGCCTAGTTTACGTATAGATGGAGGTACTGTCAATTTGAGTACTTTGATTGATAAGTTAAAAAGTGGTACTTTGAATAATGTTCTACTCACTCTAGATAGTAAGGACGTTGAATTTAGTTTGCCATGTAATAGTGACCAATGTATAAAGTGTAAAGGTCAAGTTCAGCTTAGTGGTAATGGTTTGTCCAATGGAGATAACATTAGTTTTTCTATACATTTGGATGATAATAATCAAAAGATTACATTGCCTATTTCTGACCTTAAATTAGCAAATCCTGGAGTTACTTTTCAGGGATTAGACAGTATTAATGGTAATGTTAGTATTACACCAGGGACAATTAATGTTGGTGGTGGTTATTTGTCACAATTAACTCAGCGTAATAAAAGTAATAAAGATAATATGTTGTTTTTTGGTACAAAATATGAACATATATTCAGTGGTAGCATAGCTTATGATTATGATTTTCATGGTTTTAAGTTTAGTACTTCTGTTGTTGGTGAATATGCTCGTCCTAGGTTGTATTTTAATGCGAAGAATTATAATATTTATCCAGAAAGCTATAATTTACAAGGTGTATCTATTGGTTCTGTATTAAGTTACAAAGATGTCAATTTTGCTGCTGCTTATGGATATCTTGGACATTCTGGTTTTGTAAAATATTATAGTGTATTAGACAATGTGGATAGTAGGACAACTACAGTTAATGTACAGCCAGTTGTACGGCCACTTCATGAAAGATCTAATACTTACTACTTAGATGCAGCTTTAGGATATCAATATCACTCTTATTACATTAGTGTTGGGTATTTTAAGAGTAGTAGAAGTGGAAATATATTACAAGATATTAATTTAGGGATTGAATATAATTTGTTGAAAAGTCAGAGTAAAATGAAGTGTAAGTTATTTGGGAATTACCACTACTATAAGTTTTCAGAAGTTTCTATTGTTGATGATAAAGTATGTTATAAAAGTGAAATGGAAGAAGAACCTGAACCTGCTTGTGCATGTAGGCTTGCTGAGCATGAGTTTAAACAAAAGCAAGAAAGTGGATTTGGTAATATATTTTTGGTTGGTGCTAAGTTAGAGTTTTAAATATTTCCCTGTACATAGTTTGATTTTATTTTAAATTTTTGTTTACTATTAGGCTTGCTGTTGTTGTTATTCAAAGCATGGTGTCTTCTGTTTCCCATTGCTTTAGATAGGTGTAATACATCTTATTATTTTCTCTCTATTTCTCTTTAAATTCTTTCTAAATATTTATCTAGATTTTTTGTTTGTATTCTTTTTATTATTATTTTGATAATTTATTTAAATTTATCTTGATCTTTAATAAAAAAATTTATATCTATTGTAATATTTTAATACAATTTATTAATGATATAGAGATTATTTCTTGACATTCTGTATTATACTTGATTAAGTATTGTTAATATATTTATTATAAAATTAATTTCGGTAATCTTTATGGAAAAGTTTTCGTTTGCTACTGCTTTTGTTTCTTTCTTGCTTTTGTATAATGTTGATGCTTTTTCAGTAGATGATATAGATCAAGATCATAAAACTCAGCAAAAATTGGTTAACGTTATAAAAAATAGTGAACATGTCAAGCAAGTAAGTTTATATCCATCAATGAAGGGATATCACAAGATAGATATAGGTGGTAAGATACTGTCTTATGCTTGGTTTACAAATCACTCGAAAAAAATACAAGATCATGGTGTAAAGTTAGATGGTATATTAAATATTAAGTCTATAAATAATAATGCTGATCTTGGAATTTATTATGGCGGTAATTTTCAAGTTGCAATACCTGCTGTGAAAAATAAGAATTTTATTCCTTCAATGAAAGCATATAATAGAGGTGCACAGTTATTTGTTGAATCTTCTTATGGAAATTTATCATTTGGATATCAAGAAGGTGTTGAATCAATAATGAAAATAGATGCTTCTAGTATAGGAGCTGGAGATAACAGTATTGCTTGGCTAGAATATACTGACTTATCAAGTATTAATAATATTAAATATCAAGTATTTCCTGGGTTATATAGTGAAAGTGTGTTTAATAGAAGTAATAGTGATATTATTTCTAAAGATAAAGATTTTATCAACAATTTACCTTTTAGACTATCTTATCAATCTCCAAGTTTTATGGGTGTAAGGTTTGGTGTTAGTTATGCTCCAACAGGTTATGATACTAGTTTATTTGAAAGCGTGAGTTCTCATACTATTAAGCAGTTTAAGTTTCCACCTTTATTGACTGACGAAATGGTGTCAGAATTGAAGGATCCTAATTCATTTAATGATGCCCTTGAAAAGTTAAGTAATCCTAGCGTTCAAGATGTTGAAGTGAACAGTATTGTTCCAGCTAAAATTGATTTTGTAGGAGCACACTATGAAAATATTATAAGTGCTGGATTATCTTATAGTAATTCTTTTAATGATATTGATTTTTCTGCATCTATTGTTGGAGAGTATGGGTCTAATAATGTTGATAAGTTAAAAAAATTATATAACACATATTCTTCTGCTGAAGAGTTAGCAGCTTTTGCTGTAGGCACATCTGTCACTTATCATAATGCTGTTTTCGCAGCTTCTTATGGATATTTAGGTAGATCTGGTTATATTACTGCTATTTATCCTGGAACTGTACCTTTTGAGCCTTATAGCAAAAATGATTATACTTATTATTGGAACATTGGTGCAAAGTACATATATAATAAAGCTTCTGTAAGTACATCTTATTTTAGAAGTAATAAGGTTGGTACTCAATTCTATGACTTTAGTTTAGGAGTTGATTATAATTTGTCTATCAATAGTAATTGTAAAGGACAATATAAAATTTTTGGAAACTATCATTATTTTAATGTAGATAACGAAAGTAGTAAAGTTAAACATGATGGTAATGTAG
The DNA here is from genome assembly GCA_000825765.1 of Ehrlichia minasensis. Classification (GTDB taxonomy): domain Bacteria; phylum Pseudomonadota; class Alphaproteobacteria; order Rickettsiales; family Anaplasmataceae; genus Ehrlichia; species Ehrlichia minasensis. Next base: position 44,388 of record CDGH01000069.1, on the reverse strand, counting down.
TATTATTGGGTGTGAAGTATGAATTTTAATATACTGGAATTTTATTGTGTTTTTGTATAATGAATTACTATAATTTATTTATATGTAGTATGCGTTAAATTATTAAATAGTTTAATACATACTACTTATTTTTTTAGATATTTTTTTATTTCATTATTTGTGCTTGTTCTGTGAAATTGATATTATTTTTAATTATGTGTTTTTGATTTGTATAAGGTTTTAATATCTATTTTTGCAGTGCAAAATATTGGTAGAAAAATATATGTCTTGTTATAAGGGTGTTAGAGAAGTAGTTTTAGATACTGAAACAACAGGATTAGATCCAGATGGTGGAGATAGAATAATAGAGATAGGTTGTGTAGAATTAATAGATCGTGTTTTTACTGGTAGGGTTTTTCATGAATATATTAATCCTGAACGTGATGTACCTTATTACGCAACAAAGATTCATGGTATTACTATTGATATGCTAAAAGATAAACCTAAATTTTCAGAAATAGCTGATAGGTTTTTGGATTTCGTTAATAGTAGTGTGTTGGTTATTCATAATGCTGGGTTTGATATTAAGTTTATTAAAATGGAACTTGATAAAATACAGAAAGATTATGATTCTGATTTTCAAGTTGTTGATACACTTATTTTAGCTAGGAAGAAATTTCCAGGAGTTTCATCTACTTTAGATGCTTTATGTAGAAGATTTAATATTTCTTTGCAAGATAGAAAGTTTCATGGTGCATTGTTGGATGCGACGTTACTGGGAAAAGTATATGTTCAATTAATGGGTGGGTTGCAACGATCTTTGGATTTTTCTTATAGTAATAATATCATAAATGCTAGTAATATGAATAATCAGTGTGAAGATGTAACTATAGAGCCAAGATTTTATGAAGTGAGTGAAGAAGAAATAAAACAGCATAAAATGCTGTTGGAAAAAATAAAAAATCCTATTTGGAATAATGTATTTTATGCGAAATCTGACTAGTGTTATTGTAATGTTGCATTTTATAATTATGAAATCTGTTTAGAGCGTTTTGTAAAGGTTATATAGCCATGGTGTAAATTATCGAATATGTTCACATGTTTAGAATATGTTTATGATTACTTAATTTGTGATAGTTGTTTATATATGTTTATTTATTCTATAAAATGCTTTGGTTATGCGAAATGGTTAAATCCTTTGTTGTTTAATGTAATAATATTTCTATTTTTGTCATAAAGTATTACAGAGTTTCCCGGTGTTATTTCTCCTATTTTGCTTATCTTTATTTTATTTTTGTAGGATATTTCTTTTATTATGTGAGAAAAATAAGGACTGGTTGTGAATATTAATTCATAGTCATCTCCTCCAGATAAGATGTTATCTATGTATTTAGGTGAGTTATTTATAATTTCTTGTGCTTCATTTGATAGAGGTATTTTATCTAAGTATATTTCTGCTCCTACTTGCGATGAGTGACAGATATGTTCAAGATCTTGTATTAATCCATCTGAAATGTCTATGCATGAAGATGCAATGTTATTAATACTAATTCCTAAGCTAATCCTTGGTTGAGGTATATCATATTTGTTTGTTAAGTTATTATAATTTTTTTTGATTATTTTTCTGTATATCAGTAATCCGAGTGCTGCATCTCCGATATTTCCACTTACATAAATAAAGTCTCCAATTTTTGCTTCTGATCTTTTTAATATATTACCATTACTAGTTCCAAATGCAGTAATGCTGATTATAATTTTATCTTCTTTGTGGGATGTTGTATCACCTCCTAGTAGCTTAATGTTAAATTCTTCGTGTTCTTCTTTTAAACTGTTGGTAAAATTTTGCCACCAGTCTTTAGTTATATTATAAGGTAAGACTAATCCTAAACAATATCCATAGGGTATAGATCCCATAGCTGCAATATCTGATAAATTGGATCTAATGGCTTTTTTTGCTAATATAGTTGGGTTACAATTCTTAAAAAAATGTATACCTTCTATAAGTATGTCTTTTGTTACTAATAATTTATTTGTGTGATCAATAATAGCAGCATCATCTCCTATTAATGAATCATTGTCTAGTTTATATATATAGTTTTTAATATATTCAAATTCCTTCATAGTATTGTTTTAAGTGTGTGATGTATTTTATTTAGTTAAAAATATGTCATTTGTTATAACATAGTTTATAGTATTAAAGTCTATCGTTTTTTCAAATTTGAATAAAAATTTTATATTTTTAATCTTTATGTAATTCAGTAATTTTTATTAAAGGCAATGAAAATATGTTAATAAGAGTGGCAAAGTGTTTTATTAAATGTGTATATTATGCAATGGTTGATGTGGTAAAGCATGATGGTATAGAACATGCTGGATATTTATCATTTATTATATTATTATCGATATTTCCTTTTTTGGTATTTTTGATGGCATTGGTATCAAATGTAGCTCAGTTGTTGAATTATTATGATATTAGCATTAGTGAAAAGTTAATTCTGTTAATTAGTGATAATGTTCCTAGTGAAATTATTTCAGGAATTATGCCAAGAGTTCAAGAAATAATATCAGGACCTCCCCACAGCTTATTAACATTGGCAATTATAGGAACGGTATGGACTTCTTCATCTGCTGTGGAAGGGATAAGAACTATCTTGAATAAAGCATATAGAGTTTCTAGCCCACCTTCTTATGTTTTTCGTAGGTTATTAAGTATTTTTCAGTTTCTTATGATTACAGTAACAATAACTATTGCTATGGTATCTATAATTTTACTGCCAGTTATTTATGAAATGTTAGATAAAAATTTGGCATATTTTAAATACGCAATTATTGAATTAATGTTGTTTATATCTATTGCTTTATTATATTTTATTGTGCCAAATATTAAGCAAAGTCTGATAAATGTTATACCTGGTGCAATATTGGTTACTTTTTTATGGACGTGTTCATCTTTTATTTTTACTTGGTATATAAAAACATTTCAACAATTGAACATAATATATGGTAGTTTGGCTGGCATTATTGCATCATTATTGTTTTTTTATATTTTAAGTATATTTTTTATATATGGAGCAGAGTTCAATTACAGATTAAAACATGCGCTTATGTATAATTTAATGATATAAGCAGTATATGATAGTAAGAGGTTCACATAAAATATTTGTACGACACTATGAAATTGCTATAATGTCGTACTTAGTATCTTCATATAATTAGACAGCTTGTATATATCTTAATGGGAGGCTACTGAACATGTTGGTGACTAGCATTTCTTCTCAATGTAAGACTATGATCATCACTATCCGTAAATGCTGACCTTGGCTCTGGCTCTTGTTCTTCTGTATTTGGTTGTTGGAATATTGGTAATGCACGTGATCCTACTAAAGAACCTATAGCTACTAAAGAAAATATTGCAGTAGATGCTAATAAGGCCAACAAGCTTCCAATAGATGGATCTGTGCCTGGGATTTTTGCATTAGATAAAATACTAGTTATTGTAATTCCAGTAGCAATTCCAGACAATAATGCCATTGCAGTAGAAAATACACCAATTGTATTAAGAAGTGCAGTTTGGAATGTTGAATTTTTCATAGTTGTTAACCTATAAATTAATTATTTAATCTAATATTAATTAATAATAAATGAAAAATCAAGAAAATACATTAACTTAGCTAATAATATGTTAAATATATTATTAATTAGTTTATAATTTGTTTATTGAAAACTTTATATTCTTTTTATATATTTTTGTTTAGTATAAGATAATGATTCTGCGATATGGTTATATGATATAAATTCTGATAAAGCTAGATCAGCTATAGTCCTAGCAACTTTGAGAATTTTTATATATTCCCTTGCAGATGTATTTTTTTCTTGTAGTACATTTCTAAGAAGCTGCATTCCAGACTTATCTGGTATTAAAAATTTTGTTAACATATTTTCTGATATTGTTGCATTGTTAAAAGAGTTACCATAGCGAGTTTTTTGTAACTTTTGTGCAAGAATGACACGTTCTTTTATTATTTTTGAATTTTCTGATATTTTGTAATTATCGTGTGATAGCATATTTACGTATGGTACTTCTATATGTATATCTATTCTGTCATTTAATGGTCCAGAAATTTTATTTTGGTATTCAATTGCACATTTAGGTGCTTTAGAACATGCTTTTGATGGATCACCAAAGTAACCACATCTACATGGGTTCATTGCTGCTATTAATTGAAAATTTGCTGGATATTTTATATTAAGATTTGCTCTTGATATTAGGATTTCTTTATTTTCTAATGGTTGTCTTAAAGCATCTAATACTGATCTTGAGAATTCTGGTAACTCATCTAGAAATAGTATACCTTGATGAGCTAATGTAATTTCTCCGGGCTTTACGTATTTTCCTCCTCCTACCATAGCTGCTATTGATAATGAACTGTGCGGATCACGAAAAGGTCGTGTAGTTGATATTGAGTTATTACATTTTTTTGTGATGCTCTTTATAGTGTTTATTTCTATTATTTGTTCATAGGTTAAATCTGGTAATATTCCAGGTAGTCTTTTTGCTATCATTGATTTTCCAGTACCTGGTGGTCCTACCATTAATACATTGTGTCCTCCAGCTGCAGCAATTTCTAATGCTCTTTTTGCAATGGATTGTCCTTTTACATCCTTCATATCCAAATATTCTGGATTTTCTATAAGCAGTTTGTTACTTGTAGTTGGTATAGTCTCATTTTTATTAAAATAATTTATCAGTGATGTAAGATGTTTAGGTGATAATATTGGAATGTTTTTGATTAATGATGCTTCTTCTCCGTTGTTGTATGGACAGATTATTCCAATTTTTTGCTTTTGTGCACTTATAGCAGCTGGTAATACTCCTGAAACTGAAGTTATTGAAGCATCAAGTGCTAATTCTCCTAATATGATGTATGGCAAATCATTGATTTTTGGTATTATGCCAATTGTCATGAGTAATCCTACAGCAATAGGTAGATCATAATGACTTCCTTCTTTAAACAAATCTGCAGGAGATAAGTTTATAGTAATTCTTTGTGATGGTAATGATAAATTGATCGAATTTAATGCTGCTCTTATACGTTCACGAGATTCAGCTATTGCTTTATCTGGTAGTCCGACAATATTAAATGCTGGTATACCCTTTGCAATGTGTATTTGTACTTCAACATTTATTGTATTTATTCCATAGAATGCTACACTTTTTACTTGTGCTATCATAGTATATTTAATTTATTTAATTAATATAATATGTTATTAAGATATTTAATTAATCTTTTAATAATTAGTAGCAACTTTATATATCTATTGTTAGTTATGTAAAGTAATTTTTGCTATTTGTAGAAAATTTTAATAATATTTGTTAATGCTATGTATTAATGCAGCATTATCAGCATATTGTGTTTGTTTAAATCTATTACAAATCTTTTTTAAATCCTAATCCTACTAAATATATTTCTGATGAATCTTTTCTACTTGCTTTTGGCTTGAAATATTTTACAGATTTGAAATTAGATTTCATTGATTGATAAAATTCTTTTTCGTATTCTCCTTGTAAAATTTTGGTAATAAATGTTCCATTTTCTCTTGCAAATTTTATTACTATATCGAGTGACATTTCACATAAATTAATTATGTTTGCATGGTCAACTTGTTTATTTCCACATGCCTTTGGTGCCATATCTGATAAAATAACATCAAATTTTTTGTTATTAAATTTGCAGTTTAGTATTTCTATTTCATTTGAAATATCGCATTTAATAAATGTAACATTAGGAATTGCATCCATATTCTGGATATCTACAGAGAATACTAAATTATTATTGCCATGTGAAACTTTTTGTGCTGCAAATTGAGACCATCCACCAGGAAATGAACCTAAGTCAAGTACATATTGTCCTTTTTTAAATATAGAAAACTTGTTGTCCATTTCTATAAGTTTAAATGCAGACCTGGACCTATAGCCTTGTTTTTTTGCTAATGCAACGTAAGGGTCATTTAATTGTCTGTGCAGCCACCTTGTGGAAGAAATTTTACGTCCTTTAGCAGTCTTTACAATAGTAGATATATGCTTATTATTTATTATGTTAAAGTAAAATGATAAATTATTTTTATTGAATAACAAGAATTATTTTATTGATATAATATGTATTCTTGGTAGGATAGTAATTGAATGTTTTTTCCGGAGCGTAGCGCAGCCTGGTAGCGCACTTGGTTTGGGACCAAGTGGTCGGGAGTTCGAATCTCTCCGCTCCGACCATTTCTTTCTTAATTATCTATGTTGTAATAACGTATTTTATTAATATTGTTTTTATTATATTTTAATTCTTTGATATGTTACTATACAGTATGGTTTGTTATAGCAATAAGTCTCTTAAAAAAATTACAAGTTAATATATAACTACTTGGTGTAGGTATAAAAATATAGAATGTTGTCTTATATTTCAGTTATTTTAATTTAATGCTTATAGTAAGTGGCATCTTAATTTTTTTTTATTAATATGTGCTGATTTATAGTATTCTTGAATGTTATATTATGTGCATTATTTATCAATGATAATACTAACTATGTTTCCATATAGTTAGATTGTAGAGAAAAAGCTGTCATTTGGATATTCTTATACTGAATATCATACCTAGCTGTACTTAGTGTGGTTCTATAGTATGGAAGTTTGGATCATAAGAACTGTATTAGTTTTGTGAAGAATTACATATTAGTGGACAGTGAATTTTTTACTGAAATATGTGAGTAATTATGAGAATTATGTGTCAGTAATTTCTACATTAGCTTTTCTTAAATTTTTTACATAGATAATTATTAAAATTACTTATTTAATGAAAATATAAATGTGAAGAATCATATAGCAATTATATTAAGTATTGTAGTTTATGATGAGTAGTAACTGAAATTTTGTAATAAGCTAATTTATTGTAATTCATAATGTGTTTAAATGTGCTGATATAAATAAAATGTACTTTATAATTGTTAATGGAAATCGTGATCATATTGAGCATTTTGTTGTGTAGCTGGAGTAGGGCTTGGAGATCTTTCATGATGATATTCTGGTTCCTGCTGTAATGCAGCTTCATCTAATCCATGACCTGCAGCAGCAGTGACATCTTGATCTGCATGAGGATAATTATCTGGAGCATATGGATCATCAGGATGTACAATTTGCATAGCATCTGGATCTTCCGATCCTCCAGCAGCAGCTACGTCATCTGCACTGCCTCCAGTATCACCACTGCCAGTAGCATCTCCTGATTGTGGGTCTGGTAGTAATTTAGGCAATCCAAAAATATTTTTAGTCATTTCAGATCCAAAAACTACTGTGGTTGGCAAATTCATACCTAAAGAGGTAACAGAAGCACATACATTTCCTGTTGCACTGTCAAGATAGCATGGTACATTTTTATAAAACCAAGCAAGAAATACCATAACTGAAAATACAGTTTCTTCATCTTCTGGTGGACCACTAGCAGTTTGCTGTTGATGTAAATAGGATTGTAAAGCGGATACATTTATCCCACCACCTCCTTCATTCCCGTCCATAATCTAACCACTGTATAAAATAATTTTAATCTATGATTATATTGTATAATTGTAAATATATTTTTAATAAGTACATTTTTTTAAGCTATTTAAATAAAACTTATATTAATTCAACATATAAAAATTAGTAGATATGTAGTTAAAGTGAAATTTGTTATTGAATTGTTAGAAAAGTGTTTTCGGTGATTATTAAAAATGTCAAATGTTAGTCTTGTAAATCTATAAGTTTAATTATTTCATCTCTATATTTTATTAATGTTGTATTTTTTTCTGTTAGAAAATGTTTTTTTAAAAAATATCCTATTACATTGAGGCTTACCTTAAAATCTGTTTTAGAGTACTTGTAAGTATAGTTATTATACACGTTATATAATAGTGGAGGTAAAGGTAATAAGCTTTTTTGATATGGTAATCCAACAGTTTGTGATATTGCTTTTCCGGTTTTTGGTGAAATGAATATTAGGTTTTCATTTGTATTGTTTACTGCACATTGTGATAAATCTAGTCCAAATCCTAGTTCTGATAGTAAAGTTAATTCTAATGTAAGATATTTAATTTGCCAATTAATATCCTTATTTTGTACTGAATTCATGAAAATATCTAAATAGTTATAGATGGTATAATTTTCTTCATTTTCTGGTAATACTTGATCTAGTATGGCAGTAAAGAAAGCTATACACATTGTTTTAAGATTGTTGTGTATGTAATGGTATAAAGTTGATTTAATTAGTTCGTATTTAAAGTAGCCTAAATTACTTATTAATTTTGCGCTCCATGTTACATTAACATAATCTCCTATTTGTAATTTTTGAATTGTTTTGTTGTGGTATCTTGCTAATCCTTTTTTTAATCCGTGTTTTTGTGTAAAAATAGAAACTATGGTTTTATCATCACCGTATTTTCTTATTGCAATGACTATTCCTTGGTCTTGCCATCTCACACTAAAACTCATTTAATTATAATGAATATACTATCATACATGTGAAAGTAAAATTTGGAATATATAAATCTGTTGTAAGAAAGGTGATTTACCAATGGCTTATAGCATTGGGTAAGTTATTTATAATTAAATAACTTATTTTAATATTTGTAATATTTAAGAATGATTTTAATATTTTATACTTATAGTAAATAATTTAATAGTTATTTGATTTTTGTTAAGCTATGAATCAATAAAATAATATATATGCTTGCTTTTAATATTGTAAGAAAGCTGTATAATAGGTGAAAATTATAAGAGAATGATATAGATGAATTTGATTAATACAATTAAAGATTGCATAGTTGAAAAATTGCATGTGTTAAGTGCTAAGAAATTAATAGTATTAGATGATGTTATATTGAGTAAGTTAATAGTTGATTATCCTAATAATCATGATCATGGAGACTTATATACCAATGCTGCGTTAATTTTAAGCAAGTATGTTAAAAAAGATCCATTGGATGTTGCGGAAATATTACTGCGTGAGCTTTCTAATATTAAAGAAATATCCAATATTAGTGTTGTAAAGCCGGGCTTTATCAATTTCAACCTCTCTCTTTATGTTTGGTATGAAGTAATATCTTCTATTAATATGTTAAAGGAAGATTTTGCTAATATTAATATAGGAAATGGTCGTAAAGTTAATATAGAGTTTGTTTCTGCTAACCCTACTGGGCCAATGCATATAGGGCATGCTCGTGGAGCTATATTTGGTGATGTATTAGCAAACTTATTATCAAAAGTAGGGTATCAAGTTGTTAGGGAATATTATATAAATGATGCTGGTACACAAATAGATGTGTTGGTTGAATCTGTATATTTGAGATATAAAGAAGCTGCTGGTCAGGATATTGTTATAGGTAGTGGGTTATATCCAGGATTGTATTTAAAGGAAATAGGTCAGCTTTTATATGAAAAGTATGGTACAGACTTGTTAGAAATGAGTTCTGCTCAGAAGATGAAAATTATACGTGATATATCTCTTAAACATCTTCTTGATCTTATAAAACAGGATCTTGCATTACTGGGAATTAAACATGATGTTTTTACATCGGAGGCAGCATTGCTAAAGAATAATGTTGTGGAAAAATGTGTTAATCTTTTGAAGGATAAAAAACTGATATATTATGGTGTATTAGATCAGCCAAAAGGAACAGAAAATCATCATTGGAAGCCTAGGACGCAAATGTTGTTTAAATCTACTGATTTTGGAGATGATGTGGATAGAGCGTTACAAAAAGTTGATGGTAGTTGGACTTATTTTGCAAATGATATAGCATATCATTTTGATAAAATATCACGTGGTTTTCAACATATGATATTGGAATTAGGATGTGATCATGTTGGATATGTAAAAAGATTAAAAGCTGCTGTGAAAGCATTAAGTGATAATACTGCCACTATAGATGTAAAGTTACATAATATTGTGAATTTCCTTAACAATGGAGTTCAAGTAAAGATGTCAAAAAGATCTGGAGAATTTCTTACTATCAAGGATGTTATAGAAGAAGTTGGTATAGATGTAGTAAGGTTTATCATGTTGACTCGTAAAAGTGATGCAGTTTTGGATTTTGATTTTGTTAAAGTAGTTGAGCAATCTAAAAATAATCCAATATTTTATGTACAGTATGCTCATGCTCGTGTTTATTCATTAATGCGTAATGCTCCAAACATTTTAAAAATAGAAGATACTGATTTTTCTGTATTATCTTCAAAAGAGGAAATATTATTAATTAAGTTGTTAGCAAAATGGTTAAATGTAATTGAACTATCTGCAAAAACTGCAGAGCCGCATCGTATAACTTTTTATTTGATAGAAATTGCTGAAACTTTTCATATGTTATGGGGTTATGGGAATAAGGATGTAAACAGACGTTTTATAGTGGATGATGATATAAATCTTACATCTGCGAGAATATATTTAGCTAAAGCTGTAGCATATATTATTAGCAGTGGATTAAAGATATTTTCTATAATTCCTTTAGAAGAAATGAAATAGTACAAATGTGTACTTAATTTTGTACATAAAATGTATTTAGGTATATCAACATTAGATTTTGATAAGTAAACTACAGGTTATAATACTATCGACAGAAAAGTGAAAAAAAAAGTAAACCATTATTTTTGTATCTGTTAATAATTAACAAATTTAACAGGAATTAAACTGAGTATAACTGTATAAAATTACTAATTCATATATTTCAAGAATATAATCAATTGATATTACTTAATAATTCATAATTTTTAAGAATAACTAATATGAAAATTGTTTATATATACAACACATAATATGTAAAAATTTTTTGCAAAATTATATAATAAACGTATTTTTGATCAATTTTGGTTTTTAAAGTTTATTTATATAATACTATGTAAGCAGTTATATTAAATAATTATAGTATTATGTTAAATATGAGATTTAATTGATTGAAAATATGTGTTTTTAATAGTAAAAAAATAATAGTGTAAGTGTAATTTTCTAGAAATGCATGACATATGTATTAGTACCAGTAGATGGATTTACTTGTGTCTCTTCAAGTACTGTATTTTTATATTCAGTATGAAATAGACTTCCTTCATCATTAAAAAAATCAAACCTATATGTACGAGGTGTACTAATATTACGTACAGTTTTTATGTGATTACTAAAATCATTAAAGAGAATCTTTGTATTTTCTTCATATGATAGATCGTTGCGTATAATACCAGCAGATACTAAGTTTGCATTATTAAGAATTACACCTCTTTTTACTAAGGTTCCTAATGAATTATATTCTAAACCAAGAATTATATACGTCTTCTCATTACGCTTGTTTTTACCATATAAACAGTGTAGAGAGATTGGTAGAGTTATACTACTTACTGTAAAACATTGTTTAAATGTTGCTGCATGCAACTGATGTAAAGCTACATTATTACCTGGATGTGTTGAGGTTATTGAGAAATCAGGACTATTATAAGTTATAGTATATTCGTCTTGTGATTTATCATAAGTACAGATATTTGTGGGATATAAGGCAGGTGTATTTCCATCAAAGAGTAATATTAATTCCATTATGTTTTAATTATTTTACAAACACTATGCATAGTATATCATTACTGTATTGATATTGTCAATTTTTACTAATATTATTAAGATTTTATAGTTAAAATTTATTTTAACCAATGTAACATAAGTAAGAGTCATTACATAACGAATATTGCCTAAAATGATCTACATTAATTGGGCTTAAAACAGTACGTTTACATTTGTAATAAAGGAACTACCATCCTGTTATTGAAAAAAATCAAAAATGTTTATACTGTTTGAAAATTTCTATATTTTAACGTATATATGTTTCTACAGCGGAACGAATATTGTGGTAGTGATGATAAGAAAGTAATGCTGTTGGTATGAAAGATAAAAAATATTAACTACCTATCGTTAAGATTGTATCTTCTGAACATTGTGCAATCGTAAATGAATTATTAGAAATCTAATATAAATGCTTAGTCTGATGTATCTGCTGTTGAAAAAGCTGTGCCTTTAGGTGTATTGTCATCACATATTGAACAATTTGTAGAATGAAGTGAGAGTTTAGCTCTCTGGTGTTGCTAAGAAGAGTGTTACAACATCAGAATAGTAATAAAATATTATAGTGATGATGACATTGTCTATAGTGTGTAGTAAACAGAAAATATTTCTTCTATCAGTATCAAGTGGGGTATATGATCATAGTAATTATAAACATCGTAGCGAGGTCTTTGTGTGGTATACCTGTTGTTCTGTACGGTGTGCTGTTTTAGGTATTATAGAAATTACCTAATAAGCCAGTTGTAGAAAAAAGTATAGTTTGATGTGTGAGTTACTAAAAAAGTGTAGTGGTATCAGAACAAAATACTAATGATTGTTATGAAAAGATTAATATATTGCATTCAAAAAAATAAAATATTTTTAAAGCTGTGATTAGCAATTTTATTATCGGTATCTGAGTAATGTATTTAAATATATATTAACTATTATGAAAATTTTAGTTTGTTAAAATTGTAAATAAAATTCTTAAATTGTATTTTAGATGAATTTTAGTTTATAAATGTAATATGTTTTAAATATGCGATTTTTTTAGAAATACGGATACTTCTTTGTCTTTCATTGTAGTTTTGTAATACTCGTTGATGTTCTTAATGTCTAAAATTTCTTCATGTATAGAGAATGATATAGATAAAGTTTGTTGAATTATGTATTGAGACCATATTTTAATAGAATCTTTCACTATATTATCTTTAGTGTGTATAACGACATCTATTTTATCAGAAATGTTAAGTTTATTATCTTTTCTAGAATGTTGTATTATTCTTATTATGTCTCTTGCGATACCTTCCATTATTAACTCATTAGAGAGTTCATGATCTAGTAATACTACGCCAAGTAGATGTTGATCTAAGTTGATAGTACAGGCAAAATCATTGTGGACTTTGAGAGTTAAAGTGTATTCATTATGATTTATGATATAATGTTCTGCTTCTATTGTGCCAAGTAACAGTTTGTTATTTTCTAGTATTTTCCATTGATCATTTTTTAATAAAGATATTAAACGTTTAACTTTGTCTGGTATTCTTTTGCCAAGTTCTGGAAAACTTAATTTTAGTTGAAATGATGCTATGTCAGATATATCAGATTTGAATGATATACTTTTTACATTTATTTCTTCTAATAAAATGTTTTGATATTCTACTGGTAAATTTAGTAAATCTGGGCAATTATGACTGTATATTACTATTTTATTAAGAGGTTGTCTAATTCTAATATTATGAGTACTCCTAATGGATAATACATAATTACATATACACGTTACTAATTTCATGTATTGAACATTTTGTTTATCTTCATTGTTTAATATGAAGTTACTTATGTTTGGTAGTGATGATAAATGTACAGATTCTTCCTTTTGAAAGTTTAATCTTTGCCAAATTGCTTCAGTGATGATAGGTAAAAATGGTGCAGAAACTTTTATCATATAGTATATAACAGTATATAGTGTGTTATAAGCTTCTTGCTTATCTTGTGTTATTTCTGATGACCAAAATCTGCTTCTACATCTTCTTATATACCAGTTATTTAATGTTTCAAAAAATTTAGTAATGTTATTACATGCTAATTTTATATTGTATCCAAAATTATTAGAACATTGATCTAGTTCTTCCATAGCGTTAAATATGGAATGTATTGTACTGATACATTCACATATTATGTATCTATCCATAATGTTAGTTAATCCGTTGAGATCTGTAATTATTTCTGCTTTTATATGGTCTATATTAGCATATATAGTAAAAAAGTTGTAGCTATTCCATATTGGTTTTATTACATTACGTAGTACATCTTTTATCATGACTCCTTCTTTATCTAATAGCAAATCTCCACCGTATAATACAGTATGAGATAGCATTAGAAATCGCATGGCATCAGAACCATATTGATTGAATATTTCCATTGGATCAGCATAATTATTAAGTCTTTTTGATAATTTTTGTCCTTGTGTATCTAATACTACGCCGTGACATATACAGTTTATGAATGGTGGTTTATTGAATAATGCTGTGGATAATATGAATAATGTATAAAACCATCCTCTAGTTTGTGCTATATATTCAGTGATAAAATCTGCTGGAAAATAATTTTCAAAAAACTCTTTATTTTCAAATGGATAGTGAAGTTGTGCGTATGGCATTGATCCAGATTCAAACCAGCAATCAAATACGTCATTGACACGTCTCATCATTGATTTTCCAGTTGGATCATCTGGATTAGGACGTACTAAATTATCAATATATGGACGATGTAAGTCATTGAGAGATGATATATCAAAATCTTCCTCTAATGCCTTAACATTGTCAAATACTTTTCTTATTGATCCATATACGTCGATTCTTGGATAGTTAGGATTATCTGATTTCCATACTGGTAAAGGGGTACCCCAAAATCTGTTACGTGATATTGCCCAATCTTTAGCATTTTCTAGCCATTTGCCGAATTGTCCATTACGAATATGATTAGGTATCCAATTTACTGTTTTGTTAATCTCTATCATTTTATCTTTTATTTTTGTAACCTCGACATACCAAGACGACATTGCTCTGTATATCAGTGGAGTATCTGTGCGCCAACAATGTGGATAGTTATGTAAATGTTCATCTGTCTTAAAACAAAGGTTTTTTTGTTTTAAGATGTTAATGATTTGATCGTTTGTGTCAAATACGTGCATGTTTTTAAAATCTGATATCTTGTCAGTAAACTTTGCTCCGTCATCTATTGGACAAATAATTGATAATAAATTAGATGTATCTCCATCAATATGTGGAATATCTTGCATTTTACATAATATGAAATCATCTTCTCCGAATCCTGGTGCAATATGCACTATGCCAGTACCTTCTCCCTCTACTACAAAGTCTGCTGTTAAAATTTTAAATGCATTCTTTACATCAGCAAAGTATTTAAATATAGGTTCATAATACAAACCTTCTAAATTAACATATGAAATATCTTTATTATATAATTGATACTCGATCTTATTTTTTTTGCAATACTCTTGAAAGATTTTTAAATATCCTTGAGCAAAAATAAACATCTCATGGTTAATAATGGCTCCACAGTATTTAATATTTTTACTGATGGCTAAAGCAAGATTACATGGTAGAGTCCATGGAGTAGTAGTCCAAACTAGCATTTTGTAAGTTTTTACATTTTCTGTTGTGATAAACTTTGGATTTTCTAATAATTCAAATGCTAAAGTAACAGTTTTACTGGTTTTTTCTCTATAAGCATTATCCATTCTGGTTTCAAAATTTGATAAAGGTGTTTGGCATGCCCAACTGTATGGTACAATTTTTATAGATTCATATATTAGTCCTTTATTCCATAATTCATGAAATGACCATATTATTGATTCCATAAAAGATGGATTCATTGTTTTATAGTCGTTTTCAAAATCTACCCATCTTGCTTGTCTGTCTACGTATTGTTTCCATTCTTTTGAGAATTTCATTACAGAATTGCGGCAATGATTGTTAAATTTTTCTATACCAAATTTTTCTATTGCTAGCTTTCCTGAAATTCCTAATTCTTTTTCTGACAGCATTTCAGCAGGTAATCCATGACAATCCCATCCAAATCTTCTTTCTACTTTAAATCCAGCCATTGTTTTGTAACGAGCTACAGTATCTTTAATAAATCCAGTTAGTAAATGTCCGTAATGAGGTAACCCATTTGCAAAAGGTGGTCCATCGTAAAAGATAAATCTTTTATTTTCATCTCTGTTATCTACAGATTTTTTAAAAATATTGTTTTCTTTCCAAAACTTTAAAACATTTTCTTCTATTGATGGGAAATCAGGTTCTCCTGTTAATTGTGAATAGTGTTCTGTCATAGTGTTTATTGTCAAACATAGATATTTTACTATACACATATTTATCCAAGCTGCAATCACAGTTGTATAAAATTATGTAAAAATTATTGACTCTTATTAATATTCATAGCATTGTTTTAAAAAATTTACGTTGAGGAGTTTATGACAGTAGAAATAGGAGATGATGCTCCATATTTTAAAAGTCTTGATACCTATAAAGGTGATAAGAATATAATATTGTATTTTTATCCGAAAGATGATACTCCAGGCTGTACTAAAGAAGCACGGGATTTTCAAAATGCAATGGATGATTTTGTTGATTTGAATACTGTTATAATTGGTGTATCCAAAGATAATGAGAAATCTCATGACAATTTTAAGAGAAAGCATAATATACTGTTTGAATTAATATCTGATGAAGGATCGGAATTGTCGAAACAGTATGGTACTTGGGTAGAAAAGAATATGTTTGGAAAATCTTATATGGGTATAGAACGTTCAACATTTTTAATAGATAAGAATGGCAAAATAAGAAAAATTTGGAGAAATGTAAAAGTAAATGGACATGTTGATAACGTTCTTGAGATAATAAGGGAAATAATGTAATTCTCTAATTAATAATGAAAAAAAGAAGTCTGAATATTAGATTATATGTAACTTGTACTCTTAATAAATCTTCTGTTGTAACATTGGATAAGCTTGCTTCTCACTATGTATGCAATGTAATGCGAGCTGCAAATTTAGATGAGATCAAGCTATTTAATGGTAAGGATGGTGAATGGATTGGTGAAATATTTGAAGTATCTAACAATGCTAAAATTATTGTAAATGAACTAGTTAGAGAGCAAGTTGCAACCAAATGCCTAGTGTTGTGCTTTGCTATTGTCAAAAATACTGCATTACAAAATGTTGTTAGGCAAGCGACGGAAATGGGTGTAACTCTTATGCAGCCTGTTTACACAAAACATATAGCAACTAGTAATATAAATTTAGATAGATGCAGAAAGTGGGCTATTGAAGCTGCTGAACAATGTGAAAGACTTGATATACCAGATATTTTATCTCCTATTAGTTTTGTTGATTTAAGAAAATTGAAGACTAATGATAACAATTTTATAATTTGTGATGAAACCGGTAAAGGTAATCATCCGTCAAAGATTTTAAAAAATAAAGATAATATTTATATTATCATAGGTCCGGAAGGTGGTTTTTCAAGTGATGAGTTAAATTTTGCATATAGTTTTTGTGATGGTTTATCTTTAGGTACGAGGATACTAAAAGTTGACACAGCAGTTGTTAGTGCATTAGCTTATGTTAATGAGTATTATAATGCAAATTAAATAGATGGTTGATGATATTAAAAGACAAAAAATTGAATTGCGTAAAAAATATAGAAAATTAAGAAAAGAAGTACAAAATAGAAAAGAAGCTTCTGATTCTTTATTAAAGAATTATATTGATTTTATAATAATGGAAAAAGCATCTGTCGTTTCTGGATACATGCCTATAGATGGTGAAATTGATGTCTTACCATTAATGAATTATTTAATAGGACAGAAATGTATAGTAGGAATTCCTGTAGTAAATGAAAATAGTAAAGTATTGTTGTTTTATCAATTAAATACAGCTAATATTGTTGTTCCAAATATATTAATAGTACCACTTATTGCATTTGATAAAAAATTAAATAGATTGGGTTTTGGAGGTGGATATTATGATAATACAATTTCTACATTAAGACCAAATTGTAAAGTTATAGGAGTTGGGTATGATATACAACTATGTGATTTAGTACCTACTGAAAGCCATGATCAAACTTTAGATGCTGTAATTACTGAAAAGAATATTTATGAAAATAAATATTGAAATATTTTTATATTGATTTTGTGTTATGACTTAATCTAAAGTTTTATATATTGTTATTAATATATTGAATTTCAGTTTAATTATTTTTTGGATTCTGTGATTTTACTTCTTGTGCTTAGTGAGTTTATTATTCTTTGTTAGTGTATTGTATCTCTTATGTTTAAATAAGAAATACAAGATAATATAGTCATTAATTAATAATTTAATTGATATATGGCTAGAATACATGGTAAAAAGTGATCTATTGTGTTAAAAGATTTATAGAATGTAATTTGTGAGAAAAATTAGATATGCATACTCCAGTTTTATTGAAAGAGATGTTAGAAATATTACATCCACAGGATGGAAAAATATATGTTGATGCAACATTTGGAGCAGGAGGATATACTAAAGCAATTTTGAATTTTGCAAACTGTAAGGTTTATGCTATTGATCAGGATAAGCATACTAGTATTTTCTATGAAGAATTGGCTAATAATTTTCCAAATAGAATACATTTTTGGATTAATAAATTTAGTAAAATGAAACAAGTGTTATGTGAGGCTCAACTGGAAAAAGTTGATGGTGTAGTATTTGATATAGGTGTTTCTTCTATGCAATTAGATGATGCTAATCGTGGATTTTCTTTTTCTAAAAATGGTCCTCTTGATATGAGAATGAATACTTCTATGGACAGTATAGATGCATCAGTATTTGTAAATACAGCTTCTGAACAAGATATAGCTAACGTTATATATCAATATAGCGGTGAAAAGTATTCTCGTAAGATCGCAAAAGCTATTATTAATTTCAGAAAAAGAAAAGTAATTAAAACTACAAGTGAACTTGCATCTATAGTTAGATCTGTTATATCACGTAGTAAAAACCATGATATTGACCCTGCAACAAGAACATTTCAGGCAATTAGAATATGGGTTAATAAAGAATTGGAAGAATTGGAACAGGGAATAATATGTGCTGCTGATCTATTGCGTCCAGGTGGTAAAATAATAGTAGTTTCTTTCCATTCTTTGGAAGATAGAATTGTAAAAGTGATATTTAAATCATTATGCAGTGGTAAAATTGCATTGAAATTAAATACAGGATTTCAGCTAATTAATAAAAAAATAATAAGACCAAGCTTTGAAGAAATATTAAATAATCCTAGATCTAGATCTGCAAAATTGAGAGCTATATTAAAGATATAAAATGTTGTTTAATTCTTGATAATTATGTACTTTTATTTATTATTTTGCAGATGTTTTTTGATTTGATAATAGAAGACTTATTTCCTAAAATTAGTAAATTAATAATTAAATATAACTTGAGTGTTTTACAAAAAGTTATTTATGTTTTAGGTGACTTTTTATATTAATATGTTTATTGATAATAAAGGTATGATGAATTTATATTTTGTGATTCAGCTTTTGAATGTTAATTTTTTATAAAATATTTAATATGCTAATTATTTAAAGTAGTTTTGGTAATACGTATTGTAATTATAAATTTTTATTTTTTATTGTAAATTTAGTGAAATATATACATTTTAAATTGATTTAAATATAAAACTTAAAATATTGTTTTTCTCTCTTATTTTTTAAATCTATCTGTATTACTTATTCTAATCTACATCTTTTTTTTTTTTTTTTTTGGAATTCTATTACAATATTGCTACAATGGTTATTAAAATTTTCTATTGCTAACTTTCATTGAATTACTAATTCTGTTTCTGACAACATCTCAGTAGTTAATTAATAATAGAGCAATTTCTATCAATTTAGGAATAAGAGTGTTGTTATATGTTGAATGGATCGTATATTTTTTGTTGTGTATTGACGTCCTTTTTATGTATTTGTTTAATTAAAGTAGATAAAATAGGGTATCGATTATCTTTTATGGATGATATAAATATCTCTTTTTTAGTATGGCTTGATAGTATTTGCTTTTTTTGATTAATTTCTTTTTTATCTAATAAGTCACTTTTATTTAATACTATGAGCTCTGTTTTATTAGATAATTCTTTATTGTAGAACGATAACTCTTTTCTAATGCATTCATATGAGTCTATTATATTATCTAAAGTACAATCTATAATGTGTAGTAAAATAGAACATCTTTCAATGTGTTTTAAAAACTTATCACCTATACCATGACCTAAATGTGCTCCAGGTATTAATCCTGGTATATCAGCTAGTACTAATTCTGTGTTATCTATAAATGCTACTCCTAAATGTGGTTCCAATGTTGTAAATGGATAGTCAGCAATTTTTGTCTTTGAATTAGTGCATGATGCTAGAAAACTTGATTTTCCTGCATTTGGTAACCCTATGATTCCTACATCTGAAATAATTTTTAATTTTAATATAATGTACTTTTCTTCTCCTTTTTCTCCAAAAGTAAAGTGTCTAGGGGCTCTATTGGTAGATGTTTTATAATTAGCGTTACCTGTTCCACCTTTACCTCCATATGCTGCTGTAAATTTTTGATTTTCCTCATTGAGATCAATAATTAATATATCATCTTCGTCATATAATTGAGTTCCTATAGGAACTTTTATCATAACATCTTTACCAGATGATCCAGATTTCTTTTTACTAGAGCCTGGATTTCCATTTTCTGCTTTTATATGTTGTTTATATTTAAAGTATAATAATGTATTAATGTGATGACTTGTATAGAAAATAATATTACCACCATTTCCACCATTGCCACCATCAGGTCCACCAAATTCAATGAATTTTTCACGACGGAAGCTGCTACAACCATCTCCACCGTTTCCTGCTTTCAAATAGATTTTTGCTTCATCAATAAAGCTCATAATGCTCCATAGTAGATTGCTGAAATACCCAATAATTGCTCTATATACAATAGCTCATTATATTTTGCTAGACGTTCAGACCTGGATAAAGAACCAGTTTTAATTTGTCCACAGTTTGCTGCAACAGCTATATGAGAAATAGTAGTATCTTCTGTTTCACCTGATCTGTGAGATATTATTGTATTATAATTATTTTTTTGGGCAAGCCTTATGGCATTGAAAGCTTCCGTTAATGTTCCGATTTGATTTGGTTTTATTAATACTGCGTTTGCTAAATTATTTTCAATTCCATTTTGAATTAGTTTACAGTTTGTTACGAATAGATCATCTCCGACTATTTGTATTTTATTGCCTAGTTCTTGTGTTATTAACTTCCAGCCATTTATATCTTCTTCTGCAATTGGATCTTCAAGTGATATAATAGGGTATTGTGAAATTATATTTTTATAATATTCTACTAATTCCTGGGTACTAAATTCATGGTCTGCAAATTTGTATTTCTGGTTTCTATAAAATGTTGATGCAGCAACATCTAATCCTAGTGAGAAATCTTCATACATTTTATATCCTGATTTTTCTATGGCATCTATGATTATTTCAAATACTTCAGTATTAGTTTTGATATTTGGTGCAAATCCTCCTTCATCTCCTACACTTGTATTATATTGCTTTGATTTAAGAGTTTGTTTTAACTTAAAAAATACTTCGGCTGACATTCTAATTGCATCTTCAAATTTATCAGCTCCATTTGGAATAATCATAAATTCTTGAAAATCTAGGTTATTATCTGCATGCATTCCGCCGTTGATCACATTAATTAGTGGTGTTGGAAGAACTTTTGCATTAATTCCTCCTAAATACTGATATAATGGAATATTTAATGTTGAAGCTGCGGCTTTTGCAATTGCTAATGATACTGCAAGTGTTGAATTTGCTCCGATTCTAGATTTATTATCTGTTCCATCTATTTTAATTAGTGCATTGTCTATTTTTTCTTGATTTAAAGTATTCATTCCTATAATTTGTGGTGCAATTTCCGAATTTATTATATTTACTGCTTTTGTTACGCCATAACCATTATAATAATTTTTATCGTTATCTCGTAATTCTACTGCTTCAAACTTTCCTACTGAAGCTCCTGAAGGTACACAAGCTTTTGCTTTTATGTTGTTTGACAATGTTATTTCTGCTTCAATAGTAGGATATCCTCTGCTATCTAAAATTTGTCTAGCCAGTATTTTATTGATTATTATATTGGACACAGTATTACCTTTTTATTTTTGATAGTACATTAAAAAATTTCAGAAGAAATAGTAATGGTTTTCATGTAAAATGTAAATTTATTCTCAGTATTGACTAATTAAAAAGAGTAACAATGTTATTGACATATTATATTATATTGAGCAGAATTACTGAAAATAATAATTGATTTAAACGTTAAGAGATATGTTATGTTTGCTGTTGTTGAAACCGGTGGAAAACAATATAAGGTAAAAGAGCAAGATGTTATAAAGATAGAAAAATTGAATGCTTCTGTAGGTGAAGAGGTTACTTTAAGTAATGTAATTGCGTTAACTAATGCGGATAACAATATTGTTTTTACACAGAATGCAACTGTTACAGCGTCAGTTCTTGAGCAGTGTAGGAATGATAAAATAATGATTTTTAAGAAAAGACGTCGTAAAAATTATAGAAGAAAAAATGGTCATAGACAGTACATGACTGTTTTGCGTGTTATTAAAATTAATAATATGGAGTAAAATTTATGGCTACGAAAAAATCTGGTGGTAGCTCCGGTAACGGTCGGGACTCGAGAGGTAGAAGGTTAGGTGTAAAGAAATTTGGAAGTGAAAGAGTTATTCCTGGTAACATTATTGTACGTCAAAGAGGAACAAAGTATCATCCTGGTAAGAATGTTGGAATTGGTAAAGATCATACTATCTTTTCTAAAATATCAGGTTTTGTGCACTTTAGGAAAGGTGTATTTAATAAAACATTTGTTGATGTGCTAGAAGTTAGCTCTGTTTCTTAAGTATAGCTTTTTTTAGGGTTTGTAGCTCAGGTGGTTAGAGCGCACGCCTGATAAGCGTGAGGTCGGAAGTTCAACTCTTCCCAAGCCCACCATTTAATAATATTTTTCTAATAGATGTGTTTTTTATTTTTAGGAATTATATAATTTTTTTAGTGTAACCATGGTAATATGTTTATTATGTGTTATTGTTAGTTCATTTAATGCGTGTAATTTTGTTTAATTTCTTGTTATGTAAAGGTTTATGTTAAAAGATAGTGATAAGGTATTTACTAATCTTTATGGCCAACAGTCTCCGTTTTTAAAATCTGCAAAGAATAGAGGTGTTTGGAGTAATATTTTAGAAATATTAAATCTAGGTCCTGAACATATTATTCAAGAAATAAAAAAATCTGGATTGCGTGGTAGAGGTGGCGCAGGGTTTTCTACAGGATTAAAGTGGAGCTTTATGCCAAAAACTAGAAAAGATGGACAACCAGCGTATTTAGTAATTAATGCAGATGAATCTGAACCTGGTACATGTAAAGATCGTGATATACTAAGGTATGATCCTCATAGGCTTATTGAGGGGATATTAATAGCTGGTTTTGCAATGAATGTAACTACAGCTTATATTTATATTCGTGGTGAATTTTATAATGAATATTTAGTATTATCTAAGGCTTTAGATGAAGCATATAGAGCTAAGTTAATAGGAAAAAATGCTTGTGGTTCTGGGTATGATTTAGATATTTTTATTCATAGAGGTGCGGGAGCGTATATTTGTGGTGAGGAAACTGCTCAGCTTGAGTCACTGGAAGGTAGAAAGGGTATGCCAAGATTAAAACCTCCTTTTCCAGCAGCAATAGGATTATATGGTTGTCCTACTACTATTAATAATGTTGAAACTATTGCTACTGTTAGTGAAATTATGAGAAGAGGCAGTGATTGGTTTGCATCGCTCGGAAAGGAAAATAATACTGGGACTAAGATTTTTTGTATATCAGGACATGTGAATAATCCGTGTAATGTAGAAGAAGAATTAGGAATTCCGATGAAGGAACTTATAGAAAAATATGCCGGTGGTGTCCGTGGAGGGTGGTCTAACTTATTAGCAGTAATACCTGGTGGTTCATCGGTACCAATGCTTCCAAAATCTATTTGTGATACTGTAACTATGGATTTTGACTCTTTAAGAGCTGTACAGTCAGGCTTAGGTACAGCTGGGTTAATAGTGATGGATAAGTCAACAGATTTGATAGCAGCTATAGAGAGACTATCACATTTTTATATGCATGAATCTTGTGGGCAGTGTACACCTTGTAGAGAAGGTACTGGGTGGATGTGGAGAATTATGCAAAAGATGGTGAAGGGTGATGCCACATCTGAAAGCATTGATTTATTATTAAATGTTACTCATCAAATAGAAGGGCATACTATATGTGCTCTTGGTGATGCTGCAGCATGGCCTATACAAGGCTTAATTAGACATTTTAGAGATGTAATTGAAGATAGAATAAAAAATTATAATAAAGTAGATTAAATTAGTATTCAATCTAATAATAGTTCTTTTTTAACTTGCTTATTGTATTAATAAAGTAATTATTATAGTTCACCAATTACTAACTATCATTATATATTGAAAAACTAATGTTATGTGGCTTATGTATTAATTTGTCTTTACATTTATTTTTTGAATGGTTTCAGTTTAGTGTTAGTACACTTAATCATATCAGTTCTTAATAGATATTGCTTATAAAAATTTCTAATTTAATTTTTACTTAAATTTATAATTATATATAAATTAATATATTAATAATTTAGTGTTTACGTTTATTAATAAATTTTATATTATTCACTTATGAACTCTCATTTTATAAAATTTATATGAACTTAACATTATTAGTACTTAAAGATAACAGGCCTGTATTACTGCCTACGTGGAAATGTAAATACCATAGGGAATTAAAGAGATATTCTGTACCAGATGATGTAGTGGATGATAGATTAGGTGTTCCTAATGATGAAAATTTTGAGAATCCGTATCGTGAAGTTCATACTTTATATGGAGTAGTATTTAAAAAATATAATCTAGTGACTAGTGTAAGTTTGCAAGAGAATATAATGTTTTTGTTTGGTAAAAATCCAGTATCAGGTTGTGATGCATTTTTTGTTTTTAGGCTTCAGAAGAATTTGCTTGATGGAATTTTACAGTATGGTTTGGAGTTAGATAATCATATGATATTAGGTTCTGGAATTATAAATAAAAGAGATATATCTTATGAAAAGTATACTAGAGATCTGTTTGAATTTGTGAAAACGCGTATGGCTATGATTTCTTTTTCTAGGCAAAGTACTCGTACTCACATGTTGAATTTTTTTAATGATCGTGGAGAATTATTTGATACAATGTATCAAAATACAGTAGTGTGCGATACAAAGATCAACTCTATAACTAATGACAAATATGATATTATTAGATTTGATTAAGAATTGTTCTGTATTTCTCATTAGTAACTGTGATTTCTATTATTGTAAATAAGAATATGAAAATTATAATTCTTTAGTTAAAAATGTTGATAGAATATTGTTAACTTATTAAATAAATATGAGAAGATAGCTGATTAATATTTCTCAATTGATTAAAATTAATGTGGATTTAATGTTATGATTACTTAATGCATGTAAGCCCACATTTTGTTTCTACAAGTTAATGTATTATTAGAAAAGATGAACATGGTCAAATAGAAGGCTGTATTACATATCATTCTATAAATTAGAAATTTAGATTTTCCTACCTATCAAGGTCATTATGCTTATTATCATATTTTGTATTTATCGAAATTTACGAAGTGTGTTTTAATAACCTGTGTAAAATTACCTATAGACTGATATTTTTATTTGGTAAAAGTAAAATATTCAATAGAAATATCTGTTTTTATGAGATTTCCTAAGGAATCAGTGGATGTTTTGTCAAAAAAATATACATTATTGTATTGTAACTTGTCAGTAGTAGGTGTAATTTATGATGAAATTAATATGTAGTATCAAGAGCGTTCTAAGGATTTGTTTAATATATTGAAAAGTACTATTAAAATCAATTTCTATGTGGAAGTTAATCGTAATTTGTATTGAGTTTTATTTGATTCAGTATGTAATTTATTAGATAGTACAATATGAATCAAGTAGTTGGTAAGAATATGTATATTAGGATCTTTCGCTAAGAATTATGCATATAGACAATCATATTTCTTATTTATTGGAACTAACTGAGAATTATATATATTGTTGATTGATTTGATAAAATTATTGTAATTAGTTAATAAATGTGTAAGATAAAATAGATTTGATGTTATTAATACTTAGTTGCAGTAAGTTATGATTAATTTTCTATGATTAATGCATGCTTGAGTAGCTATAATATTGTACCAGGAAAGTGTAACAAATTTGAAAATTATATATTCTTCACACTGAAAATACTTATGTTAATCATCATGTTCTGTGTGTATCGCAGTTTACATATTAGCTGATATGAAATTATTAGTGGATTTAATTTTTTGTGCGATCAAATAAAATGTCAGATTGTGGTGTGTTTATTATTCATTAAATGAAAAAAACTAGTTATATAAGCTTTCAGAAACTGTTTAATATTAAAATTACTTACTTATGAAATGTAGATTTGCGTAGGCTATTATATGAGGAATCTAAGGAGAATTTATTTAGAATTATTAAAGTAGTTCTGCTATTTTAAGGGACTACATTCATATACTAGGTTGTTTTTAATTTATAAAGTAAAGTATTTTCAAATTATATAAATATATTTTTAAGTTATACAAAAGTGATTAAAAGCATTAAAAATGGATGTTATATCAGAATATAAGTGAATTTTTAAGTATTGAAGTTAACTGGCTGTATTTATTATTATGTATTTGTTCTTAAATAAATTAATCTACTTATTACTAATGTTATATTTAATGTGTGAGATACATTTCTGGTGTAAAAAACAATTAAAATATTTTTAATAAATAATAATTAATTTGATTTTATTAATTAATATATTATATAATATATTTTTATTACCTACAGGTGCATGTATATATAGTACTGAGTTAGGTATGTATTATACACCTGATGTGAATATGAATACTAAATTAGTACTTACTCCTCATAACAGTAATTATGATAAATTTCGGAAAGTATATGGTGTAAGATTCACACGCTACACTTCAGTACGTAGCATAACTTTAAATCAAGATATGGTGTTTATGTTTGGTAATAATCAAAGATCAGGTGATATCGCATTTTTAGTTATTCGTATGCCCCAATACTTGATGTATCGCGTATCACTTTGTGGGTTAGTATTAGGTAAGAATGATTTGTTAACGTGTGGATGCATTAGTGAAATACGAGAGATGATATCATATGAAGATTATACTTTAATGTTATTTGACAAATTTAAAAAGCATATGACAATAAATCTTTTTACACCAAATCCACGTACTCAAGTATTAGATTTTTATAGTGATGATGGTAGGTTATTTTATATATGGCATCTTAATACTGTGCTACATGATGTTAAGATAGACAAAACTACTGATAGAGAAATATATGTTATGAAATTTCAATAGGTTTATAGTGATGAGCATATAATTCACTAATCTTTATAGTGCACTTGTTATATAATAAGTTTTTTATTAGGAATTTTGTAAGTATGTTATTATAAATTTTGTTAATTGTAAATTGACAGAGCAAGGTATTTATTGATGAATATGTTAGTAGATTGAGAATTATTAATTCTTTAATATAGTAATATAATTTTATTGCTTACAAATAATGTGTAATGTTAAAACGTGTGAAGTTAAGATTGTGGAAAGTTATATTACACAAATGCTTGTGCTGATTGGTGTTTAGTTTGTCATTAGTAATAACTCTGATTATGGTAGCTACTATATAATTTATTTTTGCACACATTACAATGTGTATGTTGATATGTAGTGTTAATTAATTTCATATGTCATGTTTTTGTTTTGTTATCATAAAATGTTAAATGAAGATGTGTTCTTGATTTTTTAAATAGTTAGTTGTTCAAAATACATGGCTTATTATGTATGATGTAATATTGAATAATAATTTGCTAGTAAGGTGTAAAATTTCTAATAAACTGTTGGTGATGAAGCATGAAAATGTCATATTATTAACTGTTAAAGTTATTAGTAGTAATGTTGAAATAGTTTTTCCTATGTAATATAATTTTACTTATATGTTGAATTCTTTTTATATAAAGGATGTAATATTTTAACAGATTGTATAAATTTACAATGTTATTGAATTAGATAATATTACATTATGTTACTCATAAAAATGTAAACATTACATCAATTATTGTACATTATGGCTAACAACATTATTTCATTTGTGTTTACTATTGCCAGTTGATATATCAATACTCTATAGAATATACTAAGTACTAATAAAGTATTTAGTGATATATTTTTAATGAGCTTATCAATGTAATATGCTAATATGATTGTAGCAGTTAATAATATATAATAAAGTGGATTTAACATTACTGTTACTTAACAATGGTAAGCCATTTTTAATTCCTACAAATAAATGTCATATTAAAAAGAATGCGGATGGTCAGGTACAGAGCTGTACTACAGATGATCCTAGTCTAAATTCTAATTTAGGTGCTCCTGATCCTCAAAGTCCTTATGCTGATTATCATACTCTGTATTTATCTAGATTTACAAAATATGCTTTAATAACTAGTGTAAGATTCCCTGTAGATATGGTGTTTTTATTTGGTAAAAGTGAAGTATCAGATCAGGTTACTTTTCTGTTTATTAAGATTCCTAAGGAATCAGTCCGTACACTATCAGAACATGGTACATTATTAGATGGTAGCTTTTTAGTTGGAGGTGGAATTGCTAATCAGAATTTTAATGATATACCATATCAACGTCATGTTAAGGATTTATTTCAAGTACTGAAAAATAGGATTAGAGTAAATTTTAGTACGCAAGTTTGTAATAATTATGTATTGAGCTTTTTTGATGCAGAAGGTAACTTATTTGATACAGAATATGTAAATACAAAATTGGAGGATACAATTCTGGAACCATCAACTGGTGATACGCTATATATTAAAACTCTCCAATAAGCAGTGTTGATTTAACACTAACTGTATGTCTTATTGATGGAATTATAAGAATGTTTGTAGGAAATAGCAGTAATATACTGTTGTTTGAGTTGAGAGAATATTATACACTAAAATAGTTATGATGATTAATAATATTTTAAGGTAAAATGGACTTAACATTACTGATATTTGGTGATGGTAGAATATTGCTGCACCCTACAGGTCAATGCGGCATTAAAAGAAACTCAGATGGTAAAATAAAAAGTTATCTTTTAGATGATAGTGGTCTAAATTCTCAATTAGGACATCCTGGTGCTCAGAGTCCTTATCGTAATTTTCATTCTATGTTTTTATCAAGATTTACACAATATGTAATAGTAAACAGTACAGGATTAAAAGAAGATATTATTTTTGTATTTGGTAAAAGCGAAGTATTGAATAATAGAGATGTCTTTATTCTTGCAAAAGTGGAAAAAGACTCAATTCGTGACTTAGTGTCGAATGGTATCACATTAGATGATAGCATGTTGATTGGAGGTGGAACTACTAGTCAAGGTTTTGAGTCATTGCCGTATCAACAATATTCTAAGCAATTATTTACACAGATGAAAAGCCTGATAAGAGTGCATTGTAATGAACCAGGTGACCGTAACTGTATATTGAATTTTACTGATTCAAATGGTGAATGGTTTTACAGTGAGTATGTAAGTACAAAATTGTATAATGTAGAGGTGAGTCAGTCAGGTAATGATGAAAAATATATTAAGACTCTTCACTAATCATTATTATATGGCTAACCATATTGCTTTCAAATTATTTTCTATTAGACATTGTAATGTATTTATTATTAATTGATTTTATAAATTGTAATATGTTGAAATCATTGTAATAATTAATGGATATAAATAGATTTGATATTATTAATACTTAATGATGATAGACTATGTTTATTTCCTAAAAGTGAATGTAGTATTAAAAGAAGTGCAAAATTGTAGTATAACTGATGCTTTAAAGTCTCGATTGAGACCTACTAATCATCAAGATCTTTACTGGTTTTCATACTCTGTTTTTATCATTATTTGTAAAGCATGTACTAGTAGGTTTGATACAGATTTACTTTGTTTGTTAGAAGCCAGATATTTAATAATAATAAGGTATTTGTTTTTACAAAAGTCAATAAGAATTTGGTGTGTGTACTCTTGGATTAGTTATTACGTAGATAATAGCATGTTAATTGGATGTGGGGTTGCTACTCATAAATTGTGATGCACAAGTTGATAGTATTAATTATATATTGAATTTATCGATATGCAATGTCAATGGTCTAACAACGAATATGTAAAAAATTGTACTGTATAATAGTAAGTCAAGGAAATTGACAGTGTATCTTAAGCTCTAGGTTAATATATAACTACTTGCAGATTATGTACTATTGGCAATTGTAGCGTATTTATTATCGATTTTCTATGAAATTATGCTGAATTTTTACTTAAAACCTTAATTATATTATATTAATCTTTAATTAATGTTGTAAAATAATTGTATAGATTATGAATATAATAAAATAGAATGGATTTAATATTACTATTGCTTACTGATGGTAAGCCATGTTTAGTGCCTACGAATCAGTGTCGTATTAAAAGGGATGGAGATGGTAGAATAAAGCATGCTAGTATGGTTGATCGGTCTCTCAACTTTAGACTAGGGCCTCCTAATTCTCAAAGTCCTTATGCTAGTTTTCATACTTTGTTTTTATCGCGATTTATGAGATACGTTATATCAACTTCTGAACATTTACCTGCTGATATATTGTTTTTATTTGGTAAAAGTGATTTATTAAATAAGAAAGTCTGTATGGTATTAAAAATTCCGAAATGCTCACTGCGTGATTTTTCAGAGATGGGTAGTATATTGGATAATAAATTTTTAGTTGGGCATGGAATGCAAGATATGAGTTTTGATGATACTAAATATCGAGACCACGCTATAAATTTGTTTAATGGTATGAAAGATAGGATCAAGATAAATTCTCAAGTGCCAGGGGACCGTAATCATATATTGAGTTTTTATGATTCAGAGGGTAGTTTATATCATACAGAGTATGTAACTTCGAAAGTGCAAGGTACAATAGTGAATCCAGTCACTAATAGTACAACTTATACTAAGATAATGAATTGATAGCTTTGTATTACTGTAGATCTAGTATTTTTATTGTATAAAAAATAATTGTGATTTTTGAGCAGTATTGTTCTTAGTTATTTTTATCAGTTCAGTTGTAACTTTTTATATAATGTAAAAAATGTATCTAAGATTGTTATTACTTGAGTAAGGGTTGCATGTTTTATTACCTACAAATTCATGTCACTATAACAGAAGATTGAAAAGATGTCTTACGAATGATGATCAAATGAATCTCAGGTTAACAAAGCCTAATGCACAAGGTGTTTATAGTAGTTTTCATTATTTGTATGGAGTAAGATTTCAGAATTATTCTCTTGTAACTAGTACAAGCTTTGAAAAAGATTTACTTTTTTTATTTGGTAAAAATGAGTCAGGTAGTATTTTATCTTTAGTTTTACGGATTTCTAAAAATTGAGTACGTTACATTACCGATAAATGTCTATTATTAACTCAAAATGTGCTGTTAACATTTGAATATATGAATGATAGTTTATTAAAAGAAGAAAATACTATGCAAATATTTGATGTTATTCGAAATCATATAATTATAGTATTAAATACTCCATCTGTTCGTACTCATATGCTAAATTTTTTTTAATGATAAGTGTGCGTTGTTTAATACTGTATACGTGAATACAATATTAAGTGATTAAAAGAAGATCCTACTACTCGCCAGCCAATCTATCTTGTAAAATTTCAATAATTTGATGTATATTTTACTGATGTTATGACTAACTATGTATAGATATTACTATATATTTATTATTCATTATAAGACTTTTCCTAATAATATAGCAATTATCATGAATTTTTAAAGAAAAATTAATATATATTTTCATTAATTTTATCAGTTGCAATATAATAGAAATAGTGTGTTATATATAGAAAAATTAGAATAATATGCGTCTAATCCTATTGTTTGCAGATGGTATACCAATTTTGGTGCCTGAGGATATTTGTATTTATGATAAATCGCTAGGAAGATACTATACGCAAAACCAGGAATTAAATAGCAGACTTATTGTGCCTAACTCTCAGGCTTTAGACCCTATATATAGGGATTATTGTCGTTTATATCAAGGAAAATTTGATAAATATTGCATTGTAAGCAGCCCAAGCTTTGATTCAGAATTATATTTTTTGTATGGTACTACTAGACAAAAACAGAAAATAGTTGTGATTTTTATATATCCAAGTTGTTCATTAAATAAGTTGGGTAGAGAAGGTGTATTATTAGATAGAAGTGCTATTATAAGCTGTGGAACAATTAATCCTATACCAGAACAAGATGTCAATGAAGTTTCAATAGAGGGTCACACTATTAATTTATTTCATATGTTTAAGCATTGTATAAATATTAATTGTAAACAGGGAATTCCGCGTGGGTATCTTTTTAATTTTTTTAATATGCAAGGTGATATATTTAATTATGCATATATGAATTCTATATTAAGTGAAATTAAAGTTAATCACATTACAGGTGATGTTTCATATATTATGCAGATTAATTAGCGTAGTTGCATATTGGTTATAAAGGTCAATATTTTTAATTATAGTAGTAAGAATTAAATTAGCATATTAAGTATTGTAGAAGCATATATGGAAAACTATAAGCATTAATGTTATGATGTTTTTTGCATAGCTACTTTATTGCCTAAAAAAATGCGTACATATGATTAAGTTTATGAATTTGCTAAAGTGCGTGAATGTTTTAATGCAGTGTACTACATAAAGTGGGATTTAGTAAAAATTATATTATAAGTTAGAGCATTTTGAAAACAGTAATCTATTGCTTATTTAGTAATATTAGAAATGTATGAAAAATATATATCTTTTTTTATTACATATATAAATTCAGATTGATTAGTACAATGTTGAATGCTGATATCATGCGTAAAAATTAGTATAAATTAGATAGTAGAAAAGAGCGTTTGATGTGTTTAAAAATGAGATAAAATTTTTCAAAAAAAAAAAAAAAAAAAAAAAAAAAAAAAAAAAAGATTTTATTGAGTTTTACAGTATGAAAAAGGAATTATTTCATTATATGTGTTAAGTATAAGTTTTAGTAAGATTAATTTGTATACTGTAGTTGTGCAAACTCAAATAATCATTCTTTCGATCAATGCTAATAGTAAAAATTGATTTTGTAAAAATTTGAGGTAGTGCGAATAAGATGTAACTTATGCTGAGATTGTTATTTGTATGCGGTGCCACTACTTTGGTTCCTAAAATGCTGTGTAAATATAATAAGTTGTTGTCTACTTATATAGTAATGATGAAGAGATAAACAGCAATATTACTACGCCACATTCAAATAGTGTTTACAGCCTTTATTATATGGATTGTATCAAACAAAGTTAGTATACTGTATCATAAGCAGTACAAGCTTAAGCTTAGTATATACTGTTTATTTGGTATTAGTGGAAATGAAAATAAACAATATCTGTTTATATATTTACACAGAATTCATTGCATAATTTAGAAAAAATGGTGTCACGTTGAGTGATGATGTGTTTGTAGCATGTGAAGGAATTAATGTATATGGTATCATAAAAGAACATACTATTGCATTATTTAAATATGTTAAAGAGTAGTATAAAATTAAATTTCAAGAAACAAGTTTCTCGTACATATTTGCTGAGTTTTTATAATATGAAAGTGAATTATTTCATACTATTTTTCAAGATACAAAGTTAAGTGAGGTTAATGTAAATCTTGTGACTGGTGAGAGTAAATATGTTATGTACCTGGGTTAGTATGTATTATTTAATTTATATAGAACTCTTAATCATAAGTAAGTTTGTAAAAAATTCTATAGTAAATAATATTCTATTAAAAATAAAACAATTACATGCAGTTAATGTAATTATCTAAAGTTGTATACCTATTTTAATGTCTAAAATCCGTAAGTATTGTAAGTACTTAAATATTTGTACAACACTGTCAATGTTCTGATGATATATTTTCAATTTTCTAATTTATATAATCAGTATTTAACAAATGATTTATTAGTAATCAGAGATTTGTATAAAATGTGTGGGAATAATAGAAAATAGTACATAGTTTTTTCAAAAGGTTTTTTGAATGATTGGATATCTGGGTATTATCTTATATTATTATGGCAGTTGACTGTGTTGATGTAATATAAATCAATATTTTATATATTTGTAATGAATAATTTTTTTTAACATATGCTATATTCTGCAAATTTCTAAATGTATTAAGATAGGGCTATTCTGCTGTGGGTCTCAGTTTAGTGCATGATGTATATCATGTAATTGATGAAACTGAGATGATATATATTTATATATTTGTAATTAGTTTTTGATAGTAAAATGCTTAATTATAAAAAGTAAACTTATAATATTAATCTTGTATATAAAAAATCAAAATCATATGCAGTTAATATTAGCATATAGTATTTGCTTCAAAGTGTTGTGCATATTTTGTTCAATAAAAAAATGTTTAGATATGCTAAATCGACAAGCAATTGCATTATAAAAATGACTATTATCAATACCAAAATTACTCTACATCTCAACTTAAGTCTACGGTCTATAAGTTATAGATCAAAATTTAATAAATATTATAGGCAATAAGTAAAATGGTATAGAGAAATAAGCTCTTTATGTTATAATATTTTAAACAATAGAGTACTCTTAGGTTATTTTGATTTATTAAAGTGTAATATTAAATTTATTTTTTAACCAGATCTTACATGTTATGTATAATATAAAGAAAACAGTTGTTTAATATCGTATATTAAGATGTATGTTGAAGTAAAGAATTACACCTGTAATGATTAGTTGTGCTAATACATGTATGTATATATCATGACTAGAGTAAAACCTCAAATTCTAAAGGGAAAAATTGACTTTGTCAATAGCGGTGTGATAAGATAATTTATCATTTGTAAAAAAAGTCATACATAAGGAAAATCATATGCAATTGATATTCTTATTTAAAGACGATATACCTACTCTAGTGCCTAAAAATGTATGTAAGTATAATAAAGCGCTAGATCGTTATGAATCAGAAGAACCAAATCTAAACCTTACTGTACCATTGGGCCTTGATAACCCAGATTCTCAATTCCGTCATCTATATAACACAGTATTTGATAGATATTGTATAGCGACTAGTGTGTCTTTTGACTATGACATACTATTTTTATTTGGTCGGAATAGAAGTGGTGTGAATCAATATATAGTATGTTGTATTACAAGTTCTGATTTAAGAAATATTATAAAATATGGTCTTGTATTACAGCCTGGTACTTTGATATCAGCTGGAGGTATGATGGTAGAAAGGCCAATCGAAGAGCATTCTTTGGCTTTATTTGAAATGTTTTGTGAAAAAATTAAGATTGCTGGTAATAGAGAAAGTACACGCAGTTTTCGTATTGATTTTTTCAATGATAAAGGTGAGTGTTTTGATTACAAATGTAAGAATGCTGCTTTAAGTGAAATTAGTGTAGATACTGCTGGTAATGATGTTTATATTATGAGTCTTACTTGAAACTTAAAAAGTAAATCTTAATAATATTGGTAAAAATTGACACTATCAATACAGTTGTGGTACACTACATATAGTGTGTGTTGAATATATACAAATATAGTGGAATTAATATTACTTTTTGAGCAGGGTGTACCTGTATTATATCCTGCAAATGTGTGTAGTTATGATAAATCAGAAAATTCATATAAAGTAGACTATCCTACTCTTGATCTTTCAATGAATGTGACACCTCCAGGTGATAATGTACCTTTACATCGGTTGTATGGATCAACATTTACACGATATTGTATTATAAGCAGTACAAGTTTACCGGTATGTATATATTGTTTATATGGTATGACTAGGGGGGGGGGGGAGAAGGTATTTGTAATTTTTGGTTTAGAATCTAATGTATTAGGGGACTTCATAGAAAGAGGTACAGTACTGGATGATGAAAGATTGATAACGGGTGGTTTTGTACACAATGATAATACAGTTGAACAAAATACAAGGAATTTGTTTAGTGAGTTTAGCAATTATATGCATATTAAGTCCGATAATAATACATCTCGTACATATAGGCTTGATTTTTTCAATGATTCAGGAGAGTTATTTGATGTTGTATATAAAGATACACAGCTTCAACAGGTAATAGTAAATCCTGTGACTGGTGCACAGCAATATGTTATGCATTTATAGAAAATTATACTTATATTATTATTTTTTACTATTAAAAACACATATTTTCAATTAATTAAATCTCATATTTAACATAATGCTGTAATTATAATTGTTTATATAGTATTGTGTAAATAGATTTTCAAAACCCAGATTGATAAAAATTATATTTATTACGTAAACTTTGTAAAAAAGTTTTTGCGTATTAAGGTTGTATGTATAAATAATTTTCAGATTTTTAGCAAATTATAAATGATTAATATAAGTTGACTTATATTATTGAAATATATGAATTAGTAGTTTACTTGGGAATTTTATATAGTTATACTGAGTTTAATTCTTGTTAAATTTGTTAATTATTAACAGATGTAAAAATAATGGTTTATTTTTTATTTCACTTTTTTGCAGCATTAATAGTATTGTCAGCAGTAGCTGTAGTTTATGTATCAAATCCTGTTTACTCTGTATTGTTTTTAATTTTAACGTTTTTCATATCTAGTACATTATTTATTTTATTAGGTGCAGAGTTAATAGCAATGTTAGTTATAATAGTTTATGTTGGTGCTGTGGCTGTACTGTTTTTGTTTGTAGTTATGATGTTGGATATAAACTATTCTAGATTTAAAAATGGTTTTACGAAATATCTTGCCATAGGGTTGCTTTGTGGTGTTATATTATTTGTTAATATAGTATTTATTATTAAGCAGTCTGTAACAGCTGAATTAGTAACGGAACCTGTACCATATGTAAGTAATGTTATTGCTATTGGTAATTTAATATATACTGAATATATGTATATATTTCATTTGTCTGGTATATTGCTTTTAATATCAATAGTTGGAGCTTTAGTATTAACTTTACGTGCTAAAAACAGTAGTGTGCGTAGGCAGAATATAAATATGCAAATCAATAGACCATCTTCTATAAAATATGTAAATGTTAAAGTAAAAGAGGGAGTTAATTATGAAGATTCTAATTGATGCTGGTATTACTTTGAATCATTTTCTTATTTTGGGTGCAATTTTATTTACTATTGGTGTATCTGGAATTTTTATTAATCGTAAAAACATCATTACTATTCTTTTATCAATAGAATTAATGTTATTAGCTATAAATATTAATTTTACTGCTTTTTCAGTATACCTTGACAATATTTTGGGGCAAGTCTTTGTGATGTTTATATTAACAGTTGCTGCTGCAGAATCTGCAGTAGGATTAGCCATCATTGTAGTATATTTTAGAAGTTCTGGTAATATTGATATTGAAACAGCTAATAAAATGAAGGAATAAAGAGTTTTTCTTGAGTATTTGTTGACTAATTATAATTAATTATTTTAATTGATTTATGATCAATTAATTGAGGATCAGGTTTTATGGTTAAGATTGAGCTATTATGTGTTTTTTTTCCATTGATAGGTGCTATTTTTGGTAAGATAATCAATAATAGATTTGCTTCTCAATTAGTTATAACTTGTTTAGTAGTATGTGCATCATTGTTGTCATGGTACTTGTTTTTTAATTTTAAAGACAGTTATATTATTACATTATTTCCATGGATTGAGTTATATAAGTTAAAAATTAATTGGTCACTATATATAGACTCATTGAGTATAATTATGCTGGTAATAGTGAATACAGTATCAGCAGTAGTGCATCTTTATTCAATAGGTTATATGTCTCATGATGCTGGTGCACCTAGGTTTTTATCTTATTTATCATTATTTACATTTTTTATGTTGATTTTGATAACGAGTGATAATTTTGTTCAGCTTTTCTTTGGCTGGGAAGGTGTAGGACTATGTTCTTATTTATTAATTGGTTTTTGGTTTGAAAAGGCTTCAGCTACTAAAGCAGCGATGAAAGCTTTTATTATGAATAGGATAGGGGATTTTTTTTTTATATTAGGGATTATAGCAGTATTTTGGGTATTTGGATCTTTAGAGTTCAGTAAAATATTTGGAATGCTTGATTCAGTGTATGTTGAAGGAAAGATGAATTTTCTTGGCTACCAGATGCCTTATGTAGACGTAATATGTCTATTGCTTTTTATTGGTTGTATGGGTAAATCTGCACAGATTGGCTTGCATACATGGTTACCTGATGCAATGGAAGGACCTACCCCTGCTTCTGCGTTGATTCATGCTGCAACTATGGTAACAGCAGGAGTATTCCTTGTTGCTAGATGTTCTCCATTGTTTGAAGTATCAGAATTAGCACGTAATGTTATTCTGACTGTTGGCACATGTACTTGTTTTTTTGCAGCAACTGTTGCTATTGTACAAGATGATGTGAAAAAGATAATAGCATATTCTACTTGTAGTCAATTGGGGTATATGTTTATTGCATGTGGTTTATCAGTATATGATGTAGCTGTATTTCATTTGATGACTCATGCTTTTTTTAAAGCTTTGTTATTTTTGTGTGCTGGTAATATAATTCATTCTACACATGAACAAAATATTCATAAAATAAATGCTTCTTGGCGTCAAATACCATTTACATATGTACTGACTTGGATAGGTTCTTTAGCTTTAGCAGGTATTTTCCCTTTTGCTGGCTTTTATTCAAAAGATTTAATTATTGAAAGTAGCTATCATGTTAATACTATTTCTTTTATAGTATGTAATTTGGTTGCATTTTTGACTTCATTTTATTCTTGGAGGTTAATTATATTAGTTTTTCATAGAATTAATTCAAAAAGAGAGTCAATACATGAATCAGGCAAGATAATGCTTCTACCTTTATTAATATTAGCTATAGGTTCTGTTTTTGCTGGTATGTGGGGGCAGAATTTATTGTTAATTAATGATCCTGCATTCTGGAATGGTAGTATAATAATCCATGAACATGAGGAAGTTGTTTTATTTGTAAAATTATTGCCATTGCTTCTAAGTATACTTGGAATAATATGTGCTTATTCAAGATATTTTTACAGTTACTTTGGTGATTTGCGTTTTAATAAGCTGTTAAAATTCTTATATAATAAATGGTATTTTGATGAATTATATAATGTTGTATTTGTAGTACCTATTAAGTGTATAGCTAATTTATTTTCTAAAGTAATTGATAAAAAAATAATTGATAATTTTGGGTTAGGTGGTATTAGTAGATTAGTAGATTCCTGCTCAAAAGGTAGTATTAAAATACAAACTGGGTTTATTTTTGATTATGCATTTGTTATGCTACTAGGGTTGATAAGTATTATCATGTGGTTGATTTATAATAATATAAGATTTTAAAGATTATGCTATTTTTTATGGTTTTCTTGCCAATATTAGGGTCATGCTTATTAGCAGCTAGTAATTTTAAGGCAGATTCTTTATTCATAAAGTTAGTTTCTTTAGTGTGTTCTAGTGCTGTATTCATTATAAATATTGTTATAGCTGTAAAATTTGATTATCTATTTAAGGGTTTTCAGTTTGTATATCGTTTAGCGCAAGGTTTTGCAGTCGGTATAGATGGCTTATCTTTACCACTTCTATTATTAACAACTTTTTTATTTTTATTATCTGTTATTTTTGCTTTATATAATATGAAGTCAAGTAACTTACGAGTATTTCTTGCTTTATTATTATTACTAGAAGGATTAACGATAGGGGTATTTACTTCACTTGATATAATAATGTTTTATATATTTTTTGAAGCAGTTTTAATCCCAATGTTTTTTATTATAGGAATGTGGGGACATGAAGATAGAGTATATGCTACATTTAAATTATTTTTGTATACTTTAGCTGGTTCTTTGTTATTTCTGGTAGCAGTATTATATGTATACTTCTTTTCTGGTGGGGTAAGTGATATAGAAAAATTGACTTATATTTTATCAAGTTATTTAAATCTGACTGCACAAAAATGGGTTTGGATTGCATTTTTTATTTCGTTTGCAATAAAAATACCTGTTGTACCTTTTCATACTTGGTTGCCAGATGCTCATGTTCAAGCTCCTACAGTAGGGTCTGTTTTATTAGCTGGTATACTGATTAAAATTGGTACATATGCATTATTAAGATTTTCTATACCTATGCTGCCAGAAGCTAGTGTATATTTTGCAAATTTCGTTATAGTATTGAGTATTATAGCTGTAATTTATGCATCATTAATATCTTTTGTTCAGAGTAATATTAAAAAGTTAATAGCATATTCCTCTATAGCTCATATGGGATTTGTTACCGCAGGAATATTTTCTTTCAATGAATATGGTGTATCTGGTGCTGTATTTCAAATGATTAGCCATGGTCTCATATCAGCAGCATTGTTTACCTGTGTTGGTATACTTTATAATAGGACTCATACTTTGGAGATATCCAAGTATAGTGGATTAGCAAAAATAATGCCTAAATTTTCTATTATGTTTATATTTTTTTCAATGGCTTCAATTGCTTTACCTGGTACTTCAGGTTTTATAGGAGAATTTTTATCTATATTAGGAGTTTTTCATTACTCTAAGTTATTTTCAGTTTTGATTGCTCTTGGTGTGATATTAGGTGCTTTATATATGTTATTTTTATGCAAGAAAATAATCTGGGGCGCACCAAATTGTGATTTAATAGATTGTAATCTTAGTAAAAGTGAGTTATTTATTTTAGCAACTTTAGCTACTTTTATATTATTATTTGGATTATATCCTTATTATATCTTGCTAAAATGCTTAACTCCATTAGTGGAGCAGCTGTATTTAAAAAACTTTATACTTTAGCAGCATTTGAGATTATTATGTGTTGGAATAATTTTGTCTATATAATACCAGAAATTTTCTTAGTGAGTTCATCATTAGTGTTCTTATTGTTAGGGATTGTACTGAATAAAAAAGTTATACATGTTTTGTCTCTGATTAGTTTATTAGTTACTGTTGGTATTGTTGGTATTAATTTAGAGATCGAGCCTCAGTTGATTTTTAATGGGCTTTTAAAATCTAATTTATATATTTCTGTTGCAAAAGTTATAATTTTATTATCTAGCAGTAGTGTTTTATTTATGCTGTTAGTTTCTGGTAAAGAATATTGTTATGAATTTTCTATAATGATTTTATTTGCAGTTTTTGGATTAATTACTTTAATTTCTGCAAATAGTTTACTTTCTTTTTATTTGTCATTTGAAATACAAAGTATAACTTTATATGCGTTGACATGTTTTGATAAGAGTGCAATTAGATCTTCTGAATCAGGCATAAAATATTTTGTGTTAAGTGCATTGTCTTCTTGTATTATGCTATATGGCATTTCTATGTTGTATGGTTATACAACACAGGTTGGATTTTCTGGGATATGTAGCTTCTTTTCCAATAACGATAACATACCTTTAGGTGCAATTTTAGGAGTGATACTTATTTTAATTAGTATATTTTTTAAACTATCAGCATCTCCATTTCATATGTGGGTACCTGATGTTTATCAAGGTACTTCAACTATTATGACAACATTTTTTTCTATAGTTCCAAAAAGTACTTTTATACTTTTATTGATGAGAATATTGAATGAGGTATTACCAAGTTTATCTAAGGATTGGCAACAGATAATGATTTGTGTTGCTGTGTTATCTATATTTGTGTCAGCATTTGGTGCAATGAGGCAGACTAATTTGAAAAGGTTATTTTCATATGCAGCTATTGGTCATATTGGATATATGTTAGTCTCGTTAGCTGTAAACGCTACTGTAGGTAATGCAGCTGCTATGATGTATCTGTTATTGTATGTTATCATGAATATAGGACTTTTTTGCATTTTAGTACAATATAATGATGATGATTGTAATTTGTTAAATTTAAAAGGGTTGCATAATAAATCTCCAGTTATTGCATTTTGTATTGCTGTAATTATGTTATCTATGGCTGGAATACCACCTTTGGCAGGCTTTTTTGCTAAATATGATGTACTGTCAAGTTTAGTAGAAAATGGTTTCATAAAAACTGCGGTAATTTTTGCTCTTGTAAGTGCTGTTTCATGTTATTATTATTTGAAGATTATTAAGGTGATGTATTTTGATTTGAATGATGATTCTTGTAATGTCTCAATTGCTAATAAGAAATTGTGTTTTGTTCTATTGTTGACAGTAATAGTTAATCTTGTATTTTTTGTTTTTGTTAGTCAGGTAAGAGATATTATAGGTTATTTTTTACATTTTAATTTTTTTAATGGATAATAATCCGAATCTTCGGTATATAATACCTGAAGTTATTAAATATTAAAGCATGTGAAAACAGTTTCTGTATTTGGCTCTACTGGTGCTGTTGGCCAAATGATAATTGATATAATATTTTCTGAGTTAGATAAGTATCAAGTAAAAGTATTAGTTGCTAAGTCAAATATTCAACTGCTAGTGTTTCAAGCTAAGTTGGTTAATGCAGAAAGAGTTGTTATTACTGATATTAGTTTATATCAAGAATTAAAGGATTTATTGATTGATACAAATATTAAAGTGAGTGCCGGTAATGATGGCATGATTATGGCTACGTCTTTGGATGTAGATTATGCAATGATGGCTATTGTAGGAATGGCAGCACTTGTACCGATGACCTATTTAGTAAATTCAAACGTTAAAGTTATTGCGCTGGCAAATAAAGAAAGTATAGTTTGTGGTGGTGCATTATTACTTAGTTTAGCAAGAGAAAAAAGTGTTAAAATTATTCCTGTGGATTCAGAGCATAATGCTATATACCAAATACTTGCTGACAAAGGCCATAAAGATTTAGAAAAAATTACATTAACTGCGTCTGGTGGGCCTTTATTATCGATGAATTATGAACAAATGCGATATGTAACTGTTCAAGATACAGTTAAGCATCCTATTTGGAAAATGGGAAAGAAAATATCTGTTGATAGTGCAACTATGATCAATAAATCTCTTGAGATTATAGAAGCATATTATTTATTTTCAATAAAAGCTGAAAAATTGGATGTAATAATACATAATGAATCTGTAGTACATGGGATAATATCTTATATAGATGGAACATCTATTGCTTTCATGTCTGTACCAGATATGAAAATTCCGATTATGCATTCATTATCTTGGCCAAATAGATCAGCTGCTTTATGTAAAAAACTGAATTTAGCATTATATAATCAATTGACTTTTATGAAGCCTGATATTTATAAATTTCCTGGAATAAAATTAGGTTTTGAAGTTTTAAAAACATCGAATGTTCATGCTAATAGTATTATTTTAAATGCTGCGAATGAAATTGCTGTTAATGCTTTT
Organism: Ehrlichia minasensis; assembly: GCA_000825765.1. GTDB lineage: Bacteria > Pseudomonadota > Alphaproteobacteria > Rickettsiales > Anaplasmataceae > Ehrlichia > Ehrlichia minasensis. The sequence goes on along the minus strand of CDGH01000069.1, from coordinate 1,109 downwards.
TTATCTAAAAAGATAATGTTTCTTGATATTGTAAATATAGTGTACGAAACATTAAATTTGGTTAATTACGGACGTATTAATTCTTTAGCAAGTATTCTTGATTGTGATGCAATAAGTAGGAGAGTAGCAAGTAGTATCATTGATAAATTATGTTAATATATATTAAAACATTTGCTATCATTGTATTATTAGTGTATTGTTTTATTTGTTTAGTAGTATATATGTTTCTGGTGTATTAACTATATGTTGTTTATCAATAATAATTACTTTTAAAAAAATATTAATTATTGAAAATAAATTATTTTAATACAGTGACATATTTGTTTTGATATTGTTAAATAATGCGTTTACTTAGCATGGTATATTTAGTATAAATATGTTAGGATAAGGAATATGTCTTATAGGTGTCGGATGTTTAGACGTAATATCTTGAATATACTGTTGATATTGGTTTTTTCTTTTGTTGTTTCATGTTCAAATAAAGTTAAATATCAATTTAGCAGGAAATATTCGCCAATTTATAATCCTGAAGGTGAATTTTTTGGTAATGATGAAGAATTTTATCGTGCTTATTCAATTTATAAGGAGCGTAGGGATTCTGCTACTTCAGGTATTAGTAAAAATAGTAAGCATGTTGATACAAAAAAGTTGAGACGAAAAGTTCAAGTAAGAAATGCAAATCCATTAGAGGAATATGATATTTTTTTAGAAAGAGAAGATCATGATTTAATGATAGATAGGAATGGAGTTAATTTAGTTGATGTGGAAGGTGCTAAGTTTGTTGTTCCTATAGAAAATGATATGCGTGATACAGTGCATGATGAGAAGCAAATAGGAGTGTCAGACACTAGTATTAGTGGTTCTAAACCTCCAGTAAAAAAAGTTGAAGATAAAGGTAAATTACAGGATACTAAAGATAAGAAAGTTGATGACTCTAAATCTCCAGTAGTGAAGACTGGAGATAAAAGTAAGTTACAAGATACTAAAGGTAAGAAAGTTGATGATTCTAAGCCTACAGTGGTAAAAGTTGAGGATAAAAGTAAGTTACAAGATGCTAAAGGTAAGAAAGTTGATGATTCTAAGCCTACAGTGGTAAAAGTTGAGGATAA
>CDGH01000068.1 GCA_000825765.1 Ehrlichia minasensis | reverse complement strand
AGTTCTTCAGACATTGGTCTTTTAACAAATTATGGTTATTTAATAAGTAAGGATATTTTAGATAAAGGCCTTTATTTGGAGTTGAATGTAGATAGTAATCTTGAATTAATGGGTAACTATAATATTGAAGTTGCTAAAGATTGTACTAATCATGTTAAAGATAGTTTGTATTACGTAATATCTAAAGGGCCACCTAAAGTAAAACCAGGAGAATCAGGTACTACAAAGATCGATTTTATAAGTAATGAGGATACAAAAGTTACACTATCAGATAAAGATGCATCTGGTGATTTGTATTTTGGTGTAAAAGATAATGGTGATGGGTATGAAAATAATACTGGATATTTTAATATTACAGTCATATCAAAAAAGAAAATACCTAATGTCATTTCATATATAGTTGAGCAGTTAAAAGGTTCATTAGAGAGAGGATTATACGGCACATCATCTACTAATTCTGGGGGTGTTAATCTGATATATAATAATATTGTAAAGAATATGCATTTTATTCAGATAGTGAATTCATTGTTAGTATTATATGTATTAATTAATGCGTTATTTTATTTTGTTGGGTTTTCTAAGGCTTCTATTTTTGAATTATTGATTATAACGCTAAAAATAGGTGTAATAATTTATGTAATTGGCCCTAGTAGTTGGGAGTTTTTTAATGATCATTTGTTTAAATTATTTACAGGAGCGCCAGTTCAACTAATTGCTATAATGACAGGTCAAGATCCTGCTGAAGCAACTAGTTTTGAATTTCTGGATTTAGTTTTATATAGGTTTTCTTTATCTGAAACTTGGATACAAATTTTAGCACTATTATTTACTGGCCCGGTTGGATGGGTAAGTGTAGCTTTAATTTTTTGGGGATTAATAGTTTTGTTTTTGACTATAGCAACTGCAATTATTACTTATTTAATATCTATTATACTAATAGGATTGTTACTTAGTATTGCACCATTTTTTATAATTTGTATTTTATTTAAACGTACTAAAGCAATTTTTGATGCATGGATAAAATCTTTAGTACAGACGGCTATGCAACCAGTAATCATATTTGCTTCTTTTGCACTTTTGACTGAAGTGATAGATAATATAATATATTCTATGTTTGCTTTTGAATCATGTGATACGTGTGTACTTTATCCTGAATTTGATCTAGGGATAATGAAAATAGGTTTTTGTATACTTGAATTTTTACTGCCTGTAGGAATTTCTCCTTTGTCTACTTTTAATGATAATATGAAAGATTCAGTAAATGGTGGTGGTAGCGTAATGTTTTTAGGGTTACCAGTGCCATTTATGAAGGTATTAGTATTTGTAATAATGGTAAATGCAACAAAACATTTTATTGGTTCTACAGGGGAAATGTGTACATCGATTTTCGGATCATTTGCTAATTTGTCAGCAGTAGCTGAAAATGCAAAAGAAAGTGCTTTAGGAATTATTGGTATGGATCAAAACAGCCGTATGCAAAGAGAAAGATACGAAGAAATGAATAAAACTAGTGATAGAGATAATGACGGTGAACGTAAACGTGATCCTCTTGGTCTACAAGCACCTGTTGCAGAAGATGATGAACAGCCTATTAGTAGAAGACAATCATCACGTCAATCACGTGGTGGTGTTGAAATACCTGAAGGCCCTCCATCTAGTTTTGGTGGGTAGATTATGAAAAAGTTAGTTATATTATTACTGTTCTTCATAACAGGATGTGGTATTGGTTGTATAGAAGGTAGCAAGGGTGTTAGCGGTACTTCAACTGCTGTAGAAGTTAAGCCAGTAGTAGAAAAGGTATCAGATGTATTACAACCTAACTGGATTGATACTGGATTAACAGTTAGTGAAAATCAGCCTCCAGTAAAGTTAACAATTCTTGGTGCTGTAAATATGTGTCCTAAAGATTCTATGAATCCGAAAAATATTATTGTGCCAGCTGTTACTTGTGCTCATGGTACTTATGATGCTAAAGATGAGTCTATTTATAAAAATATGGAAAGTGCTTGTAGCAATTATGGAAAAGTGGCAACTACTATGTTACCTGTTAAAACTTTTAAATTAGGAAAAGGAGATACATTTAAGGTTAGTTTAATTCCCAAGAAAATAACAATAACTGACTGCAATACTGATAAGTTAAAAGAGTTGGGTGTTATATATTATTCTGATGATGAAGTTTTTGAAGATAGTGGTTGTAGCACTCCTGTTAAAGCTGAGGATATATGTAGAACTGGTATTACTAAATTTTATGTGAAAATAGAAGGCAAGTGTAGTCTATTTGAAGGATCAGCTGCTAGCATACCTCGTTTGCAAGGTACTGAAGTTTCAGCATTAGTAGATAATACTGATATTCCACATGGAAATAAGGTTTTTTATAGTGAAGATGTGAAAAAACAATGGATCAAAGCTCCTTTTATTTATGATGCTAAAGTTATTAAAGGTAAAAATGTTGATGTTAAGGCATTACAAAAACATTGTGATGTTATTAAACAGCTTAGTGCAAGTGGTATTATAAATGATAGTGTAAGTTCAACTATATCTAAACTTGAGTTTTATAAAAATCAGAAGAAAGAAAAAAAGAGTAAAGGTGACAAACAAAAAGATAAAAATAATAAACAAGATGAACCTGAGATTCTAAAGAATAAACAAGAAGAAGACATTCAGGAGATTATAAATATTATTAGTAATTTTACTACATATGATATAAATTGTGCTTGTGGTACTATATGTAATTCTAAATCAGCACTTATTCAAGGTAAAGGTATTGCTACAATATCACGGCATGATGAAAGTGGAAATTGTATTATTAATGGGAGTAGTTCTTTTGATCAAAATACTAAATTGGAAAATATTACTGACATAGAATTAGAAAAAATGGCTAAAAGTAATTCAGATGAAGTAATACAAGGATTAACTGCTGTTTTTATTACGAAATCTAGTGACAAAAATGATGTTAAGTATCGTTGTATGCCGAGTAAGAAAGAAAGTAATTTTTGTTATGCTGATATTTCTTCTGAAAATGTTGAGTCGACCAGCTTGAAATCTGATTTTAACTATAAATATGAGAATAATGATCCTGCAGAGTTAGGGTTTGCAATAATAGGTCAACAACAGCATTATAATTCATATTCTGGTGGGTATAATATTCAGGTAGAGCGTATATGTAATTTTATGTACGGCAAAAAACTGTATATGTATATAGGAAGCAAAGCTCCAACTTTTTTCCCAGGTGAAGGAGATGCTATTGAATTATTTGTTCCTGAGAAAGATACAGATTCTGGAACTGGTGAGAAAGATACAGATTCTGGAACTGGAATGTATACAATTAATGCAGATGGGTCTGAGAAGAAATCTGGAAAAGTTTTCTTGGGTATAGATACTAGAGGGTATGAAGATCAATTTGATTACAGTAGTTTACCGTCACTAGAGTCAGAAAATAAATACACTGTTAATTTCTTTATTAAAAAATGGAACCCAAATTTTTCTAAAGTATTTATTATGATAAGGGATTCACTATTGGGAATTTTGTATGGATTACCAAAAGATTCAAATGCTAGCAGTATTTCTCAGGCTGTAGAAATAGTACGTACAAGTAAATCTAAGGGTGCAGTGCAAAGTATATATACTAATCAGACTGGTGCTGGTTCTTTATGGAGGGCATTACAAGCATTATGTACTTTGTATATCATTTTTACAGTATTAGGATATGTATTAGGTGTTGTGAAATGTACTAAGTATGACTTGGGAGTTCGTATTGCTAAAATAGCAATGGTTGTTGGTTTGATAAGTCAAGGTAGTTGGGAATTTTTTAGTGATCATTTCTTTTCTATCTTTGTTCAAGGTGTAAGTGATCTTATAGCAGCATTTAATGGTGAGTTGGATGGAGATAATTCATTTGCATTTTTAGACACTACTATAGGAGTATTATTAGCAGGAGAGACATGGATTAGGCTAGCAACATTGATACTTACAGGGCCTATAGGTTGGATAGTTTTTATTGCAATTGTATGGTCTTTTTTTATATTTTTTGTCAGTGTTATAGAAGCAGTTATAGCATATTTATTTACTGTTGTTGCAATAGCGTTTTTGGCAACATTAGCACCTATTTTTATAACTTTTATTTTCTTCCAACTTACAAAGACGCTCTTTGATGCATGGATCAAAATGTTAGTTAATTTTTCTTTACAGCCTATAATACTTTTTGCTGCGCTTGCATTTTTAAATCAAGTGATGTTAACTGTGTTACATGTAGTTACAGGTTTTACTGTCTGTAATCAGTGTTTTCTTGGCTTTGATCTTCCTATGGGTGTTACTGAAAAAGGTGCACCTCCTGATATTTGTATAGTATCTGTATTATTGCCTATAGGATACTCAAGTGAGTTATCTATGAATGATTCAATTAGGGAAGGATATGCTAATGACAATGAAGGTTCATTTTTAGGATTACCTTTTGGGATTACTGCAGTTTTGATGTTATTGCTTATCTCAAATGCTATGAAGGGATTTAAAGGAATGTCCGAGACGATGGCTCACTCTATATCGGGGAGTGTTGCTGGGCTTAGTGCGAGTATACATGCTGCTACGCAGTCTTTAGCTTCTATGGTTGGTCTTGATCAGGAAACTCAAAGTATTATTAAGGAGGCATTGCGTAATCGTAGATCTACTGGTAAATCGGATGTTAATATTGTTGGTAGAACTGATACTAATCCAGAGAGTAAGGGTGAAATTGTAGGAAAAGATGGTGATGATGATGGTCCTTTATCTTCAGATACAAAAAGTCGCAGTGATGGTGTGCATGGTGATGGTGATGTTAATACTGATAAGGAAGGTGCTAATGCTGATACAAAATCTAGATCAGGTAATGATGTATTAGATGGTAGTAAAGGTGATGTAAGTGGAAATCATGGTCGGTTAGATAGTCATCTTTCATCTTCTGGTAATGATGTACTTGATACTGCACCTTCAAATTATGATGGCACACAAAGTGCTAATAGTAGTGGTAATATGGATAGCAATACTGTGGAGAGGGTATGTGATAGTAGTGATGATGCTTTAAGTATTAGTTCTGAAGGTAGTAGTTATTACACTGCATCAGAAGGAGCATATAGTAGTGATAGTGATACTTCAAGTGTGAGTTCTGAAGGTAGTAGTTATTACACTGCATCAGAAGAAGCATATAGTAGTGATAGTGATACTTCAAGTGTGAGTTCTGAAAGTAGTGGTGATGATGCTTCAAGTGTAAGCTCTGAAAGTGGTTCTTACTATACAGGTGAAGTTGGAGGATATAGTAGTGGTGATGATACTTCAAGTGTGAGTTCTGAAGATATTGGTTATAACTATACAACTGACGGTGCAGAATATAATGGAGGTGATACTAGTAGTAGTTCAAGTGATAGTAGTGTGGAAGATTTATATAGTACTAGTAATGGTGATACCAGTGAAACTCAACTTTCTGCTGTTAGTGATGTTGCAGAGGCACCTGATGTTGGGAATACAAGTAATAGTGATCTGAATGATGCTACTAATAATAACGAAAGTAATGGTGGAAGCAATAATAGCGATACACAAGAAGATGGAGGAAAAGCTTCTAGTGCTGTTGAACCTTTGAATGTTAGTGACAGTGATCACAATAGAGGGAAACGAGATATTAACTTTTTAGAAGGTCCTCAGAAAGAAAGACTTTATATGGATGAATATTCTAGTGTTGCACAAAAGATTGCAGGTCATGAATCAGCAATAGAAGTGGAAAAAGAATCTCATGAGAGAAGTATTGTAAAAAGGCGTGGCAAGAAAGATTAGTAGGAATAGGGTTTGAAAGGTAATTGGTAAAGATGAAGAGCAAATATGTGTAATTTTATTAAAAAGCATTTTGTAAAATTATTGTTATTATTAGTAATAACTGCATGTGAATCTAATCAGCATCCAGTGCCTAGATGTATACCAGCCGATGCGTTATCTGAAGCAAAAACAGCTTCTGTTTCAGCGTATTTTAATGAATCTTCGGAAGATTTTATTGCAGACGATAAATCATTAGGAAATGTTTTAAAGAATGATCAAGTAGTAAGATGGAAATATACTGGATATGTGACAGATGGTAATCCAATAGTGTTAAGGGTTGACGGCATGTGGACTGCATGGGCAGACAATGCTTCCGAATCTGATAGAAGCGTAGTTGATTACGAAAAATATGATAGTATATTATCTAGTGAAAGAATTTGTGGTCCTTATAATAAGATACAGAAAACTTTTGTTCCTTATGGTCAAAATGAATGTAAGGTGTCATGTGAGTTAATTGTTGGTGTTCAAGATGAATTAGAAAGAGGAGCTTATGGTCCTCCTTGTTGGTTTAAGAATGGGTATGGTGCATATTTATTATTTAAAAGACCAGATGATCCTGAACCAAATGAAACGTTAAATCATATGAGATATCCAGTTTCTCCAGTGATGCATATAGGATATAAACCATTAGAGTTAGCTGGTAGTGATGCTTTATCTACTAGAGATAGAAAAATTATGGATTCTTTATGTCAAGAAGTGAAGTTGGAACCAGGATGGAAGATATATCTTAAAATATTAGATAAACATTATTATGATAATGTTGGTGGTTATTCAGTGACATTTGTTGAAGGTATAAAACAAGAAGAGCAATTTTCTGTTTTTGAATGGGTTCGTAAAAATATAAGAAATGAATTGGATAAAGCAGGTGAACATGTTTTTAAACACGTTGTTGGAAATCCAGTATTTAAAAATTTTGTTTTTGCTTTATTAACTTTATTTCTAATATTTGGTGCCTTAAGTTATATATTCGGCATGGTACAAAGTCCATTTTCTGATGTTATTATTAGAATATTAAAAATGGCATTAATGATATTATTGATTTCTCCAAGTAGTTGGGAGTTCTTTTATAATCATTTGCTGAATTTATTTATCAATGGTATAGATCAGATTATTGCAATGATTAATAGTCATTCTGCTTCTTATAATCCAACACGGCCTTTTGCTTTTCTGGATGAAATGATAGTGGATAAAATATTCTCTCCGGTTATTTGGAAAGTTAAGATAAGAGCATTAATCCTTGCTGATTTTTCTTCAATATTTGCTGTGCTTATAATTATTATTGCTGTATTAATATATGTTGCTTTATGCCTGTATGGATGTGTTATATATCTTACAGCATTTGTTGGTATTACATTTTTAATTGGATTGTTCCCTCTATTATTATTAGGTATTCTTTTTTCTCAATTTAAGAGTTTATTTGATGGTTGGTTAACGCAGTGTCTAAGCTTTTCAATGCAAGCAATATTAATGTTTACACTGATTTCGCTCTTTGGTGCGCTTATTATGAATTATTATTACCGTATCTTTGGGTTTACTACATGTTATAATGAGTGGCTAAAGGTAAAAGTTTGTATATTAGGTAGTACTGGTTGTGTAATTGATCGAAGTGTTTTTGGATGGACTCCGGGACAAATTTATGACCCAAAAGTTATTGGTTTAACAACAGATTTTAACCTGAATGATAGGAAAACTTCTGGTAATGCGAGATATAAGTTTACTGGTGGTGGTGCATATATTAGTGTTCCTCCTGAACGTATACATAAAGATTTTAGGTATGTAGATTACCCTTTCCTTGATCCAGATAGTCAGACTGATGGTGATCCATTTGGTATTACTGTGTCTAAGGATAGTCCATTTAGGCAATTATCTTATTATATTAATGCATTACTTGCTTCTAATGAAAAATATGTTGCTGCGAGATTAATAAAGGATATAGAAGATGAATTGGAAAAATTAAAGAAAAATGGTACTATAACCTCTGATAGTGAAAATAAAGTTTTAACAATTATCAAAAACAGAAGAAATGCAGATCAATCTCAGCAAAAGAATGCATTGGATAAATATCAGGATGAAGATTTTAAGTCTGAAATAATTAATAGTCTTATTAATGATGTTATAGGAGAGGCTGCTCAAGCTCCTACTCCTCAAGATGAGTTGATTAAGCAACATGATTATAATTTGATTTTAGGAATTAAAGCTGGACATTTGATATTGTGGTCAGAGGTTGGTTCTTTATTTTTGGCTGCGTTGTTAATATGGCAAATGCGTGCTTTCATTCAAAGTGTAGCAGTAGCACTAGCTGGTGGTAGTATGATGTCTCAAACTATTGCTAACATGTATGAAGGTGGATTCCTTAAGATTTTCTCGGGAATTCCAGTTTTAGGTGTTGTATTTAAGAAGATTGATCAAGGTATAGATAGCTTGAAATTTGTAACAGGTAACTACATAACTAAAACAGCTCGTAGGCCTTTGGAAGCATTAAAGAGAGTACCTTATTTAGGTAATGTTGTTAAGTTTACTAGTGCTGCTACTGCTCCTTTGACTTCTTCATATAATGAATATGATAGAGATTTTAGGAATAACTTTAAGACATTAAATTATGCTCGTGCTTTCATAGGAGCTCATCTAGGAATTTCTCCATTAGATGCAATGAAATATTTAGGTGGTCATGTTGCTGGAAGTATGTTCGGTACTAGAGAAGGTGGGTTAATTCATAATATACTTGAAGACCGTGAAGCTGCTTTAGATAGTTTGAAAGCGCATATATTGGGACCTGAGCAATATAAACCAAGTCCTTATATTCCTAATGCAGGTGAAGAAGATGATGATAGAAATCCTTTTGCTAAAGAAAAACCGCATGCTGATAAAGAAACATCACCTGGTAATGGTGATAACAGGTTGTTAGATGAGAATGGAAATATATCTATAAATAAGGACAATTTAAGTGATGCACTGGATGCAAGAGAACAGCTCAAAACAATGATTGAAAACACAACAGATGAGGGTGCATTACAAAAAATAAGATATGATCTTGATAGACTTGATGATGCTTTGCATAAAAATTTAGGTAGTGATTTTGATAAAGTTACAACGGCTTATGCTAACTCTCATACTCCAATAGAGCATCCTAAAGATTTACTTGGTGAAGGTATGTCTGGATTTAATGTTTCTTCAGAAAATTTGCAAGGTTTAGGTGTTCCAAAAGTAGATGAGGTAGTGCAAGCAGATAGTAATTTAAGTGTTCCTTTAAATAGTGATATTATCTCTTCTAGTACACATTTAGATGTTACTCCTACAGTGAGTGATGCAGATTCATTGTTATCACAACAAGTTGGAGTTGAAGGTGTACATGATAGTGTATTACGTGATAATGCTGGATTAACTACACCTTTAGATGTGACATCTCCGATGGATAGTGTGGATTCAGAAGTATCACGAGATTCAGCAGCTGCAGCATTTAATGAGTTTACAAATACTACAGAGCATGATGCTGGATTTGAAACAGTAGAATTGCAAACTTTAAGTCCACCGTCAGATGGCAGTTCAGTTATTGAAGATACACAGAGTGGTATAATACAACAGCATAGTGTGGTAGACGATGCTTTAGGTTCTACATCTTCTATGGAAGGTGTTGGTACAGAGGGTGATACTGCTGCTAGGGCTCCAGTTGAAGTATTTGAAGATTCTGCAGGAAGTGCAATTGAATCACAAGATTTTGGTTCTGCACCTGATGATACTTTAGGTGTTGAACATAGTGATATTATGCAGCAAAGTGGTGATGTAGATAGTACTTTAAGTTCTGCATCTGCTATGGAAGATGTTGGTACAGGAAGTGATAGTTCTAGTACTACAGATG
>CDGH01000067.1 GCA_000825765.1 Ehrlichia minasensis | reverse complement strand
GATGACACTATTTGTCCATTAAATGAGTGTAGAACAGGTAATGTTGGATAAACTATACGTTGTTCAAATATATACTCAAGAATATAGCTTTCTTTTGTTTCATTATTTTGAGATATATTCCCAGAAAGATGACCTAGAGTTCCTACACCATCTGCCAAGCTAAGGCTAGTATCAAAATTTCCATTGTTGTCTATAATAACTTTTCCTTCGTATATTGTTCCATTTACATTAACAATAGCGTTAAGTTCATTGCTGAAAATATCCATTGTAGCTTACCTGAATTTATTAATGGTTACATTATATCTTGTTAAAGTAATAAAACAACATGTTTTATTTGATACAAAAAATAAATTGTAAAAAATTATAAGCTTTTTTTTATATATCATAAATATTTACGTTAAAAACTAGATTAACTGCTTAAATTTACTTTAATTCAAAAACAAGTGTACTATATATCATTTGTTAGGACAAAAATACCTAGTATAACGACACTAACATTTATAATAAATTTTCATTAGCATGCCAGAGTTTAATATTTGAAAGTTAAAGCCTATTTAACTAAAACTTTGAATTCATGATATATTTTAATACAGGAAAAACTAAAGAAGACCTAATACTCACATTAATGAGAACATAGGTCCTCTTTACTGTTTCTAAAGATCAGTAGCTTAAATATTTGTTATATTATTATTAATTAACTTTATGCAACTTAAGCATGAACTTAACATATCTTCGTCTAATACAACAGATATGTCATCTTTGGTTAGGTATAACTTATGATCTATATGATCAAAGTGAGCATCAAATCTTATTGTCTCGTTATCCACAAGATCGTATGGTTGTTGTGCTTCATATCTTTTATATGAAAAAACAACAGAATATATATCATCATTAATGTCTGCGCTATTGTTAGTTATGAATTCAGGAAGTACTGTGACTGTGAACCTGTAAATAAAGTCTTGATTGATAAAATTAGAAACATGGAGTGTGTCACTTTCTATATTATCAAATACGTTAATCATATCCATTATCTTACCTAAATGCTAATAAATATATGTAACCTATATCAAATACTACAAAAAAGCAACATATTAAATCATGTACTATTTATTTCTTAAAGAAAAGTATGGATAGCTTATTATAGACATTAAAAAGGATTTAAATTTAGCACTGTTGACTGTTAATTAACTTTATGCCTATTATGTTATGTTACTAATATTGTGGCTTTTGTACACCAAAGTTGTAACAATACTGTATGTTTATACAATACTTTGGTTTACATATGTTTAATAGTATAAATTTAATGAGAAATGTTTTACTTTAAAAATAATCATTTGTATTTTGGTTGTGTAATCAGTTTATACTTATACCTAAAAAAGTGTATCAATAGACAAACAATACTTCAATAAATTTACTTTTTTATCATGTTAAATGTTGAAAGTGTAGCACACTTATTAGTATATTTTTATATGATCTTAATTAATTATGGTTTTGTTTGTAGATTAGTTAATGTTTTGAATATTTGTCTTAAATCTTTTTGTTAGATAAATTAGATGATGAAGTATAAGGTTGTAAAACTTTAATGATAGTCTTAGGATTATTAGTACCTAGTTTATCAGTTTCATTGAATGTTTCATGTACGTTATACAGTAGGTACAAACATTAGTTATTTTTACAAAATTTTGTATGCTTTTTTTTTTTTTTAATATTTGTTGGAAGCAGGATACGGTAGTAATGTTCTTATGCTACCACTTACATTTGGATATTTACTTTATGAAGATTTAACAGTAGAACTTGAAGAATTTTATGAAAAGGTTTGATGCTGTAAGACAATAAGAAACATTTAATGTCTAACAATTGAAGATATTTTGCCTTTACAAACTGTGTTGGATAAGTTGTTTTGATAAATCACAGTATAAGTCTTGAGTATTTGTCATAGCTGTGAAAAGTATAGTACTATGTGTTATTCCTTTTTCTCTTAGATATCTGGAAAAAATTATTAAAACTCAATAGGTTAAATCCTACATTTCTATTAATAATGTTAGGATTAATTTTCACTTAGGATGTATTTTTTTATTAATGGATATCAACCATAGGGGTAATTGGTAACTATAGTACTGTATAGTGTACTGTAATGTAATACTATTCACCTCTGTTAGTACTTCAGCATTAGCCGAATTTTGGTATTGAGATTAGTGTTAAGGTGTTTGTATAGTAGATTAGTTAGTATGTTTTCATTATTTTTTGTTGTTATAGTAAAAAGTGAGGTTTGTATATATTGCTAATAGTTAATGAGTGTTTTTTGTGTACTTTGGGTGTGTTTATTGATAGCAGATAGAATTATTTACAATTACTTGACTTGGCATAGTTTGTTGTAGTAAATTATCATGATTTACCTTGTTATTAATGGTTATTAAGATGAATTACAAAAGGTTTGTTGTAGGTGTTACGCTTAGTGCGTTTGTTTGTTTCCTCTCTGGTAGTGCTTTTTCTGATGATGTAAACTTTTCTGAAGGGAGGAGAGGGCTTTATATAGGTAGTCAGTATAAAGTTGGTGTTCCTAATTTTAGTAATTTTTCAGCTGAAGAAACAATCCCTGGTATTACAAAAAAGATTTTTGCAATGGATCTTAGTAAATCTAAAATATCTGAGCATGGTAGCTTTACACGGCAATATGATCCTACTTATGCAAGCAGTTTTGCAGGGTTTAGTGGTATTATTGGGTATTATGTTAATGACTTTAGAGTAGAATTTGAAGGTTCTTATGAGAATTTTGAACCTGAAAGACAATGGTATCCTGAAAACAGCCAAAGTTACAAATTTTTTTCTTTGTCTCGTGATAAAGACAGTTGTGCAGATAATAAGTTTATAGTGCTAGAGAACAATGGTGTTGTTGATAAGTCAATTAATGTGAATGTTTGCTATGATATTGCCGGTGGTGGTATTCCTTTAGCACCTTATATGTGTGCTGGTGTTGGTGCAGATTATATAAAATTTTTAGGTATATCGTTACCTAAGTTTTCTTGTCAAGTTAAGTTCGGTGTTAATTATCCTCTAAATGTTAATACTATGTTATTTGGTGGGGGTTATTACCATAAAGTTGTAGGTAATAAGTATGAGAGAGTAGAAATAGCTTACCATCCCAGTACATTAAGTGAAGTTCCTAAAACTACTTCAGCTTCTGCTACTTTGAATACTGATTATTTTGGCTGGGAAGTTGGATTTAGATTTACGCTATAGAGTTTACTGTAGTTGAAGTTGAGTGATTATTTTCCAAGTATAGGTTTGTATTGTAGTTCACTCTAATATTGTTGGTTACAGTCATCTTGAGAATAATGTGTTTTTTGTATTATGATTGTACTGTTGTATATCTATTAAGATGAATTCTTAGGCTTTTTTTTGTAATAAGTTGCTTTAATCACTTGTTCGTTGTTTGTGTAAGTGGCGGTATAAGGTTTAGTAGTTTTGCATTTATGTAGATCCTTATTGTTATTTTGTAAGGTTTTGCGTATTATTCTATTTATTGTTGGGACCGTTATTTTTGATGTCTTATGTTGTGCATGCAGTTTATTGTATTCTGAGTTCTGTTAACTTGATAATTTTTTCGCATTTGATGTGTAAAAACTGATTATAACCACTTAAATTTATATGGTGCGTTAATATCCAAAGTTTAATTGTACGAAGTAAGATATACAATATAAATTTCAATTTATGTCCTAATGCATCACTTAATTAGCTAACAATTACAATGTGTGTATAGAAAAAACTAGGTTTAAAAATAATATAATTGTTAGCTACTTTATCATTAATACAATTTAGCTTTTATATGCAGTAAAGTTTTTGGTGAAAGTTATACGCATGTTGAGCTAAATTAGAAAGTGAATCTGCCTCCAAGTTCTAATCCAAAGTGGCATACGTTTAGTGTTACTATTGCAAACTGTGTGCCGTTGATACCTGTTGCTCCAGCAGGAGTTATTGCAGGAATGTCTCTAAACTCATTACCTATAACTCTGTGAAAGTGTCCACCGACAAAAACAGAAGCTTCTGGACTTATAGAGTAACTTAAACCTAATTTTCCTTGATAAGAAATTTTAGAATTTGTAGTTTCAAACATAGAAACCAAGTCAGTGCCAATACCTGCGCATACGTATGGAGAAAATGGTATGCTTTCAGTTGTTATGTCATAACATGCGTTTATCATAAGTGATATGTCAAGTAGTCCTTCATTTTGTAAGAAGACAAATTTATTGGCATCTGATGTTGGTGTACTCGGCATACTTCCTTCTTTTCTTGATAAAGCGCAATATTTATGAGCATCGTTCTTATAACTGTTACCTTGGTTTTTTACATCAAATATTTCATAAGATACTTCAAACTCTATTCTTGGACCACCCATTGAATAGCCAATAGCTCCTGCAAATCCTAAAAATGGGTTGTTTTCATATTTAAATGAATAATTTGGTACAGTGAATTTATTACTTGGATTGTAACTAGACTTTACATCTTCTATTGTACCTCCATCCCAATCTTGTTGTAACCCAAAAACTCCCTTTGTTGGTGTTTTATCTTCCTTAACTGAGAATACACCAAAGTGAGAAGCACTTGGCATGTATTTTGCACTAATGTAAAAGTTACCGTTTATGTTGTCTTCATGTATTGATTCAGAGAAAGATATGCTAGGTAAAAAAGACATTAGTGATATCAATGCACTTGCTATGAGAACTCTTTTGCAATTCATATTATTATAACCTAATAGTGACAAATATGTTAAAAATAGTAGAAGTGCAGGAGAAAAGCAAGTCAGAATATATATTTTGGTATAAAATACTAGTGATTTTTGTAAGAGAAATTTAATATATTATATAAAGTTGGTAATAAATAAAATATTTGAAGATACACTTTCCATGGGAATGCTATCTTCTGATATCTGAATGTAAGTTAGAGAGAAAAAATGTTGGAAGCATAGAAGATAAATTGGTCCCCCCCCCCCCTCTTATTGCTACATTTTTTTGCCACTATTTTCTTTTTATATGTAGCAATAATAAAAATAAGTTTAGATCATTTTTAACATGTGGCAACAATAAAATTAGAAGTTAAATCTTCCTCCAAGTTCTATTCCAAAATGACATACGCTTAGCGTTACTGTTGCGAAATCTGGTTTTGCAGTACTACTAGTAACAAAAGCTTTCAATGTAGGAATATCCCTAAATTTATCACCTATAACTCTATGGAAATGTCCACCAATAAAAACGGATGCTTCTGGGTTGATAGGATAACTTAGTCCTAATTTTCCTTGATAAGAAATCTTAGGGTTTATGGCATCAAACATAGAAACTAAGTCGGTACCAACACCTGCACATACATAAGGAGAGAAAGGTATTCCATCTGTTACGATGTCATAGCATGCGTTTATCATAAATGATATGTCGGTTAGTCCTTCACTCTTTAACAAAACATATTTGTTTCCTTGAGGTTTGTTTGTATTGTCTTGTTGACATAATGCGCAATACTTATGGGCATCATTCTTACAGTTGTTTTGATTTTTAACTTCGAATGTTTCGTATAGAACTTCAAGTTCTATTCTTGGACCATACATTGAATAACCAATAGCTCCTGCAAAGCCTAAAAATGGGTTATTTTCATATTTAAATGAGTAACCTTTATTGTTAAAATCATCATCTTGATGTGCTGATGATGTACCATTCCAGTCTTGTTTTAGTCCATATAGTACTACAGTATTCTGTTTTTCTTCTTGAGCAGAAAAAACACCAAAATGCGAAACACTTGGCATGTATTTTCCACTGATGTAGAAATTTCCGTTCATTTTGTCATCTTGTATTGTATCAGAAAAAGATAAGTTTGGCAGAGAGTACATTAATGACATTAATGCAGTTGTTATAAAAATTTTTTTGCAATTCATATTACACCTAAAATAGTGAAAATAAATTAACAGTAGTGGAAATGTGAAGCAAATACAAGCTAGAATATATGTTTTGGTATAAAGTATTAGTGATTTTTGTAAGAGAAATTTAATATATTATATAAGGTTGGTAATAAATAAAATATTTGAAAGTGCATTTTCTGTGGGAGTGCTATCTTCTAATGTCTGGGTATAAGTAAAGAGGAAAAATGTTGAAGGCATAGAAGATAAATTTGGTCCCCCCCCCCCCTCTTATTGCTACATTTTTTTGCCACTATTTTTCTTTTTTATATGTAGCAATAATAAAAATAAGTTTAGATCATTTTTAATGTGTGGCAACAATAAAATTAGAAGTTAAATCTTCCTCCAAGTTCTAAGCCAAAGTAACATATGCCTAGTGTTACTATTGCGAATTGACTTTTTGGAAGTGCTGAGTCGCTAGGAACCATAGCAGGAATCTCTCTAAACTCACTACCTGCAACTCTGTGAAAATGCCCACCGACAAAAACTTGAGCCTCTGGACTTATAGCATAGCTTAATCCTAATTTTCCTTGGTAAGCAAATTTAATGTTTATAGCTTCAAACATAGAAACCAAATCAACACCAGTGCCTGCACATACATAAGGTGAAAAAGGCATTCCTTCAGTTGTTATATCATAGCATGCGTTTATCATAAATGATATATCAGTTAATCCTTCATTTTTTAGAAAAACAAATTTATCATCTGCACGACTCATTTCTGCCTGACGACATAGAGCACAATACCTATGAGCGTCGTTCTTATAATGATTGCCCTGATTTTTGACATCGAATGTTTCATACAGGATTTCAAGTTCTATTCTTGGGCTGCCCATTGAGTAGCCAATGGCTCCTGCAAATCCCAGAAATGGATTACTTTCATATTTAAATGAATAGTCTTTAACATTGAATGTATTTTCTGGGCTAGTTTTAGTTATTGCAGCTCCAGAATGATCGTGCTTTAAACCAAAGACACCAAGTGTTGTGTTGTTTTCTTCTGTAGCAGAAAAAACACCGAAATTAGAAACACTTGGCACATACTTTCCACTGATGTAGAAGTTACCACCTGTATCACCATTTTGTATTGCATCAGAAAAAGATATACTTGGAACGGAATGCATTAATGATATTAATGCAGTTGCTAAGAAAATTTTTTTGCAATTCATATTACACCTAAAGTAGTGAAAATAAATTAACAATAGTAGAAGTGCAAAGCAAATACAAGCTAGAATATGTATATTGGTATAAAATATTAGAGATTTTTGTAAGGGAAATTTAATATGTTATATAAGAATGATAATAAACAAAATATTTGAAAGTATATTCTCCATGAAAGTATTGGCTTTTACTGTTTGGTTACAAGTGGAAAGAAAAGATGTTGGAAGCACAGAAGGTAAATTTGGTCCCCCCCCCCCCTCTTATTACTACATTTTTTTGCCACTATTTTCTTTTTTGTATGTAGCAATAATAAAAATAAGTTTAGATCATTTTTAACATGTGGCAACAATAAAATTAGAAGTTAAATCTTCCTCCAAGTTCTATTCCAAAATGACATACGCTTAGCGTTACTGTTGCGAAATCTGGTTTTGCAGTACTACTAGTAACAAAAGCTTTCAATGTAGGAATATCCCTAAATTTATCACCTATAACTCTATGGAAATGTCCACCAATAAAAACGGATGCTTCTGGGTTGATAGGATAACTTAGCCCTAATTTTCCTTGATAAGAAATCTTAGGGTTTATGGCATCAAACATAGAAACTAAGTCGGTACCAACACCTGCACATACATAAGGAGAGAAAGGTATTCCATCTGTTACGATGTCATAGCATGCGTTTATCATAAATGATACGTCGGTTAGCCCTTCACTCTTTAACAAAACATATTTGTTTGCCTCAGGATTGCTGGCGTGTGAACCGGTGCTTTGACATAATGCACAATACTTATGGGCATCATTCTTACAGTTATTTTGGTTTTTAACTTCGAATACTTCATATAGAACTTCAAGTTCTATTCTTGGACCATACATTGAATAACCAATAGCTCCTGCAAACCCTAAAAATGGGTTATTTTCATATTTAAATGAGTAACCTTTATTGTTAAACTCATTATCGTTATGTGATGTTTGTTGTCTACCAGGCCAGTCGTGTTTTAGTCCATATAGTTCTGTAGTACTCACTTTTTCTTCTGTAGCAGAAAAAACACCAAAATGCGAAACACTTGGCACATACTTTCCACTGATGTAGAAATTTCCGCTTATTTTGCCATCTTGTATTGTAT
>CDGH01000066.1 GCA_000825765.1 Ehrlichia minasensis | reverse complement strand
TTTGGAATAAAAATATGGTTTGTGTAAGTTTAATTTAGTACTTTTGTAGCTGTTATTTAATAGCGTTTGCTTGTAATGGTATATGGCGTTAATATTAGGAAAATAGGTTGTTCTGTAAGCTAATTTCTATAATTTTTTATTATAAGTTGAAAAAATCAATTATTGATGCAATTTTGTGTGAATTATATGGATATATAATCTGCTTTAGATATCTTTGTGATTATAAAAATATGATTACTGCATTTAGAAGTAGTATAGGTTTGTGTTGCAACTTTTTTGTTGAATATTCTTTATGGTAAAATGTTTGAGTGTACGTGTGGTTTATTATTGTAAATTATTGTGTAGTGTTATTATAAGAAATTTTTTATTGTAAAATTATTATATTTCAGTTGATCAGATATTAGAGACAGCTGTTATGTGTTGTATTATATAGTAATATACATGTTTTATATAAAATATAAAGTTTATGAAGAGTAGATTGAATAAATTAATTGATTTAATGAGTGAGTATGCAATTGATTTATTGTTATTGCATAATACAGATGAATATCAGTCTGAATATGTACCTGTTAATAAGCAGAGAATAAAATGGTTGTGTGGATTTTCTGGATCGAATGCTACTTTAATAATATCAAAGGAAGGTAAGCAACACTTTTTTACTGATGGTAGATACATATTACAAGCAACAATGGAATTAGATCTTGATGATTATCAAATACATAATGTTTCTGATTTAGCACCTTGGCAATGGTGTGTAGGAAATCTTGCATCTAATGCTGTTATAGCGTATGAAGCTTCATTATTTACTTTAAGTCAGATAAAAAAATATGAGGATGGTAGCATTATTTTAAGGCCAATAGATCAAATTTTAATTGATAAGTTGTGGATTCGTGATTTTAATGTAGAGTGTAATATAGTAGAGCATCCTTTAAAATATTCTGGTGTTGAAAGTTATAAAAAATCTTGTGAAGCAATAAAATATTTGTCTGGTAAAGATGCTGCTTTGATTACAGATACTGATGTGGTTTCATGGTTATTAAATATACGTAATAACAAGTTTGTTTATAATCCATCGGTATTATCTAGAGCGATTTTGTATTCAAATGGAAGAGTTGATTTATTTGTTGATGATACATGTTCAGTAAATGTTAAATATGAGCATCTTAAAGTATATTCTTTAAGTGATTTATTTAATGTTTTAGAGTCTATTGAGTCAATAGTGATAGATGCATCTACTATACCAATGGATATTTTTCAATGTTTGAATCAACAAGATATATTAATTAAGGATTCAGATCATTGTCTTTTAATGAAGTCTGAAAAAAATGATGTTGAAATACAAGGTGCAATCAATGCCCATATTAGAGATGGGGTTGCCGTAGTTAATTTATTGTATTGGTTAAATGTTCAATTAGGTAGTAGTAATGAAATTACAGAATTAGATGTTGAATCAAAGTTGTTGAATTTCAGGCAAGAACAAGATTTGTTTTGTGGTGAAAGTTTTGCTACAATTTCTGGTTTTGGAGAAAATGGTGCAATAGTACATTATAAAGCAAATGACAACACAAATAAGTTAATATGTAAAAATGGGTTATATTTATTAGATTCTGGAGGGCAGTATCTTGATGGTACTACAGATATTACACGTACTATTGTTGTAGGGGAGCCAACACCTGAACAGATTACTAATTTTACATTAGTCTTAAAAGGTCATATTGCTTTAGCAATGGCAGTGTTCCCTTTAGGAACCACAGGTGGAATGTTGGAGGTATTAGCAAGGCAATATTTATGGAAATCAGGTCTTGATTATCAACATGGTACAGGTCATGGAGTAGGAAGTTTTTTATCAGTTCATGAAGGTCCTTGTGCTATTTCCTACAGAAATAATATTATATTAAAGCCAAATATGATCTTATCAAATGAGCCAGGGTATTATAAAAATGGAGAATATGGGATAAGGATTGAAAATCTAATGTATATTGAAAAATATATGGATAATTTTTTAAGGTTTAAGCAACTAACATGTGTACCTATAGATTTAAAATTGATAGATATCAGTATGTTAAACAATGAAGAAATTGATTATATGGATCAGTATCATAGTTTTGTCTACAATACAATCGCACCATATTTAGATCAAAAAGTTAAATGTTGGTTACATAGTGCATGTAGAAGTTTAAAAGATAAGTAGTTTTTATATATTAAAAAGTATCTTTTAGTATACTTAAGTATTAATATTTAACATGAGCTAATAGATATATGATGTTCAATATCTATATTTTTCTATTACATTAGTGTATTAAATATAGAAGATTACATTGAATAATAGCTATTATGTTGTGGATGTAATATTATTCATGATGTTATGTGTAACTTTTGTGATAACTATGTTATATAATTAACTGGTTGATTATATACATTTTTATTATGGATTTGTCTTTATATAAGAATTATTTTATCAAGTTGAAAGAAAATACTTTAATTGATTTTTTCTAGTGTACATGTTTGTGTGTATAGTCTTCATTTTTAGTAGTAATATGTTGTATATTATATGAATATGTTAAATTAATTATGTCATATAATAGTTTGATTATATGTATTTTTTATGAATTTTAAAATATGTTTTATAATGTTAGGTTAGCGTATATATTTTATCAAATTGTAAGAAAAATACCTTTTGATTTTTTTCTATAGTGTATGTTTGTATGTATATTTCATTTAGTAGTAATATATTATATAGATATATTGAATTAATGGTGCCATATAGTCATTTGGTTTAATATGTACCTTTCGTAAATTTTAGCTGTTGTGTGAATTTTTGAAATGTATTTTATATATTGTGTAAGAGTATATTTTTTTAAATGTTTCTAATGTTCTCTGAAATTAATGATAGTAGTGATTCATTAGTAGGTTGGTCAGATATTTTTATCGTTTTCCAATGAACATTCTTTGCAGTGTTTGCAATTTTATTACTCATTGTGTAAGCTGTAATATTGCTTATTTTATCTTGTATATTGTATTTTTTTATTAATTCTATTAGTATTTCTGCAGTTCTTGAAGAGTAAAGTAGAACACCTGAGATTTTGTTTCCTAAAAAAGCATTATAGCAGCATTTGCTAAAATGTGTTCTATCTGTTGTACTGTATAATATAACTTCTTGAAAATTTTTGTAATGGTTAAAGGTTTTTTTGAGATTGTATGTTACTTCTTTCCCTCTTATGTATAAAATATTAAATTTACTGTAATTTTGCAGATAAGAGACAACATCATTGATATTTCCATTAAGTGACTTTACAGATGTAAATCCTAATTCTTGTGCGATGTTCATAGTATTATTACCAACTGTAATGATAGTGATATCTCGGTTTTTAGTGATTTTACTTAAAGCAATGATGCTATGCTGACTTGTACATATTATCAAATCAAAATCTTTTAGTATTATTTTAGTTGTTAAATATTTTATTGAAAACATTGGTTCGATATATACGTTGAATCCTAATTTATTAAGATATTCTTTGATTTTAATAGAATCTTTTTCTGGACGAGTAACTAATAAATATTTCATATAATAAATTACATTGTTGTTAAGAAAATATCTTAGTATATACAGATAATCAACTGAATATTTGAATTTAATCGTAGAATAAGTATAAATTTATGTATTTCTGATAATAACACTTAGCCATCTGTAATAACTAAATAATATGATTTTTATTGATTTTATATGCTAATAATGTCATAATATTTAATTCTAGTACATCAATAATTATTAATGTAATTATATAATTTTAGAGACAATTGTATGAAGTTCACATGTAGAATAAACTATACTATACTATTAACCTTGTTTTTTCTTACGTTCGTTACCCCTTATATTACTGTATTAGCAGAATGTGTAAAATATAATAAGAAAGATATTGTAGTTGGATTATTGTCTACTAAATTTGTCAGCTATCCTGATGAATATAACACTGCTTTGGAAATTACAAAGTTACTTGAAGGTTATGGTGTTCATGTGGTTTTGATGGACTACAATGTAATTATGCAGTTAGTGGAAGATGAAATAATCAGTATTAATAAAACTTATGAGAAGAGTTATGAGATATCAAGGTGTGATATTGTAAAAAATGTTGTTATGAGATTTATTAAAGAGAATAATGTTAGTAGAATACTAATACCTGGTAACCATTATAATATTAGTTCTCTACCAATTGCTCCATCTTTAAACAGGCAATTAATTACTAATGCTGTTGTTAGTATAATTCATAACGATAATTATTGTATACATCTTTTTGGTGTTTGTGGTGGTTTGCAAGGCATAATGTATGCAAATGGTGTTAGAATTACAAGGGTGGAGAACATAGTTAAGTCTCAAATTGCTGTAAAGTCGCATACTGTTTCAAACCCTAATCCTAGAAATATAGATGCGAATTTACATCAAATCAAGATTTTGCCTAATAATAGGTTATCAAATATTGCTTCTAGCTTAAATTTGTTAACTAAAAATCAAGTGATATATTTTCCAGATTCACATTCAGAGGCAATTGATACTGATATAGAAAATATAAAGAAAATATATAATTTAGGATATAAGATTATTGCTATGTCAGAAGATGGTATTATAGAGGGAATTGAAGATAGTTATGGTAATATGTATTTTCAATTTCATCCAGAGTATCTTATGATTAATTCTGAAAAGAAAAGAGGAGACAGCAATAGAGAAGCATCAATTGCACTTGCGGATGCAATAATTAAAGACTTTCTTTTCCGTGATTAAGTAAGTGTATGAAATGTGTATGATATGTATATTTTCAATAGTAATTTACTTGTTACAGCTTTAGTAAGTTAATACTTATTATATAAGAATGAAGAATATTTTTTTGTGGTTGTTAGTATAAAGTACTTTTGAAGGTATATTCTGTTTGAGTTTATAATAGTATTGGATTTAGTGAGCGTTGACTATACTATTGGATAAGTGTAGAGTTTAGAGTATAGGATATTGAATTTATTTATATAGTACAAGCTTACACACTAATTTGCTAGTAGTAGGTAAGTTTATAAATTTATTAGTAAAGTGTTGAACTTTTATTAATAGTTCTATTATTTGAAAATTTAGCATGATAGTCAAGTGTTGTTTATAGTGCATAGTACTATGATATTTTATACTTTTATTGATGTGGTATTTAAATGAAGTTTTAAAATTTGCTATTATTAGTTAGTTTGTATGTTTGTAATGGGTATAAAATTAAACTTTATAGGTGATATGTAAGTTGTGTTTCTTTTGTTATAATGAAATAGCTTTGTTGTTTAAATGTTTAGCATGATAGCTGAAGTGTTACTTCCAGTACCGATTAATAAAACATTTTATTACAGTGTTCCGGAAAATGAGTCATTGCTTATTGGTGAGTATGTTCTTGTACCTTTTGGTCTGAGAACATTAGTTGGTGTTGTATTAAAATTGAGTAATTCAATGCCTTTGGATTGTGGTATAGAAAGGTTAAGATTAAAAATTATAATTTCTAAGAGTTCTTTGCCAAGGATTAATCCTACATTGCTTAATTTTATTAAATGGGTGAGTGAATATAATGTTGTTCCAGCAGGTTTAGTGTTAAAAATGGTATTCAGTAATGTAGTCAGTGCTAAGTCTTTTAATAAGCTAGAGTTTTCTGTAAAGAAAAGTGACAAATGTAATGATGTAGCAATTAGTTTATCGGATGAGCAGAGAGTTGCATACGATGATATTATTAATAAGATGTCAGGTTATTCTGTTGTAGTATTAGATGGTGAAACTGGTTCTGGGAAGACGGAAGTTTATTGTGAGGTTATACGCGAATTGATTAAAAAAGACAATACAGCTCAAACATTAATTTTACTGCCAGAAATAGTGTTAACATTGCAATTGATAAAACGTATAAAGAATTATTTTGATAGTTATTATCCAGTAGAATGGCATTCAAATTTAACATTAAAAAATCGTAGAGAATATTGGTTATCTGTAGCATATGGACAATCTTTAATTGTAATAGGTGCAAGATCTGCTTTATTTTTGCCATACAATAATCTTAAGGTAATAATTGTAGATGAGGAGCATGATTCATCATTTAAGCAAGAGTCTGGTGTGCTTTATAATGCACGTGATATGTCTATTGTATTAGCAAAAAGCTTAAACATACCAGTAATTTTATCTTCAGCAACACCTTCTTTAGAGACAATCAATAATGTTCTTAGATCTCAATATTATCATGTGAAACTAACGAAAAGGTTTGGGAATGCTAAACTTCCGTCAGTAAAAATTGTTGATTTGTGTAAAAGTAAGATGGTAAACACTTGGTTATCATACGAACTGTATAATAATATTTTGAAAGTTTTAAAAAGGCAAGATCAGGTTATGCTTTTTTTAAACAGTCGTGGTTATGCAAAATTGAGGTTATGCAAAGCTTGTGGTTTTAAAATACAGTGCAAAAACTGTTCTACTTGGTTAATAGAGCATAAGAGAAAGAATGTGTTACTATGTCATTATTGTGGATATTCTTGTGCAATGCAAAATCAATGCACTTATTGTTTGAGTGAATCTTCGCTTATATCATATGGGGTAGGTGTGGAAAAAGTAGCAGAAGAGATAGTTGCACTAATACCAGATGCTAAAATTGCAGTAATTAGCAGTGATGTTAGTAATAAAGATGTAGGTGTTATGTTTGACCTCATTATGCGTAATGAAGTTAATGTTATTATTGGAACTCAGGTGATAGCTAAAGGTCATAATTTTCCCAAATTAACCTTTGTTGGTGTAGTAGATGCTGATCTGGGTTTGAATAATAGTGATTTACGTGCTACTGAGAGGACATATCAGCTATTACATCAAGTATCAGGGCGTTCTGGTAGATTTGTAGATAATGGTGAGGTAATGTTGCAGACTTATGATGTCAATAGTGCACTGGTAAAATCATTATCATCTTATAATCGTGAACTATTTTATAATTTAGAACTAGAATCTAGATTGTTAACTAAAATGCCACCATATACAAGGTTAATAGGCATAATAGTTAGTGGTGAAAATGAAACTAATGTTATAAATATATCAAAACAAATAGTAAAAAGTCTTATGAATACGTTGACTGTCTTAGGTCCAGCTCCTGCACCTATAAGTTTTTTAAATAGGCGGTATAGATATAGGATTTTAATTAAGGTACAGAATAATATTCTGGTACAAAAGTTACTTGCTAAATATAAGGAGTATTACTCGAAGGTAAATAATAAGGTAAAGATTACAATAGATGTTGATCCAGTAAATTTTATGTAGTTTTTGTATATCATCAGAGTATTTCTGAGTTTTTAGCATTGCGGTTGTTCAAATTCTAAATTTTATTATGTATTAGCGGATAATATATCTATTTATGTTACAATTTTATGATTTGATTATCATTTCAATTTTGTAATGTATACTATAACTCAATAAATGAAATGCATTCTAATCTGTTGTGTTGCTAATCATTGTTTTGAACTGTTCTCTTGCATCAAGTGCATCACTTAAATTGTCTTTATTGATGGATTTACACTTTCATCTAATAACCTATTGTCACCATTGCCATGTAACATTTCTTTAGCAACATGTGGTTTTTCTTTAGCAAAGGGATTCCTATCATCATCTTCTTCATCTGCATTGGAAAGATAAGGACTTGCTTTATATTACTGAGGTACCAATGTATGTGCTTTTCAAACTATCTAAAAGCAACTTCACGATCTTTCAAGTATATTATGAATTAATCCATCTCCTCTACTACCTAACACATTTCCAATAACATAACTACCTAAATATTTCATGCATTAATAGAGAAATTACTAAGTGAGCTCCTATGAAAACACTAGCATGATTTAATGTCTTATTGTTCTTGTAGTAATTAGTTACTGTGGAGCTCAATAATCTTAAGAATTTGTATTTGACTAATGTTACTGTGTTGTTATAATAAATGCCTATTAGTTAAGAGTTTAGGTTTGTAAAATGAGTAGGGTTTGTGATATTACAGGTCAGGGAAAGTCTTTTGGAAATAAAGTATCACACTCTAATCGTAAGACTAAAAGAAGCTACTTAGTCAACTTACATAATGTTACTTTATTAAGTGATATTTTGAATAGGAAATTTAAATTTAAGGTATCCAGTCGTACTTTAAGAACAATAGATTATAAGGGTGGTTTTGATTTATACTTACTTAATACATCATCTAGAAAGTTGACTGATAAAGCTCAAAAGATTAAAAGGCTTGTGAAAAATGCTGTAGCAAAAGGTGTAAAAGTGTCCTTATAATTTTTAAGTGAAGTTTCTATATTTCTGTAGTAGTTTCTGTTCATAATTTATTGTAGCTTTTGCTTATAATAGCTAACTTAGTATTTGTTCAATATGTTTGAGTATGGGTGTATTGTTTTTTACTAATAGTTTTTGATCGTATTCTATGATGTACTGATAAAAGTACTTTGTAGTTTTGTTTGTGGTAAATGTAAATTACTACATAGGTTATTTTGATTGTGGTACACTTTTTATTCAGATTGTGGATGTATATACAATGGTTAAACGAATAAACTGCTTATGTAGTGTATTATGTATTTTGTTAGTATCAAAAAAGTATTTTTACCATTTGGATGAAATGTTTGCTGTGTTCATGTAGTAAATAGTGTTTATATAGTTTTGTTGTTGTATTTGTATAGATAAAGTTTATTACAAATTTTTTAGATGATCATATGATATATAATTGTCATTGAAAAATACTTGTTCATGTAATTGTTAGTGATAATTGATAATGATATCTTTAATATACAGTATTAAAGAAGTGTTGTCTTATGAGTTTTTTAGTAATATTGTACAATTTATTAGTGATTACTATAAGTACTTTGTGTATATTATTTAGTGTAAAAATAGTTTATCTGTGCATCTAATATGTTGTTAATAGTTTAGATATATTACTGATACATGTATGAAATTAGCTATTTCAAAAGCACAAAAAGGGTTATTAGAAGTACAATTAGGAAGAATTATAATCATTAGTATCTTACACTCAGATATGCACACCTGCTCATGTAGTCAGTAATATAAGATAGACAAGTTGTCTATACACATATTAAATCAAATTTATATATAATGTAGCTAATGTAAATTTATAGTAAGGCGTTGAAATTTGCCTTTCTTGGTGCAAGTTTTTTTATTATATTATGTATATTGGTAATATTGTTTGATGTAAAAAATGTAAGTTAGTTTAATTCATATGTTTAATAGGTTATTGGTAATCTTGATATTTTTATATAATTATGTGTAATGTGACTAAGATAAATTTATTATTGTTATAATTTACTTTTCTGACGCAAGTTCTTTGCTGCGTTATAGATGTTGATATCATATTAGTGTACTTTTGTGTATATCATGTAAATATAAGTTTACTACTTATAAACTTTACTTGTTTTTGATTATGCTGATGTATTAAATAAGTATATTGTTACACAAAAACATGTCTGATTATTTGTTGAAATCTAGTATAACTTCATCTTTTAACATGTCTTCATAAGTTTGACGGTGACGTATAATATTATAATTACTGTTATTAACCATTACCTCAGGTACTAATGGTCTAGAATTGTAGTTGCTTGACATTGAGGAACCATATGCTCCAGTTGTACATATCGCTACTATTTCTCCATTTTGTAAGTTATTGATATGATAATTGTATGCAAAAGTATCGTCAGATTCACATATAGGCCCTACTATGTCATATAATTGCAATGGTGTAGATGTTGAAATTGCTGATATTATTGTATGCTCTGCGTTGTATAATGCTGGACGTATTAAATCATTCATACCAGCATCTAATATGATATGACTTTTTTCTTGGTTGTGTTTATGATATAGTACTTTAGTAAGTAATACTCCTGTATTGCCTACTAATGCTCTACCAGGTTCGCATATGATTTGATAATTCTCATTTTCAAAATTTTGCTTTAGCAAATTTGCATATTCTGGGATTGTAGGAAAAGTATCAGCACTTTTATATGGTATGCCAAGTCCACCACCAAGATCAACCCTGATAATTTGTATGTTGTGTTGCTCAAAAGTTTTTACTATTTTTTTGATTTTATTAATTGTGTTTTGGAAGATGTTTAAATTTGATATTTGTGACCCTATATGTACAGATATTCCTATAATCCTAATGCCTATGAAATTATTGTTAAAGATTTGATCAAGTAATTCTTCTGGTATTCCAAATTTATTGACTTTTAATCCAGTTGTGATTTTATCGTTTGTGTCTGCACTAATATTTGGATTGATTCTAATAGATACTGGTGCCATTATATTTTTTTTACATGCAATTGTGTTTATAAGAGATAGCTCTTCAATGGATTCTACATTAAATTGTAATATTCTATTATCTAGTGCAAAACTTATTTCTTGCTCAGTTTTTCCTACACCGGAAAATACTATTTTGTTTGGCGAAATACCAGCTGCAATAGCACGACGTATTTCCCCTTCAGATACAACATCTGCTCCTGCTCCAAGTGAATTTAATAAACTTAAAATAGATAAGTTAGAATTTGATTTTACTGCGTAACATATGATTGAGTTATTAGGTAGATTTTCTTGAAATTGCTTGTAGTTATTTTTTATAGCATTTAAAGAGTAACAGTAAACAGGGGTTCCAATATCTTTTGTGATATCTAATACATTTACATTTTCTATATTCAGTATGTTATTTTTATAATGAAAAAATGGATTAGCAAGAAAAATCATAAAGTACCCCAAGTTTTATCTCATTATATGATGTACACAACTATCTATATCATAAATATATAATAATCAATAATTATCATCTGTTAATGTCAGTAAAAGTTTAAGTGAGTTATTAACTTAGTTGTTCTAATTCTTTGATTAGTGTCTGCATATCGTGAGGAATGTCAGCGCGAAACTCTATATGAGTATTTTTTGTAGGGTGAATAAATCCTAATTTATATGCGTGCAGTGCTTGTCGTTTTAATGTGTTGATAATAGTATTTTGTTTAGCATATTTTGTAACTTTACTGTTGTTTTTTCCGTATTTTTGATCTCCTATTATAGAATTTCCTATATGGCTCATATGTACACGTATCTGATGTGTTCTTCCTGTATGTATTCTACATTTTATTAAACTTGCTATATTACTGAAGTTCTTTTTAGTTTGATATTCAGTAATAGCTAATTTTCCTTTATGTGATAGCTGTGTAACAGCCATCATTTGTTTATTATTTGGTTTAACACAGATATAGTTTTGTATAGTATTATTTTTAGGATTAGGTGATCCCCATACTACTGCTAAATATTCTTTTTTTATTTGTTTTTTTAATAATAGTTCTGATAGAAAATAATATGATTTTTCATTTTTTGCAATTACCATTAACCCACTAGTGTCCTTATCTAATCTGTGAATTATTCCTGGTCGTGTTGCTTTTCCTACAGTACTTAAAGCATTACCATAATGTGCAACTAGTGCATTAACTAATGTGTTATTGTTTGTTCCTGCTCCTGGATGTACAGTGATTCCAGGAGCTTTATTGATAATGATAATATCATGATCTTCATATAGAACTGAAATTGGTATTGAGTGATTTGGAATAATTGTGTTACTAATTTCTTTTATTGGTATATTTATTCTATAAATATCATTTACTTTTGTTGTGTGATTATTGTCTTTTATTATGTTGTTAAACAAGGAAACTTTACTATCTTTTATTAGTTGTTGTACCTGATTACGAGGTATATTTAATTTGTTTGCTATGAGCTTGTCTAATCTATTATTTTCTTCTTCAATTTTAATAAAAATTTTTTTTTCTAACATTTTTATTTATAATTTATCCTTAGTAATATATTTTAATCACTAATTATAATCAAAGTAGTGAAATATTGCTTGTAGTATGGTTGTATATAGGTAAAATCTTGAACTATCTTTATATATAAATAAAGAGTTACCTTCTAATTGAGAGTATTTAAGATAATGATAAAGAAAATATTGATAGCGAATAGAGGTGAAATTGCGTGCAGAGTGATGAAAACTGCTCATAAAATGGGAATATCTTGTGTTTCTATATATTCAAGTGCAGATGTATATTCATTGCACGTTTTGTCTGCTGAAGAAGCAGTGAATGTTGGTACTGCTCCAGTAAATCAAAGTTATTTAAATATGGAGCGAATTTGTGAGGTAGCACATAATGCAGGTGTAGATGCTGTGCACCCTGGGTATGGGTTTTTGTCTGAAAATGCTGAATTTCCTGAAAAGCTTCAAGAATATAATATTCAGTTTATTGGTCCAAGTTCTTCTTCAATAAGAATGATGGCTGACAAAATTACTTCTAAAAAGATAGCTGAATCTGCACGAGTAAACATTATTCCGGGATATATGGGGATAGTTGATTCTGTTGATGAAGCGAAAAGTATAGCTAGGTCTATAGGGTTTCCTGTCATGATTAAAGCTACTGCTGGTGGTGGTGGTAAGGGGATGAGAATTGTGAAATCATGTGAGGAAATGGATCAAGCTTTTACTTCCGCGACGAATGAAGCTGCAAAAAATTTTAAGGATGGAAGGATTTTTATTGAAAAATATATTGAATTACCTAGACACATTGAAATCCAAATCATAGCTGATAAATATGGTAATATTGTTTGTTTAGGTGAAAGAGAATGTTCTATACAACGACATAATCAAAAAGTTATAGAAGAAACTCCCAGTCCGTTTCTTGATGAAGAAACAAGACAAAAGATGTATAAGCAGTGTGTAAGTTTGGCAAAAAAAGTAGGATATTATTCTGCTGGTACTATAGAATTTATAGTTGATCAAAATAGGCAATTTTATTTTTTGGAAATGAATACTAGATTACAAGTTGAACATCCTGTAACAGAGCTTGTTACTGGTATTGATATTGTAGAAGAAATGATTAGAATTGCTGATGGTGAAAAATTAAGATTTACTCAACAAGATGTGAAATTTGTTGGTTCAGCAATAGAGTCTAGAATTTATGCGGAAGATCCTATGAAGAATTTTTTGCCTTCTAGTGGGAGAATTGTTTATTATTCTGCACCTATGCCTAATGATAATTTAAGGATTGATAGTGGAGTTTTTGAAGGTGCGGAAGTTAGTATGTTCTACGATCCTATGATTGCTAAAGTTTGTACTTATGGTAAAAATAGAGATGAAGCAGTAAGCTTTATGCAAAAATATTTAAATGAATTTTATATAGGAGGTATTGCTAATAATATAGATTTTTTGTTATCTGTATTTCATCATCCTGTATTTATATCTGGAAATATTAATACAAGATTTGTTGAACAGTTTTATTCTGGTGGTTTTGAATATGATTCTTTGACAGAAGAATGCATAGAACTTTTTGTATTAACTTCATTATGTATATTTTTTCAAAGTGAATGCTATAACTTAGATCATTCATCTAATAATAGGGAGTTATCTGTTTATGTTAATGATCAGGAGCATTTGGTTAATGCTAAGTATGAAAATGATAAAGTTTTAGCAATTTATAAACAAAATGGGTATTTGATTTCTGGTACATGGAATACAAATTTTAAAATATTTAAGATACAAATCAATGAAGAATTGTTTCATGTAAAAGTTGATAGTAGATTAAATAAATATAAGTTGAGGTATTCTACCATGAGTGCATTGTGCGTAGTATATAGGCCTTGTGTATCTAGTTTACTCCCTATAATGCCTCAAGTCAGTGTAGAAGAATTATGTTGTAATAATGTTTGCTCTCCTATTTCTGGCATGATAGTTAAAATTTATGTTAAGGAAGGAGAAGAAGTTCAACCAGGGCAATCTTTATTAGTAATTGAAGCTATGAAAATGGAAAATGTAATATATTCAGATGTAAAATCAGTTGTTAAATCTGTGTTTTTTTCAGAAGGAAGTAGCGTAACTGTTGGTGACGTTATTATAGAATTTGGTTAATGATTTATTTAATAATTGTATAAAATCTACTTGTGTGTATTAAGTAATATGTGTTTGAAGTGTAAGTCATTATTATTTACAAAGTATAGTTATAGAATATGTTTTTTTTCAAAGTTATTTGTATTTTGATGATTTCATTGTTTGTGATTTTCTAGTGTATTTCTGTCGTTTAAATAATTTATATAAAAGTATTGATTCTATATTTTTAAAGTGATGTATAAGTGATCTATAGACTAGTCAAGATATTGTATACTGTTTATTTTACTTAGTGTCCAAAGATTGTTAAAAAGTTAGCTGTATTGGTTCTTATAAATAGTTGTTTATAGGTGTGTTTATAACAGGTTGTTAATTGTTTTAGAAAGAAAATAATGTATAATATTGAATCTGTATTTATTCAAATATTGATTTGGTATGTGTTGGATTTAAAATTAAATTAAAAGTAGTATTATAGTGTTTTTTGTAGAACAGGCCATATGTTGAAACTAGATAAAAGTTTTGAATGTGTTAGCTATTAATTTGTGTTGTATTGTTCTTGAAGATATGAGTGTTTTATGGCAGGAAATAAGAAAGTAAAATCTAGTAATTTGAGTGGTCTGGAGAAGTGTAGTGAAGAAAATAGTGAGAGAGTTAATAATGTGTTCCATGATATGGAAGTGTTGGAACTTAATGATAATGAAGATGAAGATTTTAGAGCTCTTGCTAGAATTAAGCTAG
Organism: Ehrlichia minasensis; assembly: GCA_000825765.1. Lineage (GTDB taxonomy): Bacteria > Pseudomonadota > Alphaproteobacteria > Rickettsiales > Anaplasmataceae > Ehrlichia > Ehrlichia minasensis. Next base: position 9,214 of record CDGH01000066.1, on the reverse strand, counting down.
AAGATTTAGAAGTTCAAGAATCTCTTTTAGAACTTGAAGTAGAATTTAATAAGTTTATTATAGAGCACACTGGGGAATATGGCATTGTAGAAGATCAAGAATGTGATGATCATGTAGTTGCGCTTGAAGACGAAGATTTTGAGGTAGAAGAGTCTTTATTACAGAAGATATTAGATTTCTTTAGTCAACTGTATCAAGAAGCTGAAGATTATGTAGATCTTGATTTTGATTATGAACTTGATCCTTTAAAACGTAGAAAGAGGAAAAAAAGATTTATCTTAGAAGCCATTATAGAGTTTTTGAAAAGATTCTTACGTAGTGGTAAATCTCTTAACTTAAAAGAATTATTAGATTTGCAAATTTTAGAGTTGCAAGAAAAATTAGCAAAAGAAGAAGATCCTGAACTAAGAAGGTTATTACAAGAAAGATTAATACTACTTACAGAATTAAGAGCTCAGATGATGCAATCTGGCATTGGTACTAACTTACTGCGCTTTTTTTTACTTGCAAGTTTTATAAGTTCTCTTCTTGGCTTACAACGGGATGCTTATGTCACTAGGGAGAGTGCTAGACCGCATGATGCACTTGGATTGTCTTTACAAAAGCAAGAAGAGAAAACTCTAGATGAAAGAAGTGTTTCTACTGATGTTCATCAAGGTAGTATTGTTGTTACTTTTTCAAGTTTTATTGCCTCTGGTTATGTACAAGATGTCTTCCTAGGAAAAGTGAATAGCGTATCTTATAAATTGCATGATCAATATTTTATGCCCTTGCATGATATTTCACCTAATGTTGGTGCACAACATGGCATGCAAGGAATTTTGTTAACTGTTATTGCAATAATGAATGCAATAAATGCTGCATTAAAGAATATAACAGATTTTTTTAAAAAAGCTATTGATAAGTTAGGTGCAGTTGAGCATTCTACTGCACCTACTAATGATCGTGCTGCACGTAGTGTTAAACAATCTTCTGATGCTAATACTGTGAGATGTTCTTATAAGGATATGAGTTTTGTTCAGAGTAATAATTCACATTATGAACATTATGATAGTGGTGTTTGGTCTTCTTTAAATTATCATAGTGAGTTAAGAGTTTCATGTGCTGGTATTTATAATAGTAGTTATCTAGAAGATATACGAATAATGCAGTACCAGGTACAAAATAATGCATTATCTCGATAGTCGTTAATTAAGTTGAAAATCACGTATTACAAAGTATTTGTTTATAGTTTAATGTTGAGTTACTAATAATCTGTAATGTTTTTAATTTAATATACTTTGTCTATATTTATGTGATTGTTTATTGTGTAAAAGTTTTATGTATTGACAAGTGATTATATAAATTTGATATGAGATTAAATGTTGAAATATTTTTAGATGGGACACTTTCTTGACATCAGTATTAATGTTAGTTATGCTCAAATGATAACAGTTTCTGAATTTTGTCATATGAGAAGTAAGCCTGATTGGTTAAAAGTAAAAATGCCTACAGGTGATGCTTTTTATCAGATGCGTAATTTAATGAAGTTGTATAAGCTAAATACTGTGTGTGAGGAAGCTGCTTGTCCAAATGTTGGTGAATGTTGGAATAAAAAACATGCAACAGTAATGATTTTAGGGTCTACCTGTACTAGAGCATGTGCCTTTTGTAATGTTGCTACTGGCATTCCAGATAAGTTGGATCCTCATGAACCTCAAAATTTAGCTAAAGCTGTCAGTGCACTTAAACTTCATCATGTTGTTATTACATCTGTTGATAGAGATGATTTGCCAGATGGTGGTGCAGGACATTTTGTAGGGTGTATAGAAGAAATACGAAAAAGAGATGATAGCATTACTATTGAAGTATTAACTCCGGATTTTTTAAATAAGCATGGTGCAATTGATAAGATTGCTGCAATAGCTCCTGATGTTTATAATCATAATATAGAAACTGTACCAAGGTTATATGCGAAGATTAGGCCAAAAGCACGTTATTTTCATTCTCTATACTTACTTAAAACAATAAAAGATAAGAATCCTAAAATATTTACTAAATCTGGAATAATGGTAGGGTTAGGTGAAACAAAAGAAGAAATATATCAAGTGATGGATGATTTAAGATCAGCAGATGTTGATTTTATAACAATTGGTCAATATTTGCAGCCTACTCCTAAACATGCTACAGTTGACAGATATGTAACTCCTGAGGAATTTGATCATTACAAATATGTTGCATATTCTAAAGGGTTTTTAATGGTTGCTTCAGGTCCTTTAGTTAGGTCTTCATATCATGCTGAAGAGGATTTTCAGAAATTAAAACGAAATCGTACTGCTATGTTAATGCATGCTGAAGGTAATTCGAATTAAATATATAAATATAGATTTATAGCTTGTTTTTCTTATTTTAAATCTCGTGAAAAATTTTTTAGTCTGATCTGAAATATTAATAATGAGGTACTTCATCCTTAATGAGAATTAGTTAATAACAGTATTTGTTGGAATCTTAAGTAAAAAATTAATATAAAGTAGTTTTTTTGGTCACTAATTAGGTAAAAAAAGAGTAAAAAATTATGTTCGCATTTGTAAAGTATTGTATAAAGTACCTTAATATTATAAGGATTTATTTATTTTAATATATATAGTCATTAGGATGTTGTTTTATTTAAACTCTTGTAAGATTTACTAATGCGTCTTATAAGTTATTTTATTGCACTTATAGCTTAGTGGATAGAGCGTTACCCTCCGGAGGTAAAGGTCGCAGGTTCAAATCCTGCTAAGTGCACTGATTTTATCTTATGAAGTGTTGTTGTGGTCTTTTATATAAATAATGATTTTATTAATACTATTCTATAATTAATAGATATTTTCAATCTATTAAATTAAAATATTTTAACAAATACTGTAAGGAGAGTATTATAGTACATTTAGTTATACATGTATACATTTTTAGCAGGTTGAAGTGTATAATACCAAATAGATAACTTAGTTAATATTACATTAAATAATCAGTAGAGATGGCTTATTTATTAATATTGTTGTATTTGTATTGTATCAATATATGAGTTTAAATAGCATTATAAAAATATTGAATTGTAAAATTGCATGTGATTATAGTTGTTTATTTTTTGTATGGTTACTGGATTTATGGGTGACAACTATGTTGATGTGTGGAAATATTAAAAAATAAAGTGATCGAATTTTTTTCTTATGAAAGTTACTGTAAGATTTAAAATTAATAGCATTAAAAGTAACGCAACTATTGCAATTGCAGCTAATTGAATAAATTCTATATGTGGATTACTTGCCCACATATATATTTGTACTGGTAATACAGTTGTTGGGTCGAGAAAATTTTTTGGGATGTCAACTATAAATGCTACCATTCCAATCATTATTAATGGTGAAGATTCTCCTAAGATTCTTGCAATACTTAGAATAGCGCCTTGCATGATACCAGGTAATGCAATTGGAAATGAGTGATGTAGGATTACTTGCATATTTGATGCACCAAGTGAGAACGCTGCATCTTTTACAGATGATGGTACTGCTGTGAATGCTTGTTTTGTTGCTATGACCAGATTTGGTAGCATCATTAAAGATAATGTCATTCCTCCTATGAGTGCTGATGACCGTGGTATATTGAAAATTTTGATGTATATTGCTAATCCTAAAATGCCGAATATTATCGATGGTACGGATGCAAGATTTGTTATGCTAATTTCAATAATAGAGGATATCTTATTTCTTGGTATCAACTCACTTAAGCATATACCTGATGTAATACCTATTGGTAATGCAAATGCTAAGCATATAATTATTGTAAACATAGATCCTATTAATGATCCAATAATACCAGTATTTTCAGGAGATATTGAATTATATTTTTTGAATAGTGTATCATTGAATGATTTTTTTATTTTGTGTGCATTTTGTAATTTTGTAATGATTTTCTTGTATATTATATTATCTATATTTTGTTTTTGTATGATTTTATTAAATGTCGTGGAAGATTTAAACCACATATTAAATTTGTTTACTTTTGGATTTTTAAGTACAAAATCTGCTAACTTGTGATGTGCAGTATCGTTTATTATACTGTAAATGATTTTTTTGTTATCAGGATTTGAAGTATCTATAACATCTGAGAATAGTTCTTCTAAGGATTGATGTATGTAGTTTATTAAGTTACTTCTCAATACTAGTTTGTCTTGTTGTTCTATATTGTCGTTAATCCTTATTGATAATAAAATGGTGGTTGTTGTAAGTGCATTATACCCATTGTTGACTATGCTGCCTAAAATTATAAAGAGTATACCTAATGAGCTAACAAGTGCAGACATTGATAATATTGATAAAATGCGGTCTTTCCTATTTTTTAGTGATATCCGAGAGGCGATGTGACGATACTTTAGTAATTTGCCTAATTTTTTTCTTATATACATGTTATTATAAATGTTAACCTTTACTATTAATAGCTTTTAATTCTATCTGTGATTCTTCCTTATTAAAAGTATTTTTATATAAAATGAAAATATATTAATTTAGCATAAGCTTGAATTTTAGTGTACTCAGATAAATATAATATATATATGTATTGTACATTTTAACATTATTTAGACTGACTTAATGTTAAGGTTATTTATAGTTATATTTATTTAATAGAGGTTATATGTTTACTTTACCTGAACTTCCATATCAACAAAGTGATTTACTACCATATTTAAGTGCCGAGATATTAGGATATCATTATAATAAACATCATCAAGGTTATGTTAATGCTTTAAATAGTCTTGTTGTAGGTACAGATTTTAGTGAGTGTACCAATGAGGATTTACCTAAAATTATTGAGGCAACATCTGGTAACTTAGGATCAAGATCAATATTTAATAATGCTGGTCAAGTGTGGAATCATAATTTCTATTGGGAGTCCATGAAGAAAAATGGTGGAGGAACTCCTACAGGAAAATTATTAGATAAGATAAATGAAGATTTTGGAAGCATGGATGATTTTAATAATGCTTTTATTAATGCTGGCAAAAACCATTTTGGTAGTGGATGGGTATGGTTAGTTTTTGATATGAATGAACAAAAGCTCAAGATTTTATGTACTTCTAATGGTGACACTCCTATTACTCAGTATCCTGAAACACGTCCTTTATTAACTATGGATGTGTGGGAACATGCTTATTACTTAGATTACTTTAATGTACGTCAAAATTATATAGAAACTTTTCTAAAACATTTGGTTAATTGGGATTTTGCAGCTCAGAGATTTTTAGAAGTTTAGTTTATTTGTAAAAGTAATAAATTTAAGTTACCTGTAAAGTTTTAATTTTGTAAAATTTTAATCTACTTTAAGCATTATTTTATTGATTATTTAAATTATAAATATTAATTTATTTAGTGCTGATTAATTGTATTCTTTGATTTTGAAATTTTCAAAATCAAAGGAACATTTTTATAACTTGTGTGAGGTGAGTTAAAGTTTATCTTTATATGAAATAAATGTTGATAATTAATTGTTTATTAAATTGTTGTTGCTATTTTTAAGAATTAGTACGTATCTACCTTCGTTGTAGTGGTGGTTTAATGAGATTAAGCATTGCTTTATATGACTGCAGTTAGTGTTTAGATTTATAAATATGTTTTTTTGGTATTAATTATGGCAGGTAGTGTTAAGGCTGATCAATTATTCAAAGGCTTGACTAGGCCTACTATGCTATTTGGTGTGAGTTATATATTTGCAATGTTAAATTTTATGATTTGTATCATGATATTTATGTACACTAATGATTTCAGGGCATTGTTTATTTTAGGTCCAGGGATACATGGTATAGGTTTTTTAGCTTCGTCAAAAGAACCGTTATTTTTGGAATTGTTTATGTTAAGGATGAAGAAGTGTAGTAAATGTTTGAATAGGTTTTATCATAATTCTAACTCTTATGATGTAATGTGATGTTAAAATTTCAGCAGCTGCAAACAAAAAGAAGGAAAGTGATCAATAGAGAATATCATGAGTCCAATTTTATTCCCTATAGTGAACATTGGAATTCTTCTACATTAATGACCAAAGATGGGTCAATGCTTAAGGTTATTAAGCTATCTGGTTATGCTTTTGAAACTGCTGATGATGAGGATTTATCTATACAGAATTCTATTCGTAATCAGATGTTAAGAAGTATATCTTCTGCGTCTTTTGGTTTGTATTTTCATATAATTAGACGTAGGAGAAATGCTTTTTCAGAGGGATTTGCTAGTGATAAAGTAGCTAGTTCATTTGCAAATTATGTAAATGTGAAATGGAGAGAAAAACATGAGACAAAGCAATCTTTCACTAATGATTTGTATATTACAATAGTTAGAGAAAGTGGAAAACAAGGGGTAGAGTTTTTATCTAGTATTTTTGATAAATTTGGAAAAGTTACGTCACAAGAGTCATGGATAAAGGATTTGCAAGCTATTTATGAAGATTTAGATGAAGTAACAAATCGTGTTTTTACAAGTTTGCGTAATTACATGCCTAGAGTTTTGGGCGTTAGGGAAACACCAAAGGGTGTATTTTCTGAAATTATGGAATTTTTATTGCAGATAGTAAATTGTGGATCTTTTCAACGTGTATTATTCTCTATAGGTGATGTATCAAAATATTTACCAATGCATAGGTTATATTTTGGACATAAGACAATACAGATAGTAGCACATAATGAATGTAAATATGCTGGATTAATTAGTTTAAAAGAATATGGGCAAAGTACATCTGCTGGTATGCTAGATGCCTTTCTGCAATTGCCTTATGAGTTTATCATTACACAATCTTTTAGTTTTACTAATAGGCAAAGTGCAATTACTAAGATGCAGATTCAACAAAACCGTATGATACAATCTGCAGATAAAGCGGTATCACAAGTAGTAGAAATAAGCCAAGCTTTAGATGATGCAATGAGTGGTAGGATTGCTTTTGGACAACATCATCTTACTATTTTATGTACAGAAAGGAGTTTAAAAACTCTTGATAATGCATTGTCTTTAATAGAATCTGAATTATCTAACTGTGGCGTATATCCAGTTAGAGAAAGGATTAATCTAGAGCCAGCATTTTGGGCTCAATTGCCAGGTAATTTTGAGTATATAGTTCGTAAGGCCATAATAAGTACGTTAAATATGGCTGGTTTTGCATCTCAGCATAATTATCCAATTGGTAAAAAGTTTAATAATCATTGGGGTGAAGCAGTAACAGTGTTTGATACTACTTCTGGAACTCCTTTCTTTTTTAATTTTCATATTCGTGATGTTGGTCATACTGCAATTATAGGACCTACTGGTGGTGGAAAAACTGTATTGATGAATTTCTTGTGTGCTCAAGCTATGAAATTTTCACCTAGGATTTTCTTTTTCGATAAAGATTATGGTGCTGAAATTTTTATTAGAGCATTGAGTGGTGTTTATATGATTGTAGAACCAAGAAATCCTACAGGTTTTAATCCTTTACAACTTGATGATACACCAGATAATCGTACATTCTTAATGGAGTGGATGAAGTCTTTAATATCAGTATTCAATGATAAATTTACTTCTGAGGATATAACTCGCATTAATGATGCTATAGAAGGTAATTTTAAATTAAAAAAGGAGCATAGGGTATTATGTAATTTAGTACCGTTTTTAGGATTAGATGGTCCGAATACTCTAGCTGGTTCAATATCTATGTGGCATAGTGAAGGATCTCATGCAGCCATATTTGATAATGCGGAAGATTTATTAGATTTTAATAAATCTAGGGTTTTTGGTTTTGAAATGGGTCATTTGCTTAAAGATCCAGTGTCTCTTGCTCCTGTATTGTTATATTTATTTCATAGAATTAGTATTTCTTTGGATGGTACCCCTTCTATTATTGTGTTAGATGAAGCATGGGCATTAATAGATAATCCAGTATTTGCTCCAAAGATAAAAGATTGGTTAAAAGTTTTAAGAAAATTAAATACATTTGTAATTTTTGCTACTCAAAGTGTTGAAGATGCTAGTAAAAGTGCAATTAGTGATACTTTAGTGCAACAAACCGCTACTCAAATATTTTTGCCTAATTTAAAAGCTACTAGTGCTTATAGAAATGTATTTATGTTAACGGAGAGGGAATATACTTTAATAAAACATACAGATCCTAGTACAAGGTTCTTTTTAGTAAAGCAGGGTGTAAGTGCAGTAGTTGCTAGGATTAATTTAAGTGGCCTTGAAGATGTGATAAGTGTTTTGTCTGGTAGAGCAGAAACAGTCTTAATGTTACGTGATTTAATAAAGGAAGTAGGGGATGATCCAAATACTTGGTTACCTATATTTTATGAACGAGTAAAGCGTGTATAAATTTAATAATTAAATATTCTTTATAAAAGAGTTGATTATGCTAAAAATTAGTAGAGGTATAGTATATATATTAATGTTATTTTTAATTAATGTTAATTTTATATATGCTAAATCAGCCTTAGCAACAGAAGTTGAAAGTGAAAAAGTTGCTACATATAGGACTGCATTAGCTACTAATCCTTTATGCTCTAGAGTTAATGAGCATGCTAAGTATATAGGAATTTCTGCATTTACTGTTGGTTTTGGGTTAATTATAACTGCTGTTGTAATGGCTTTAACTGGTGTAGGGACGATAGGTGCACTTATTGTATTTGCATTGGGTGCAGCTGCGATTGCTGTTGCAGTTTCTAAAGCTGCTGCATTTTTTGCTTGTAATTGGTCTTTTGTACGTCATCCTGTTATGCGTTTTGAAGATTCGAAAGGTGGTGCTAGTCCAGGTAATTATAAGGAATGTAGTGAACCTACTACTGCATATAAATCATGTGCAAGCCATGATTTTGGTTCAGAGGAAGAATATTTTAGATGTCTTGCAACTGATGATGCAAAGAGTACTAAACCTTTTAGTTTAGCAGAAGCTAAGCAAAATGAACCTGTATGCGCGTCTAAAAATTTTAAGAAGGCAGATAAATATTACTGGCCTAAAAATAGAGTGTCTAGTTCTCGTTATATAGAAGTTTGTTACCGTAACCCAATAGGTGGTATGAATATCGCTGCTATGATTGACAGAGCATCTAAAGCTAATTCAGGTGATGTTGTTAAGTTGTTGAAAGAAAAAGATGGTTATCCAAGAGAAGGTGATTATTCTACTCGGGATATACAGGTTGCTAAGTATGCTATGAACGGAAAAGTAGAGTGCGCAGTATTAGAAGCTG
>CDGH01000065.1 GCA_000825765.1 Ehrlichia minasensis | reverse complement strand
TGATTATTCTACTCGGGATATACAGGTTGCTAAGTATGCTATGAACGGAAAAGTAGAGTGCGCAGTATTAGAAGCTGGGCAAGAAAAAGTTATACATTCGATTACTTTTCAAGCTGTCGAAAAGATGGATAAGATTTGTGTAAATGCTATTAAGGCATTTGGATCAGCTTTATGGCCTCAAGTTGAAATTGGTTGTCATATGCGACCTAGTGGACCACCAGTTCCAATGTGTGAGAAGTCTGAACCAGTGATGTCGGAAGATAATAAAAGAATTGTAAGTTACGATAATACTAAATGTTATAGTTGTTATATAGACCCTGCATGTAGAGGTGAAGTTGGAGCATATGTAAAGTCTGTATTTCCAATGACTTCTATGATAGTTTCTTGTGTCAAAGGGTCATTAAATAATGTATTGACTGGCAAATGTAGCGATGGTGCTAATACTGAAAAGGTTGGTTTTTTGAAGGTTGCTCAAGATAAACTAAAAAGAGCAGTTATGGCAGTCTTGGTGTTGTCCTTGATATTATTTGCAATAAAAGCAGCATTGGGTGGAATACAAAGTCCAGCTGAACTATATATGCTAATTATTAAGTTTGCATTAGTAGTGTATTTTACTCAAGGGCCTGCTATGTCACATTATTATGATCAAATAGTAAGGTTATCTATCGGGTTGTCAGATATAGTATTACAAGCAGGTGGTGCACAAACTGTGTGTAATTACAGTGATCAGGAGTATAACGATCCATATAAATATGTAGCTCCGTGGGATAGATTAGACTGTAGGGTAATGTTTTATTTGGGGCAACAATTGAATGGTGCAGCAACAACTATTGTTCTTGGGTTGTTTTTAACAGCAGGACTTTTCTTTGCTAGTATGCTATTTAATATGAAGTTAATGTTATGTCTTGTTGCACTTTTTGCGATATTAATGATTATACTTATTGTGATATGGTTAGTTTATATCTTTTTATTATCACTTATTGCGCTTACTATTTTGATATTAATTTCTCCATTAATGATTCCTATGGTGCTCTTTCAAGCTACAAAAGCATTTTTTGATGGCTGGATAAGACAATTAATGGTTTATACATTGTATCCTGTAATACTTTTTGCTTTTCTAGCGTTATTATTTACTGTTTTTGATAATTTATATTTTGAAGATCTTAAGTTTGTGAGAAAAGAAGTTAAGATTTTAGATGCTACAAGAATTTCATTTACATTGGAAAATCCAAAACAATGTGATGATCCGAAATATGATTATAATTTAGCTTGTATGTTTGGCGATATAAGATTTTTAACAAAACCTGCATTTTTTGGATTTAATGCTTATGCTCCTGATTTTAAACATGAAGCTGAAACTTTATGGATGAAATTGCTAATGATGGTATTTATAGGTTTCCTATTTTATCATTTCTTATCATCTATTACTTACATAGCAGCTGAGCTTGCAGGTGATCCAAGGGCTGGTCATGTTGGTTCATCGTTTAATCCAAAATCAATGATGAGTTCTATCACTGGTGCTTTCGGTAGGATTCAAGGTAATATGGGGCAAAAGATAAAAGATGCTGTGAATGATAGAATAGATAATACAAAAGATTCTAAAGATGTAGGAGATAAAGATGAAATGTCTGGAGGAAATTCTGGAGGTGGTGGAGATATTGGAGGTGGTGCTGGCGGTGGTGCTGGAGGCGGTGCTGCAGGTGGTGCAAGTGCTGCAGGTGCTGCAGGTGGTGCTGCAGGTGGTGCTGCAAGTGGTGCTGCAGGTGCTATTGCAAGTGCTGCTGGATAGTAGGCTTATTCTTTATGGAATGCTTATTGATATTAATATTAGTTAATTGTGGAGAAAATATTTTATTAGAAATGGATTTTTAATAGTTCATAAGTAATTTATCAAGATATTTGATGTTATTGATGGTTTTATATTATTTGTTTAAGGTAGAAAGCTGATTTTATGTTTAGGATAGTTTTAATAATCAGTGTTTTTCTTCTTTCAAGTTGTGGGTATCATGGTTGTATCAAACCACAGAATGTAATGTTTGATGAGTATTCAAGTGCTGTAGAGACAGGATTACAAGATGGAAAAAAAGAGCATATTACTTGGGTTAAATCAGATTTAGTATTGGCTGGTAAAAAGGATCTTGTTATAAGAGTTGATACAGTTAACATTAATTATTGTCATAACACAAAATATACGGTTAATATCTCTGCTAATAAAGATGGTGGTACTTTATCTGGCAAAGAATTATCTGGCAAAAAATTTTCTTTAGAGATTCCAAATATAATGGCAGGCGAAAAATTGAATTTTAGGTTATATCCTGCTTTCAATTTTACTGTAGATAAAGATATATGTAGCAATAAAAATCCTAAAATTTATGCTCAAAATACTGATAAATGCATAAAAGATTATTTGGATACAGAATATTATGTAACGATTGATAATTATGCATCTCAAATGCATAATCTGATGTATTTGAAAGATAGTAGTTCGCATGATAAAGCTAGAGATTGGATAAATTTTCCAACTAAAATTTTATATAGTCCAGGCGGAAGTGACAGTATCTATCAATATTTAAAAAATCAAGGTTCTATTGATTCAGCTGATAAAGCTAGTACTCAAAATAATAATGATGAAATGTTTTACCTCTGTGCTACAAATAAGGAAATAGATGAACTTACAAATAAGGCTGTTGAGGAAGAGATAAAGAAGCAGCAGCAACAAAAAAAGTCAAATACTCAAAAAATTTCTGAAGATGAAAAAAAACAGTTAGTAAAAAAATATAAAGAAGCTATTTTAAAAAAACAAGATGAAATTAGAAAGAAATATCAAAAACAATATGATGCATATTCTGTAAATATGATATGTGGAAATTTATGTAATATTCCTAGTTATGAAAATAAAAAAGTAGAAAAGGACTGTTTTGTTGTAGAGATGAATAATGTATTCAATGCTTGCACTGTTACAGCAGATGGGAATCTATCAGGATGTAATTTTGAAAATGTAAAGCAATATAATACTGCTTTGCCTTTTTTATATTTGAAACATAATTCTGGTATAACAAATTTTATTACTGTTGATGACACAATTAAACAATGGCAATCAGATAATAATAGTTCTTCAGACATTGGTCTTTTAACAAATTATGGTTATTTAATAAGTAAGGATATTTTAGATAAAGGCCTTTATTT
>CDGH01000064.1 GCA_000825765.1 Ehrlichia minasensis | reverse complement strand
AGCATTAGAAGAAGAAACAGGCTCAGGTGTGTGGAGTGAAAAGATAATGGAATTGATGAATGCTTTAGAGAAAATAAGTTTACCCGTAAGAGAAAAAGAGAAACCATTTTTGATGTCGATAGAAGATGTATTTTCAATACCTGGAAGAGGTACAGTAGTAACTGGAAGAATAGAAAGAGGAGTAATTAGAGTAGGAGATAAGATAGATATAGTAGGGTTACGTGATGTGCAAAGTACAGTATGTACAGGTGTTGAGATGTTTCATAAAGCATTAGATGCAGGGGAAGCAGGTGATAATGCTGGAATATTATTAAGAGGAATAAAGAAAGAAGATGTAGAAAGGGGACAAGTATTAAGTGCCCCTGGACAAATGCATTCATATAGAAAATTTAAGGCAGAGGTATATATATTGAAGAAAGAAGAAGGTGGGAGACATACTCCATTTTTCTCAAATTACCAGCCGCAATTTTATGTTAGGACAACAGATGTAACAGGGAATATAAAGTTACCAGAAGGTGTAGAAATGGTAATGCCAGGGGATAATGTAAATATCGAAGTGAGTTTGGATAAGCCTGTTGCTATTGATCAAGGATTGAGATTTGCAATTCGAGAAGGTGGTAGAACTGTAGGCTCAGGTATTATTACTGAAATTTTGGAGTAGGTATTTTATGGTCACGCAAAAAATATATATTGAGCTTAAAGCCTTTGATAGCTGTTTACTTGATAGATCTGCACGCAGTATTATTTTAACTGCTAAAAGAAGTGGTGCACGTGTTAATGGCCCAATTTTTTTTCCTCGTAAGATCATGAAGTTTATTGTTAACAGGTCTACTCATGTTGATAAGAAATCTAGGGAGCAATTTGAGATTAGAACACATAAGCGTTTGATTAGTTTACCGAGGGCTAATTCTACAATTATTCAAGCATTGATGAGTTTACAATTGCCTGCTGGAGTGGATGTAAAAGTTAAGGTAATTGGGGGCAACAATGGCTAAAAGAATAGGATTATTTCTAGAGAAAGTAGGTCATACTGCAATTTTTGATAATGAAGGAAGAAGAATACCAGTCACTTTGTTGCATTTGAGGGATTCTTTTATTGTATCTACAAAAACTAAAGACATCAATGGGTACAATGCAGTAGTATTAGGGGTAGAATCTTCTATTAATGTAAAAAAACCTCAATTAAAAATTTTGGAGAAAAGTAATGTTACTGCTAAGTGTAGAATATTTGAGTCCAGAGTTGATAGTTTAGATGGTGTAGTAAAAGGCGCTAAAGTTTCTATTACTCATTTTGTTGAGAATCAGTATGTTGATGTTACAGGATATTCTTTAGGAAAGGGTTTTGCTGGTGTTATGAAGCGACATAATTTTAAAGGATTGAAAGCATCTCATGGTGTTTCTATTGCGCATAGGTCTCAAGGTTCAACAGGTCAGTGTCAAGACCCTGGTAGGGTATACAAGGGTAAGAAAATGGCCGGTCATTTAGGAAACAGTAAAGTAACAGTACAAAATCTTAAGGTTATTTTAGTTGATCAAGAAAGATCTTTATTGGTTGTGAAAGGTAATAATATTCCTGGTGCTAAAGGTTCTTATGTTTTTGTGAAGGATGCTGTAAAAAAATCAGTTCCAAAAAATTCTTTTCCTGTGTGTACTGAAGATTTAAAGTTAGATAATATTGTATGAGATCAATATGGAAGTTAATATAATAAATGTAAATAGTGATAAAATTGGAACGATTGATTTGAATCCTTTGATATTTTCTGTAAATTATAGGCCAGACATATTGAAGATGGTGGTTAATTGGCAGTTATCAAAAAGACGTGCTGGAACACATAAAGCGAAAATTATAAGTGATATTTCTGGTACAACTGCTAAGCCTTATAGGCAAAAGCATACTGGTAAGGCAAGGCAAGGTAGTTTGCGTAGTCCACAGTTCAGGGGTGGTGCTGTTATTTTTGGTCCTGTAGTAAGAAATCATACTTATTCATTAAATAAAAAAGTCCGTAAGCTAGGCTTGAAAGTTGCTTTATCATTGAAGAATTCTTGTAATAAATTATTGATTTTAGATAGTATTGATGTTAATTTTGTGAAGACTACGCAAGTATTGCAGTTTATTAGAAATTTTGAGCATAAATCTTTTCTGATTATCGATAAGGATTATAATAAAAATGTAGTCTGCTCTTGTAGGAATTTGCATAATGTAACTTTATTAAAGCAGATTGGAACTAATGTTTTAGATATTTTAAGGCATGATTGCATAATTTTAACTGTTGGAGCTGTAAAGTATTTAGAAGAAAGGTTATTATGATTAATTATTTTAATGTTATACAGTCCTCTATTATTACAGAGAAAGCAGTATTATTGAATGAGAAGTTTAATAAGTATGCTATTTATGTGTCTGTTGATGCTAATAAACAAAAAATTAAAAAGGCTTTGAAATTGGTTTTTGATTTAGATGCCACTCATATTAATATCATAAATCAGAAAGGGAAAAAGAAGCATTTTAAAGGTATAGTTGGTCGTAGGAAAGATAGGAAAAAAGTTTATTTTTCTTTGCCAAAGGATCAAAATTTTAAGTATATGGGAATGAAATAGAATAGAAATGGGTATTAAAAATTTAAATTCAGTAACAGCGTCTTTGCGTGGTACTGTATTGTTGGACAAATCAATGTTGTGGAAAGGTAAGCCAGAGAAGTCTTTAATTAGTTATAAAATTTCTTGTGGTGGTAGGAATTCTCGTGGTGTGATTACTGTACGCCATCGTGGTAGAGGTCATAAACGATTGTATAGAATTATTGATTTTAAAAGAAATAAGATTGGTGTTTCTGCTACTGTTGAAAGATTAGAATATGATCCAAATAGAACAGCATTTATTGCATTATTATCTTATGATGATGGCGAAAAGTCTTATATCATTGCGCCTAATGGGTTAAAAAAAGGGGATATTGTTATATCTGGTGAAGGGTCTGATATATTACCTGGAAATTGCCTTATGTTAAAATCTATTCCTGTTGGAACATTTGTGCATAATGTTGAGTTAAGACCCGGTAATGGTGGTGTGATAGCAAGATCTGCTGGAACTTATGCTCAGTTAATGAGTAAGGATGGTATGTACGTTTTATTGAGACTAAGTTCTGGTGAAATAAGGAAAGTATTGTCAGATTGTCGTGCTACTGTAGGTATAGTATCTAATTTGGATAATCAAAATGTAAAGTTAGGTAAGGCTGGTAGAAATAGATGGCTAGGTATTAGGCCTACTGTGCGTGGTGTGGCTATGAACCCTATAGATCATCCTCATGGTGGAGGTGAAGGTAAAACTTCTGGTGGTAGAAACCCTGTTACTCCGTGGGGTATATCAACAAAAGGTAAAAAGACTAGAAAGAGAAATAAGTCTAGTAATAAGTATATTAAACGTGTATCTGATAAAGGGTAGAATATGTCTAGATCTATTAAAAAGCCTCCTTTTTGTGCGCCACATGTTTTACGTCTAGTAAATAAAGCTGTAGCTCAGAATAAATTGAATTCTATTATCAATATTCACTCTAGATCTTCTGTTATCTTAAATAAGTTTATAGGTTTAACTTTTGGGGTTTATAATGGTAAAATTTATGTTCCTGTAAAAGTAAATGATAATATGGTTGGACGTAAGTTTGGTGAATTTTCTCCAACTCGTCGTTATACTGGGCATGTTGGTGATAAAAAGGTATCTAGGAAATAGGTTGGGTTAGGTTATGGGTAAAGTATTGGTAACAGCTAAAGGTATTGGATTAAGATCTACTCCTTCTAAATTAAATTTGGTTGCTGATTTGATTAGAGGGAAGGATGTATCTGTTGCTATGATGTATTTAAAATTTTGTAAAAAGAAATCTGCTAGCTATATCAGTAATGTTTTAAAATCGGCCATTGCTAATGCGCAAGCTAATTATAATGTTGATCTTGATAATCTTTATGTAAAAGAAGTTTTAGTTGGTAAATCTTTTTCTCTGCGTAGGGTTCATGCACGTGCACGAGGTAAAGCATGTAGAGTGCATAAGCATTATGGTAACGTTATCATAAAATTATTTGAGAGGATATAATTTATGGGTCAAAAGTGTAATCCTATTGGATTAAGGTTAAAAATAATTAATACTTGGGATTCTTTGTGGTATGCCAATAAGGATTATACTACAAAGCTACATGAAGATTTTTTATTACGTAAGTTTATAAAAAAGGCTTTCTATCATGCTGCAATTAGTAAAGTTGTCATAGCAAGGAAAGTAGATTTAATTATGGTTAATGTATATTCTGCTAAACCTGGTGTAATTATAGGTAAAAAAGGTGCTGATATTGATAAGGTTAAGCAGCAAATTGTTAAAATGATAAATAATAACATTGAATTGAATATTATAGAAGTAAAGAAGCCTGAATTAAAAGCGGTTTTAATAGCGGAAAATATTGCACAACAATTAGAGAAAAGGATATCTTTTAGACGTGCAATGAAAAGAAGTGTACAAAACTGTTTAAAGATAGGTGCAAAGGGAATAAAAGTTAGTTGTGCTGGTAGATTAGGTGGAGCTGAAATTGCTAGAACTGAGTGGTATAAAGAAGGTAGTATCCCATTGCATACGTTTAGAGCTAATATAGATTATGGGTTTTCTGAGGCAAAGACAATTTATGGAATAATAGGTGTTAAAGTTTGGGTCTATCTTGGCGAAACAAAATCGAGTAATGAATAATTGGTGAGTGGAAATTATGTTTATACCTAAAAAAACTAAGTATAAAAAGTGTTTTAAAGGACGTATCAGTGGTAATGCAAAAGGTGGATATACTTTATCTTTTGGGTCTTATGGGTTGAAAGCTTTAGAGCCAGCTAGGTTAACTTCGAAACAAATCGAGTCTGCAAGAAGAAGTATTTCAAGAACTTTAAAACGTGTTGGTAAAGTGTGGATTAGAGCATTTTGTCATACTTCTGTTAGTAAGAAACCCATGGATGTTCGTATGGGGAAAGGTAAAGGAAGTGTTGAGATGTGGGTATGCAAGGTAAAACCTGGAAAGATCTTATTTGAGATAAGTGGTGTATCATTAAATTTAGCAAGGGAGGCATTAAATAAGGCTCAAGCTAAACTTCCAATGAAATGTAAGTTTATTAGTGATGAATTGTAAAGGTATTGAGCTATGGATATTGTTGATATAAGATCTAAGACTAGTGATGAATTGCGTGAATTGTTAGTGAGTTTAAGAAAAGAATTAGTTGATGCTGTATTAAATAAGAAAATAGATAAATCAGGTAACCATTTTTATTGTGTCAATATAAAAAAAGATATAGCTAGAGTATTAACAGTGTTGAATGAAAGGAAACAAGAGGAAAAGCATGTCTAATAAGAAAGTTTTAACAGGGGTTGTAGTTGCTGCAAAATGTGATAAAACTATTAAGGTAATGGTTTTTCGTATGGTAAGACATAAGATATATAACAAGATAGTAAAAAAGCGCAAGAGTTATGTGGTACATGATGAGTATAATAAGTATAAGTGTGGTGATGTTGTGAAGATACAGGAGCATATACCTATATCTGCTACTAAAAGGTGGATTGTAATTTAAAGGATGGGGTTTTATGATACAGAAAAATACTTTATTAGATGTTGCGGATAATTCTGGTGCGCGTAAGGTGTTGTGTATAGGGTTGTTAAATGGTAAGAAATCTGCTTCAGTTGGTGATGTTATTGTTGTTTCTACTAAAGTAATTACTCCACGAGGAAAAGTTAGCAAAGGAAAGGTTTATAAAGCAGTAGTTGTAAGAGTAAAAAAAGCAGTGCGTAGATTAGATGGAAGTATTATAAAATTTTCAAGTAATGCTGTTGTATTAATTAATGATCAAGGTGATCCATTAGGGACTCGTGTATTTGGTCCAATTAAAAAATTACCTTTTGGTCTTTTTTCTAAAGTTATGTCTTTAGCTGTAGAGGTATTGTAAAATGGGTATGAAGATTATTGTTGGTGATGATGTTATAGTAATCAGTGGCAAAGATAAAGGGAAGATGGGAAAAGTAATAAAGGTGTTGAGAAAAAAACACTGTGGTAAGGATGTTTCTTTTGCAGTAGTGTCAGGAGTAAATATATGCAAAAAGAGTGTTAAAGCAACTCAAAAAAATGATGGTGGTATTGTAAGTGTTGAAAAACCTATCAATCTTTCGAATATTGCATTATTTGACTCTACGCTCGGAATTCGAACAAGAGTGGGTTATAAATTTATTAATGAGAAGAAAGTACGTTTTATGAAGTCTTCTGGCAAAGTTATAGAGTAGGTTGTTTTTTATGTTAAAGGATTTATATAAAAGTCATATTGTGCCGTCTTTGAAAACTAAACTTGGATATAGTAATGTTATGCAAGTTCCTAAGATTGTAAAGGTTTGTTTAAATATGGGGCTTGGTGTAAGAGGGTCTGATAGTAAGGTTATGAATTCTTGTGTTCGTGATCTTGCATTGATAGCTGGTCAGAAGCCTGTAGCAACTTATGCAAAAAAGTCTATAGCTGGATTTAAAATACGTAAAGGATTCCCTATTGGATGTAAGGTGACTTTAAGAAATAATAAGATGTATGAATTTTTAGAGCGGCTTATTCATGTTGTTCTTCCTAGAGAACAGGATTTTAAAGGGTTGTCTGTTAGTCAATTTGATGGTTGTGGTAATTTATCGATTGGCATAAAAGAGCATATTTCATTCTTAGAAATAGATTATGATAAAATAGATAAAATATTGGGATTAGATATAAATATTGTAACAAATGCGATTAATAATAATGATGCTAAGTTATTATTGATGGAATTTGGTTTTCCGTTTATTAATTAAAGGGCGTGCATGTCAAGAAAATCTGTAATACAAAGGAATTTAAAACGTATATCTATTTGTAGTAGATTAAAAAGTAAAAGAGATGAACTAAAGGCTATAATTAAAGATCAATCTGTTTCTATGAATGATAGATTTTTAGCTCAAGTCAAGTTATCTAAGCTTCCTAGAGATTCATCTTATATTAGAATTAGAAATAGATGTTTAGTTACTGGAAGGCCTAGAGGCTGTTATAGGAAGTTTAAAGTTTCTCGTATTGTTTTACGTCAATTAGGTTCAATTGGTCAAATACCTGGATTGACTAAGTCTAGTTGGTAATATTGAAAGGAGGGTATTAGTAGTGTCTTTGTCAGATCCTATTGCTAATTTTTTAACAAGTATACGTAATGGACAATTAAGTATGAATAAGGTAATAGTAGTTTCTTATTCTTGTGTTATTCATGCTATACTACAAATTTTACTTTCAGAAGGATATATAGATGGATTTACTGAGCAATCAAAAAGCTCCAGTATAAAGTTTTTTGAGGTAAAGCTTAAGTATTATAATGGTGCTCCTGTAATTAGTCAGATAGCTAGAATATCAAAGCCAGGTAAAAGATGTTATTGTTCAGCTAAAAATATGCCTAAGTTTTATAATGGGTTAGGTTTATATATAATATCGACATCTAAAGGAATTATGTCAGATTATAATGCTCGTAAGGCTGGTGTTGGTGGAGAAATTTTATGTGGTGTTTTTTAGGAGATTAATTTAATGTCAAGAGTTGGCTCTATGCCTATAACGATTCCTAGTAATGTTCAGGTAGATTTGGTTGATAATCAACTTATCTTAAAGAATAGTGAGAATTCGTTAAAATTAGATTTGAATCATAATGTACTTTGTGATATTACTGATGGGAAGATAGTATTAAGTATTAATGATAAATCTATCAAGTCAAAGGTAATCTGGGGGACTTATAGAAGTATAATTAATAATTATGCTATAGGCTTATCTGAAGGTGTGGTAGTTGAACTTGAAGTTAACGGTGTTGGATATAAAGCTGAAGTTAATGGTGAGTATTTATCTCTATTTTTAGGTTTTAGTCATGGAATAAAATATAAAATACCTAAAGGTATTGTTATTCAATGTGTTAAGCCTACTCAAATATTAGTGAAAGGTTTTGATAAGCAAAAAGTATATATGGTAGCATCTGATATATGTTCAATTAGAAAGTATAATCCATATAAAGGTAAAGGTATCTCTATTAAAGGTAAGTATATTCATAGGAAAGAAGTTAACAAGAAAAAGTAAGTAGGGTGATTATTTATGGTATCTGATTGTATTACTAGATTTGAAAGACGTAAGAAGCGTGTTAGGTTAAAATTAAGAAGAAATTCGTCTTTATTGAGGTTGTCTATTTTTAAGTCAAACAGACATTTTTATGTACAATTAATAGATGATAAATGTGGGAGAACATTTGCTTCAGCATCTACTTTAGAGAGTGAGGTTATTGCGCTAACTAATAGAAAAGTTAATAGTAGTGCTGTAAAAATTATTGCAAAATTGATGTCTGATAGATTGAATAAGTTAGATAATTGCAAAAAATTTGTTTTCGATAGAGGGCCTTATAAGTATATGGGAATAGTTTCTGAATTTGCGGATGAGTTGCGGAATTATGGTTTTGAAATTTAATATGTAGGTTTGATAATATGGATGTTGTAAAGAAATCACGAAATGTTCATGGTGCTAATGATTTTTCTGAGTTAATAGTTTCTGTCAGAAGAGTTGCGAAAGTTGTAAAAGGTGGTAGAAGATTTTCTTTTTCAGTGTTAGTGGTTATAGGTGATGAAAAAGGTAAAGTTGGTTGTGGTATAGGGAAACATCTTGAAGTATCTGAAGCTAAGGTTAAAGCTGTTAATGCTGCTAAAAAAAATATGATAAGAGTACATTTACGTGAGTCAAGAACTTTACATCATGATGTGAAAGCTAAATTTTGTGCAAGTAAAGTAATGTTAAGATCAGCCAAAATGGGTACAGGTATTATAGCTGGTGGTTCTATACGTTTAATTTTTGAGGTTTTAGGAGTGCAAGATGTTGTAGCAAAATCTATAGGCTCTTCAAATCCACATAACGTTGTGTATGCTGTTTTTGCTGCTTTTAAGAAAATGCTGTCGCCAAAGCAGGTAGCTAATAAAAGAAGTAAGAAGATAGGTGATATTATTGAAAATAGGTAATTTATGGATGCTGTTGTAAAATTAAATAATATATTTAGCGGATTACCTAAAAAGAAAAAAACTAAGGTATTAGGTAGAGGTATAGGGTGCGGAAAGGGTAAAACTTCTGGTCGTGGTCATAAGGGGCAAAGAGCAAGATCTGGAGTTTCTATCAATGGTTTTGAAGGTGGACAACAACCTATATTTACTAGACTTCCTAAGAGGGGTTTTAACTCTCTATTTAAGAGTAAGTATTCTATAATCAATTTATCTACGATTCAAAGATTAATTGATAGTAAAAAGATTGAAAATGGTTCTGCTATTACAAAAGAAGTATTGTTTAATTTAGGTGTGATTTTTTCTATTAAAGAGAAAGTAAAAATTCTTGGTGATGGCAAATTGAATACTTCAGTAGCTATTGAATATGATTTTATTTCAAAGTCAGCAGGTTCACAAGTTACTTTATTAAGTAGTGTATCGGAAAATAAAGTGTAATGTTTAGTTTCATAGTTAAGTAATCTTATGTCACAAAAAATGGATTTGCTATCTTGGAATAAGGATAATTTATTGTGTAAGCTTTGGTTTACTTTATTATGTCTTATTGTGTATCGTTTGGGTACTTATATACCTATTCCTGGTGTAAATCCAGATATCATAGATGCAGTTGTTAGTAAGCATTCAGTAGGTGTACTAGGGATTTTTAATGTATTTTCTGGTGGTGCTTTAGGTAGAATGACAGTTTTTGCCTTAAATGTTATGCCATACATAGTATCTTCTATAATTATTCAGCTATTATCAGTTACTGTTCCAAGATTAAATGAACTTAGGCAGAATGGTGAATTAGGTAGAATTAAAATTAATAGTTATATAAGGTATATGACTATTTTTTTCTGTGTGGTGCAAGGTTCTGTTATTTTGCTTGGATTAGAAAAAATGAATACAGAAAATAGTATTGTAGTAATTGATCCTGGTTTGTTATTTCGTGTAGTAGGTATTAGTAGCTTGTTAGGTGGTACAATGTTTTTATTATGGTTAGGTGAAAGAATTAATAAAAACGGTATAGGTAATGGTGTATCTATGATTATATTTACAGGTATCATAGCTGAGTTGCCTGGATCTTTTTCTTCTATGTTTTTGTTAGGAAGAAATGGTAATGTCCCAATATTTGTAATCTTATTGATGGTTTTAATATTTTTTGCGTTATTGTTATTAATTATTTTTGTCGAGAAATCTTACAGAAAGATATTAGTACAGTATCCAAAAAGACAAGTTAAGAATAAATTATATGGAAGCAGTTCTAGTTATATTCCATTGAAAATTAACATTTCTGGTGTAATACCGCCTATTTTTGCGAATGCTTTATTATTATCTCCTATTACTGTGGCGAATTTTCATCAAGGTGGTTCTCCGTGGTCTGATTTTATATTAATGTACTTTTCTTCTGGTAAATTGCTCTACATAGTGTGTTATGCATTGTTAATAGTCTTTTTTGCATTTTTTTATACGGCTTTTGTTTTTGATGCAAAGGAAACATCAGAAATATTAAAAAAAAATGGAGGTTTTGTTCCTGGAAAAAGGCCAGGGAATGGTACATGTGAGTACTTTAATTATGTAATTAAGAGATTAACCGTTTTAGGATCAATTTATTTAACAATTATTTGTATAATTCCTGAATTAATAAGATATAATTATTCTGTTTCTTTTACTTTAGGTGGTACTAGCTTTTTAATAATAGTGAATGTAATAATTGATACATTTTCTCAGGTGCAAACACATTTATACTCTAGTAGATACAATACTTTAATTAGAAAATCTGAGCTATGGAAAATAAAATAAATATATTAATTTTTGGTCCTCCTGGCTCTGGAAAAGGTACACAGTGCCATATTTTATCAGAAACCTATAGTAATATTTCTGTAATTTCAACAGGTGATTTATTGAGGAATGAGGCAAAACTGAATACTGATGATGGTAGAAGAATTAAAAAAATTATAGAATCTGGTGGTTTAGTAGATGATGACTTAGTATGTAGAATGTTTTCTAAATCTATTAGTAAAGTAAAGAATGGATTTTTATTAGATGGTTTTCCAAGAAATTTAAGTCAGGCAGAGTTTTTAACAAAAATTTTGGCAGAATACAGCAGTCAGGTTGATATAGTAATACAGTTGCAGCTAGATTTAGAAGTGATCAAGAGTAGATTATCTAGCCGTATTTTATGTAAGAGTTGTGGACAGGTTTCAAATTTAAGTTTTTTTGATAAAAAAATTGATGAAATTACTTGTAGTTTTTGTAACAGTAATAAATTGGATTATCGCTATGATGATAAACTGGAAGTTATTGTGAGAAGAGTAGATAAATATAATGAAGAAATTAAAAAGTTAGAAAATTATTATTGTGATAAGATTGTGTGCATTGATGCAGGAAAGTCAATAGAAGAAGTTGCTTGTGATATAAAAGAAAAAATAGCACCTTTAATTATTGGTTGACGTTAGTCTGCATATTTGCTATATTACAAAGCATTTATTATCTTGTGGAGGGAAGTTAGTGGCACGTATAGCTGGAGTAAATATTCCTACAAATAAGCGTGTAGTTATTGCTTTAACTTATATATATGGTATTGGTCTTTCTTTAGCTAATAGAATCTGTGAAGGTTGTAATATTGATCATAATGTTCGCGTTGTAAATTTAAGTGATGATGAAATTATTAGAATTAGGAATTTTATTAGAGAAAATTATATAGTAGAAGGTGATTTGAGAAAAGAAGTTAGCATGAATATCAAATTTTTGACTGACATAGGGTGTTATAGAGGGTTAAGGCATAGAAAGGGGTTACCTGTTCGTGGTCAAAGGACTCATACTAATGCTAAAACTCGTAAAGGTAGATCAAAATTACCAGTTGCTGCTAAGAAGAAATAACAAGGTATATTATGAGTATAGTGTATAAAAAGAAAAAGAGAAATGTGGTAGTTGGGGTAGTATACATTCATGCTACCTATAATAATATTATTGTAACAGTTACAGATCAGCAAGGCCATTCGTTAATATGTACTTCTGCTGGCGCATGTGGCTTTAAAGGATCTAAAAAAGCAACTCCTTATGCAGCACAGGAAACAGCGAGTTATGCTGTTAAGACAGTTGTTGAACAAAATGGGATGAAAACAGTGTCTATTAAGGTTTCTGGTCCTGGTGCAGGTAGAGAAGCAGCTATAAGAGCTGTTCAAGCTTGCAATTTAAATGTTACTTCTATTAAAGATACTACAAAGCTTCCGCACAATGGATGTAAACTTCCAGGAAGACGTAGAGTTTAAGTGTATTTATTAGTATGTGAGGTTCTGTTGTGATTTTCGATGAGGATTCTAATTCTGTTACTCAAGATTCGGGTTATATGACAGTAGGGAATGCGTATTCTAACGCAGTGGGTTATATATCGATGAGTGATCATTGGAGTAAGTTAACTAAACCTTCTTCTATTAGAGTAGAGTCTAATGGTGCTTCTCCAAATAAAGCGGATTTAATTATTGAACCTCTTGAAAGTGGTTTTGCTTTAACTTTAGGTAATGCTTTAAGAAGAGTAATGATGTCTTCTTTACGTGGTTTTGCTGTTTATGGTGTTGAAATAGAGAATGTTTTGCATGAATTTACTTCAATTTCTGGAGTGAGGGAAGATGTTACAGATATTCTGTTAAATATTAGTATGATGAGGGTAAAGCTTTCTGGTCTAAATAATAAGGTTTTGTCTCTTATGGTTAAAGGACCATGTGAAGTAAGATCTGGCATGATACCTGATACTGATGATTGTGTAATACTCAACAAAGATTTATTAATTTGTACGTTAGATCAGGATGTAGATTTCAATATAAAAATGTATGTTAATTCTGGGAAAGGTTATGTTTCTGCTGTAAAACGTAAGTCAGTTGGCAAGCTTAGTGATGTGCCAGTAAATTTTATTGCTACTAATGCTCTTTACAGTCCTATTAAAAAGGCATCTTTTAAAGTTGAAAGTAGCCGTATTGGTCAGTTTACAGACTATGATAGGTTAGTATTATCAGTGGAAACTGATGGATCTATTTTACCTGATGAAGCTGTAGCATTAGCTGCAAGGATTTTACAAGATCAATTTCAACCATTTATTAACTTTGATGAAACTGATGAGCCTCATAAGAAAATTGATACTAAAGATTCATTACCATATGATTCTAATTTATTACGTAAAGTTGATGAGTTAGAACTTTCAGTCAGGTCTTATAATTGTTTGAAGAATGATAATATTACTTATATAGGTGATTTAGTTCAAAAAACTGAATCTGATATGTTGAGAACTCCGAATTTTGGTAGAAAGTCGCTTAATGAGATTAATGAGCTGTTAGCAAGTATGAATCTGCATTTAGGTATGAAGATTGCAAATTGGCCTCCTGAATCCATTGAGAGTTTAAGTAAACAATATAGTGAAGAATGAGGTTATATTATGAGGCATCGTGTTGCTCATAGAAAGTTTTCTCGTACTAGTGCTCACAGAATGGCTATGCTTTTAAATTTGTGTATATCTTTAATTAAGCACGAGAGAATATCTACGACTCTACCTAAAGCTAAAGAGGTACGTCCTTATGTAGAGAAATTGATTACTATTGGTAAAGTATATCATAAGAAGAATTTAGTTTATGGGAAAAGATTACTAATTTCTAAAGTTAAGAATTCTGATGCTGCTGATAAATTAATTGATGTATTGTCAGTGCGTTATAAGAGTAGGAATGGTGGGTATACTAGAATTATAAAAAATGGTTTTCGTAAAGGTGATAGTGCACCTATGGCGATAATAGAGCTTGTTGATAGACAAGTAGTAACTGTTGAAAATAATGGTTCTTAGTTCTATATTTCATACTCATGTTTTTTATATAAAGTGATTTTATGAAATTTACATTTTCTTGGTTAAGGAGTTATCTTGATACAGATGTGTCTTTAGATATGATAATCAAGAAGCTTAGTAGTATTGGTATAGAAGTAAATAATGTAGATTATTGTGAACATTTAAAAACTTTTGTAATTGCTGAGGTATTAGAAGTAAGTCCTCATCATTCAGCTAACAAATTGAAGGTTTGTAAAGTATCTGATGGAAAGCAAATTCTCCAAATTGTGTGTGGTGCTTCTAATGTAAGAGCTGGTATGAGATCAGTCTTAGCGTGTGTTGGTAGTGTAATGCCAACAAATCAATCTGTCATTGAAGTAGTAAAATTACGTGGTGTTGAAAGTTATGGTATGTTATGCTCTAAGTATGAACTAGGGATAATCGATCATGATAGTTCTAGTAATGGAATAATTGAATTGCCTGACACTTATAATGTGGGAGATACTTTTTTTCCTTGTGATCCAGTGATAGAAGTTAGCATTACTCCAAATCGTGGTGATTGTTTGGGTGTATATGGTATAGCTCGTGATTTAGCTGCAGCAGGTGTAGGGAGATTAAAAGATGTAGATCAGTTTGTTAATCATTCTAATTGTTCTTCACCAATTGAAATTTCTTTACAAACTGATGGAATAGTTAAGGGTAGATATATTAAAGGTATAAGAAATTGTGCAAGCCCAAGATGGTTAAGAGATTGTCTTTTTGCATGTGGCATCAACTCAATTTCATTTGTTGTAGATATAACAAACTATATAATGTTGTCTTTTAATAGACCACTTCACGTGTATGATGCAAGTAAAATAACAAATAAGTTGACTTTTAAAAATGCTGATAATCAAACAGAATTTTATGCGCTTAATGATAAGAAGTATATTTTAGGTACAGAAAATATTGTTGCTGTTGATTTGGGAAATAATATTCACAGTGTTGCTGGAGTGATAGGCTCAAAGTTAAGCAGCTGCTTATTAGATACAGAAGATATTTTTTTAGAATCTGCATGGTTTGCTCCTATAGATATTGCATTATCTTCGAAAAAAATTAAGTTATCTACTGATTCTAGTTATCGTTTTGAAAGGTTTGTTGATCCTAGATTCTTGCAAACTGGTCTAGATTTGGCTACGAAAATGATATTAGAATATTGTGGTGGAACACCTTTTGATGTTGTGTCTGATGAAGTTCATGTAATTGATGATATTGAATTGTCTTTTTTGCCAGAATCTGTAAGAAGTATAGGGAATGTTGATATTTCAGAAAAAGAAATTTCTAATTTTTTAATTAAACTTGGCTTTGTTGTAGATAGCAGTAATGAATGTGTATGGAATATCACTGTGCCTTCGTGGAGATCTGATATTAAGCACTCTTCAGATATTGTAGAAGAAGTGCTTAGGTTATATGGGTATGATAAGATATGTGAAGAACCTATACCTATTTCTCATGTTGATATTTCTGATGATTATCATGATAGATTAAAGGCAGTGTTGTTATCTGAAGGATTAATGGAAGTGATTACTTGGTCATTTACGAATATGGTGTTTGCTGAAAAGTTAGGTTATAGTTCAGAGTTACTACTGATAGATAATCCTATTAGTGATAAATTGAATTCAATGCGTCCTAGTCTTTTATTAAATTTGATACAGGTTGTATATGAAAATCAGGCATACGGAAGTAGTGAAATAGCTATTTTTGAAATAGGTCAGATTTATGGTGTTGATAATATATGTGGTAGCAACAGTAATGTAGTTTGTGGTGTAAGGTATGGGAATAATTTACCACGTAATCTTTATAAATGTGATAGGCCTGTTGATGTTTTTGATGTTAAATCTGATGTTATTAGTATATTACAAGAATTAAATATTGAATCTCATTCTATAGAATTAAAGAAATCTGATAAGTCGTATCTTCATCCTGTGCGATCTGCAGATGTATACTTTAAAGATATTTGTCTAGGATATTTTGGTGAATTGCATCCTGATATTGTAAATTTATACGAAATAAAGCGTCCTATAGTTTGTTTTGAAGTATTTTTATACAAAATTCCTAAAATAGATGTAGCACATAAAAAATTTAAGGAATCATGTTATCAGTCTGTAAAGCGTGATTTTGCTTTTTTGATTGATAAAAATATAAGTATACAGCATTTGATAGATGTAACTAAGAACAGTAATATTGCGTTGATAGATAATGTTACAGTTTTTGATTTGTATCAAGGAAGTAGTATTGGTGATAATAAATTATCAGTTGGATTATCAGTGACTTTTAACCCTGTTGATCATACATTAAATGATCAAGAAATAAAGGATGCTTCTGATTTAATAATTAATGCTGTAGCTAAAGAACTTGGTGGGATTTTGAGGTCTTTTTAGTTATAGTAGTATTATTTGTAGTATATAAGGTTATTATTGATCTTTAAAATTTACTGATAATATATTTACTTACTATAATTTTAAGATCCATAGAATCATGTTTTTAAAATTATTATGCTAAATTTATTAGTGTTTTAATAGATAGAAATCGTGATAGTTTTTGTTCTATAGTGATTGTTTTATTTGTCATATTATTATTGAATCCTGAATTATTGCTAAATCCAAGTTTTCAAGTTTCATTGTTACTGTGCTTGTTTTTATTGCTAGTTATAATGTTTGTTTTAAATTAGTAATGGTAAATAACGTACTGCGGTGTTATTTGTTGATAGTTTTTGAAACTATTTTATAAAATTACCTAGTTTTATATAGTTTATGTGTTTTTAAATCACTATTGATTACACATCAAATATTAATAGATAAAATATTAATCTAATAAATTTTTATATGGAAACTTAGCTGGGAAACTTTTGAGTTCCTATATGTATTATTTTTTTAGTGTAGCATGTAATGTTATTGTTAATGTTTGAAATTTACTTATAATAGGTTTACTTATTATAATTTTAAAGCCCGTAACATACTATTTAAAAGATCATTATTGATCAATTAATTATTGTGATAGCAGATTATGGGGTGCTAGTATATAGTAATCTTATATGTTATTGTAAAATATTTTCTGAATATCTTTTTGTCAGTGAGTCAATACGTAGAAAGATTTTACTACAATAGAATTTGTTATGATGAACTATAAAGCTAATTTAAGTTAAAAAATTAATATTTATTTTTTGAAATACAATGTTTCTTGTGGGATATGTAATAAACCTTAGGTGATTTATAAAAAATATAATATTAATATCTTAAATATTATTAATTTATGTACCACTAGTGAGTATCATTATCAACAAGATAACGTCATTGTTATACAAAAGTTTCAATGATAATAAAAATGTTCTGATAATTTGGATACCAGTATTACAAGGAATTGGCATAATATTCTACTTTTCTTTAGATAATGAGCCACAAGGTGGAGTATTAATATGCATTGTTGTCTTATTGTTTGTTAGTTTAATTTTTATTTGTTTAAAAAGATGTAGTTTTTTATTTTCATCTATTTTTTTTATCTTATTAGGTTTTGTTAGTGTGCAAATAAAAGCTCATTATTTTGTTAGCGTGCCATTACAGTATCAAGTGTATCTAAAGGATGTTGTTGCTACAATTAAGGAAATTAACGCTAAACAGTCGTATAGAAGGTTAATTGTTTGTGATGTAAAAAACAGTAAATATAATATAAAGTGCATTAGGTTGATAGTTCGTACTAAACTAGATAGTAATGTGACAATAGGTGATAGTGTAAAATTTTCTGCTGTGGTTTATCCTCCATCAATGGCTGTATCACAATTTTCTTATGATTTTTCTCTTGTATCATATTTTAAAAATGTAAGTGCAGTAGGTTTTGCAGTTAGTGATGTGTCTTTGTTTGAAAAGAAGAACAGTAGAAAAATTACAGAATATATAGAATTTGTCAGGTTTAATATATATAAGATATTTCTACGAAACTTAACAGAAGATAGTGCTAATATATTGAGTGCATTGTTAATCGGAAAAAAAGAAGGGATTAGTAATGATATAATGGAAGCAATTAGAAATACTGGAATAGCTCATCTTTTTGCTATTTCTGGATTGCATTTATCTTTTATTGCGGGTTTGTTTTTTGTTTTATCAAGAAATTTGTTAGTACTATGTGAAAGGCTTGCTGAAAGTTGTAATATAAAAAAAATTTCTGCTATAATAGCGATCGTAATAAGTCTTATTTACTTATTAATTGCTGGAGTTCCGGTTTCAGCTCAACGCGCTTTTATCATGGTAAGTTGCATATTTGTTGGTGTTTTAATAGATAGAAGTCATGATAGTTTTTGTTCTATAGCAATTGCTTCATTTATTATATTATTATTTAGTCCTGAATCATTACTGAGCCCAAGTTTTCAAATGTCATTTGCTGCTGTGCTTGCTCTTATTGCTAGTCGTAATATTTTTTTTAGATTAGTAGTGATAAATAATATACTACAGTATTTTTTATCAATTATTTTGAGTTCCTTGATTGCAGGTTTAGCTACACTTCCTTATGTGATATACCATTTTAACTATTTTTCTATTGCAGGAGTTTTTGCTAATTTGCTTGCAATACCAGTTACAACATTTTTGATAATGCCATTAGGGTTACTTTATATAATACTAGGTGTTGTTAATTTAGAGTACTGTGTCTCATGGATGGTGGAAAGTGCAGTTGGGTTACTTATGTATATAGTTCAGTACATCTCAGGAATGAAGAAGTTAGTACTGTTGTTTCATGCTTTTTCTTCAATATCCATATTAATTGTTACTTTTGGGTTTTTGTTTTTGTGCTTGTGGAAAGGAAATCTGAGATTTTGTGGATTAATGCTGATTGCGTGTGGGTTTTTTATTGGTCTTAACTATGTGACTCCTGATATTATGATAAATCAGCATAATATTGTGGTTAAGGAGTTGGATGGTAAATTATATGCAACTAATCAAAAGGCTCATTTGACAAATTTTATAAACTTAACATGGGCAAAACAAAATGGTCAAAATGAAATGTTAAGGCATCCTCTTAGAGATAATCAATACTTATCTTGTAAGAAAGATGAGGGATGTATATATAGCAAATTTGGTAAAAAGATTTTGATAGCTTATAATGCTAATTATATATTGCACAATTGTATTGGTGTGGACTTAATTATACAAGGGAAGAAGTTTGTATATCCAAATGAATGTATGATTCAACATATTAATTATAATGATATAAGAAGGTCATATGTTGTTTGGGTGAC
The DNA here is from genome assembly GCA_000825765.1 of Ehrlichia minasensis. Classification (GTDB taxonomy): domain Bacteria; phylum Pseudomonadota; class Alphaproteobacteria; order Rickettsiales; family Anaplasmataceae; genus Ehrlichia; species Ehrlichia minasensis. The sequence continues at coordinate 40,913 of CDGH01000064.1, read as the reverse complement.
AAAAGATAATGTAAAAGTTAATGAAATATCTGGTAACAGAATATGGCATGTGTAGTATAAATTCTAGTTAATCTTACATTTGATCATAGTAGTATTAGGAAAATTATACGTTATTTTTATATGCAAACAAGTGGTATAAAAATTGTCTGGTGCAGTATATAGAAATGTAGTTTGATGAACTTTAGTTACTTTTACGTTTTAATCATAATAGTATGAGGAAAGTTATATGTTATTTTGGATGCAGCAGTAATATAAAAACTGATAAGATATTTACTGACATGATATGAAATATGTTGTTCGGAAAATTTTTATGATTTTTGCAATATTTTATTAAGTAGTTTTGTTTTAGCTTAGGTGCTGTGTTAGTAAAATATAAATAAAGAGGCCTGTAAAGCCCCTTTTTAGATTGTATTTTAATTGGTACTACATTTAAATATGTTCTTATATTTTGGTAGCAATACTAATATGGCAATTGTGTTGCTAATTAGTATGAGTGATATTGAAATGTCAGCTATGTCCCACAGAAATTGCACTTTTCCTAATGCACCTATTGGTATGATTATAGTGTATAAAATTTTCCAAATTTTAATACATAAACTGTCTTTTCCACCTGTGATGCAATATAGAGTGTTTTTAGCACAAATAAACCAGGTGAAGATAGTTGTAAATGAAAAACAAAACATAATAGCTATGATAATATAGTTTATGTATTTAGCATCAAAAGCAGATTTAAATGCAGCAATGCACATGTTTGTACTTTCAAGAGGTCCAAGCCATGTATTGGTAACTAGTATTACAAGAGTTGTAACTAATGTTACAATGACTACTATAAATGGTGAGATTAAAGAAATGAGACTTTGGTTTATATTGAAGTTTTTGCTATTGCTGTTTATAGAAGAGTGAACCATGCCCTCTAGTCCTAGTCCTATATCTGTTGCGAATATACCTCTAAAAGTTCCAACTTGAATTATATGAAATGTTTCTAATATGAATGCTCCTATCATTCCTGATTTGAAACTTTCAAAGGTTAGGAAATTAGAAAACATTAATTTTATAGAAGGTATAATATTTTCACTGAATTTATACAGTACAAAAGATGATAGTATGATATACGCTATAGCCATTGCTGGAACAAGCCTTGAAATTAATGCTGAAATAATATCTAGTCTTAATGTTGTAACAGCAAAAAACATAAGACACATGAATAACCCTGCTATTATTGGAGGTTTATTAATTAACTCCATTGGTATTGATAGAGAATTAACTTGTACAAAATTACCTATTGCAATTGAAGATATTAGCATGAGTATAGTAAAAACTATTACAGCTTTGTTTGTATTGAATGCATTTTTAAAATATACAGCCGGTCCTCCAATATACTGCTTGTTGACTTTGACACGTGTTGCTATGCTTAAATAACAAGTTGTATATTTTATAATTGCGCATAGTGTTACTATAATTATCAGCCATATAGCAAATCCTGGGCCTCCTGACTTTAATGCAACTGCTGTACCTGAAATATTTCCAACTCCTAAATTTCCTCCTATTATTGTACATAGTGCAGCGATAGAAAAAGACTTATCACGGTATTTCTTCATTGTGATAAGTGAAATTGCACTTGGAAGTTTTGTAATTTGTAAAAATCTGGATTTTATTGATAAATAGATTCCAGTAAATAACAGTAAAAATACTGCTGGAAAAGATAACACTAAATTTAAAAGGTCCATATAACCTCATACAAGTTAAACTGGAAAACTAACAAAAATTGGCAAGTACTTAATTTATAGCAAAGTTTTGTTAAGAGTATAAACGTGCAGTGCTTAGATAACGTACTAACCTCAATGACATTTCTTTAAAACTAACTTTTGGTGTGTACCTATTGCCAATTAATATATAATAATACTCTTTACTAGCATGCTTAGCGAGAACATCCCTTGCTAGGATACGAAAACGCCTTTTAACCTTATTACGTACAACAGCTTTACCAACTTTCTTACTTACTGTAAAACCAACTCTAATAGTACCATCTGCTGGAGCTCCATATGGTTCTTTAACTACTTGTAAAAATAAACCAAAACCTCCTATAAAAGTACCATTATTTCTTGCAAACAAAAAACATTTTCTCTTCTTTAACGTAGTTACACCTTTTAAGCGCATAAAACACGACGACCTTGAGCACGCCTGCGATTTAAAATCCTTCTTCCCATTTTTGTTGCCATCCTTGATCTGAAGCCGTGCCTACGTTTTCGTACAATCCTACTAGGCTGAAAAGTTCCTTTCATTTTAGAATTTCCATTATAGTATTAAATTTACTTCTAGGCTACATGGTGTTGTTTCATTTGTCAAGAAAGATATAGAGCATTTTTATTGTGTAGAAATTATATATTCTTATTGGCTAGTCTAATTCTGAAATATTATGGATTATTGGTATTATAGTTGATATATAAAGGTATGAAGTAAGTGGTTTTAAATGTTGGATGTTATAAACTTAATTTTATTTGTAGAGTAATAGTTGTGGTATATAATACTCGTGTTTTCTGAAAATTTTGTGTATCTGGTTGATGTTGTGGGGATATTATGTTGTGTAAATTGAAGAATATTGTACCTAATTTTGAGAAGTACATTGAGTTGTTAGGGCTACATATGGTAGAAACATTTTTTCTAGCGTTATTTCCTGGTTTAGCTAGCGTAGTTTTAGTATCTCATGATGCATTGAGTGCATGTTGGTACATGTTTTTATGTATTGTAGGAACAAATATTGTGAAACCTGCTGGTTGTATAATAAATTGTATTTGTGATAGAGAAATAGATGCAAAAGTAAAAAGAACAAAAAATAGACCATTAGCGGATAAGAGCTTAACTGTTGTTCAAGCATTAAAAGTACTAGTAGTTCTTTTATTGTGTTCATGTGGGTTACTTTTGTTTACTAATATGTATACTGTTAAACTGAGTATTATAACGATGGTATTGATTGTTTTATATCCATTGTCTAAAAGATTTTTTGCATGGCCACAATTCTTACTTGGGCTAGTCTTTAATTCTGGAGCATTGCTTGTATGTAGTATGATTACTGGACGTCTAACATTAAGTTGTGTATTGCTTTACATAGGATGTATTTTTTGGACAGTGGGTTATGATACTATATACGCTGCACAAGATAGGGAATGTGATATCAAGTTGGGTTTGAATTCTACTGCATTAAGATTTGGTAATGATATTAGGCTATGGGTTGGCAGGGTGTATACTATTGCCATTATAATGTGGACATCTTCTGGTATAGTTGCTATGTTGCATCCTATTTTTTATATAGCAATTTTGATGATTGCTATTGTTTTTTATTATCAGTATAAAAAATCAGATTTTGATGACTCAGAAAAATGTATGTATATGTTTAACATTAATGCGTATGTAGGGTTGATTTTATTTGTAGGTACTCTGCTTGGTAGAGTAGTAAGGTAATTTAGACAATGCTTTAATTAATATGTAAAATAATTTAAGCTGATAATATTTTTAGTATAATTATATGCTTTAACTTATTAATATTATTTAAAGCTGAACCTTTGTTAAGTATATACATAATATTACAAACCTCATTTTTGAAACCTATATATAATTTGAGGAGTCATGAGTTAATATTATTACCTCTATATTATGCTATATGATGTTGTTTCATTTGTTAGAGTTGAGTGTTTTTTATTGTATAGAAATTTGTGTATTTAATTGTTGTCTAATGTAATTCTAAAATTACAAGAGATGAATATTCTATTTGATATCTGAAAAGTGAAGCAAGTGGTCATTGTATATTGTTATGTTGTAAACTTATTTTATTTATTATGTGTAATAGTGTGAATATAATGCTCCGTTTTCTAAAATTATGTATCTGATTGATGTTTGGGGGATATATGTTATATAAATTGAAAAATCTTATGTCTAATTTCGAGAAATATAGTTCATTATTGAGGTTACATAGTGTAGAAATAATTTTTTTAGCAATGTTTCCTGCTTTAGCTAGTGTAGCTTTAGTATCTAGTAGTGTATGGAGTGCTTGTGGTTACATGATTATATGTATTATAGGTGCATTTATTATGAGACCTGCTGGATGCATAATAAATGATATTTTTGATAGAGAAATAGATTCAAAAGTGAAGCGGACAAAGAATAGACCATTGGCATGTGGTAGTTTGAATGTTGTACAAGCATTAAAAGTATTAGGAGTTCTCTTGGCATGTGCATGCGTATTGCTTACTTTCACTAACATGTATACCGTTAAACTTAGTATTATATCAGTGATATTGATCGTTTTGTATCCATTGTCTAAAAGGTTTTTTACTTGGCCGCAATTGTTACTTGGGTTAGTTTTTAATGCTGGAGTATTACTTGGTTGTACTATGACTGTTGGACATTTAACATTAAGTGCTGTACTGCTTTATGTAGGATGTATTTTTTGGACGGTAGGTTATGATACTGTGTATGCTGCACAAGATAAAGAGGATGATATTAAATTGGGTATGCAATCTACTGCAATAAGGTTTGGTAATGATATTAGATTATGGGTTGGGAGATTATATATAATTGCTGTTACGATGTGGATGTCTGCTGGTATAATTTCTATGTTACATCCTATTTTTTATTTGGCAATTCTAGTAATTGGGGCTATTTTTTACTATCAGTATAGGAAATTAGATTTTGACAACCCAGAAAAATGTATGTATATGTTTAAAATGAATATATGTGTAGGCTTCGTTTTATTTGTAGGCACTGTCCTTGGTAAGGTAATTTAGCAGTTTAAAGTAGTGCTGTAATGTGTGGTAAGTAAATTTGAATAACGTGATGTGTGGTATTGCTAAGACTTATATAAAGTCTTGTTTAAGTGAATTTGTTACTGGTATAACAATTGTTACTACTGTAAGTGAAAGTGGTAGTATGCACGGTATTACAGTTAATTCATTTAATTCTGTTTCTTTAGTGCCACCTATGGTATTGTTTTCAATTGAAAAGTCTGCTTCTAGGTTTAAAATATTTCATTCGTGTTCAAGGTTTATTGTTAATGTATTGAGCGAGAAGCAAAAAGATGTGTCTAAAAGTTTTGCAGAACGTGATGTACAGAATTGGGGAGATTTTAGTAGTAGTATTATAGATGGTGTTCCAGTTATTGATGGTGTAATGTCATATATATATTGCACTAAAAAACATGTATATGATGGTGGAGATCATAAGATTATAGTTGGTGAAGTTATAGATTGTTCAAAGCTAAATAATGATGACGGACCATTGGTATACTATAAAGGTAAATATATGATAGTAGGAGGTATGCTATGACGAAAGTAAATATAGGAATAGTTGGTTGTTTAGGTAAGCAAGGAAAACGCTTGGTTACTGAGATATCAGCAAGTCCTAATGCTCAGGTGAGTGCAGGTCTTGTTCGTTCAGGTAATCCACACGTTGGGCAAGTTTTAGGGGAAATTGTAGGATGTAATTGTTCTGCTAAGGTTACTGATTCTTTAGAACATCTTTTTGAAGTTTCAGATATAGTTGTAGAATTTACTAACGCTGAAACATTGTTAGAATGTATTAAAATGGCTGAAGAGAAGAGAACGCCTTTGTTGAGTGGTACTACTAGTCCAGCTGCTACTGAGATGGTTTTTGAGGATTATATAAAAAATATACCATTTTTATGGACTTCGAATGTGAGTTTTGGTGTTAATGTACTAGTGAAGTTAGTAGAAGAAGCTGCGAGAAAACTATTTGATTATGATATTGAAGTATGTGAGATGCACCATAGGTATAAAAAGGATTCTCCATCTGGTACATCTTTAATTTTAGGAAGAGCTGCAGCTAAGGGAAGAAACGTTCAATTTAAAATGGCACAGTATATACGTGGAACTCCACAAGAAGCTAGACAAGATGTTAACACTATTGGTTACGCTGTATCTAGAGGAGGAGCTGATTTGAGTGAACATAGAATTATATTTGTGAGTGATGAAGAAATGATAGACTTTAATCATAGAACATTAAATAAAAATCTCTATGCAAAAGGAGCATTAAAAGCAGCATTGTGGTTAGTAAAACAACCTCCTGGAGTATATACAATGTCAGATATGATGGCTGCAGAATAATTAGGATGGGGATATATGTCACAACAAATTCATGCTTCAGCAAGGAACTTAAATTTATGGTATGATACTAACCAAATTTTACATGATATAAATTTAAATATATATAAAAGAGAAGTTACAGCTTTTATAGGTCCTTCAGGGTGTGGAAAATCTACTTTCTTAAGATGTTTCAATCGTATGAATGATTTTATATCTAATTGTAAAATCAAAGGTAGCTTAAATGTTGATGACATATGTATTTACTCTGTTAATACAAATGTGGTTCTTCTACGTGCAAAGGTTGGTATGGTTTTTCAAAAGCCTAATCCGTTCCCTAAATCTATATATGATAATGTTGCTTATGGGCCAAAACTACATGGGTTAGCTAAAAATAAAAAAAAGTTAGATGAAATTGTAAAAAGAAGCTTAACAAGTGTTGGTTTATGGGAAGAGTTATGTGATAGATTGAAAGATAATGCTTTTGAATTATCAGGTGGTCAACAGCAGCGTTTATGTATAGCACGTGCTATTGCAGTAAGGCCAACAATGTTGCTGATGGATGAACCATGTTCTGCTCTTGATCCTGTTGCTACAAATGTAATTGAGAATTTAATACAAAATTTAAAAAAGCATTTTACTATTATTGTAGTTACTCATTCTATGAAACAGGCGAAAAAAATATCTGATAGGGTAGCAGTGTTTGATTCTGGAAGAGTAGTTGAATACAATACTACTCAAGAGATTTTTGAAAATCCACAATCAAGTAAAACACAGAGGTATATAGTAGATCAGTTGTAACTATTTTTATGTTGTGAATTATTATGACTTACTGGTACTGACTGTAAAAGATATTTGAATGTAGATTTCAGTAAAGTGAAATATTAAAAATATGTAGTAAATTATTGTAGTTGTTTTTCTATTGAGTGTTGATTTAAGCTTATTTGTATTTTATGAAAGCATTTGATAAGTTTATAATACTGTAAACAGTTTTACTTTAATGCCTTAAATAAGCTTTTGAAATTTTTAGTCACATAAAAAGTGTTAGAAAGTGAATCAGTTGTGTTGATAGAGCATTATTTATTAGTTATTTTCTGAGTTATGGAAAAACAAGAGGCATGTTCTATGAAGTGAATTTTGCAAAAATATTTATAACAAAAGTATATGTATGGTATATGGCATTTGTGGTAAATTTTGTAGTGAATTGACTATGTTGTGTATTATAATTTTTGGAAAAATAATTACTCGTCATGCTACTCAATGTATTATATAAAGTAAGCTTATAGATTCTTTATATTGATTTTATATTGAGATACTTTTGTATTCATTACTTTATGAGTTGCTAGGAACATATACTTAAATGAATTTTGCAAAATATTTATAACAGGAGTATAAATGTGGTATATGGTATTTGTAGTAAATTTTTTGGTAGATTAACTATCTTCTGTATATAATTTTTTGAAAAATGATAAGTCATGATGCTACTCAATAAACTGCACAAATCAAGCTTATAAATTCGTTACATTCTTCTATGTTGAAGTGCTTTTATATTCATTATTGCTGTAGAGCGATATAACTTCAGCAGGTATATAAACAACCATAAATGTGTGTGTGTCAGGTTTCTAAATTGTTACTTGTGGTATGCGTATACTATAATCTAAAATGTTGTTGTAGCATAATAATCTAAATATTATTGTTCCTGTATTGTATTAATTTATATTTTTGTGTGCTTTTGGTATTTGATTTTTAGTTTAATGTGTGATTGTCTAAATTTATAGTTTATATATTAAATTCTATAATCTTAATAAGTAATTGGATTATTATGTAGTTTTTTTGGTTCACATAATTTTATTGCAAGTATTCTATATGTAGTATTAGTATTATAGTTTTTATTGTATAACCCACTGATTTTGTTCTTCTTCTAATGTGTTATTAAGTATGGCTTTTCTGATAGATTGCATTAAATTATTCATAAAATATATGTTGTGTATGGTAATTAAACTATAAGCTAATAATTCTTGTGCTTTCAGAAGATGGTGTATGTACCCTCTTGAATGATTACAACATGTAAAACATGAACAATCTGATTCTATTGGATTTGTATCTATTTTGAATCTTTGGTTTCTAAGATTGATATATTCTTTAGTAGGTGCTTCTTCTTTTCTATACTTTGGTTTTACTAGTGCTCCACCATGTCTAGCTATTCTTGTCGGGTATACACAATCAAAAGTGTCAATTCCTGATTTTACTCCTTGAAATATGTCATCAATATTACCTATTCCTAGTAGATGTATAGGGCGGTTTCTATCTAATTTGCTTGTTGTTAATGAAACAATGTCATACATCTGTTGTTTACATGCTCCTAATGATCCACCGATTGCATGTCCAAAAAATGGTATGTCATTTATAAAATTACAGCTGTTAATTCTGAGATCTTCATAAACTCCACCTTGAATTATTCCATATAATGCTTGAGAGTTATCATTGTTTTTTTTAAATTGTTCTATGCACCTAACTGCCCATCTGTGACTCATATTCATTGAATCCTTAGTGTATTTATAACTAATATGAAATGGTGTACATTCATCTAATACAACAATGAGATCTGCTCCTAGTTTTTGTTGAATCTGTATAGATTTTTCTGGTGTTAAATGGTATAAATTACCATTGATATAGGATTTAAAAACAGCACCTTCTTCATTAATAGATACTAGAGTTCTTGATCCGTAACTTCTGCCTGCATTTTTAATTTCATGTGATACTGAACCATGTCCTAAACTAAATATTTGATATCCACCTGAATCTGTCAGCATTGGTTTGTTCCAGCCAGTGATTTTATGTAATCCACCTAATTTTTCAATAGTATCTGCACCAGGTTGTAACATTAAGTGATAAGTATTAGATAATATAATTTGTGTGCCTGATTCTTTGATTTTTGATATATCAACAGATTTAATAGCTCCTTTTGTAGCGCAGAATATAAAAGCTGGTGTATTAATTGTACCATGTGGAGTCAGTATTGTACCTACTCTTGCATTATTGTATTGGTGTGTAATTTTGAAATCGAAGTTTTTGTACATAGGTAATCAAGAAATTCAATATTTAATGGTAATATTTAAATTGTTTTCTAAATTTTTGCTAGGTATTAGTTGAAAAATATTGCTAATTTATATGTTTTCAATGATAATGTAAGCTGGTGTTTTTAATTTTGGAGTTATATTAATGGCTGTACCAAAGAGAAAGAAGTCAAAATCACGTCGTAATATGCACCGTTCTCATTGTAGATTAAAAATTCCTAATATTGGCATTGATAAGACAACAGGAGAATATAAGTTGTCTCACCACATATGTTTAGGTGGATATTACAATGAGAAACAGATATTAGAAGTGGATGCTAGTGGTGCATAATAATGGTATTGTTATTGGGAAGTATTGAGTGAGCATAATATCAATTGCAGTGGATGCTATGGGTGGTGATTTTGCACCTGAAGTAGTAATAAGTGGTTTAGATTTTGCATTAACAAATTTATTAGATAATAAAGATGTTTCTTTTAACATATATGGACAAGAACGCAAAGTGTTGCCTGTGTTAGATAAATATAAGAATGTTAAAGAACATAGTTTATTTATTGATACTCCAGATATAGTATTAGCGAATGATAAGCCATCTTTTGCTTTAAGGAAACGTAAGTCTTCTAGTATGTGGTGTGCAATTGAGAGTATAAAGAATGGTATAACATCTGGTGTTGTGTCTTCTGGTAATACAGGGGCATTAATGGCTATTTCATGTTTTGTATTAGGTACTCTACCTAATATAAAACGTCCTGCTATCTGTTGTGCACTTCCTTCTAAGTGTGACCGTTATTTTGTAATATTAGATTTGGGTGCTAATGTTGATTGTGGTGCCAATTCTTTATTTCAATTTGCAATTATGGGTAATGCTTTTGCAAAAGCTGTGTTAAATATTGCTAATCCTGAAGTAGCATTGTTAAATGTTGGAGAAGAGGAAGTTAAAGGCACAGATGTTATACGTGAAGCATTTTTGTTGTTAAAACAGGCTGAAAACAAGATAAATTTTTGTGGGTATATTGAACCTATTAATATGTTTGGTGGTGAAGTTGATGTTGTTGTTACAGATGGGTTTTGTGGAAATGTTGTATTGAAGGTAGCTGAATCTATTGCATATATTTTTAAGTCAGTCTTTGAAAAATCTGTTTATAGTTCTATAATAACTAAAATTGCAGGACTATTATTAAAGTCTAGTATGAAAAAAAATTTCATGAAATTTAATCCTAAAATTTATAATGGTGCTATGTTAGTAGGATTAAATGGTATTGTAGTAAAAAGTCATGGAAATGCTGATAAAATAGCTTTTGCTCATGCTGTAAAAGTAGCTGTAAATGCTGCACGTAATGATATCAATGCTAAAATTATACATGAATTAGGGTAATGTTGGTTATAGATGAAAGGATCTATCATATTAGGGATTGGCTCATATTTGCCTAAGAAAGTAGTAACAAATGATGAGCTTGCTCTAACTGTTGAAACTAGTGATGAATGGATAGTAAAGAGGACTGGTATAAAACAACGGCATATTGCTGAAGATAATGAAATGACATCTGATATGGCAGCAAGTGCAGCTAAGTTAGCTTTAGATGATGCTAGTATTGATAAAAATGAGATTGATTTAATTGTTGTTGCAACTACTACTCCAGATAGGACTTTCCCTAGTTGTGCTACTATAGTGCAGTCGAAATTAGGATGTAAAAATGCATTTGCTTTTGATATTCAAGCAGTTTGTTCTGGTTTTATATATGCTGTGTCTATTGCTGATAATTTTATTAAATCTGGCCAGGTAAGAACAGTTTTAGTGATAGGAGCTGAGATTATGTCTAGAATTTTAGATTGGCAAGATAGGTCTACTTGTGTATTGTTTGGTGATGGGGCAGGTGCAATAGTTTTAAGTAATAGTACTGAAGGTGATAGTGGTATTATATCAACTAATTTACATTCTGATGGAACTTTTCATGATTTGTTGTACACCAGTGGTGGTACGGCATATAATGGTATTGCTGGTACTATATGCATGAGTGGTACTGTTGTATTTGAACATGCAATTGAAAAATTGAGTGCTTCTATACTTGAAATTTTGAGCCAAAATAATTTAGAAATATGTAATGTTGATTGGTTCATTTTGCATCAGGCTAATATACGTATTATTGAGTTAGTAGCACGTAGATTGAAAATACCTTATGAGAAAATGATTGTGAGCATTGCTCAGCATGCTAATACTTCTGCGGCATCAATTCCTTTGGCGTTATCTTATGCGAGAAATTCTGGAAAATTAAAAAAACATGATGTTGCTGTATTAGCAGCGATAGGTGGTGGTTTGACTTGGGGTGCATGTTTAGTGCGTATTTAGGTTTATACATTGGCTAAATAATAAGTATGATGTTACATGTTGATTCCTTAATACTGTATTGTGAAAAAAGTCATATAGAACAAAAAACTTGATATTACTGTATTAGCAAGTAGCAGATATTGTTTTATTTCATAGTTTTGATCCTATAGGTATTCTGATGTATATGAGTATAACTACTAAAGCTATACTCTTCAAAATATTGCTTGAGTAAGCGCGATGTTGCTGTATTAGCAGCAATGGGTGGTGGTTTGACTTTGGATGCATGTTTAGTGCGTATTTAGGTTTATACATTGGCTGAATAATAAGTATGATGTTACATGTTGATTCCTTAGTACTGTATTGTAAAAAAAGTCATATAGAACAAAAAACTTGATATTACTGTGTTAGCAAGTCGCAGATATTGTTTTATTTCATAGTTTTGATCCTATAGGTATTCTGATGTATATGAGTATAACTACTAAAGCTATACTCTTCAAAATATTGCTTGAGTAAGCGCGATGTTGCTGTATTAGCAGCAATGGGTGGTGGTTTGACTTGTGTGGTACATGTTTAGTGCATATTTTAGTGTATTCATTATATGACATGAGTATGTTGTTACATCTACAGTATTAGTTTCTTAGTGCTATTATGTGTTAAATAGGTAAATCATCTAAGTATGATGTGAAAAATTATGTTAGGTAAAACAATTTAATATTGCTGAGTAGTAATAAGTGAATATTGTGTCCTTAGGTTACATATTTGTATGTAGAGTTTAGCGTGTATTGTGTGAGTAAGTGTACTAACATGTTTGCAGTATTATTTATTAGTACTATAAGTGAAAAGATCATGTAAAATGTAAGCATAGCAATGTTTATTATTTGACTTGTGTGCATGTTTAAATGTATTTGACAGTTTTATGTGCGATATGTATTTTGATATGAATGATGTATCATCTATTTTAAATTATACAGTGCAAAAAGCTGTGTGAAGTTAGAAAGGTGTTATATTGCTTATCAACAAAATGGATTGTAGTTCTAGTTAATGTACTTTCAGTGTGTTAATTATTTAAATGCTAGTATGTAGTGTGGTGGGTTAGTGTCTTTTATCATGTTACTTCTATTTGGATTTTAGTATGATGTGAAGGATTTGTTAGATTGGTAGTAGGTTTTGTATCTTTATGTAAATTTGGCATTGTATCTTTATCTATGATAATACTGGGTTATGAAAATTATAACTTTTATTTAATATTGTGTAGAGGTTGCTATTTCCTTAGTTTTTTAAAAAAATCTGTTATCAGTTTTATGTTTTCATTTTCTAGTATTCCTCCATATGTTTCTGGTATGTGATGGCAAAACTGAAAGATTCTAGCTCCATTTTCAATAGCTCCGTATTTTTTATTGTAAGCTCCAAAGTATAATCTTCGTATCTTAGCAAATGATATTGCTTGTGCACACATTGCACATGGTTCTAAAGTTACATATATATCGCATTGATCTAATATTTGTGAGGATAGTGTTTTACATGCTTCTCTTATAGTTAAAATTTCTGCATGGGCTGTTGGATCTATATTTTGTATATTTGAGTTGTTGGAAGAAGATATTACTTTATCATTATGTACTATCACTGCTCCTACTGGTACTTCTGATAAATCTTCTTGTGCTTTTGAAATAGCTAATTTCATGTATGTATAGTTAAACACTATTTTATATTTTAGTAAAAATAATATTATATATTATACAAAATATTGTTTTAGTATAGTAAAGATGGAGTTACTATTTTAGTAAAATTGTGATATAATACAATGTGGGGTTTTTAATATATTTTTATGTATTTTGATGTTCTTATTTCTTTAGTCATAGCTTTGGGTGCTTTAGGTATTTGTATAGCACTGTTTAGTTTGTATAAGAATTATATACATGAGAATATTTTAAAGATATTTGTTGATAATGATTGCGAAGAACAGCTAACAGATGAAGAAAAATATAAAAGGTATATAGAGAAGAAGCAAAAAGAGATTATTAAACATCAGATGTTAGTTAGTGATATTACTAGAGATACTACAGAGTATAAAAGTAATATTAAAATTGTTGAGATTATGCAGCCAATAGGGCATTGGACCAGGTTTGTAATGTCAGAGAAGTTGCAGAGGTTTGCTGGGTTGAAATTTGATAAAGAAGAAACAGGGTTTTGGCAGATGTTTGTAAGTATGAGATCTTTATCTCAAGGAAGATATAAGGGAAGATCTAAATAGTTATTGTATTTTGAAATCTATAAATCCTCACATTATATATATAATAGTTGTGCACTGGTAGTCCATGTCTTGCGTAATTTTATTTCTACTACTTTTGAAATTATAAACTTATTTTTTTGAGTGGTATTCATACAGGGATAGTTAAATAAGTATAGTTAATGTAGTGTTTGTGTATAAGTGATTGGTATATAGAAAAACTTTGTTAAGCATCATCATCTAGTGATAGTCAAGAAAGTGTCATTTTTATACCTGTTGCTATGTGTATTTTATTTTGTCTATTGTAGATGGTGAGTGTAGACACATTGAGTGTAGGCACATTAATATAGAAGTTGCTTTTGGTTTTACGTAATGATGTGTAAAAAACTTTGTTGAGTGATACTATCTTTAATGGTAAGTCAAGAAAGTGTCATTTTTTATACCTGATAGATTGATATATAGATTTTAGTTTTGTCTATTAGAAATAGTATATATAACATTAATGTAATGTTTGTTTTTGTATGATCCTACAGTGTAGAAAAATTTTGTCAATGTGTTGCTATTTTTGATAGTAAATTAAAGAGGTAAGAAATTTGATTTTTGACAGTTGTAGATTTGTAATGTCAATTTTTGTATAGGAGATATAGGAGTAGATACTTTCTTTATATGTTTGGTATTGTGGTAGTACAAATATGTTACTGTGAATGTTTTGTTACATTTACTAATTCCAGTTACCAGTCAAATTTAGTTTTTGTTGTATTATGCTGTTCTATCTTCTGTCTATGCAAAACTTCAATCTGTATATAATATTTGTTATTATTTAGTGCAATAATGTGTGAACAATTTTTAGTACATCTTCTTAGCAACAAGCTTAATAGACAATAGTATTTAATTTTTATTATGAAATCTAAGGAGTAATCTCACATTTTTAATACGAGTATTATTGGTGTGTTGTGACTCTAATGATTATGATATCTATGAAGTGTTTGTTAGTAATTTTAGTAAATCTGTGTATGATATATTATAAAGTTGAATTATGTTGTAAAAATGTTAGGTTTCAATATAGTAAAAGTATTTTGTAAGAGAATACATTGTGAAATTATTATTCAATTTGTGGAATAGAGGCAAAATCATGTAAATTTTATTGGTATGAACTAACTGGTGTTTAATAGTGTAAGTATACTTGGTATTTATGACTGTTCTTAAAATAATAGTAATTGAATTTTTTGGTTTGTTAGTAGGTGTAAGATGTTATAAATAGTGTAAGTTTTTATCTAAATATAATGTTATTACTTTTGAGAGGGTATTTTGGAATTGAAATCGAACACTAGTAAGAACTTTGGCCAGCTAATATCTGAACTTCCTTGTAATATTGAAGCTGAACAGATATTATTAGGATCAATGTTGCGTGACAATAGAATTTGTGATGCAGTTGAAGATATAATAACAAGTGATGTATTTTTTGATACTCTACATCGTCGTATTTTTGAGCAAATAGTCAAAATTAACAAGCGTGGGTTGGTTGCTAATGAAGTTAGTTTGAAAATGTTTTTTGACAATGATGAAGATTTGATTGAATCTGGTGGAGTTGAGTATTTAGCAAAAATTGCAGCAAAAGCTAGTATAATTTTTGATATTAAAAATGTGGCGAATATAGTTGTTGATGCTTATTTGAGAAGATGTCTCATTTCATTTGGTCAGGATTTAATTAGTGGAGCATATAATTATGATGTTGATAATTCTGCAATTTATCAAATAGAAAATGCTGCACAAAAATTGTTTTTGCTTGGTAGTCAAGGAAAGTCTGATAAAACTTATCACCAATTTGCGCTTTTAGTTGCAAATATTAAGAAAAAAATAGAGTTTGCGAAAAATAATGAAGGAGTATTACAGGGTATATCTGTTGGATTTCGTGACCTAGATCAACTGTTAAATGGGTTACAGAAGTCTGATTTGCTGATTTTAGCTGCACGTCCTTCTATGGGGAAAACAGCTTTGGCATTGAATATGGCATTAAATGCATGTAAGATTTTAAGTAATAGTAGTCAATATAACGGTCAGCATATTGGATTTTTTTCATTAGAGATGTCAGCTGAGCAATTAGCTTCTAGAGTGATAGCTATTGAATCTGATGTAAGTTCTTATAAAGCACTGTCTGGAAAGATTAGTGGGGAAGAGCTTAAAAAGGTAATTGATGCCAGTACTAAAGTATGTAATTTACCATTAATCATTGATGATTCGTCTAGCATATCTATTAGTAGTTTAAGAACTAGAATTAGAAGAATGCATCAACTATATAATTTGGAAGCTGTGTTTATAGATTATTTACAATTAGTCAAAGGTACGACTAAACGTAGTGGAGAAAATAGAGTTCAGGAAGTATCAGAGGTGACACAAGGACTTAAGGCTATTGCGAAAGAACTCAATATACCAGTTGTTGCTTTATCTCAGTTGTCTAGGTTAGTTGAACAACGTGATGATAAGAAACCTCAATTGTCTGACTTAAGAGATTCTGGTAGCATAGAGCAAGATGCTGATGTTGTAATGTTTTTGTATAGAGAGGAATATTATGAACTTAGGAAGCAACCAGCTGAGGGTACTGCTAAGCATGTGGAATGGCAAGAAAAAATGAATTCAATAAGTAATGTTGCAGATATACTAATTTCAAAGCAGCGTAATGGTCCAATAGGAAATATTAAATTATTTTTTGAAGCGGAAAAGGGTAGATTTAAAGATTATACATCAAGATATAATCCTGCAGATTTTAATTTGTAAAAGTGTTCGAATGAATGTTTATCTATGTAGTTATGATATTAGTGATGCTTATAAAGTGAAAAATGAATGTCTTGTTAGTTATGTTTAAAAAACGTGGTTAAATATCTTGTTGTGAATTAATAATAGTAGTTACACATAATAATGAAAATAGATATATCTGTTTTATTTATGTAGTTATTATATTAGTAATGTTTACAAAATGAAGAATGAATGTCTATTAATTAATGTTTAAAGCAGTGTAATATTAAGGTTTTATATATGTTTAGGTGTTACATAAGTTATTTTTTGAAGCGGAAAAAGGTAGGTTTAAAAATTATACATCAAAATATAATCCTGCGGATTTTAATTTGTGAAAATATTCGAAGTTTAAGTATATAAATGTGTAAGTTATCTTGATGTGGTGATAATATTAGCAATGCTTCTGAAAAAAAAGATTAATTAAAAAATGAGTGTCTTATTAATTAGTATTGGAACAATATAGTGTCAGCTAGTTGTACTAGATGTATTGTATGCTGTGTAATATGAGTTACGTTAATATTAAGTGATGATGTAGATAAGACGAGTATTTGAGTTACAGGTAAATTTTTTGTCATATAATATATAGTTCGTGTAATATATTGTAGTCTAATATATTAATATTTTTTATTTAAATCAGTATAAGAAGACTTATGATTTAAAACAGTAAAAGCTGATGTATGTGATACTTGATAAAGTAATGTAGTTTTTTATGTAATGTTTTAATGTTTGAATAAGTAAGATTGTGAATGTTGAATTGTCATATTATTTTGCTATGAATATGATATTTGTGTTAAAAAATGTTTATTTAAGTAATTGTTTATCATGAATAAAAAAGCAGGAATTGTAGGTGCAGGGTTAGTAGGTAGGTTATTAGCATTAAGGTTGTTACGTGAAGGTTGGCAGGTTACTTTATTTGATAAATTTGGTAAGAATGACAGAAAAAGTTGTGGTGTTATTGCTGCAGGTATGCTTGCTTTATATTCGGAATCAGAAAAAATGGAGCAAACTATTTTTGACTTAGGTGTAAAGTCATTAAATTTATGGCCAGGAATTCTCAACAGTATATTAGGTGATACTTCTTTTAAGATGCTTGGTAGTCTAATAGTAGCTCATAGAAATGACATATCAGATCTTGAAAGAATGATGATGTTTATAAAAAGAAAGTGCAGTCTTAATGATTTACAAATAATAGATGAAAATAAGTTAAAAGTACTTGAACCTAATCTCTTGTTTCCTTATGGATTGTATTTGCCAGGAGAGGGACAAATTGATACTTCACAACTGTTTTATAATACAACTTGTACTTTAGAACATTACAGTGTTGTTTGGTATGAACATGCTGTTGTTAACGAGATTGTTAGTAGAGTTGTTGTTGTAGGAAATAAAAAATTTAAATTTGACTTTGTGTTTGATTGTAGAGGTATAGGTGCAAAAGATGATTTGCCTAATTTAAGAGGAGTTAGAGGTGAAGTATTGTTATTATATGCTCCACAAGTTAGTTTAAATAGACCAATTAGAATGGTACACCCTAGATACAGTATATATATAGTGCCTAGAAGAGATTCTCAGTTTGTTGTTGGAGCTACTGAAATAGAAAGTTCAGATATGTCTGAAGTTTCAGTGCAGTCCGTATTAGAATTATTGTCAGCAGCTTATTCAGTACATAAGGGTTTTGCTGAAGCAAGAATTATAAATATGTCGAGTAATTGCAGGGCGGCATTTGCTGATAATTTACCTAAAATATATGTTCAAGGTAATTTGATAAGAATTAATGGTTTGTATCGACATGGTTATTTGTTAACTCCATCTTTAATAGAAGAGGTGATATTATTGCTTAATGGAAACTTTAGTAATAGTTCTTCGATTGTTGAGATAATTAATTAGTACAAGATATATATGTAAATGTGTGAAATTTTTAGGAGTGTATATACCTTATATAAAAATTTATGTTATTAATTATAGTTTGAAAACTTGTAACAATGAAATTTCTAGGTACCTAAGTTTTATGCTTGTTGTTTCATATATTTAGCATTGTTGGATATAATAAATCTTGGATTAATTATCAGTATAGTTTTATTTAGATTTTACTAATCTATTATCTATAAAACTTCATAGTTTAAATAGTGGTTCATGTTTGGTAGCTATTATATGTATTCATTAAGATTAATAAGTATACTGTGCGGTGTTATTTTGTTGATACTGTGTCATGAAGAAAGTTATGAAGAAAGAAATGTAATATTACTGTGCTGTATGACAGATTAAAATTTATATATAAGCAACTTTCGATAGTAAGGTAAATTTACAACCTTAATCATATTTTCAGACGTGTTTTACATTAATGTATTTTAGAAAGTATCATTCAATAATACTTATATCAATTATTTTAATGTTATTTTCATCAAAATGTTCAGGTTTCTCAAAATTGGTAAAGAGCTTTGGTGAGGCTATGATGGATCGTGTCATATCTGATCTCATGTTGATAAGCCCTAATTCTATTGCAAGAGGAACTTTATTTTTGCCAATGTCTACTTTTAATTCTTGATTTTCTAATATTATTTTTCCATTTGATTCACGTATATTATATCTCACTTTTACACTATCTCCACAGCGTATTTTGTTAACTGTACCTTTGTAATCTTCAATGATATTATTAAAAATCAACATGTCATTGATTTCATCTGGATATGATGAATTAATGTATGTTAGTTTGACGTAGTATTGTTCTTTCAAGTTATTTTGTTCATCTGTTAATATAATAATACGTTGACCTTCTTCTTCCATCCCTTCTATTGTATAATTGAGTTCTTTTATAATACTTTCTCCTAAGTTGAATGTTACTTCTTGTGGAATGTTTGTTAGAGTTTGAGAAATGATATTTTTACTATCTGTGTTGTATGAGAATTTATATACTACTGCAGAAATGTTTTGCCCACAGAGTACTTTTTTACCATTTCCTTCTGCGATATCATGTACTTTGAATAAATCTGGCTTTATGATTTTATGTTTAATATTTTCTAAATAGTCAACCAATCCATTTTTTTTAATGTAATAGTCAATACGTGCTTCAATTATTGGTTTTAATAATTCATATCCTATAATATGTGTCAGAGAGTTATTAGTATTAACTTTATATGCTTTTGTAGGGTTATTAGTATCTTGTTTATTAAGCATTGCTTTTGTGTATAGAATTTGTAATACATTTCCTATAAATGCTAAAGATATTATAATGAGACAGAGATATAATAATCTATAAAGTATTTTTTTCATGTTTTTTATAAATTTCTTATAAGACCTGCTAAACTTTGTAGAATATCTGCCTTATGTGAAAAAATAGTTAAATGTTCAATTGATTTATCTATTAGATTACTAGCATAGTTTTTAGCATCTTTGTTGTTTGTTATGTTAAGGATATTGTTTTTGGATTTGTCTTGATCTGTATCAGCAATATCGTCCTTTATTTGAAAAGCATGTCCAATGTTTAACCCATAATTTGCAAGAGCATTTAATTGGGTATTTGATGCATTACCTAGTATTCCTCCTAATTCACATATTGCAGAAAAAAACTGCGCTGTCTTTAATATATGTATGTTTTGTATTTCATGCATGTCTTTTGCTATAGTTTCTGTATCAAGTATTTGCCCTTGTATCATGCCTTGGTATCCTATAGCACGAGCTAAAGTTTTTATTATGCGGCAGCGTATGAGTGATGATTCATCAATTGTTGATAATATTTCAAATGCTAGAGTTAATAATGCATCACCAGTTAATATTGCAACTGCTTCATTGAATTTTTTATGAGAACTTGCTTGTCCACGACGTATTTCTTCATTATCCATTCCTGGTAGGTCATCATGTATTAATGAGTAGACATGTATAATTTCTACAGCTGCACTAACAGGTAGAGTTCTGTCTACATTAACACCAAACATTTGAGCTGTGGCATTAACAAGAAAAGGACGTATGTGCTTGCCAGTGGAAAGTATAGAGTATCTCATAGATGTCATTAATATATCTTGATTATTTTCTGGTAGAATATCCTCTAGCTTTTTAATGAGTAAGCTACTGTGGTGTTTCATTAACTCTGATATATTACAGGACAAAATTTCCTCTAAGCGTTGTTTCATTCTGAAGATTATAGAGACTATAAAATAATGTGCAATGTAATTTATAGTTGTTAGAAAAAATTTATAAATTATTGTAGTTTAAGCCCTTTACTAGTTAATTTAATATAATCTATACTCTATTTTTTAATAGTTTTGATCATTTATTTTAATAAATACTTTATGTAATAATTATATTTTAATATTTTTATTTACATGATAAATTAAATTACAGAATAATGTTTGACTATGCTGGTGTTCAATTTTATAATCAGCTGATATGACTCCTTCGTCTAGTGGTCCAGGACACCACCCTTTCACGGTGGTAACGCGGGTTCGACTCCCGTGGGAGTCACGTTTATCTTTCATTTTTTTTACACTCTTAAATGAGGGTGTGCTTCCCGAATAAGTGTATTTCTTGTGTTAATCTTATAGTTGTAAATCCATATTATAGAGTTGCATGTAGTATAAAGTTTTTGCAAGATGTTTTGCATTTCTATATATTGTGTTTTATATAGTAAATACATACAATATGTATGTATTTTTATAGTATGTAGTTTTGAATGATGAAAAAATGGTAGAAATTATGAGAAAAATAATTGTTGATTATGAAAGAGATAATAATCTTACATCTTTTGGTAAGGCTGTATTATCTGATAGGTATTTGCTTGAAAATGAAGATTATCAGCAGTTATTTGTCAGAATTTCTGAGTATTATTCAGACAATCCAGAGCATGCACAAAGGTTATACGATTATATGAGTCAGTTATGGTTTATGCCTGCTACTCCTATATTAAGTAATGGTGGTACAAATAGGGGATTGCCAGTTTCATGTTTTTTAAATGAGACAGAGGATAGTTTAAGAGGTATTGTTAATTTATGGAATGAAAATGTATGGTTGGCGTCTAAAGGTGGTGGAATAGGAAGTTATTGGGGAAATTTACGTTCTATAGGTGAAAAAGTACGTGGTAGTGGTAAGACTTCTGGTATCATACCATTTATTGTAGTCCAAAATGCTTTAACTTTAGCAATTAGTCAAGGCTCGTTACGTCGTGGTAGCTCTGCTGTATACTTACCTGTGTGGCATCCAGAAATTGAAGAATTTTTAGACTTAAGAAAACCGACAGGTGGTGATCCTAATAGAAAAGCATTAAATATACATCATGGTGTTGTATTGTCAGATAAATTCATGAGATGTGTGGAGAACGATGAACCGTGGGATTTAGTAAGTCCTAAGGATCAATCAGTAATTTTTACTGTGAAAGCACGTGATATATGGATAAAAATTTTGACTACAAGAGTTGAAACAGGAGAACCTTATATATTATTTATTGATCAAGTTGAGCAAAATAAACCTGAAATTTATAAAAAGCTTAATCTAAACATAAAAATGTCCAATTTATGTACTGAAATAACTCTGACTACTGGGTATGATCATTTAAATAAATCTCGTACTGCAATATGTTGTCTTGCGTCATTAAATCTTGAATACTATGAAAAATGGGAAGACAATTCATTGTTTATTGAAGATGTAATGAGATTTCTTGATAATGTATTGACTGATTTTATAAAGAAAGCACCTGATGACATGGAGAGAGCAAGGTATTCTGCAATGCGTGAGCGTAGCATAGGAGTTGGTGTTATGGGGTTTCATTCATTTTTACAGAGTAAAATGATACCGTTTGAATCTGTAACTGCTATGATATGGAATAAAAGGATATTTTCTCATATAAAACGGCATGCTGATATTGCATCTTATAATATTGCTATGGAAAAAGGCTCATGTCCTGATGCGCAAGATGCTGGTATTGTAGAGAGGTTTGTAAATAAATTGTCAATTGCTCCTACTGCATCAATTTCTATTATTGCTGGCAATACTTCTCCTGGAATTGAACCATATGCGGCAAATGTTTTTACACATAAAACTTTAACTGGTTCTTTTATTGTACGGAATAAATTCTTGCAGAAGTTACTTATGCTAAAAGGTAAAGATAATGAACAAGTGTGGTCTTCTATTTCAACTAATGAAGGTTCAGTGCAACATTTAGATTTTTTAACTGAAGAGGAGAAATTAGTATTTAAGACTGCATATGAGCTTGATCAAAGATGGATAATAGAGCACACTAGTGATAGGTCGAAATATATATGTCAGGCACAATCTGTAAATATTTTTCTTCCTCCTAATATTCATAAACGATATTTGCATAAAATACATTTTCTTGCTTGGAAAAAGGGATTGAAAAGTTTGTATTATTGCAGATCGAAGTCAATACAGCGTGCAGATAAAGTATCACATGGTGCATTAGAAAAATCAGTAGAACAATATAAGCAAATAACGAATTTCGATTATAATGAATGTTTATCTTGTCAGTAATCATAGAGAAATTTATAGAATGAGATGTATAGCCAATTTTTAATGAGTTAAGGTTTAGAAAATGTTATCTGATGTATGTGAAGTTTGATAAATAAAACTGTGTTTTTGAGTGGTATACGTAAACAACCTAAAGTTAAGGTAAACATATCAAATGTATTGTATAATATGCTGTTGATAGCCAATGGTTGTGATGAATAGTTAAAGTATTGAAACTTGTAAAAGACAATATATGTGATAAAAAACTTCAGAGTGAGTATTTCTTCCTGGAAATGTTATGCTATATAAAGATATTGATGAGTTTGTTAAAGTAATAGATAAGACGAAAAGGATAATGGGTCTAGATTTTGGAGAGAAAAAGATAGGGATCACTTTAAGTGATAAAACAAATTTAGTAGCTATACCTTATGGTGTATATGTAAAGAGAAGTACTAGGAAAGATTTGGGTAGTTTATACAATATTTTTGCAGAAAACAATGTAGGAGCAATAGTTATGGGTTGGCCAATTGAGTTAAGTGGTCTAGAAAGTGAATTATGTCAAAAAGTGGTGCTACTTGCAAATCGGATTATAGCGAAGTATAAGGTTAATGTTTATTTACATGATGAAAGATACAGCACTGCTATGGCTACGAGAGTTACAAAATTGGCTAACATTAAGAGAAAAGAATCTCAAGCAATTGATGATAAGATTGCAGCTGTATTAATTTTACAACAAGTACTTGATATAATAAAAATTAATCAAATGTAGATAGCAAGATGTTAAGATTGTATAAGTAGTTTTAGAAGTAATGACATTAAATGTATGTTATGTTGGAATTATTCAAAGTTGATATTTGATGTATGTATATCTAATGTTCAGCATAAAAATACATGAAAAAGTGTTAAAGTAGTGTATTAAAAAAACATGAGAAGTGTATATACTGTGTTAGCATTGTTTGGAACAGAAAGAAGAAGATCTTGAAATTGTATAGGTATTCTTAAAATGTAAGGTAGTATATGAAATATATTCTGTGTTAGGTGAATTGGTATATAAACATCTAATTTAGAGAAGATATATGAGGTTAAGATTATATCTGTAATCTAAAAGCATTCAAATTTACAGAATATATGCTGTTTTAATAGCGATTTAAAATTAGTGTTTGAGTTGCATATCTAAATAGTAAAAAAAGAAAAATTCATGTGGAAGCGTTAAAAATTGTATCAGTAGATTAAAATATTAGAATAGGTAAAGTATATGTTGTATTAGAGATTTTCAAAATTAGTATTTAATGTACATATCTAAATTAAAGTGTAGATATGTAAATGCTACATAAATTATCTAAGAT
Organism: Ehrlichia minasensis; assembly: GCA_000825765.1. GTDB lineage: Bacteria > Pseudomonadota > Alphaproteobacteria > Rickettsiales > Anaplasmataceae > Ehrlichia > Ehrlichia minasensis. Next base: position 16,604 of record CDGH01000064.1, on the reverse strand, counting down.
ATTAAAATGTATAAAGTATATATTGTGTTAATAAGAGTAAAATGTATGGTAAATTTCTAATGGGCATTTGATTGTGATATTGTAAATTTTTATAAGTTCTGTTATTGCTTGTATTCAAAGCTGTATAAGATTTTTATTAATAATGAAATTTTCCTCTGGTATATATTCTGTTGTTATGTATATTTAAATTTTTCAGTTTAATGATACATAGAATTAGAATGAGATTTTTTGTAAACAGTTACCTTGTTGATTTATTGCTGTAATGCAGACTTCTATCTGTAGGGTTTATATTAAGTTGTAAATTATGGTTTAGAGTTAGGTAATTGTATTTATTGATATAAGAAATCATTGTTAATTGTAATCATGGAATGTCTTTCTGGACCTGTGGAAATTAAATGAATGGGAACTTTTAAAATTTCTTCTATCTTTTTTATGTATGATATCGCATTTTGTGGGAGGTCTTTGTGTGATACACTACCAAATGTACTAATTTGCCAGCCAGGTAGTGTCTCATATACTGGTTCTAGTTTACTTTGTATATAAGGTGAAGCAGGAAGGTAATCGTATATTTTATCCTCATACTTATATTTAACACATATTTTTATTTCACTAAATTGATCTAATACATCAAGTTTGGTCATGACTAGACCTGAAACACCAGACAGTATAACAGCTTGTCGTGCTAATACTGCATCAAACCATCCACACCTTCTTTGTCTATTGCTTACAGTACCTAATTCTTTGCCTGATTCAAACATGGTTTTACCTATGTTATTATTTTGTTCAGTAAAGAATGGTCCATTACCTACTCGTGTTGTATAAGCTTTTACTAACCCTAGTATATGAGTTTTATTAGATGGATTTATTCCACATCCAACAAATGCTTGTTGTGCTATAGTATTACTTGATGTTACAAAAGGATATGTTCCATGGTCAATATCTAGAAATGTACCTTGTGCTCCTTCAAAAATTATGGTCTTATTTTGTTCTATTAAGTTGTGTATTGCTTTCCATGCTGGTTGAACAAATGGTAAAATTTTTGGTGCAATACTTAATAATTCATTAACTATACTTTGTGTTTCTATTAATGGATTATTAAGATTTTTTCTTAATAAATTGTGGTAGCTTAAAAGATGGTTTACTTTATTATATAGTAAATCTTTTGGATCGAATAGATCACATACTCTAATAGCTCTTCTGCTAATTTTATCTGCATAACATGGACCAATTCCTTTGTTTGTAGTTCCTATAGTATCTTGCCTAAGTTGTTCAAATAACATATCTGCTTGTTTATGTACACTTAATACTAAAGGGCAAGAATCTGATATTATAAAATTTTGACTAGTGATGTTGATCCCATTGCTTTTTAAGTTCTCAATTTCAGAGATAAGAGCATAAGGATCTAAAACTACTCCGTTTCCAATTATTGATAGTTTATCGTTTTGTAAAACAGAAGATGGAAGTAGATTTAACTTATATACGTTGTCATTGACTACGATAGTATGACCTGCATTATTCCCTCCTTGAAACCTGACTACAGCATCTGCATTAGTAGACAGCCAATCTACTACTTTTCCCTTTCCTTCATCACCCCATTGTAAACCTATAACTATTATATTTACCATAGTTTTTCTGTATAAAATCCCAAGTCACACTAACAAAATAAAGAAATTGTGTCAAATTATTTAGTAGTCAAAGTGTATTAACATATATGATTTACAATTATTAAATATTATAGTATAAAATAAGTATACATGCTAATTATTTATTACTTATAGTCATAAAAATGGTATAATTTAAGTCATCATGTAAAACTTAGGGTGTTTTGCTACTATAAATGCACTACCTTACGTTACTTTCTACATGAGAAACACATGTAGAAAGTAATATATATAGTATTTAATTGAAATATATTTATTAATTATTTAAATATTTTTTTACTGAGTCATTTTATTACCGTTATCAGTGAGTGTGATAACGACTCTTCGGTTTTTAGCATGAGCGTGTTCAGCTTCTTCTGGGTTGTTGGAATATACTAAAACTGCTGGTTCAGATTTTCCTTTAGATTGTACAGTAATTCTATTTTCTAAAGATTTATCATGCTCTATAATAAAGTCTTTTACTGCATTTGCCCTTTGTTCCCCTAGTTCTAAATTGTATTCGTCTGTTCCTCTTGTATCAGTATGCCCGACAATAACAATATTAGTGTTAGTATCTTTTTGTGCTTTTTGTATCACTTTTTCAAGTATTGCTTTATCGGAATCTCCTATTGTTGCCTTTCCAAAATCAAAATATATTTTTTCAATGGTTTTCATATTAGAAAACACGTGATCAGTATTCACTAATGGAACGTGATCAGTAGTTTTGCAACTACTTAAGATTAAGCATAGTAGTATAAACTTAATAAATACCAACTTGTGTTTCATAGTGCCTCAATCGTTATTAGAACAAGATTATGATGATCATTGCTTAAAATTGTCTTAAGTCAAGAGAAAAATAAAAGTGCAATTACATTACAAAATTTATGGAATAATTTCCTTGTGTGTTATTTAAAGAATATAATTGCAGAATATATGTGGATTTTATTATATCATTTTAATGAATTGTTATTTTTGATTGTCTTCTTTTATATCATAAAAATAATTGATTTTATATATATAAACAAGATTTATCATTGATAAATTATGATAAATCTATAATTTATTGATAAATAAGAATATAGGCTGTATTGCGTGTAAGTTACTAATTATGAATATTAATTTCTAATTATTTATGTAAATATATTAAGTAATATTTAATATCTTGTTTGTGGAAGAATTCTTTATAATACTTTGTCTTATGGAATTATTTAAGTTTTTTTGGATAAGAAATATTGATATTTTGTATTATGTTGAGCTAATATATTGCATTGTCAACTATTTATTGGAAATGTGTGATAGTTTTAGATGTTGGTATTTTTATTATTAATATTTTGCCTGATATGGTGTATATATATCGTGCATTGTGTGCTTAGTACATGTTTTAGAAAAGTTCTTGCATATCCGTTGATATTATTTGAATTAATTTTTGATTGACTGACTAGATGAATTTAACCTAAGGAATATTATACATATGAAACATTATAAATTTTTAGAGCAAATTTTTGGTAAGATTAGGAGTATTAATTCTACCATTAATGTTTTAGAATCTAGTAAAAATGATTTAGGTGATAAAATAGAGCATGTTTGCACACTTAAAGAAATTGAACATGAGATCATCAGTAATGAAATGGTCAATGATATGATACAACATTGTTTAGCTGATAAATCGAAGTTAAATGAGTTGGAAATTGCTAACTTAAATCGTATTGAACTAATACATAAGGATAGTATTACTATTCCTTTAGAATTAAAGTTGGATCTTTATAAAGCACAGGTAAAAAGCAGGAACTCTTGGTTATTATTTCGTAATGATAATGCTTCTCTACAAGATGTTATTGCTTTGCTGTCTGATGTTGTAAGGTTGGTAAGTGATATTGCTTCTATTAAAGCTGAGAATTTAAAAGTTTCTAAGTATGATATTATTTTGGGATTTCAAGATAGTAGATTAAATACTAGGAAAGTAGATTCTATATTTACTGAAGTAGGAGCTTTTTTTCGTCAGTTTATTGTTGGAATAAGTGATAAGCAAAAACATAGTAAGGTGTATTATCCAAAAGATGTTGGTGAAGATAAGCAAATACTTTTTGGGTATGATATTTTGTCATGTTTTGGTATTACAGGTGACAATGTTAGTATTACTAATCAGGATTATGTCAACAATAGGTGTTCATTGACAGAATGTCTGTCTTTTTTGGTTGATTACGATAGAAGTGATTATAGAATTGGAGTAAGAACTTTATTTAAGAAAATAGGTTATGCTTTATATAATTTAAATCTGCCTGAGAAATGGCTTAAGCAGCCTGTAGTGTGGAATGTAAGTGTTATTTTTTTTGAAATTTTAGGTTTATTAACATCAAATCACTTGATGATGAGTAAGGAATGTGTAAAGTATATGTCTGCTAATTTAAAGAAAAGGTTTTCTTTCAGAGGTAAAGTTGGACATTATGAGAATATGCAGTTGTATTTTAATGAGGTGCAACCTAATTTGTTTATGCATAAGTCTGATGAAGTGACTTTATTAGGTCATATTATGTTGAGATATACTTTAGAAAAGGAGATGATAAATGATTCTTTACAGGTACAAGATTTACCTGATGCTTGGTTTCAGGGAATGAAGCACTATTTTGATATTGTACCGAAAAATGATTTAGAAGGGTTCTTACAAGATGATTATTGGGTAAGTGGAATTTTTGGATATTTTCCTTGTTGTATGATTTCTGCTATTATTGCTTCTCAAATTTTTTATTTTATGAAGAATAATAACTCTCAAATTTTATCACAAGTAGAAAAAGGGGATTTTTCATCTTTCATTTCTTGGATGAATAAAAATGTATATGATTATGGTACAAGGTACAGTAGTCTAGAATTATTGAAGAAAATCACAGGCCAGAAATTAAATGTTAGTTTCTATAAAAATTATCTAACAGATAAATATCTAAATGTTTAGATTTCATATGTATTAGCTAAATATGTGTTTTTAGTTTGATTAGTGAGAAGGGATATGGGCAACAGATATAATGATATGGCGAATATGGCTAATGCTATTAGAGTATTATCAATAGATGCTATACAAAATGCTGCTTCTGGACATCCTGGTATGCCTTTAGGTATGGCAGATGTTGCTACAGTATTGTTTGCAAAATTTTTAAAGTTTAATCCTAAATGTCCAGATTGGTTTAATAGGGATAGGTTTGTGTTGTCAAATGGTCATGGATCTATGTTGTTGTATTCTATATTATATTTCTTAGGGTGTTTAGATATAGAAGAGATAAAAAGGTTTAGGCAAATTCATTCTTTAACTCCTGGGCATCCAGAATATGGCTGTACTCCTGGTATTGATGCTACGACTGGTCCATTGGGGCAAGGTTTAGCATGTGCTGTAGGTATGGCTATAGCAGAAAAAGTATTGTCTAAAAGATTTGGTAGTGAACTTGTAGATCATGTTACATATGTTATGGTTGGAGATGGTTGTCTTATGGAGGGGATTAGTCATGAAGCAGCATCTTTAGCAGGGCATTTGCAAATTAGTAAATTGGTAGTGTTGTTTGATGATAATGGTATTTCAATAGATGGTGCTACATCTTTAGCTGTTTCAGATAATATTAAAACTAGATTCTTATCTTACGGTTGGGATGTTTTTGAGATAAATGGGCATGATTTTGATGAGATTGAATCTTCAATTGAAAATGCTCGTGGGTCTAGTAAACCTGCTTTAATTTGTTGTAAGACAATTATTGGGAAAGGACTTGCTTCAAAAGAAAATACATCTGCTGCACATAGTTGGCCATTTTCAGAAGAAGAAGTAATTTTGATGAAAGAGAAGTTAGGCTGGTGTAATAAGCCATTTGATGTGCCGGAAGAGATTTTACAATTATGGAAAAGTGTTACCAGTAAGTCGGAGAATGAATATAACACGTGGCTTGGTAAATGTTATGATAAAACTTCTCAAGGTTTTATGGATGTAATAAAAGAAGGTGTATCTGATTCAGTGTTTTTAAGTTTAAAGAAATTAAAAAGAGAGCTATGTAATTTGAATTTAAATGAAGCAACACGTAAGTCTTCTGGTAGAGTATTGGAAGTTGTAATGGAGAATACAAGTAAGTTAATAGGTGGTTCTGCTGATCTTACTGGGTCTAATAATACTAAACCACAATTTACATCAGTTATTAATAAGGATAACTTTGATGGCTCTTATTTATATTATGGAATAAGAGAGCATGCTATGGCGGCATGTATGAATGGTATGGCATTGCATGGTGGAGTAATTCCTTATGGTGGGACATTTTTGGTTTTTACTGATTATTGTAGGCCAGCTATTAGGTTGTCTGCATTAATGAAAAGACATGTTATTTATGTTATGACGCATGACTCTATTGGAGTAGGGGAAGATGGACCAACTCATCAACCTGTAGAACATGTATCATCTTTAAGAGCTATACCTAATTTATATGTTTTCAGACCAGCTGATGCTGTTGAAGTATTAGAATGTTGGGAAATTGCATTGAAATTAACTGGTTCTCCATCTATATTTATATTATCTAGGCAAAATGTAGGGAGTGTTCGTAGTATATATGTTGAGGAAAATTTGTCTAGCAAAGGTGCATATATTATACGTGAATGTGAAAAAGATTTAGATGTTACGATCTTTGCAACAGGATCTGAGGTAGAAGTAGCATTAAAAGCTGCTGATATTTTGAAAAGTAAAGGATTAGATGCAAGGGTAGTATCTGTTCCTTGTTGGGAATTATTTGCTCAACAAGATAAAAAATATATATTCAGTTTGTTAAATAATAAAAGTATAAAAGCTGCTATAGAGGCTGCAAGTTCGTTTGGATGGCATAAATATATAGGAGAAGATGGAGTTTTTGTAGGTTTAGATGATTTTGGATTATCTGCTCCATATAAGGATTTATATAAGCATTTTGGAATCACTGCAGAGAATTTAGTAAATAAGGTACTTGATAAATTAAAAATTAATATTGATTAAATAAATTGTGTTGTGGATTAAGTGTTTAGAATTTATGATGCTTTGAGTACAGTAAGTATTTAATGAAGTATTTAATGAAAGTATAAAATGTTTTAAGTTTTTTAGTTGGTCATTTTCTTTTTTTAAATTACATTTTTATTTGAATAACAAGACAGCATATTCTCTCTACTTTAGAGTTTATGTAAGAAAATGTTGGTAGTTAATTTAATAGTTTTAGTTCAGTTTATATTAACATTGAGAAAATTTTTTAAAAACTTAGTATTAAATTTATAAAGTGCATTATTACTAATTGTTTAGATTTAAAGTATTTGAATATTTGTATGTGTTGTTTATTAGTATCTTGTGTTTAATATGTGAGTTTTTTCATGTTGAAGGAGTGAGTATATTACATAATCCTGAAGTTAAGTGATGTTCATATACTAAAGTTTAATGTTTTATAGTAGCATCGATAATGTATTTGTAATCTCAATTTGTTATGAATTAGTTATTGAGAAAATGAGCTAGTGATTTGAATTTTATAATTTAAATGTTTGTGTATTGCTAATATTTGTATATATTGATTTTATCACTATTATTGTTAATTCGATGTTAGTATTTACAAGTTGTGTGTTATTATTTTGCATGGGGGCAATGCTGGTATGTGTAGTTACTGGTAATTCTATATATGATAAAATACTTGCTGCAAATTTGTTTGGTACGTATTCTGTTGTTTTGATTGTTGTTATTGGAGTTATAAATAATACATTTTCGTTTTTAATAGATGTATCTTTAGTATATGCATGTATTAACTTTATTTCTACTATTGCATTTATGAGATTTTTTTTACATGGTTCTTTTAGAAAGATGAAGAAATGATAGAATATTTAAGTATGATAATTTTAGTATTAGGAATGTTTTTAGTAATTACTTCTGTAATAGGTGTAATAAGATTCCCTAATTTTTACACAAAATTACATCCTGCAGGTATAACGGATTCTTTAGGAGCTACATTGATTTTAATTGGATTAGCCATGCAATTAGAATTTTCAATTATTACAATTAAAATCTTATTATTAATCTGTTTTTTATGGGTTACTTGTACTACTGCATCTTATGCATTGGCAAGTTCTGCTTATCATAAAGATAAAAAAAGGAAAAATAATGCTGAGTGATGTTAATTTTATTATGAATATTGTTTTATCTTTATTTTTGGTGTTTGTGTCATCCTCTTTAGTGTTTTTTAGAAATCTTACTGTTAATGTAGTATTGATGTGTTTGTTTAGTTTTTTAATGGCATTATTATATTTAATTATGGATGCTCCAGATGTTGCAATTACAGAAGCTGCAGTAGGAGGAGGGATAAGTACTGTACTAATGTTGATGGCGTTGTCGTTAATTGGTAAAAATGAAGGGGAAGTGCATTTTAGTCTAAAAATATTTCCTCTAATTATTGCTTTAGCAATGTTTATAAGTTTGATGTATGTAATACCTGATTTACCTGTTTTTGGAGATGCTGACTCTTTTGCAAAGAATCATGTTGCATCTTATTATTTAAAAAATACCTATTATAACATTGGGATTCCTAATGTAGTAACAGCAATTCTAGCAAGTTTTCGTGGGTATGATACCTTTGGAGAAACTGTTGTAATATTTACTGCTTCTTTAGGAATTTCTTTATTACTTGCTAAGGATAATGATCATGTTTAAAAATCCAGTTTTGAGAACAATATATATTTTAATGGTGCCAATTATAATTTTATATGGATTGTATGTACAATTTCATGGTGATTATAGCCCCGGAGGTGGTTTTCAAGCTGGTGTTATTGTTGCATCAGCAATGATTTTGCATGGTATATTGTTTGGGGTAGATGTAACTTCTAAAGCAATATCACCATACATTGTGAAGCTAATTTGTGGTGTTGGTATTTTAATATATGGAGGTACTGGTATTGTATCTATGTTACTTGGCGGTGAATTTTTGTCTTATTCTGTTTTAATGAGTGATCCAGTATTAGGCCAGAAATTGGGAATATTTATTGTAGAACTTGGTGTAGGTATGACTGTATGTAGTTCTATGTTGATTATTTTTTTTAACTTTGTATCTTCTTATAAAGAATAGATTTGCTAGTAGTTTTATTTTGAGTTTTTAACTTCGGTATATGATTTTTGGTTATTTTAATTACTTTGTGTCCATAACATTAATGGTTGTAGGATTATATGTTACTGCTGCTGATAAAAATCTTGTAAAAAAATTAATAGGGTTGAATGTATTTCAAACTTCTGTATTATTATTCTATATTTCTATGGGTTATGTTAGTAATGGAACTGTTCCAATTTTAACTGATAGTGCAATATTGTATACTAATCCTTTGCCTAGTGTTTTGATGTTGACAGCTATTGTTGTAGGAGTTGCGATTTTAGCAGTTGGTTTATCAATTGTTGTAAAAATAAAAAAAGCATTTTCTTCAGTAGATGATGAAAAAATACGTAGATAAGCAAGTACTTAATACTTTATTTATTAATGTTTCTTTGTTGTAAAAATAATAAGGTGTTTTTATCTTTTAAATCTTGTCTATATTGTTATAATTAAAGGCTATAGTTAAGTGAGTTTTAGGTGTAAGTATAGTGTCAAGTCATAATAAAAGGATATTAATTGATGCAGTATATCAGGATGGAATTAGGGTAGCAGTATTACGTGACGGGCAAGTTGTAGAATTTGATCAAGAATCAAAAGATAAGAAATGTTTGAAAGGTAATGTATATTGTGCTGTAGTGAAGCGTATAGAACCATCGTTACAAGCAGTTTTTATTGAATATGGGGCAAATAAACACGGGTTTTTGCCTTTTTCTGAGATATCATTAGATTATTATAATATTTCTGAAGAGGAAAAAGAAAAGTTATATCAGATCCTATATGAAGATTCTGATATAAAAAATGATGATGATGTAAAATCTGTAGATGATTCTGTTGTATGTGATAGTAAAGATCAGGATGATGTTAATGATTATAATGAAAAATTGACATTATTGAAAAAAGATAATTCAAAAGGTAGTCATAACAAATCTAAATTGCCTTTTTATAAATTGTATAAGGTACAAGATGTAATAAAACTTGAGCAAAAATTGATGGCTCAAATCATCAAGGAAGAGCGTGGAAATAAGGGTGCTACATTTTCAACTTTTGTTACTTTAGTTGGTAGATATTGTATATTTATGCCAAATTCTGGTAGTAAAAACAGTGGAATATCACGTCGTATTGAAGATGCTGATGATAGGAAAACTTTAAAAAATTTTCTGAATGTAATAAAGCTACCAAAAGAATCTGGGATGATTATTAGAACTGCTGGATCTAATAAAAGCCAGAAAGAAATAGAACAAGATCTATCTTACTTGCAGTCAACTTGGCGAAGTATACAGAATAGTTATGTGAGTATTACTGTGCCATCATTGTTGTATGTTGAAGGTGATATAATAAAGAGGACATTAAGAGATTATTGTGATGAAAATACACAAGATATAATTGTATCTGGTAGCTATGCATATGAATTAGCAAAAGAATGTGTTAAATTCATGTTTAGAAACAGAGTGCGTCTTAGGATTTATAAAGGCAGTGTGCCTATTTTTTCTTATTATAAAATTGAATCGCAAATTTGTGAATTATATGGGAATGTAGTTAATTTACCTTCTGGTGGCTATATGGTTATTACTCCTACAGAAGCACTTGTGTCAATAGATGTTAATTCTGGCAAAATGACAGGTGAAGACAGTATTGAAGAAACAGCTTATAAAACGAATATGGAGGCTGTTAAGGAAATTGCTAGGCAAGTTAATTTGCGTGGGTTGTCCGGGTTAATAGTAATAGATTTTATTGATATGTTGAAATACAGATATTGTAGGTCAGTAGAATCTGAAATTAAAGAAGCTTTTAGATATGATAAAGCAAAAGTGCAATTTGGTTATATCAGCACATTTGGATTGATGGAGATATCAAGACAAAGGGTTAAGCAGAGTATATTAGAAGCAAATACAGTGCAATGTTCACATTGTAACGGAGTAGGTAGAGTGAGGTCATTAGAATCTTCTTCTGGTGATATATTACGTGATATTAGATACTGTGCTAATAAGAATCGTAATAAGCTAATAAATATTTCTGTTGCTGGACAAATGGTAGAATATTTTTTTAACAATAAACGTCAACATATTGCTGAGATTGAAGAAGAATTTAGTGTATCAGTCAGATTAACTGTTAATCAGAATACTAGTAATATATCAGATTTTAATATTAATGTTGAGAATGATGATATATCGAATCAAAATAAAGATGTAGTCAATATATTTACTGTTGACTATAAAATTTCTGAATGTAATAAATTAAAAGAAGAACTGCAAAAGACTTCTACTGGAAGTATGTGGATAAAGAAGTGGTTAACACGTATATTTTCAAGTATTTAACTCATAAATTTATGAACTTGTATTAAATGGGGTTGTAATCTTGTGATTTGGTTATTATATCTGTGATTATAATTTTGATTTTTATGTAAGGGGGCTATTTATGGCTGTTATAGGTATAGATTTAGGTACGACAAATTCTTGTGTTGCAGTGATGGAAGGTGGTGATGCGAAAGCCATTGAAAATAGTGAAGGTGCTAGAACTACACCTTCAATAGTTGCATTTACTGATTCAGAAAGGTTAGTTGGTGATCCAGCGAAACGTCAAGCTACTACGAATGCTAAGAATACTATATATGCTAGTAAAAGGCTTATAGGACGTAGATATCAAGATGTAAAAGATATAAAATCATCTTATGAGGTAGTATCTGCTAAAAATGGTGATGCTTGGATAAAAGTGCTTGGCAAAGAATATTCACCTAGTCAGATTGGTGCATTTGTTTTAGAAAAAATGAAGGAAACAGCAGAAAGACATCTTGGACATAAAGTTGAGAAGGCTGTAATCACAGTGCCAGCATATTTTAATGATGCACAACGTCAAGCAACAAAAGATGCTGGGAAAATAGCAGGGCTAGATGTTATTAGAATAATTAATGAACCTACAGCTGCTGCGTTAGCATATGGGTTAAACAAAAGTGATAAACAAAAAGTAATAGCAGTATATGATTTAGGTGGTGGTACTTTTGATGTATCAATATTAGAGATTGCTGACGGTGTTTTTGAAGTAAAAGCAACAAATGGTGACACAATGCTTGGTGGTGAAGATTTTGACCATGCAATAATGGACTATTTGATGGATGATTTTAAAAAGACTACAGGTATAGATTTGCATAATGATGCTATGGCAGTGCAAAGAATTAAAGAAGCATCAGAGAAAGCAAAGATAGAGTTATCTAATCGTATGGAAACTGATATAAACTTACCGTTTATTTCTAGTGATAGTACCGGACCTAAGCACTTAAGCTTAAAGTTGACTAGGGCTAAGTTTGAAAATTTAGTTGATGACTTAATTCAAAGAACTATTGACCCATGTAAGAAAGCCCTTAAAGATGCTGGTATATCTGCAGATAAAATAGATGAAGTTGTATTAGTTGGTGGTATGACTAGAGTTCCTAAAGTAATACAAAAAGTAAAAGAATTTTTTGGTAGGGAACCTCACAAGGGTGTTAACCCAGATGAAGTTGTAGCGATAGGTGCTGCTATACAGGGAAGTATTCTTGCTGGTGATGTAAGAGATGTATTATTATTAGATGTTACACCATTATCTTTAGGTATAGAAACTTTAGGTGGTGTATTTACTCCATTAATTGAAAGAAACACTACAATTCCTACAAAAAAATCTCAGGTGTTTTCAACTGCGGAAGATGGTCAAACTGCTGTAACTATTAAGGTTTATCAAGGTGAGAGGAAAATGGCAGCTGACAATAAATTGCTAGGTCAATTTAGCTTAGAAGGTATACCTTCAGCTCCTCGTGGTATGCCTCAAATTGAAGTTACTTTTGACATAGATGCTAATGGTATAGTACATGTTTCAGCAAAAGATAAAGCTTCAGGTAAAGAACAGGCTATTAAGATTCAATCTTCTGGAGGATTGAGTGATGATGAGATTCAAAGGATGATAAAAGAGGCTGAGCAGAAAGCTGGAGAAGATGAAAAGCGCAAAAAATTTATTGAGCTGAAAAATAATGGTGAAAATTTAGTACACTCTACAGAGAAATCTTTAAATGAATATGGTGATAAAATTCCAAATTCTGATAGGTTAGAAATTGAGAATGCTATTAGAGATGTAAAAGATGCTCTTGTTAATAGTGATGCTGAGAGTGTAGACATTTTACAGCAAAAAGTTGATCATTTAATGAAAGTCTCAATGAAATTAGGTGAAGCTTTATACGGTAATGCTAATAATACTTCATCTACTGAAAGCACTGCAACAAATAATAATAATGAAGAGGATTCTAAAGTTGTTGATTCTGATTATCAAGAAATTGATAAGAAAGACGGAAAATAGATCTGTTGCTATTGTGGTAAAGGATAATACGGTTGATAGGTATACTATATTATGCTAGGATTCAAGTAGGGGGTTTCTGTATTGTACGTTGAAGTTAAGTTAATTCCTCGAGCTCGATTGATTGTTTTAGGGAGCTGTCACTGTTAGTTAATAGATACTAATAAATGGTGCCCACCTTAGCTTAAGTCTCAGGATATTCAGAGCATAGACGGCAATGACGGTTTCTCCCTGTGATTTCTTGTTTTTCTAATAAAATTCTGCTATGTCTAATAATGAATATAACTTAAATGATAGTGAAATAGTAAACTTTTCTGCTATTGATTTATTTAACATAGTATTAGATGTTGAAAGGTATCCGGATTTTCTTCCGTGGTGTAAAGCAGTTTATGTGAAAGCTAGAAAAGAAAATGTTATAGTAGCAGATTTGTTGGCTGGTTTTAAAGGGCTAAGTGGTAAATATACTTCTCATATTGTATTTAAGGAACCTACTTTAAATGAGGAAGGATGGATAAAAGTAGAAGCAATAGAAGGATTATTTAAGTTTTTGCATAATCAGTGGACTTTTGTTCCGATAGATGGAAATAAATCATTGGTGAAATTTTACATAAATTGTGCTTTTAAAGTTCCTATGTTACAATCTGCATTTAATCTGGTTTGTGATCATGCATATAAGAAAATAATTACTGCATTTAGAAATAGAGCAAATAATTTATTGTTACCTAAATAATAGTTAATACTATTTATATAATGTTGTTTTTTTTAACCAATAATTTGGGAATATAATTATAATTTTCTGATGTTTAATAATTTAGTGATTTAAATGATTTGAATTTGTAAATAATGCTATTAGGTATTGTTGTGAAATGTGATTTATTTACATTTATTGTGGTAAATGATAACTTTATTGTTAAAAAAGTGGGTTGTGCTATAGAGTAGTTTGTATGATTAATTAGCTTTTATTATAGTTTAAACCAATCAATTACTTATTTAATTTTTCATAAATGATAATTACTACGTTAAAAAATATACCAGGTTATTTAATGATTTGTGAGTAGGATTATTAATTTGTGAAGTCATGGTTTAAAGTGGTTAGCGAATTTCAAGTAAGATCCTGATTTTCTCATCATTAAATAATTTTAAATTTAAAGCATTTATATGATTTTGAAATTATATATTAATGCTTTTTAGAATTTGGTTGAATATAATATTTTTATTAAACTAATAGTCAATTAAAAAACAAAGCATTTCATCAGTAAAATTACTTCATTAGAAGAATCAAATTTGAAGTTATATAGATGACATGAGCAGTATTCAATATTGTTAAATCTAATCAATAATTAATATATTAGGTCGCTTTAATTAATACTTGTCAATAGAAGTGATATTGATTTGTAGATGTTAAACTGTGTTTTTTATGATTATTTCTGAACTGTATAATAATAAGGATTAAATTGTTATTTCTTTTGTATTCTGAAATTAATGTTTTAATATAAAAATGTATTTTATCATTCTAATATTTAGTAGCATTTTTAATACTACTTAGTATTAATTATAATATAACTTGAAATAAATAATAAACTATATAACTTGAGTTATTATGACTAAATATTTTACTACTCGCTGTTCTAATATAGCATTGATAATTTCTTTTGTATTTGTTGTATTAGAGTTGTATTTATATGATGCAGGGATTGGTAAATATAACTATAGTCTAGTATTATTTTATGTGTTTTCTTTTGTTATTGCTCAAATTTTTTTATATATTTGGAATATAAAGAAGCATGAAACAATTCTATATCTTTTATATTATTTAAGTAGCATAGCCACAATTTCTTCAAAAAGCTTATTATCTTTAGTAATATCATTTGAATTTATGTCATTAAGTGCATTAATGATAATTGCTGCTGGCTCTATTGGAAGTAATAAAAAAGCAGTGATACATTACTCATGTGTTCACTTTTTAGCTGGAGTTTTATTACTTATTGGATCGTTTGGCGGAGTTTTAAGTGTAGTTCATCACAGCTATGATGATTACTGTAGATTGTGTTTTCTAATAGGGTTATTGATCAATTGTGCATGTTTTCCTTTATCTTCTTGGGTGACAGATAGTTATTCTTTAGCGTTGAATAATAATATTATAGTTTTATCTGTGTTTACTACTAAAGTTTCAGCATTTGTTTTGTTGTTCTTTTTTCAAGGGGAAAAGATATTGTTGTTTTTGGGCATAGCAACATCTATTTATGGAATTGTTTTTTCAGTGTTGGAAAATAATATTAAACGTTTACTTTGTTATAATCTAGTTGGACAAATGGGGTTAGTTATTACTGCTATAGGATTTTCTTATAGTGGTGATGTCGATGTGCATGGTGTAATTATTTTGCAGATAGTTTTGTCTATTGTTTATCAGACTTTGCTATTTATGGTTGCTATGTCTGTAATAAATAGTACTCAGAAATTTAATATTAATGAAATTGGTGGATTATTTAAAAAAATGCCAATGGAGGCAATATGTTCTGCAGTTGCTATATTTACTATGGGAGCTTTACCTGGTACTGGTGGTTTTGCTTCTAAATTGCTGATTACACATAATATAGATAATGTTGATCCTACAAATGTGTTGGTAAGCAAGTTATTTTTAGGATGTAGTATATTACTCTTCATTAGTGTTGGTATGAAATTTTTTTGGTATGTATTCGTATCTAAATCTAAAGAAAATACTGTTATTCAAAAAGTTTGTATAGCATCTAAGTTATCGATGTTGATATTAACGTTAGTTTGTATATTTTTTGGAATATTTGGTAGTTATTATGTATTTCATGATCTAGATTCTGACATTTTAGGCAGTGTTATATTACAATGTGAATTAATATTTGGAAGTATATTGTTTTTTATTGTTTTTCGTTCAGCTTTTAATGGAAGAGTGAACTTTAATATGGATATAGATTGGGTATATAGAGTATTATTCATGCGTATAATACACATTATAGGTGATTTTTTATTGTGCATTTTCAGTATTCTTGTTACGATGTTTAGCTATGTTTTGAGTAATAGAATGTTATTATGCTCTAAAAGCAGCAAGGAAATTTTAGATATTGCAGGCGTAAATCCTTTAGGGTTTATGATAGTTCTAAGTATGTTATTTGTTATTGTTATGGTCGTTGTGTACTTATGTTTGAATCTTTAACTAGTAGTTTTACTAATATAATCCAAAGGATGCAAAGTAAACATGTTATTTCTTCTGAAGATTTTGATTCAACAATGGAAGAAATAAAAATTGCTTTGCTTGAAGCTGATGTTGCTTTGTCTGTTGTTAAAGATTTTATAAGTAATGTTAAAGAAAAAATAGTTGGCGAGACTACTGTGAAAGGTGTATTGCCAACTCAAATGATAATAAAAAAGATACAAGATTGTTTAATTGAAATATTGGGATCTGAAAAACAGGATTTAAATATTTCTGCTAAACCTTTTTCTGTTATTATGATGGTGGGGCTTCAAGGTGTTGGTAAAACTACAACTGCAGCTAAATTAGCATTAAAACTTA
>CDGH01000063.1 GCA_000825765.1 Ehrlichia minasensis | reverse complement strand
TTTTTCTGTTATTATGATGGTGGGGCTTCAAGGTGTTGGTAAAACTACAACTGCAGCTAAATTAGCATTAAAACTTAAAAATAAGAAGAAGGAAGTAATAATGGCATCATTGGATTTATATCGTCCTGCAGCACAAAAGCAGTTAGAGATATTAGGGAAACAAATAGATGTGCAAACCTTGCCCATTATTGAAAATCAAGCTCCTATTGATATAGTAAAAAGGGCTATGGAAGCGGCTCAACATGGTAATCATAGTGTTCTAATTTTAGATACAGCTGGGAGGCTACATGTTGACCAAATAATGATGGAAGAATTAAAGGCTATTAAAGATTTTTCGTGTCCTAGTGAAATAATTTTAGTTGCTGATTCTATGATAGGTCAAGATGCTGTAAATGTAGCTAAATCTTTTAATGATAGTGTAGGTATTACAGGTGTTATTTTAACACGTGTAGATGGCGATTCTAGAGGTGGTGCAGCATTATCTATGAAAATGTCAATTGGTAGTCCAATTAAATTTATTGCTACTGGAGAAAAATTAAGTGATTTGGATGATTTTTACCCAGATAGAATCGCTAAAAGGATACTAAATATGGGTGATGTTGTATCTTTAGTAGAGAAAGCTACAGAAGCTGTAGGTAAACATGCTATAGATGAAATGCAAAAGAAAGCTCAAAAAGGAAAATTTGATTTAAATGATTTAGTACAGCAGTTAAAAGCTTTGAATAAGTTAGGTGGCATTGCTAATATTTTAAAATTTATGCCTAATTTTGGATCTGATGTTAAGCGTCAAGTTTCTGGAATTGCAGATGATAGTAGAGTGAAACAGTATATAGCAATTGTTAATTCTATGACGAAAAATGAAAGAGCAAATCCTAAAATATTGAATGGTGCACGTAAAGCTAGGATTGCAAAAGGTGCTGGTGTACAGGTTAACACAATTAATATGCTGCTAAAGCAGTTTAATCAAATGAGTAGTTTAATGGATAAGTTTAGTAAAGTTGATTATAATAAACTAAAAAATGTAGATTTAATGAATCTATTTAAGGAAAAGTGATTTTTTTATAAAACATTTTGATTATTTTATAATATCTGTACTTTGTAAATTCTAGTTTTTGTGTGTTATAAGTTTTATATAAATTTGTCGCAGTAATACTGTTAGCAATGATTGTATATCATAGATAAATATAGCATCTGTAATACTAAGTAGTTTTACATTGTAAATAATAAAAACATTTTATTGCGATGTTAGGGTTGTTATTAAATTATAATATATTTTATAGATTATTTTAATTGCCGTGAGTATTTGTTAATTTTATTGTGATGATTGATTTTAGATAGTAGAAGGACTTGATTGCATAGTAAATGTTTTTAATATGTAGATTAGTTGATAAAGTTTGTTTACAGATTAATATTGTATTTCCTATGGATTTACACAGTAGTTTTACGTTGTCAAATGTATATGTATAGTTTTTTTATATCTTCTTGTAAATATAGGAAGATGCTGTATATTTGAATTACTTGGTATTAGCAAAAATGTATGGATCATATAGATAAAAAGTGTTCTATGAATGCTATCGTAGGAACAACTAATGCAGGAAAGTCAACTTTAATTAATATGTTAGTTGGGCAAAAGGTTGCAGCGGTGACACCAAAGGTGCAAACTACTAGAGTTAGAATGCATGCTGTATTAAATAATGAGAATGTGCAATTAATATTTATAGATACTCCTGGTATCTTTTCTCCAAAGACAAAGTTAGAGAGATTTATTGTAAAGCATGCTTGGATGTCTCTTAAAGGTATTGAAAATGTAATATTGTTACTTGATGTAAAAAACTACTTAAATAAGCATATTGAAAAAATTATCAGTAGAATAAAACAATCTAATATTAATGCTATTTTAGTAGTGAATAAAATTGATCTAGTCTCTCAGTCATTAGTTGACAAAGCAATAGAACATATGTATTCACTACATAGTTTCAGTAAAGCTTTTACTATATCAGCATTACATGATATTGGTTTAAATAGATTAATTAATTATCTATGTGAAATTTCACCTAATGGTCCTTGGTTATATCCTGAAGGTCAAATTAGTGATGCGCCTTTAAAGTTTTTTATTGCTGAAATTACACGTGAGAAATTATTTTTGTCTCTGCATCATGAATTGCCTTATTCTTTGTCTGTGGTAACTGAAGCTTTAGAAGAGAAAGTAGATGGTAGTTTGATTGTTAAGCAGGTAGTATATGTAACTAAGGATAACCATAAAACTATTGTTTTAGGCAAAAAAGGTGAAATGATAAAAAAAGTTAGTATAGAATCTAGATCTGAGCTTGAAAAAATACTTGATTTAAAGATACATCTTTTCTTATTTGTAAAAGTTAGAGAACTTTGGCAAGATCATTTAAATGAATGTGTAGGATATGTTGAATAGTTTATTAGTTTTTGATATAGAAACAGTTCCAGATGTGGATGTTTGTCGTAATCTTTTTAGTGATTTTGATGATACAGTTGAGTTGAACGAAAAAAGAGAAGCACTTACGAGTTATCATTTAGAAATTACTGATGGTAAGAATCCATTTTTAAGGCAACCTTTTCATAAGATAGTTGCAATTAGTTTTCTCAAAGCAGATATTAAGAGGATAGGGGAATATGAGTCTTTTCATTTACAAGAGATACGTTCTGGTGGGAAAATAGACTCTTCGGAAAAAGATTTACTAAAAGGATTTTTTCAATATGTTTCATCGTTAAGGCCAAGGTTTGTATCTTTTAATGGCCGTACTTTTGATTTTCCAGTACTAAAGTATAGAGCTATGGTACATGGTATACAAGCAGGGTCTCTATATAAAATTGGTGATAAATGGAATAATTATTTCCAACGCTATAGTGTTGATTGGCATTGTGACTTACTAGATTATCTTTCTGATTTTGGTACTTCTGCGAGAGTCAAAATGAATGAAGTGTGTTCAGTATTAAATTTTCCTGGTAAATTTGGTATTGATGGCTCAAAAGTTGCTGAATTATATGATAGTGATGAAATATCTGCAATTAGGGATTACTGTGAAACAGATGTAATTAATACTTATTTAGTGTATTTGAGGGTAATGCATTATCAAGATAGGATTACGACGTTAAGCTATAACGATAGTATAAATGATTTATTATCTTATTTGGATAGTAGTGGAAGAGAACATTTCAAACAATTTAAAGTTGAATGGAATAAAGCTTGTTGCGGAAATTTTTATCTTTAATGTATATTCCATATATCTAGTTAATTAATTTATATATTTGCTAATATATCATTATAATATTGGTGAGTTTTTTGGATCCATTATGAGAAACGTAAAATATGTGTTGTTTTGGGTAGGTTTGATAGTATCGATGACGTTTTTTAGTGGTGCTAAAAATGATATTAGCAGTAAATACTTTGATAAATTTTTTCCTAATAATGTGATTCATAATAAAAAAGTCACTTATGTTGATGGCGGAGGAGTTGAGTTTCGCAGGGCAAAGGATGGACATTTTTATATAGAAGCTACTGTTCATGGAATACCAGTTAATTTTTTAGTTGATACTGGAGCTACTGATGTGGTTTTATCAGTAGAGGATGCAAAGAGATTGAAAAAGCATCTGAAGTATTTAAATAAGAAGAAAACTTATCATACTGCTAATGGTACAATAAAAGCTTTATATGTAGAAATATCTGAAATGCAAATAGGAGGTTTTGTTGTTAATAATGTAAAAGCTAGTGTGAATGTTTCTCCAATGCGTACGTCTCTTTTAGGAATGAGTTTTTTGCAGTATTTTAATTTTAATATGAGTGGTGATAAGCTAACGTTAAACTCTTATTAGTTAATGAATTTTAGATAATTGAATATACATTTCTGGTAACCATTAATACATATGTAAAAAATTTGCTTCAAATGATATTATAACTGTAATTTTCTACTACTTAATGACTTAAGATTGTAGCGTGATTTGCATAAAGGTTATGATGAATGTTTCTAATCTGTAGAGTATAATTAACATCACTTTGCTGTTATTGATCATGGTTTTGCTGAGAGATTATTATTCTTGAGCTAATTTGTATAATTACTTAGCTTTGTAGATGACACTATTGTGTAATGCTGTTTTTTAATAATAGGGAATAGTAGGATTGTAATTTTGTTACTTTAATAATTTGGAATAAAAATATGGTTTGTGTAAGTTTAATTTAGTACTTTTGTAGCTGTTATTTAATAGCGTTTGCTTGTAAT
>CDGH01000062.1 GCA_000825765.1 Ehrlichia minasensis | reverse complement strand
AAACCAGGTGATACAGTAGTTGGATTATCACTTGATTGTGGTGGTCATTTAACTCATGGTTCTGCTCCTAGTATTTCTGGTAAAAGGAAATTCTTGATTTGCATAAATGCCTAAATTTGTAATATAAGTCAGTGTAATGTTACTTTTAATACACAATTTGTTCTATTCATAGTGTAGTGGGTTTATAGTTGAATTATTGTATAAATGTTTATGGCACTTATATTAATTAGGCTTGTATTATGTGCTTATATCTGAAAGTATTGTGTAATTTAAGCTATATTACATATGGGTGTAAATAATCTTATAAAGTAAAATTTTTCCTGTATACAAAACATAGCTGATTTTATATATTATTAAATAAAGTATTATTATTGTTAAAAATTATTTTGTGAGAATTTATTATTAATACAGTTTTTATTTAAAATGAAAGTGTATTTACTGAATTGATATTGTGTTCATGATGTTTTAAAACTAGCTTTTTATATAGTAATGTGCACCTTACTTAAGGTATGATTACTTGTATATGTTTTAACTATTGTTAAAACTATGAAATGTTTTTATTTTTATGATAGCGTAAGTAGATCAAGATACTAGTGATTGCTGCTGGTGTTACCCCAGGGATACGTCTTACAGAACCTATGGAAGGTGGCTTTATGTATTCTAGCTTTTCTTGCATTTCTTTTGATAATCCATGAATTTGTGAAAACTCTATATCATTTGGAATACAAGTGTTCTCTTCTTCTATGAAATCTTTAATGTCTGCGTCTTGTCTAATAAAATAAGGTGCATATTTCCCTTCAATTTCTACTTGAGTAACTATATCTTTTCTGAATTTTTTTATTGCATCACATATTTTTGATACAATTTCCATGTTGATATTTTGGTAGCTTAGAAGATCAAAAATGCTCCTTTTAACTCCATCTTTGGATACATGTATATCATGTGCAGCAAGTTGTGTAGGAGTTGTGGTAATGTTCTTCAATATGTTTGTTAAAGATTCAATCTGATATTGTTTATCTTTTAATGCACAGTATCTCTTGGATGACACTGCTGATATTTTGTATCCTAGTTCTGTTAAACGTAGGTCTGCATTATCAGAACGTAACCTTAACCTATATTCTGCCCTAGATGTGAAAAGTCTGTATGGTTCAGATGTGCCTAAAGTAACTAAATCATCTATCATGACACCAATATATGCATCATTTCTTTTTAATATGAAAGGTTCATAGTTTGAGCTGAGCGATAATGCTGCATTAATCCCAGCTATAATTCCTTGTCCAGCTGCTTCTTCATATCCAGTAGTACCGTTTATTTGTCCTGCAAAATATAAACCTCTTATTTTTTTTGTTTCAAGAGTATGATATAATTCTCTCGGGTCGATAAAATTGTATTCAACACTGTAGCCGCTTCTTACTATATTGACTTTTTCTAACCCTGGTATTGTTTTGAGCATTTTGTATTGCACATCAAGTGGTGAAGAGGTAGTGATACCATTAGGATATATGATGTCAGAATTTAAGCCTTCTGGTTCTAAAAATACTTGATGACCATTGCGATCTGAAAATCTTCTTACTTTTTCTTCTATTGAAGGACAGTATCTTGGTGCTTTGATATCTTTTAATAGATTGCTTGCAGCTGCTCTATGTAAATTATTTTTTATTACTTCATGTGTTTTATTATTAGTTGCAGTTAAATAGCATGAAATTTGTGGTAGATCTATTGATTGTGACATATAAGAAAAAGGCGAAGGATGAATATCACCTTTTTGTTCTTGTAATACTGAGAAGTTAATACTATTTATATCAAGCCTTGGTGGAGTGCCGGTTCGCAAACGACCTAATTTAAAATTATATTTTTCTAGTGTTTTTGCTAATCCAATTGAAGGTAGTTCCCCTATTCTACCTGCTGGAGTGGTATAACTTCCTATGTGAATTGTACCTTGTAAAAATGTACCAGTAGTTAATATTAATTTACTTGTGTGTATAGTATGTTGGTCAGATGTAATAACAGCTTTAATACTATCTTTGTCGTTGTCTTTTGTGATAGTGAAATCTTCTACTGATGCTTCTAATACTGTTAAATTTGGATAATTTAATATTATATCCTGCATCGTTTGTTTGTATATTAATCTATCTGCTTGTGCTCTTGGTCCCCATACTGCTGGTCCTTTACTTCTGTTTAATATGCTGGAATGAATACTAGCTTTATCTATTACTTTTCCCATTAGACCATCTAAAGCATCTACTTCTCTAACTACAGTGCCTTTTGCAATGCCACCAATGGCTGGGTTACAGGACATTTCTCCAATTGTTGATATTGAGTGTGTAATTAGTAAAGTCTTTGCACCAATACGGGCTGCAGCTGCGGCTGCTTCACATCCTGCATGTCCACCTCCTATAACTACTACATCGTAATGACTCATATTAAATAGTACAATACATTAAATAAATAAGGTTAATAGTATTGTTAAAATTGTCAATAAAGTTGCATTCTAGTTAGTGTTTATCTAGTTATCAATTAATTGAAGATTTTATTAAGCAACTGTGTATTAAAAAGTATGATCATAATGTTGTTTAAATTAATTTAAATGAAGTTCTACTTTGACTTAGTTTTCTAACGTGCAATTAGGATGAACAGATTTTTATACCTAATGCTGTTGTTGAATAATGTAGAGCTTAATTATGTTCAGATAAGTATCTATCGGATATAAGGTATGTCATTTGGTGTTTTTTATATGTGTTAGCTACTTATTTTTTAAGTGATTGAAGAATGTGGTTAAGTTGTGTTCTAACTTTAATTTTCTATTATGCATGAGCGTGAGAGTTTTTTGTTGCTAAGTGTATAATATAGATCCATTGGTGGTTTAGTGTAATGCTTATGTTATAACTTAACATGATGTTGTAAAATTTTGAAGTATAGGTTGTACAAATACATTTTGTATATTATTTTATGAATGAGTTTAAAGAATATAGTTAAGTTGTATTTTATTTAATTTTC
This sequence comes from Ehrlichia minasensis, assembly GCA_000825765.1. Taxonomy (GTDB): domain Bacteria; phylum Pseudomonadota; class Alphaproteobacteria; order Rickettsiales; family Anaplasmataceae; genus Ehrlichia; species Ehrlichia minasensis. The sequence goes on along the minus strand of CDGH01000062.1, from coordinate 15,083 downwards.
TAATAAGGACTAGCAGATTTTTTCCTGATTAATAATATGGTAGTATCATTCAATGGTTTATGTAATGATATTTGATTACATTAATTTTCAGGTATGATTGTATATCTATGGTTATAATAATCATTTACATGTGATGTATTGTTTTTGTTTAGATATGAGATGAGTTATATATAGTTTTTATAGAGTTCTTAGCTTCATTTTTGATAAATGAAGTTTAAGTGTTTACTTTTTATGTTAAGCTAAAGATTTATATATTTTTGTACAGAAATGAAAGTAGTTGTATTATCTGGGTATGGTTTAAATTGTGAAGAGGAAACTCTGTTTGCTTTTGTTAAAGCTGGAGAGTTGTTGTCATGTAATGTACAAGGGAAAATAGTACATATTAATGATATGATATTAAATCCTAAGTTATTAGTGGATTATAATGTACTTGTAATTCCTGGTGGTTTTTCATATGGGGATGATACTGGTGCTGGTAATGCTTTTGCATTGAGGGTATTCAATAATTTAAAAGAAGAAATTTCAGAATTTCTGATTGGTGATAAGTTAGTAATAGGTATATGCAATGGGTGTCAAATATTAATGAGATTAATATCAGATTTCTCTAATATAACTCTTTTAAATAATACTGTTCAACAATATCAGTGTAGATGGGTAAAGGTAAAAGTAGATCCATTAAATAACTCAGCGTGGTTAAAAGGGTTGGATGAATTATATATTCCAGTTGCACATGGAGAAGGTAGGTTTTTTGTTGAAAATGATGCTATAATTACAACTATTAAAAATAATATTGCAATGAGGTATATTACGAATATAGGTGATTATGCAGATCAAGAATTCCCTTATAATCCAAATGGATCAGTTGATGACATTGCTGCACTTTCTGATAATAGTGGTAAAGTATTAGTTATGATGCCACATCCTGAGAGAGCAATGTTTTTTACACAACAAGATAATTGGACACAAATTAAAGAACAATGTTTAAGAGCTAATATTGCTTATCCTACTTATGGAGATGGCATGAAAGTTTTTTGTAATGCTGTGGAATATTTTTGTAAGTGATAAGATATGTAATATTAAAGAGAGTTGAAATTATTGAGTTTAAATTAAGTTTGTGAAATGTATTATTGATAAAGTTGTGATGTTAAATACAATGTCCAACTATAAACTCACTTTGTAAATTCTGTTACTGTGTGAAAGTTTATAAATTGGTGTATAGATTTTTGATTGTGAAGGTCGGAGATATAGGATGATAAGGGTTATGTATATGATTCTAAATTTATGGATGATTGAATTGTATTTTTGAAATTAGGGTTATAGGCCTCTTTAGTATACTTTGTAGAAATTAGAATCATGGTTATAAGACTATACTAGTTATTAAAATGATAATTAATCCAATTTTAAAGTTTAGAATATGTAGCAATGGTAAAGTGATAGAATGATCTGTTTTGTAATGCATTGAAATGTGTTTTTTAAATTAACATGAGTTTTCTTAGTGTTTTTTGTAAAGTTATAATAGATTGTGATTGTAGTTCTGTAGTTGTTGTTAGATCTAATAATAATATTTTTGAAATAGGAGTTGTGAGTCTCATTAGTATGCTTTTGTGAGTTAAAACTGTCATGGTCATTGGATGTAAAATGACATGGTCTATTAATGTTATACCAATGTTATTACATGCTATAACAAGTTGATTAGTAATTTCAATATCTGCTTTGGAGGGTCTAGCATCTCCACTTGGATGATTGTGTGCAATAATGATAGATGTGGCTCCTAAATATAAAGATTTCTTTATTACCTCTCTTATATATAAAGGAGTTTGATTAACGGTGCCTACATCCTGGGTTTCATCTGCTAGAAGTTTATATTTTGTATTTAGGTATAATATGTGAAAATTTTCTATATTGCTATTACCTATTTTTATTCTAAGGTATTCTATTAATTTTTGCCATTGATTGATAATTATTCCGTGATCAATGTCTTCACGTAAAATTCTATTTAGTGCTTCTCTAATACAAAAAATTGCTGATACTGAAGCTTCTCCTATACCATGTACTTCTGTTAATTGATTAAAATCTGCAAAAAATACTTTTGAAAAACTACCAAAATGTTTGATTAATCTTTTTGCAATGGGTTTTACATCTTTTCTTAGGTGCGAGGAACATAATATTAATTCTAGAATTTCATAATCTAAGAGCCCTTTATTACCTCCAGATAATAATTTTTGCCTCAGTCTTTTTCTGTGTCCAATCTGTTGTTTTTTATGTTCATCATTTGTATTCATGAACTTATTCAAAAAGTTAATAATTTAAATATCATGATGTTTTAAGGATCAAGTCAATTAATTTTTTGTGTATTATACAAGTGCTGCAGGATTGGTATTATGACATTATTACTAATGGTGATATTAAGTTCTAAGCTTGTAAAAATTTGTATAGCCTATATTATAAAATTATTGGTTGATACTTGAAATTAGATTTCTTGATATTATATATGATCTTAGCCAGTAGTATCTAAGTACTAGTGATAATTTATTTTTACAGAGGTAGTGTATGAATCTAAGTATGTTACATGATAATGTTTTGATTGAAGCCTTGGAGGAGAGTAATAATAATTCTCCTATACAGCTTCCTGATTCAGCAAAAAAAAAACCTACTAAAGGTAAAGTTGTAGCTGTTGGCCCAGGTGTGCACAATAGTAATGGCAACATTCTGCCTATGACTATAAAAGTAGGTGAAGTAGTTTTTTACCGCCAGTGGGCTGGCAATGAAATTGAATTTAATGATAAAAAATACATAGTTATGAAAGAAAGTGATATAATTGCGAAAGAAGCATAACAAATATATCAATTTGGAATCATGCTATATATTTTTGTAGTAGCCTAATTGTAAGTAGTTTTAGTTAATTTTTTATTAAACGGAGATTAAATGACATGGCAAATGTAGTTGTAACGGGTGAACAGCTTGATAAAGCTATTAGAGAAGTTGTTCATATTTTAGAAGATGCTGTAGGGTGTACAGCTGGACCTAAAGGGCTTACTGTAGCTATTAGTAAACCTTATGGTGCTCCAGAAATTACAAAAGATGGATATAAAGTTATTAAAAGTATAAAGCCAGAGGATCCATTGGCTCTTGCTATTGCTAATATAATTGCTCAGAGTGCTTCTCAGTGTAACGATAAAGTTGGTGATGGAACAACTACATGTTCTATTTTAACTGCGAAAGTTATAGAAGAAGTTTCGAAAGCTAAAGCTGCTGGATCAGATATTGTATGCATTAAGGATGGTGTACTTAAAGCTAAAGAAGCTGTTCTAGATGCATTAATGTCTATGAAACGGGAAGTGTTGTCTGAGGAAGAAATTGCTCAAGTTGCTACTATTTCCGCTAATGGTGATAAGAACATAGGTGTTAAAATTGCACAATGTGTTCAAGAAGTTGGTAAAGATGGTGTTATTACAGTTGAAGAAAGTAAAGGGTTTAAAGAATTAGATGTTGAAAAAACTGATGGTATGCAGTTTGACCGTGGATACCTTTCTCCTTATTTTGTAACTAACTCGGAAAAGATGTTAGTTGAATTTGAAAATCCTTATATTTTACTAACAGAGAAAAAGCTTAATATAATACAACCTATATTGCCAATTCTAGAAAATGTTGCTAGATCTGGAAGACCTCTTTTAATTATTGCAGAAGATGTAGAAGGTGAAGCACTTAGCACTCTTGTTTTAAATAAATTGCGTGGTGGATTACATGTAGCAGCAGTGAAGGCTCCAGGATTTGGTGATAGAAGAAAAGATATGTTAGGCGATATTGCTATATTAACAGGTGCTAAACATGTAATAAGCGATGACCTTGCAATAAAGATGGAAGATTTAACTTTAGCTGAATTGGGTACTGCTAAGAATATACGTATTACAAAAGATACTACTACTATTATTGGTAGTGTAGATAATAGTTCTGATAATGTGCAAAGTAGAATTAATCAAATTAAAATGCAAATTGAATCTTCTACTTCAGATTATGATAAAGAAAAGTTAAGAGAACGTTTAGCTAAACTTTCTGGTGGTGTTGCTGTATTAAAAGTAGGTGGGTCTAGTGAAGTTGAAGTTAAAGAACGTAAAGATCGTGTTGAAGATGCTTTACATGCAACTAGAGCTGCTGTTGAGGAAGGTGTTGTACCAGGAGGTGGTGCTGCATTGTTATATACATTATCAGTACTTGAAAACCTAAAAAGCAAAAATGATGACGAACAATTAGGTATTAATATTATAAAACGTGCTTTACAAGCTCCTATTAAACGCATTATTAAAAACTCTGGGTCAGAAAATGCACCATGTGTTATTGCTCATTTATTGAAACAAAATGATAAGGAACTTATCTTCAATGTTGATACGATGAATTTTGCAAATGCGTTTACTTCTGGTGTTATTGATCCACTTAAAGTAGTTCGTATAGCATTTGATTTTGCTGTGTCTCTTGCAGCAGTATTTATGACTCTGAATGCTATCGTAGTAGATGTACCATCTAAGGATGATGCTAGTGCTGCTGGTGGTGCAGGTATGGGCGGCATGGGAGGTATGGGAGGATTCTAGATATGTAATTCTCTTGTATTTATTTAATTAAGGGTGGGGGGTAAGTTTAATACTTTGCCCCTACTGTTTAATTGGTTTATATTTTTTTGGTTATATTAAATCTAACAATACTTCTATAAATTGTGTATATTGGTTGTGTAATTGTTACATTTAATGTATGAAGCTGCTAATATTTTTAAAGTAAATAATTGTATTCATGTAATTTATATAGTTATTTTGTAGAAGATAATCGTTAATTAATATACGTTGTCGTTTTTATTATGAGTACATTGAGATCATATATGTAGAATATTTTAATGCCTAGTTCTGTTATCTAAAACATGTGGGATTAGCTATCACAGTTTTTAAAGGGATGTGTATATATATAGTTGTTTTATAGAAAATCATCATTAATTAAGAACATTGTCATTTTATTGTGAGTGTATTGAAATCTCATATCCTAGTTCTAATTATTTTGTAAATGTATAAAATTTTCTATTACAGTTTTTTCAATAGGTTGTTGTATGTATGAGGTTATTGTGTAAAAAATCAACGTTACAAGTGTGTAATACATTGTAATGCATATTATGAATACATTGAAGTCTTATATACAAAATATTTTAATGCCTAGTTCTGTTATCTAAAACATGTGGGATTAGCTATCACAGTTTTTAAAGGGATGTGATATATATAGTTGTTTTATAGAAAATCATCATTAGTTAAGAACATTGTCATTTTATTGTGAGTGTATTGAAATCTCATATCCTAGTTCTAATTATTTTGTAAATGTATGAAATTGGCTATTACAGTTTTTTTAAATGAATTGTTGCATATGTATGTGCAGTTGTTATGTAAGAAATTATAATTCTTATATTGTCGTAAGTATTATAACCATGTTGAGGTTTTGTATATAGTACTTAGTACCTAATTGTAGTTATCTTGTAAATATCACTATCACAGTTTTTGTTATTGTGTGTATCTATCAGTTGTTTTTATTAAATTGGTTGTGGATATTATCAAATGAATATATTGATAATTGTAGTTATATCAAACTTTTTACTATGGGATGTTTCAGATGTTTATGAGTTGATCATGGTTATCTTATAAGTATATAGCTATTGCTGATAGTATCATTGTGTGTTTATTTTTATTAAAATAATAACTTTTTATGAGTGTTACAAAATAAAAATGTAATTATTATTGTTTACTTTTTTTGAAGAAGTTACTGTTGATTAGATCACATGATTTGTACAGTTGTTTTGTAATATTATATTTGACAGATAAACAGCATTATAGAGTGTTACTTTTAGTTATAAACTTTTTAAATTTATACTTTTATAAGTGCTCACTTTACGTAATAAATTGCTGCTCCATCTTGATGTTATAAAACAATAAAGGTTAAAACCTTTCAATTATGAATTTTGTGTACTTAATATTAATAATAATAAAAAGTAATTGCAAATATTAGTCTTATTCGTTATCTGGTCCTAGTTTATAAATTTCTCCTGTTACGTTGCATTGAGTAGACGCTAATTCAATAAATTTGTCTGTGAAGTTTTCTGGAAGTACTGATTGTGCAATTTCTTTTGTGGGAAAAGCTTGAGTATATATATCATTGTACATTAATGGTGGGTAAACAATATTCACACATAATTTGCTATGCTTTGTTTCTGTAGCATATATTCTTAACATTGTTTCTAAGGCAGATTTGCTAGATGCGTATGGCCCCCAGTATGGATATCTGGATAGTGATTGTGTTACTTCGGAAGTAACTGCAATGACTCTACCAGCAGGTGAAAGTTTAAGTAGTGGATCGCAGTATTTGATTAAATGCCAGTTAGCGATAAAATTGATGTCCATTATTCTTTTACAGAGATCGTATTCATAATCTTGTAGTGGACTGAGGTCTCCCACTATTGCTGCGTTTAAGACTAGTATATCTATACTTTTAAACTTTGTTCCTATAGACATTGCAAAATTTTTTATTGTATCGAAATCCTGAAGATCAACTGCTGCTAGCATTGCGTCTCCTCCTGATTCTTGTATAGAATCGTATATAGCGTTAAGTTTGTTGATATTTTTAGCTATTAGAATAATGCAGGCTCCTTCTTTAGCAAATCTTTTTGCAATGGCTGATCCAATATTTCCAGAAGCACCTGTAATTATTGCTACTTTACCTGCTAATTGTTTTTCCATACAATGTCCCATAATTTCTTTATGCTCAGATGATAAGCAGTATGAGTTGAGTTGGCAAGCAAAACAGTGGAATATATAGCTAGCTAGTGTTAAATTATAAAGCAATATTATGTTAGATTATTTTTACCATAAGTTGATGTACATTTTTTCTAATGTAAGTATTGTGAGAAATATTGTTGCTAACAAATAAAATAATACATTAGGTTAATTAATGATGATACTATTGGTATATAATTATTAATAAAAAAAATTTTATCAATGAATTGATATACATCTCTTTAATTTTTGTAAATGATGTTTATATAGTAGGTTAGATAATTTAACGTGAAGCTAATTATGGATCTCAATAAGTTTACTGATGTGTCAAAGAATTTAATCATGCAATCACAAACTGCAGCAGTTGCATTAGGGCATCAATCTTTGGTACCAGAACATTTGCTTAAAGTAATGTTGGATGAGAAAGATGAACTTGTTGAATTATTGTTGACTTCATGTGGATGTGATATTGATAAGATATACAATGATGTGAAGCTTTCTTTGAATAAATTACCTGTTGTGAGTGGTAGTGGTCATATACATCTATCAAGAGAAATGGCGCAAGTTTTAGAGGAGGCGATTAGTTTAGCAAAAAGGAATCAAGATACTTATGTTACTGTAGAGCGATTGTTGCAAGCTCTTGCCATAGTTAAGGATAGTAATGTTTGTAAGATATTAATTTCGCATGGAGTAACTCCAGTAAAATTGGAGTCATTAATATTAAATATGCGTAATGGGACTAAAGCTGATAGTGTTAACTCTGAGCAAAAATTTAATGCTCTAAAAAAATATGCTAAAGATATTACTGAAGCTGCTATTGCTGGAAAACTTGATCCGGTAATTGGAAGAGATGAGGAAATTAGACGTACAATGCAGGTTTTATCACGTAGGACAAAAAATAATCCTGTATTAATTGGGGATCCTGGAGTTGGTAAGACAGCAGTTATTGAAGGACTAGCACAACGTGTTGTAATAGGTGATGTTCCTGTTGGGTTGAGAAATACGAAGATTATGGCATTGGATCTTGGAATGCTTGTTGCCGGTACAAAATATCGAGGTGAGTTTGAGGAAAGATTAAAAGCTGTGATTAATGAAATAATAGCATCTAATGGTGCTGTTATATTGTTTATTGATGAATTACATACTTTAGTTGGTGCAGGTGCTACTGATGGCGCGATGGATGCATCTAATCTATTAAAACCAGCATTGGCAAGAGGTGAAATACATTGTATAGGTGCAACGACGTTGGATGAATATAGACAGCATATAGAAAAAGATGCAGCATTAGCTAGAAGATTTCAACCTGTATTTATTTCTGAGCCTACTGTTAATGATACAATATCTATTTTACGTGGCTTAAAGGAAAAGTATGAAATACACCATGGTATTAGAATTATGGATAGTGCGATAATTGCAGCGTCAACTTTGTCAAACCGTTATATTACTGATAGATTTTTACCAGATAAGGCTATAGATTTAATTGATGAAGCAGCAAGTCGTGCAAGAATAGAAATTGATAGTAAACCTGAAATAATTGATGAGTTGGATAGGAAAATTATTCAATTAAAAATTGAAGCAGGAGTTTTAGAGAAGGAAAATACTGAATCTTCAAAACAACGGTTAGTAAAGTTAAATGAGGAGTTAAATAGATTAAATATTCAAGTATCAGAATTAAATAGTAAATGGCAAGCTGAAAAAATCAAGATATTAAAGATGCAGGAGTGTGCAGAAAAGTTGGATAATGCAAGAAGCGATTTAGAAAAAGCTCAAAGATCTGGTAATTTAGCAAAGGCTGGTGAATTAATGTATGGAATTATACCTGAACTTGAAAAGGAATTGAAAAAATGTGAGAAGCCTAGTAGTAACATGTTGAAAAGGGAAGTTACAGAAGATGATATAGCAAATATTGTATCGAGATGGACAGGTATTCCTATTGAAAACATGATGAGTAGTGAAAGAGAAAAGTTACTACGTATGGAAGAGGAAATAGGAAAAACAGTTATTGGGCAAGAAAGTGCTATTAAAGCAGTAAGTGATGCTGTTAGAAGATCACGTGCAGGTGTGCAAGATGCTAATAAGCCTTTAGGATCTTTTTTATTTCTTGGACCTACTGGGGTAGGAAAAACAGAATTAGTTAAAACATTAGCTGAATTTTTATTCTGTGATAAATCTGCTCTTTTAAGATTTGATATGTCAGAGTTTATGGAAAAGCATACTGTGTCTAGATTAATAGGTGCGCCACCAGGGTATGTAGGATATGACCAAGGAGGTATGTTAACTGAAGCTGTTAGAAGGAGGCCTTATCAAGTAATACTTTTTGATGAGATAGAAAAAGCACATGGAGATATTTTCAATATTTTATTGCAAGTATTAGATGAAGGTCGCTTAACGGATAATCATGGAAAATTAGTTGATTTCCGTAATACAATATTAGTTTTAACATCAAACTTAGGGCAGGAAATATTAATCAATATTGAGGAAGATGCAGATGAAGAATCAGTCAAGAAGTCTATGTCTAGTGTATTACAACATCATTTTCGTCTAGAATTTCTCAATAGGTTAGATGAAATTATTATATTCCATAAATTAACTAAAGCGCATATAGAGAAGATTATAGATGTACAATTTTCTATATTGCAAAAAATCGTTGCACAGAAAAAATTAGAAATTAGTTTGTCCTTAAAAGCAAAATCTTGGTTGATAGATAATGGTTATGATGCTTTATATGGAGCAAGGCCTTTAAAAAGATTGATACAACAAAGGATACAGAATAATTTAGCAAAGTTAATTCTTGCAAATCAAGTTAATGAAGGGAATAAACTTGAAGTAGATGTATTAGGGGATGATTTAGTTATTAATAAGTTATAGATAGTATGTGTGGTAAGGGTTACTTAGTTTTTAAGTATATATGTCAGAATAAATCAGCAGTACTGTGAAACTATGGTATATTCTGTAAGTTATTGTATGTATACTTAATTGTGCAAATAGACTGAGGATAAATTAATCAACTAATGATTTGGTTACTGATAAGTTGTATAGAATATGTGTGGTAAGTATTGTTTAATTTTTCAGAATAGACAAGAAATTCTGTGAAATTATGGTATATACTTATTGTATGTGTAATTGTAACATTATTCCCTGCTGGCTATATGTTTCTTAATAGGTCAGGTAGGCTTACAATGGATTGATCAACTAGTAGTTTAGTTAAATGAATTGCTATAAAGATTATTTAATTTTTCTGTATTGTATTTCTATAAATATTATATGTGATATGTGCTTCTTAATATGTAGTATAAGTTTGTAGTGAGTTTGTTATAATGATTTAATTATGTAAATTATTATAAAGATTGTATGATTTCAGTTGTCTAGGTATGAATCAAAATATATAGGAAATTCTTATTGATAGATTCAATAAGTCTGTACTAGGTTTATCAAATGATCATTTGATAATATAGATGATATTCTATAAATAAAATTGTTTCTTGCAAATCCGTATTTAGAATCATTAAGGAATTTCTATATCAAATTAATGAGTCTGGTATATTAATTCTATTATCTATGCAATGATGAATATTTATTATGCTGTTGCATTTAAGTGAAGTAGTTTTATGAGTTTTTTAATGTGTTAGTACTAGATGTTCTTGAAATACATTGTATTTTTTCTATGGTAGATAAATGTGTTTTAAGGTGTATGAATGTATAAATACTCTATCAATATTCATAGTAATGTTTGCAATTGATTGAAGGAACATGTTAATGTTTTATTTCGTGTATGATTTTTAATATTGCAAATTACTTTGAGTAAGATTTACACTTAATATTGGTTTGTAGCATAAAGTTATATTGAAAAATCAGGTGTGTGTTTTGATAAAAAGTTATGATCTAGATGTTATTGCTATAAATTTTTTCTCTGTGAAATATTAAAATTTTATAGTTAGATGATTTATATAGTGCTGCAAGTGAATTTGGTAATGCTTAAAGTATGTTTAAATCATTGATCTACTGACATCTATATTTATGAATTTATAAGTGTAATAGTACTTATAAAGGTCATATGTAATTAGCTAATTAGTATAAAGTATATGTATTGTGTAAATCTAAATTTAATTACAGGACTGTATAAAATTTTAAAGTAAAAAATAAAGTATAGTACAACATTTTGTAGTTGTAAACTTATAAACTTGTGTGAAACTTAATGATTTAGATAATAGATAACTATGAAAGCTGCTGTTAGAAGTACATCGATCACTTTGCAGGAAGCTTCATTAGTAGCTTTTGTATACTTATAAGTTTGTGTATTACATGCAGTAGTATTAAACTATAACATTAGGGTATATTACTAATGTTTTATCACTATTTCAAGTGAATTTGTCGTTATTTGTAAGACTTGTAATTCGTTTTTCCTGCTATTGTAATGTTAAAATGATAAGTTTTTATACCGAGTGCATTCTTGGTATATCGTGCTACTAACCTGTCATTTAGATTTGGATCAATATTTTTAAATTGTTGGTCTGTTGAATTGTTATATTCTGGAAAAAACATTGTTGTGTTAAATTCAGGAAATTCTGAGTGCTGTAAAGTAAAATGTATACGAGGGATTTTGTTTTGAATATTAGTACCAGGGACAATAGTTATAAAACTATAATTTCCTAGGTTATCAGTTACTGATTTTCCTGATCCGCTAAAGTTGTAATCATACATATCTAATTCTTCTAAGATAAGTTCTGATTTACCACTATGACCTTGATTGTCTTGATATATTCCATGTGCATTAGTATGCCAGATAAATACATTAGCGTTTGCTATGGGTATGCAGTTTTCATCGGTAACTCTGCCTACAATATATATCAATTCTCCATCGGCTGTTAATGGTGTACCGGTTTTACGACGTAGGTTATTTGATAAAGGAAAATTACCTGGCTTATTGCTGATGTCGTAGATTTCAGGGGTTTTTTTACAATTAACAAGAACTGGATCAACTGCTAGTGCGTTGCGTGTATATGCAGTACTTATAAGCAAACACAACAATAATTTTACGAAATAGTTCATCTCATTACCATAATTTAAATCTTCGAGTTATCAATAAGATTAATATTTAATTTTGATTATAATTTAACTTAATTTTACAGATTATCCATATAATTTCTATTGCGGCAATATATAAATGCTAAATATTGTAATTGCTGAGAAAACTTTTATTAATTATTTATGAAATGGGTAATCAGTATTAGTCTATTAATGGTAGATTTGATTATTTTGGAGAGTTTGATTTTATAAATATTTGCCATTGTATATAAGTACTGTGAAAGTGAATGTTGTGTCTGTTTCATAATGTGAAATTGTGGGAATAATGTATATAAGATTGTATAGAATTTATAAGGAATTAACTATTGTATTATATCAGAATTATTAATATTTTTCTTGCAAAGCTTATAAAAAGGATTAGATTGAAAGTGCGTTAATAATACTAATTTAGGTTTGCCATGATAGATATATCATTTTCAAGTTTGATGCCGGGAGTATCTTTGTTGTTAAAAACAACAGCAGTAGTTGTTGGTATTTTTGAAGGTAGCAATCACCTAGAAGATTATAATGCCTTGGTTGATCAGCGTGAAAATATTGTGAAAATCGTAGAAGATAATAAGTCTTTTAATGGCAAATTTGCTGAAGTATTACCAATTGTTGGGTTAGGTGAGAATTACCCTATGATAATAGTAGTAGGGTTAGGTAAAGCTGAAGAGTTTGATGAAGAAAAGTCTTTAAAGATTGGTGGTATAATATATTCTGAACTTAATAGAATGAAAATATCAGAGGCTTCCATTATAAGCAGTCATGATAGTGATGTTATGGCTAATATTGCTTATGGGGCATTTTTACGTAGTTTTAATTTTGATAAGTATTTTGTGCAAAAAAGAGATGATAATGCAACTTATGTAAGTAAATTAACATTCTTTTCAAAAAATAACCCTCAAAAAACCTCTGCTCTATTTGATGATTTAAAAGCTGAAGGTGAATCAATATTTTTAGCTCGTTCTTTTGTTTCAGAACCTCCTAATATTCTTTATCCGGAAACTTATGCTCAGATGATATATGAAGAATTGAGTAAGGTAGATGTTAAAGTTGAGATCTTTGATGAAAATTACATGAAATCAAATCAGATGATGGCGCTTCTAGGTGTAGGGCAAGGTAGTGCTAAAAAATCTAGACTTGTAGTAATGAAGTGGAATGGAGGAAAAGAAACAGAACCCCCTGTAGCATTTGTTGGAAAAGGTGTTACTTTTGATACTGGTGGTATATCTTTAAAACCTTCTAAAGGTATGTGGGATATGAAGTATGATATGGCTGGTTCTGCTGCTGTTGTTGGTATTATGCGTACTCTTGCAGCCAGAAAAGCAAAAGTTAATGCTGTTGGTGTTGTAGGATTGGTTGAAAATGCTGTTGGTGGTGATGCTCAAAGACCTGGTGATATTGTTACTTCAATGTCTGGCCAAACTATTGAAGTGTTGAATACTGATGCAGAAGGTAGATTAGTTTTGGCTGATGCTTTGTGGTATACTCAAAAAATGTTTGCTCCAAAATTAATGATAGACTTGGCTACATTAACTGGTGCTGTTGTTGTGGCTTTGGGAAATAATCAGTATGCTGGGCTTTTTTCAAATGATGATGCTATTGCTAATCAGTTGATTGTTGCAGGTAATGAAGCTGGTGAGAAGTTATGGAGATTACCTCTAGATGATGCTTACGATAAGCTTATCAATTCATCAATTGCTGATATGCAAAATATTTCAACAAAAGGATATGGTGCTGATAGCATTACTGCTGCACAGTTTTTACAAAGATTTGTAAATAAGACACCTTGGGTACATTTAGATATTGCTGGTATGGCATGGGATAATGAAGGTAATGAAATATGTCCTAAAGGTGCTACTGGTTTTGGTGTAAGGTTACTAAATAGATTGATGCTAAAATACTATGATGCTCGTTAAAAATGATATCCTGGTTTAATAAATATTGTAGAGGTTATAGAGATTTTTATTTATTTCTATAATTTAAAAATAAGGCATTTTGCTTTGTTTTGTGGTAATGTTTATACATAATTAACTTTAGAATAGCTTTGTTATATGGTACTGCTTAAATTGGGCATTTTGATTTCAGGTAGGGGTTCTAATATGCATGCATTAATTAATGCTTGTATGCAAGATGATTTTCCTGCTGAAGTATCTTGTGTGATTTCAAATAATCCTAATGCAAATGGTTTATTGATTGCACAAAAGAACAATATTAAGACTTTTGTAGTTCAAGGTCGTCCGTTAGATTTTGATGCTATTGATGGTATACTTAAAGAACATAAAGTAGATTTGGTCTGTCTTGCAGGGTTTATGAGTATTGTGCCTGAAAAATTTATTAATAAGTGGCTTCATAAAGTTATTAATATACATCCTTCACTTTTACCATCCTTTAAAGGGTTGAATGCGCAGGCTCAAGCATTGAAGGCTGGAGTTAAAATTGCAGGGTGTACAGTACATTATGTATATCCAGAAGTTGATGGAGGGCCTATTATTATACAGGCAGCAGTTCCTGTATTTTCATCAGATACTGTTGCAGATCTTTCTAGTAGGATTTTACAGATGGAATATATTTGTTATCCTAAAGCTGTAAAATTAATAGCATTAAATCAAGTGCAACTTGATGAAAATATAGCTACATCAAAGGAGTCATTACAATTGTTCTACAGTGAAGCTATTTGATTTATAAAATTGTGGTATATTAAGTTAATTTCAGTCTAATTTGGTTTATGCATTCTATGTTGAATTTATTGGTGGTGCGTAAATCAGCTGCAATTTAGATTGTGTACAACTATTATTGTAGGTTTTTAAAGCTATGTGATTTTTGTTATTGTATGTATTTCTAAAATGTAGGATTAACAGATAAGGATTGATGCAAAATTCATAGTGTGCTGTGCTGGATTACACATATGCTAGAAGGTGCTATATAATCTAAACAAAATGAAAAATCTTAGCAAAAATACAAATGTGAATTTATTAAAAACTCATACTTTATAAAAAAATAACTCAACAATTTTAACTTACAAGAGTGCAATGGTGTAGATAGAGTTATTAATAGATAATGAAGAGATATAATTTTTATGTAGCATTGGTACTTTAATATTATAGAGAATTAGTAGTGTTGGATGGATTTTAACTTGTAGTGTTTATGTTGATTAATCATTGTGGATAGTAATGATGTAACTATCTATTGCTTAACTCATGATATAGTGAGATATTA
>CDGH01000061.1 GCA_000825765.1 Ehrlichia minasensis | reverse complement strand
GATAGTAATGATGTAACTATCTATTGCTTAACTCATGATATAGTGAGATATTAGTTTGTATGTAAAATTGGTACTGTGATATTGTAGAGAATTAGTAGTGTTGGATGAATTTTAATTTGTAGTGTTTATGTTGATTAATCATCATAGAGAGAGATGATATAACTATTTAGTATTTAACTTGGGATTTTGTATACTATGTTTATGTGTTATGAAGTTAAGAACATTGAATTCTATAAAACTTGAAGTAGTTTGTATATATCAAGTAAATTCTTCGTATGTGTTAAAGTGAAATTATCTGGCTTCTGATATCAAGTTTGTTTTAGATATGATAAATCTTATAGTAGTATTAGCTGAGTATAATCTTTCTTGATTTTGAGTTTGTATTATAGAAATCTATTTGGTTTTATAAAGCTTATTATAATATGCTAGATTTTGTAATGTTGATAGCATTGATAAACTGTAACTTAAGAAAATTTGGCATTACTAACAGAGGAACTGCAATTGTGTTACAGTGAAATTATTTGATTTTGTAAGCTTTATTGCATTAAGTATTATAGGATTTATATATAGAATTTTCAGTTTTATGAAAATGTGGTAAAATACCTGCTTTTTAATGTACAGCTGATGTTGTGTTTTTTATACTCTATTAATCTTGTTAAACTAACTTGGATTTAGTGGTTTATTTTTATTCTTACTTATCTTTATTTATGTATCGTGTGAGATCTGTATTTGTGTGATACGTTTTGAAGCTTTTGTGTATGTTATTTTTATTCATTTGTGTTCGTTTTGGATAGTACTTTGTTTGTGAAATTTTATTAGGTTTTTAAAATGTGTATTGTGCACCTGAGTTAATTTTAGTATGTATTTTTATTTTCTTATGTAAATTTATAATTTTTTTTGTTATTAGCGTACAATACTGTAATAACTTTTAATGTATAAGTATGTCATGTAATTTAGTAGAGTGGAAAATAGAATCTTCTCCAATAGATTATCAGGAAGCAGTATACTTTATGCAATGGAAAGTAGATGGTATTTCTGATGGATTACAAAAAGAATTAGTATGGTTACTTGAGCATCCTCCATTATATACTGCTGGTACTGGAGCTAAAGTTGAGGATTTATTAGCTAGTGATTTGTTACCTGTATATTCTACGAATAGGGGTGGTAAATATACTTATCATGGTCCTGGACAGAGAATTGCTTATGTTATGTTGGATTTAAAAAACAGGAACAAGTGTAATGTTAGACTGTATGTTAAAACTTTAGGTGATTGGATTATTAACACTTTAAGTCATTTTTCAATAAAATCATATTTTAATCCTGACTTAATAGGAGTCTGGGTAACTCATAATGGCACTGAAAAAAAAATTGCTGCATTTGGAATTAGAATAAGGAAATGGATCACTTATCATGGAGTATCTATTAATATTTATACAAATCTTTCACATTATTTGGGTATAGTACCATGTGGTATAAAGAAATATGGAGTTACCTCTTTTGAGCAATTAGGAATTAATATTTCATATGAAGAGTTTGATATTGTACTAAAGGAAAAGTTTAATGAAGTTTTTGGTTCTTTTAATTAGGAAAAGCTGAATGAGGAATATTTAATGCTGATTTATAAAGTGTTCTGTAAAACTCTGTAAATTGTGTTGCATAATATAAAATAAGGTAATTCGTATTTATGATGGTATTGTGACACTTTGTAAGTTAGTTGGTATTATTGAGAATTATAAATTTATTGCTGCTATATATAGACTTTTATTATATGTGTAAAACTTTGTTGAGTTCCTATGTATACCAACGCATGTTAAATAATATAGTACTTATTTTCATTTATGTGATATAGGTAGTTTTTTAGAGATTGTAGTGCTCATATTTTACATATAGATTAGATTGTAGTTGTATGAAACAATAATATAAAATCTTGTCAGTTATATATATTAGTATGAATACAGGTATGTAGATTATATAATACTTTAATATTGATCATGGATATGAGTGACTAGATGTTATAGTGCTAAATTTAAAATATAAATTATACTATTGGTGATATAAGAAAGGACTGTAAACTTTAATGAGTCCTATGTGTACAAACAGTTTTATTGGAACTATAGTTATATGGTTTTAAGTAGACTGCAGTTTTGTGTAAGAATGCTGTATATTGTATTAGTACGAATGCTAAGAGGATGAGACGTGTTTAATTTTTTGTAATATAATACTAGATGCTGTAGCTTTAGACTTTGTATATAAATAGACTAAACATTATAGACAAAAATACTGTAAGGTGTGTCAACCGCTATGTATATTAAGCGGATATTGAAAAAACTTAAATGTTTCTTACTGCTGTATAAATAGTTTTACCTGATACTATAGTTCTTAAAACTTTTCCTTTTACTTTCCTGTTATGAAATGGTGAATTTTTTGATTTGCTCGCAAATTTTAATATGTCAATTGTCCATTCGTGATTTATGTCTAATATTATTAGATCTGCAACGAAACCTTTTTTTATACGTCCCCTTGGTACTTTTATAATATCTGCTGGTTTGTATGTTAAAGTTGCAAGTAGATCTATTAAAGACATAGTACCATTGTGATATAGCTCTAAAGATATTGGTAGCATTGTTTCTAATCCAACCATTCCAAAAGCAGCTGTATCTAATGGTAATTCTTTAGTATTTACTTCATGTGGTGCATGATCTGTTGCTATACAGTCTATTATGCCATTTTTTAATCCTTCTACCATACTGAGGCGATCATTTTCAGTTCTTAGAGGTGGATTGATTTTTGCAAGAGTACCATGTGTTATTACATCTTGTTCAGTTAAAGTTAAATGGTGAGGAGTTACCTCACATGTAACTTTTAATCCTTGGTTTTTTGCTTGTTTTATTATATTTAAAGAATCTTGAGATGAAACGTGTAAAATGTGGTAATGTGCATTTTTAAGGTTTTTCATTAAGGCAATGTCGCGGTTTACTATTGTAGATTCTGAAATATCTGGGATACCTTTTAATCCTAATTCATATGAGACTGTGCCTTCGTTAATGTGGCCATTGTTAGATAAATTTAGATCTTCTGCATGTTGTGCTACTACAGTGTCTAACATGCTAGAGTAGCTTAATGCTTGTCGCATTGTTAAAGAATTCATTACTGGCATGCCGTCGTCAGTAAAACCAACTGCTCCTACTTCTTTTAATAGCGCCATATCGGATAATGAATTATCTGACTTTGTTATAGAAGCATAAAACTCTATGTTTACATATGCACTTTCTAGTGCTCTCATTTTAATATACTTTGCAGTGATTATGCTACTGATAGTAGGGATAGTGTTAGGTTGACAAACTACAGTGGTTACTCCTCCAGCAGCAGCAGATTTGCTTCCTGTATGTATGGTTTCTTTGTGTTCTTGTCCTGGTTCACGAAAATGTACGTGAATGTCAATTAAACCTGGCATCAATATGTTATTATGACAATCTATTACTTCATCTATAGTGCTTGGTATACCATTACTAAATAAATCTTGACCAAAATCGATGATCTTATCTCCTTTTGTAAGTAATGACCCTGTTATATCTAATTTGGATTCTGGATCAATAATTCTTGCATTAATATATGCAACAGTTAAATCTGCATGCTGACCACTGCCTAACAACTCCCAAGATTGCTTATACATTCTTCAAATGCCTAGAAATAGTAATAAGAAAATAAAAAACTAATACAGCATATATGCAAATAGTTAATTAGTCAATGCTTATGTATATTATATCATAGTTTTTAAATTTACATGGATTACTTAATTGATTGTGTTTATAAGGTCTACATCTGTTATCACTAAATTTTTCAGCAGTTAAGATTTATTGATAAATTTATTTTTTAGATGTAATTTCACTGGAGTTCTATATGAAATACTTAATTTGAAGTCAAGTGTGAATAATTTTTTAGTGCTATAATGTTAGAATTTTGACAAATATAAGGAATAACTTATCAAATTTTATGGTAATTTTACTTGTCCGTATTATTAGCTAAAAAATTGATAATTTGTTCTGTAATTAACTTGCCTATATCTTTTTTAGACATTATAGGAAATTCTTGATAATGATTTTTAGTAATAATTGTGATTTTATTATAATCGTTTCCCATAACTTGTTTGTCATTAATGATTGTTGTATTGCTTATAATCCAATCACATTGTTTTTTTATTAGTTTAACTTTTGAATTTTCTATTGCATTTTCTGACTCTAATGAAAATCCAATTACTAGTTTTGGTCTTTTTGCGTGAGTGCTTATGATATGGATGATATCTGGATTGTGAGTGATTTTAATGTTTGTAATTTCATATTTTTTTATTTTTTTAGCAGAGTATATAGGACACCAATCAGTTACTGCTGCTGTGAAAATTGCAATATCTACTGGTAATAGTTCTATGCAAGTTTGTAGCATTTCATTGCAGTTTTTTACGTATAATATATTTGGTATGTTGTGATTGTGAATAGTAACTGGGCCAGATACTAAATTAACATTCCATCCTATTTTATTCATGTATTCAGCAATTGCATACCCTTGTTTACCAGATGAACTGTTAGTAATATACCTTACAGGATCAATAAATTCTTGGGTTGGTCCAGCTGTTATTAAAACATTAACCATAGAATACTGAAATGTCCAAATGTCAATTATAGTACAAAATTGTAAGAATTTACAATAATTTATTAAGCAATTACATGTACTTGTTTAATAAAGTGAAGTGTTGATAATGTGTGTTATAACATTATTGCGCTTTTATTATGCAGGAAGCATTATCTAATAGAGTCCTAGAGTGTTGAAATATTGGAATATTTGTTTGTTTATGAAATGATAGGTAATTATATAGTCTTAGTAGACATAGATGCAAAACTCTATTATAAATTAGTCAATAAATAAAGGAATAGAAGTTTATGAGGAAAGAAAGGGATAGTTTAGGTGAAATAGAAGTTCCTGCATGTCATTATTGGGGTGCACAAACACAACGTTCTATTAATAACTTTAAAATTGGATCAGAAAAGATGCCTCAACCTTTGATAAAGGCGTTAGGGCTTATTAAGTTGGCAGCAGCTCGTGTTAATATGAAGAATGGTGATATTAATGAAGTGATAGGTAGTGCAATTTGTGATGCTGCAAATGAAGTTGTGAATGGTAAGCTTAATGATGAATTTCCTTTGGTGATTTGGCAGACTGGTTCTGGTACTCAAACTAATATGAATGTTAATGAAGTGATAGCCAATCGTGCAATTGAAATGTTGGGTGGAGAAAAAGGTAGTAAATGTCCTGTACATCCAAATGATCATGTTAATTATTCTCAATCTTCCAATGATACTTTTCCGACAGCAATGCATATTGCAGCTGTTGTTGAAACTGAAAATTCTTTATTGCCAAGTTTGAAGAATTTGTATGAGGCTCTTCATAGTAAGTCTATAGCATTTCAAAATATTGTTAAAGTGGGACGTACTCATCTTCAAGATGCTACTCCGTTAACTTTGGGTCAGGTATTTTCTGGATATGCATACCAAATTCTACAGGGTATGAATAGAATAAAGTCTGCATTGGGTAATTTGCTTGAGTTAGCTCAAGGTGGTACTGCTGTAGGTACAGGTATCAATTCTAGAAAACAATTTGATATTCATTTTGCGAGTGAAATTAAAAAATTGACTGGTTTTAATTTTGTATCTTCTATTAACAAATTTGAAGCGTTAGCTACGCACGATGCATTAGTTGAATTTAGTGGTGTATTGAATGTTATTGCTGTAAGTTTGATGAAAATAGCGAATGATATTAGGTTGCTTGGTTCAGGACCAAGATGTGGAATAGGGGAGATTATATTACCTGCTAATGAACCTGGTTCTTCTATAATGCCAGGTAAGGTAAATCCAACTCAATGTGAAGCTATGACTATGGTATGTGCTCAGGTTATGGGTAATCATACTACTGTGACTGTTGCAGGATCAAATGGTCATTTTGAATTGAATGTGTTTAAACCTGTCATTATTTATAACGTTTTACAATCTATTAAATTATTATCTGACGTTAGTATTAATTTTTCACAAAAATGTGTTCAAGGCATTAAAGCTGATACAAAGCGTATTTCATTTTTGTTAAATCAGTCTTTGATGTTAGTCACTGCATTGAATAAACATATAGGTTATGATAATGCAGCAAAAATTTCAAAAACTGCTTTTGAGGAGGGAATAACACTAAAAGATGCTGCAATAAAACTTAACTTGATAAGTGAAGAAGAATTTGATAGAATTGTTAACCCCGAAAACATGATACATCCTACAAATTAAAGATTGTTTTTATTGTGCGTTTCATAACTAACAATATTGACAGTTAACACGTTTTACTATAATATAAAAATTGTTATATTATAGAAGTGTATTTTATGGCAGACGATGATTACAAAGGTGTTATACAGCAGTATATAAATACTGTAAAAGAAATTGTAGGTGATAGTAAAACTTTTGATCAAATGTTTGAGTCGGTTGTAAAGATTCAAGAAAGGGTAATGGCAGCAAATGCGCAAAATAATGAAAGTAGTGTAATTGATGGTGGGGATCAGGTAAAGCGTATAGGGTCTTCTGCTTCTGATTCTGTTAGCAGTGATCAATATAAAGAATTGATGGAAGAAATAAAAGTAATCAAGAAACGTATTTTAAGATTGGAGCGTAAGATATTAAAACCTAAGGAAGAAGCATAAAATAAGAAAGTTGAATTTGTACGTATTTTAAAACTATAATTTGTGTTGGTTTACATGCTCTTTATATAGTCCATAATATTTTTACTTTGTGTTTACCTTTGCATTAAGGTAAGAGTTCTTGTTGTTGTATGTGTAAGTTTTTACAGGTGTGTGTTATATAATTAATTTTTATTAGCTTTTCTGCTGGTACTTATTATAAAGAAAGTGCTATCTTTGTTTGTGTTGAGTCATCAGATGAATATACTTACTTATTTTGAGTTTTATATCTAATGGTTTGTTTTGTTAAGCTTATAATATTATGTTCTGTTATTTATGTAGTTTGATATAAGCCTTTGGTATGCTTAGTTTTATCTATGTGCTGTTCTAGAGATCTGTAAGTAAAGTTTTGTAGTAGCTTTTTTTTGTTATACTATGTTATGTCCATTGTAGTGCTAGTAGAAAAGCTGTAGTTTACTCTATTTGATTTTCAATCAAATTTCCTTACTTATTTAAGTTTTATATCTAATAATCTATTTGTTAACTTTAGAAACTAGTATTCTGTTGTTTGTATAACTTTGGTTAATGCGAGCTTTTGGTAGGAACTTATGCTTAATTTTTATATGGGTACTTCTCTACAAGCGTAATGTTGATGAAAAGGTTATGACTATCTGTTGTGTTTTTTCAATTAAGTATTTATTATTTGTCTTAATAGTAATGTTTATGTGGTATATACCTATAGAAATCAACGTATACTTGCTGCTAGTATGATAACGTGCTTTATCGTAACTATAAGGTGGAGTGGTGATTAAATGTTCTAGCAATGCAGAGGGCCTTGTAATTAGTGTCAATGAACTAAGTGCTGTTAGTTTAATATGACTTGTTATTTTTTATAATTAGTGCTGAAATTGCAATATTGGTGATGTTTATATGGTGGTCCATTAAAAATGTATACTTCTCTGCTAGGTACTATAATAACATGCTTTCCCAAACACTACAAAGTAGAGTGCTGATATAAATATTATAAACAGAAGGTATTGTAGTTAGTGTCAACAAGCTAGGTGTTGTTATAGTCAATACTGAATATTTAATTTGGATTTTATTAGCAATGAATAATGTATGTCATCCCTTTGTGTATTCTTGCATGGATTCTACTTGTATACCTTGCTTCTTTAATGTTTTGATTGCTGATGCTAAAGCTTTTGCTCCTGGTATTGTAGTACTGTAAGGAATTTTTTTGACAAGTGCAGTTTTTCTTATACTGCTACTTTCTGAAAATGACTTTATACCTTCTGAAGTATTGATTACTAGGTTTATTTTATCATCTTGTAGTAGATCTAATATATGTGGCCTGCCTTCTCTTACTTTATTTACCTGTTGTGTGGTAATTCCTGCTTCATTTAAATATGTAGATGTACCTTTAGTTGAAAATATAGTAAAGCCAGTATCTTTTAATGTTTGTGCTGTTTTCACTATGAGTGGTTTATCTGAATTTTTAACAGATATGAAAGCTGTTCCTTGAGTTGGTAATTCATATCCAGCAGCCATTTGTGCTTTTGCAAATGCTATTTCAAATGATTGATCAATCCCCATTACTTCGCCTGTAGATTTCATTTCAGGTCCTAGTAGAACATCTATATTGTGGAACCTTGAGAAAGAAAATACTGCTTCTTTTACAGCGATATAATTGAGCTTTCTCTCTGGAAGTGTTGGAAGCTTTTCCCCTAATAATATTTTTGTTGCAATTTTTGCTATTGGAATACCTGTAGCTTTTGCAATAAAAGGTACAGTTCTACTTGCTCGTGGATTGACTTCTAGTATATAGATCTCTCCATCTTGTATTGCATATTGTATGTTAATAAATCCTATGACTTGTAATGCAAGTGCTATTTTCTTTGTATGTTCTGCTATTGTATTTGTTATTTCTGATGTTAGAGTATATACAGGTAAAGAGCATGCTGAATCACCTGAATGTATACCGGCTTCCTCTATATGTTCCATTATTCCTGCTATGTAGACACTTTCTCCATCACAAATAGCATCTACATCTACTTCAACTGCATTAGTTAGAAATTGATCTAACAACAATGATCCATTATCAAATATGTTTTTATGTGTAGTTAAGTAATTCGATAGAGCATCACTGTCACGAATGATTGACATTGACTGCCCTCCTAGTACGTATGATGGCCTTGCTAGTATTGGGAATACTAGGCTTTTTACACATTCATGCACTTCATTTATTGATTTACAAGTTACGTTAGGAGGTTGTTTTAAATTTAATTGTGTAAGTAATTGTTGAAATTTCATACGATTCTCGGCTAGATCTATTGAATTAAAAGATGTTCCAAGAATACGGATGTTTTTTTCTTGTAGTACTTTTGCAAGCTTTAATGGTGTTTGTCCACCAAATTGTACTATTACTCCAAGTAGAGAGTTTGTCTCTTGTTCCTTGGATATAATATCTAACACACTTTCTCTAGTTAAGGGAGAGAAATATAGCTTATCTGAAATATCGTAATCTGTTGATACAGTTTCTGGATTGCAATTTATCATTATGGCTTCATATCCCATTTGTCTAATAGTATGTGCTGCATGTACACATGTGTAGTCGAATTCTATACCTTGTCCAATGCGGTTAGGACCACTTCCTAAAATTATTACTTTTTTATTGTTTGTTACAACAGATTCACATTCAGGAGGATTGATAGTATCACCTTCATAACAGCTATACATATAAGATGCGTTAGTTTTAAACTCTCCTGCACAAGTATCTATATGTTTATATACTGGGTTTATAAGTAAGGATCTTCTTAGATTTTCTACGTATTCTATAGTGTTATTACTCAAATATGCTAACCTTGCATCAGAAAATCCCATTTTTTTTAACAATAATAACTCATCTGCTTCCTTAGGTAATCCGTGATTTTTTATTTTTTGTTCACATTGTATAATGTTTTTTATTTGTGTTAAAAACCAAGGATCATAGCCAGTAATTTTATTGATTTCTTCTATGCTAATGTTATACCTTAATGCGTCTGCAATGATGAATATTCTATCTGGAGATAATTTTACAAGAGCATTGTACAACTGGTCTTTTTCTATATTTTTATCAAAATATTCATCTAATCCAGAATATCCAGCTTCTAAAGAACATAGTGCTTTTTGTAATGATTCTGGGAAAGATCTGCCAATTGCCATTACTTCTCCTACAGATTTCATAGAAGTTGATAGTTCTTTTTCTGCTCCTCGAAATTTATCGAAATTGAATCTTGGTATTTTTGTAACTATATAATCTATACTTGGTTCAAATGATGCAGGGATTGCTTTTGTGCAGTCATTTTGTATTTCATCTAAGGAATATCCAATAGCCAATTTTGCGGCTACTTTAGCTATAGGGTAACCTGTTGCTTTTGATGCTAGTGCTGATGATCTAGAAACTCTTGGATTCATTTCTATAACTAGTAAATCTTCATCATTTTTTGGATTGACTGCAAATTGTACGTTTGATCCACCAGTATCTACTCCTATTTCTCTAAGTATGGAAAATGATATATCACGCATTTTTTGATATTCTGTATCCCTTAAAGTCAGTGCTGGTGCTACTGTAATGCTATCTCCGGTATGAACTCCCATTGGATCAAGATTTTCTATAGAGCAAACTACAATACAGTTGTCTTTATTATCACGCATGACTTCCATTTCAAATTCCTTCCACCCAATAATGGATTCATCTACTTGTACTTCAGATATTGGAGAAATGCTTAGTCCGTAAATTACGTTTTTTTGAAATTCTTCTTTATTGTAAGATATACCTCCACCGATACCGCCTAGTGTAAATGATGGTCTAATAATTGCTGGCAATCCTATATATTCTAATGCGTGTCCTATTTCTTCTACACTTCTTATAATAATACTTTTTGGGTATTTTACTCCTATTTTATCCATTGCTTGACGGAATAAATTTCTGTCTTCTGCTTTTTGTATTGCTTCTTTTGTTGCACCTATTAGTTTTACATTGTATTTTTCTAGAATTCCTTGCTCACATAACTTAATTGTAGCATTTAAAGCAGTTTGTCCGCCTACTGTAGGTAATATAGCACTTGGTTTTTCTTTGATCATTATTTTTTCAATGATACTTGGTATAATTGGTTCGATGTATGTAGAGTGAGCTATTTCTGGATCAGTCATTATTGTTGCAGGATTTGAGTTAATGAGGATAATTCGATATCCTTCTTGCTTTAGAATTTTGCAAGCTTGAGTGCCTGAATAGTCAAACTCGCATGCTTGTCCTATGACAATAGGACCTGCTCCAATAACTAATATTGATTCTATATCTGTACGTTTTGGCATGATGTATATAAAGAGTTTAGTTACTAATACTATAACTATTAATACTTTATCTTCAAAATAAAAAAAGTAAAAACTAACGCTTATTAAAGGGTTAAAAACATTTTTATGTAATGTTAGGGATGCTTGTTTGTTGATTTGTGTTTACTCTTACAACTTTTTACATTTGTGGTAGTGTGGCGTTGTTGAAAGCTCAGTAATACAAAAATCTGCTATATTATGTTTAGCATTTACTTGTTTATAGAGGGTTATTACTAAATAGGCAGTGTTTATTGATAAGAGGGATGAATTTTGTTGTGGCAGTTTAATTAACGGTGATATTGTAGTGAGTAATAATATTTTATATAAATGAGTCTTTCAATAATACACATGGCTTTACAATTAAAATTGTGATTATGTGTATTGCTGATGGTTATTGTGTTTTATTGCAGCATTTAGTTTACAGTAATGTGTAGAGAGTAGTAGTGTTTGGTGTACAAATAATTTTATATGTAAATCTTTTAAAAATAAAAATAAATTTATTCATTATATAAATTTTATTTTTAACCTACTTTGATCTTTGAATATTTTCTGTGATATTCTGATTATTTTTATATTTTTTAAAATTGCACTGAGTATTATTTTGAATTTCTGCGTTATTAATGTGAGACAGTTATATTGGAAAATTATTAAAAATAATCAAGAAATAATAAAACTCAGTTATTTTTTTAATCTATATTAAATATTATTTTACAAGTTTAAGTTGTATAGTATAAAAATTACTATATTATATTAATTTACTAATAAATTCAGGTGTAATATGACTGTCATAATAAAGATTGGAATTAAAAATCTTATCGATAGTACTATGGAAATAATTTCAGAAAGATTTGCAGTATATGCAAAGAATGAAGTAGTAAAGACCAGTTTGCAATCTTATATTGATATTATAAGACTAAAGGAGAAAAAACTACAATATTATAGCGGTAAGGAAGCTAAAGGACATGTAGTTTCTGATGATCAATTTTATCAAATGGAAAGTACAATAAGAGCAATTCTTGTGAAGATATTTGAAATTGAGATTTTAGAGAAAAAAACAACCATACCTACAGAAAAAATGTCAGCTTATAGAGAAGCTGTTAGTGTTTTAGTAAACAAAATAGTAAAATGTAATGCTTATGTTCTTAAAGAAGATGATAGACTTGCTAAAATTGTAGGTAATGCAACTTTAAGGCGCAACACTTATAAGTGTAGGAATCTCGGTGAGCTTGTGTCTAAAAGTAAATTTACTGCTATGGAAAGCTTTGATACTGCATGTTCTAATGTAGAATTAGATCCTAATATAATAAAGCAAATTTTAGAGTTTTGTAGTGTTGATCTTATGATTGGTATTATGGATCTACAGTTAATACAATTTCTTGCTGATATGCGGTACTTCCCTAATCAAAACAGTAATGCATTTGAAAGAACTAAACATAGTTATATAAATCTCATAAAACATATTATGATTTGTAAATCTGCTAGTGCTATTGAACAATATCAATCTAGTAGAGATTCAAAGCAATTGCATTGTTCTTTGTATCTTCAAGATCATATAGAAAAAAATCCAGCTTTATATTTAGTGCTTACTTTGTTTGCAATACAATCTGTGTTTAATATGTGTGGGTTGTTGTTTGTATTAGGACGTATTTATAATATAGTGGATTTCTTTAATAAAGTTGATATGAAAGATGTGTCTGTTAGTGTGTGTGCTATTAATGTAGTTTTATGCACTTTAATTTTTGCATCTATTCTTATTGGAAATAAGTTAAGTAGAAAAAATGATACTATAGTGACAGATGATATGGTTCTTGATAATCTTAGTGTTGTTGATCAAGTTGATGAAAGCTTGAATTTATAGCTTTTTATTACTGACTTTTCAATGTATTACATTGTTGTAATGTGTTTTACTAGTATATGTACAATAGTTAACTCATTTTATTGGTGATGCATTTGTGAGTATGCATATATTTGATTTTGCCTATAACCAACATAGTGAAATGAAATGTTTTAGACTGCATTGTAATGTTATGATATGTTGGTTATATGTAACATATATTTCTGTAAGTAGTACTATTATAGACTTATTGTTCTCACATCGACACTTTTTTATGTATATTTTTTATGTATAGCTACATTTAAAAAGTTCTACTCTTTGAAAGAAAGGGCTATATATATGATCAATGTGGTGTTTTCTTAATTTATGTTTTGAATAGTATAAAGTAAGAATTATGTTAAGACACATTTGTTCTTGTATTACTCTAAGCTTATCAATGTTTTTGTTAGTGATGGCAGTCTATTGTGACTTCTATATATTGCTATATATTCTATCTTACTAGTTTCTGTCTCTAGTGATTTTTGAATAAATTTTGTTAGCAGTGAAATGATGGTGTTAATGTGTTTTGGCAATTTGGTATAAAGTTATCTATGAATGGTATTATGCTAAATTATAGAAGTATAATTTTAACGTTGCTATTTTTTAATATTGGTGTTGTGTTAGTACATTTATTTTCAATATCTGAGCTTAATTCTCATTTTTAGAGGTTTTTTGCATTTTGTTACCTACGCACTAAAATATTATGACTGTGTGTAGTTTCTATAATTTTTAATAATGTATCTTTTACTGACAATTCTTTTTGCATTTTGAAGTTTCATTACTCACATTATGTTTTTTGTTTACCATATTATACAAATGTCCTCTACTATAATGACTTTTAAATCGATTGAAATGTCTTAGTGGTTTGCCTATAGTAAAATTGTTTTAAAGTAAGCTATGAGTATCATTTAGTTACATATTCTTTTGGTGAGACTTTATGGTAATACTTCTACTTAAGAAAAGTATGTTAAATAGTAGCTACATCTTTCAAAGTGTTATTTTGATAAAGTCTATATTAATGCAACAATGCATTATAAAGAATTTATTTGCTGAATTATTAAGAAAAAGCTTAATTTATCAATATCTTGAATTTATTTTTGAGTGATATATTGCTTAGAGTAATTTTCTGTATTTTTTAATATGTGAAATGTGACAGTGTATGGGGTTAGTGTTGTATACTTTGATGAAGTATATACCTTTTTGAAATAGCAAATTAATTATGCGTAGTTTGGGATTATATATTATTTAGGTTAATTTCCTGTAATTTTTTTAATATGTTAAATGCATCATTGTGTATGTGAGTGTTATGTATTCTAATAAAGTCTATACCTTTTTGAAATAGGAAAATTGATACTGCTAATGTTGCATTGTCACGTGTTAAGTCATTTAATTTGCATGAGGTTAAGAAAAATTTTCGTGAATGTCCAACGTGTATTCTTTGATTTAGAATCTTTAATCTGTCAATGTTGTTTAATATATACAATGATTGTGTAGCAGTTTTACTAAATCCTATACCTGGATCAATGATGATTCTGTTTTTATTAATGCCTGCGTTTGTTAGTTTTTCAATGTACTTTTGTGCCCATGTGATGATTTCATTAATTGGATCACAGTCTTTTGGTATGATATTATTTTTTATTAATGGTATGCCTAAACTGTGCATAATTATTACATCAACGGAACTACTTTGTAATACCTGAAGCATACTGTCATCTGATAGTGCACTGACATCATTTATGTAATCTACATTTAATTCTACAGCTTTCTCAGCAGTTTTTGCATTTCTGGTATCTATGCTAACTTGAACATTGTGATGATGAGCTATTTCTATTATTCGTGGCAGTATATCTTGTAATCTATCCCATTCTTCTGTTTGAGATATTGTATTGTTTCCATGTTGTGTATATAAAAATGTAGGTCTTGTTGATTCACCTCCTACATCTATTATGTCTGCTCCACCATTAATTAGGTGTTCAACTTGTTGTAATGCTTTATCTATACTAAAAAACTTACCTCCGTCTGAAAATGAATCAGGTGTGTAATTTAAAGTTCCAACTACTTTTGTATTGTATTTCATGTGTTAATCTTGTTATCTAAAGAATAGTACTATAAGTACCAATGATATAAACTGCAACAACACTCTAATTATCATTATTTTATTTCTGTTTCTAATGTAGAAGTCGTTACTTATAGCCATTAATACTACTCCTGACACTAGTGATATTAAAGTCAGTGAAACGAAACCTAAAATTACTATTAACGATGTTGTGTTACTAGGCATTTTTGTGCAATATAAAGGTACACTGCAATATATCATATAGTATAACTTTATTTCAATTAAAAATTATTTATATGAAAATTTATTAAATGCTAGTATTGTTTACTTAGATGAACATATTGCAGTATGTGTATAATATATTAATTATTTAGAGGGATATGTGGAAGGTGTAAATTTTAACTTTCAGGCAATGCAAGAGCTAAAAAAAAGTGTGCTCTACAATAGCTTAGAAAAGTGTAAAAGTGTCTTTTGGTTCATTTTTTGGTTTAGTTCTGCTATTAATTTGCTGATGTTGTTTTTACCATTATATACTTCCCAAGTTTTAGATAGGGTACTTTCAAGTGGTAGTGTATCTACATTAATAATGTTAAGTGTGATTACAGTTGGGGCTTTTGCTTGTTCTTCTATATTAGAAATTTGTAGATCTTTAGTGATGGCAAGAGTTGGTGATTGGATAGATAAAGTTGTTACTCCTGATCTTATTATGAAATCTATCAGTTTAACTTCAGTAAAGTCATCTACTTCAAGTGGAGAAGTATTGCGTGATCTATCTGTTGTTAAAAGCTTTATTACTGGTTATGGAATATTCTCATTGTTTGATACTCCATGGGCGGTTTTATATCTTGTTGCTATTTTTATGATACATAATGTTACAGGATATATTGCTGTAATAGGTATAGTATTGTTGACTAGTATGGCTATTTGGAATGAATTGGCAACAAAAAAAATATTACAAGAAGCTAGTGAAGAGGGAATACGTAATATCAATGCGATTGATGTTGCAACTCGTAATGCTGAAGTAGTTGAGGCTATGGGAATGGTTAACTATATTGTAGATGATTGGGCTGAAAAAAATGATAGAAATAGGGCTATGCAAATTAAAGCTCAGAATCGTTCTAATTTAATTTCTGGAATTACTAAATTTATTAGGTCAGTACTACAAATATCGGTTATAGGTGTTGGAGCATTTCTTGCTGTTCTTGGTCATAAAACTGCTGGTGGTATTATTGCTTCATCAATCTTGATGGGTAGGGCATTAGCACCATTTGAAGCATTGATTAATACTTGGAAGATGTTAATATCAGCACGTATATCTTATAAGAGGCTACAGATATTGCTTTTGGCTTCACCGAAAAGAGAGCAAACTATGTCTTTACCTGCTCCTGCTGGAAAGGTTGTATTTGATCGTGTTTTCTTTACTCCTTATGGGGGTAATAAGCCAACTCTTAAAGGTGTATCTTTTGCAATAGATGTTGGAGATATTGTTGGTGTTATAGGTCATAGTGCTTCTGGAAAATCTACGATAGCAAAATTATTAGTAGGCGTGTGGAAGCCAATTTCAGGTGTTGTTAGACTTGATGGAGCAGATGTTTATACATGGAACAGAGAAGATTTTGGACGTTATATTGGTTATTTGCCTCAAGATGTTGAGTTATTTAATGCTTCAGTAAAAGTTAATATTGCACGAATGGTACCAGATCCTGATCCAAATAAAGTTGTAAAAGCTGCTCAAATTGCTGGTGTACATGAGTTAATACTTAGTTTGCCAAATGGCTATGATACACTTATTGGTTTTAATGGAATTGTGCTTTCTGGAGGGCAAAAACAAATGCTTGGATTGGCTAGAGCATTTTATGGTGATGTGAAGCTTTTAGTACTTGATGAACCAAATGCTAATTTGGATGGTAAGTCAGAAGCAAGTTTAGTAAATGCTTTACTTTATGCAAGAAAGAATGGTATTACCACTTTTATTATGACTCATAAGATACAATTACTTAATGCTGTTGATAAGGTTATCATTATGAATGATGGTATGGTTAGTGGTATGGGCTCTAGAGATGAAATTTTAAGTAAGATTGTACCTGGTTATAGTCCACCAAATTCTCAGCCTCAACAACAATCTACACCATTAGTACAATCAGAAGATGTAGCAAAATAATAAGAATATGAAATAAATAATACTAGTTTATCGTTTATTTAGTTGTGGGTGTGATAGTAGATATTTTAAAGTGAAATTTAATTTATTATTTTCAAATAAGGTAAGTGTAATATTTACTTAATAATGAAACTTAGTAGAGAGTTTAAGAACATTCAATACTGAACAGAATATATGAAATAAGTAATTAAATTATTATTTAACTGTTTTGGGAAGCTTGGTAAGTATTTTATATGGAGTTCAATTGTTAGGTTTAAGGTAAATTGTGAAAATTAATACAGTGTTTAGCAGCATTTATTGAAGATGTAGGGTAAATAATTCTAGTTTGTTGTTTAGCTATTAATGTGGTGTGGATATTTATATAGGTGAAATTCAATTCTTAGATTCAAAGCAGGTATAGTATATAATAATTGGTAAAATTAGTACAGTGTTGAGTAAAGTTTACTGGAGTTGTAATTATAATAATATAAATTTTTCAGAAGATAATATAATTCTTTAGTATGAGTTTTCTTGAAATTTATCTACTTTGCTTATATTTGTAGATTGGTTTAATAAAATCAATCATATAGTATTGTTAAATTTGTAGAGTTTTATAGAGGTTTGGAAATTTAGATATAATATTAAACTGATCAATTACTGATCTACTTTGAGATATAGGATTGTATAACATTACTGTTGTTTAGTTTTATGAATATTTGTGATGGATAGTGAGTATTTGTAAGGTAATATATTGATTTGCTAGTATATTAAAAATGTATATCAAGTAGCGTTGCTTCTATGTCATTCTACAAAAATTTGAAATGTATGACTAGTATGTATTGTATAAGATAAGCGTAGATTCTGATACACTTGAAAAGATAAATAAAATAGAGTTGCTTGTTGTGTACTTTTACGAATGTTTGTAAAGGATAGTAAGTATTTATAAGGTAATATATTGATTTATTAGTATATTAAAAATGTATGTAGAGTGGTATTGCTTCTATGTAATGTTACAAATATTTATAAGTATGGGTTAGTGGATATTGTATCAGTAAACATATTATTACTGATAGTTGGAATATAAATCAGTAATGTTTGCTTCGGTTTAGTTTTAGGCAAATTGTAAATATGTATTTTATAGGTATTGTATGAGGTAGATATATTATGACTGATATCATAGAATGTATATCAGATAGCATTACTTATGTGTGGTGGTGTTTTTATAGAAATTTATAGATATGATCTTTAGTACTTTGTATATTGAATATGACATTGTGTAATGAAATACTATGTATATAGGTTAATATTATAATTTATTGAAGTATTTTTATCATAATGTTTAGTTTATCTATAAAAAAAGGAAAGTCTGTTTATATCATGTGCGTATAACTTTTAATATTTATATAGTCTTTATTTGTGTAATTACTTAAGTAAAAAGTTTTATTACAATATGATTAATTTTGAAAAGTTTGTAGGATTGTGTCTTTATCGTTATGCTCATTTTGTGAATATGTTGCCTAAAGAATAGTACTGTTTGTTATTAATTAATATTGATGTCTTAAATTTAAGGGATATTATTTAGCTATTAGCTAAGTTGTTTTATGTTTTATTGAATTATGTGATATTATGGTAAAAATTATTGTTATTGATAAGACTGGTGGTCCTGAAGTTTTTAAGTATGTTGATCATAATATTGGTGAACCTAAAGATGATGAAGTATTAATACAACATACAGCTATTGGATTAAATCGCTATGACCTTGAATGTCGTAATGGTATGCGTAAAACCAGAAAACTTCCTACTGTTTTAGGGGTTGAAGCAGTGGGTGTTATAGAGAGATTAGGTCAAAATGTTGAAGTATTTAATGTTGGTGATAGAGTTGGTTATTGTACTGTATCTGGAGGTGCTTACTCTGAAAAAAGGATTGTCAATCAAAAGTATTTGGTAAGGATACCTGATGATATTACAGATCAGGTAGCAGCTGCAGTGTTATTTAAAGGCATGACAGCACATTATCTTACTCATATAGTTTATGCTATACGTCCTAAAACTTTTTCTTTAGTACATGGTGCTACAGGTGGTGTAGGGCAAATATTATGTCAGTGGGCTAGTTATAAAGGTTGTAAGGTTATAGGCGTCATTAGTTCTGATGATAGGGCAAATATTGCTTTGCGTTCTGGGTGTTCATATATAGTCAATTGTAATAGTAATAATTTTGTTGAACAAGTGATGGAAATTACTCAAGGTGCTGGTGTTAATGTAGTTTATGATTCTGTTGGTGCATTGACTAGTAAAGAGTCTTTTGCATCTCTTGGAATGTTTGGTATATATGTTTCTTATGGGCAGATATCAGGTTCTGTTTCAAATGTTAGTGCTTCTATGCTAAGTTCTAGATCATTGTTTTTTACTGCTCCTTTAGTATTTCACTATAAACGTTCTAGTTTTGACTTAGCTATGACGTCTATGGAGCTTTTTGAAGTAATAAGAAGAAATCACATAAAGGTTAGTATAAATAAAGTTTATAAATTTGATGATATAGTAACTGCACACCAAGATTTAGAAAATAGGAAACTTACTGGATCTAATATTATTGTATTATAGCTATTTTATTAATTAACAAGTCAATATATTTTTCTTGTTAGTTAGTGCGAAGTGGATTGTTAATCTGTATTTATATATAGTTTTATAATAATGGTTGGTGAGCAATTACAGTTATTTTTTAAGCTATATGTTATTGTATAGGTTGTAATGATATAATGTACTGTTAGTACTTTACATAGTTTTATTATTGAAACACATATTTTTTTGTAAGTTAAAATGTCTGTCAACCTACATTTATAAGTATTTTGAATAATGGTCAATAGGTAATTGCAGTGATTGTTTGAACTGTGTGTAATGTTATTGTATAAAGCTGTAATAATGTACTGTACTGTTGGTATTTTACATAGATGTTTTATTACTGAAACACATATTTTTTTGTGAGTTAAAATGTCTGTCAACCTACATTTATAAGTATTTTGAATAATGGTCAATTGATTATTACAGTGATTTATTAATATTAGATACATGATGGTATGTTGTAGTGAATGAATATAAAAAGTTAAAAAATAATAATGTCATAAGATATTTATTATTGGTGATGAGTTATTATAGTGGATAAGAAGTGAAAGTCTTATAGTAGTATATGATAACTTTATAATTATAATAGAATGTTGATTATTGTGTTGAATTAATCATATGTTTTTAGCCTGTCTTTGCATTGATAATTGTCGAAATATTTGTTTAAAGTAATGTTGAAATTACTATTCATCAAGATATAAAACTTCTGCTTTTTCTTTTATCATTGGTTGTAAGTCAATAAATTTTTTCTTATACATATTTGTATTGTAGATGATATTGTACCAAGACTTATTTTGTACTGGTGATGTTCCGGTAATGTATAATTCATCTTCTGCTCTTGTCATGGCTACATAAAGTAATCTTAAATATTCGTTGTATTCTTGAGTTTTTTGTTGAGTTTTCAAGTTTTCACATAAGTCATTAATATCATTCCGTATCCAAAATGGTGTATATTCTTCATCAAATACTAATTGAGTTTCACTTTTTGGAATGGTTGTAGTATCTGATAAGAATACTATAGGTGATTCCATCCCTTTCGCATTGTGTATTGTCATAATTTTTACGTAATCTTTTGTGTGATTGATATCACTTTTTATTTCTGGATTAGTATTCTTTATCCAGTATATAAATGCTTGTAATGAATTTAGATTGTTAGATTCAAATTGTATTAATAAATTGATGAATTCTCCTATTATTTCTGTGCTTGACTGTCCTAAACGTTTTATAAATTTATGTTGATGTTCCGATACAATGTAGTGATATAGGTTTAAAGGACTGTGCAATTTGGATATATTAATTAATTGTTTTAAGTAGTTTGATATGTTACTAAATTTTAATTGTAATTCTTCCCATAAGTATTGTTGATTTCTATTATATGCAAGTTCAAAAATTTGTTCTTCGTTGAATTCAAAGATTGGTGATTTTAATAAACCTGTCAAAGCTAAATCATTTTCTGGTAATAGTAAAAATTCTCCTAGATTTACAAGATCCTGTATTATTATGTAATCCATTATTTTAAATTTATCTCTTTCCAAAGTAGGAATATCAAGTTTTTTGAGTGCTGTTATGACATGATCTATAAAGCAAGTCCTGTGTCTAACTAATATTAAAAAGTCACCTGCTGTTATAGGACGATTTCTTGCTAATAAAATTCTTTTATTGGTTATCCATGTGTGAATTTTGTTAACAATAGTTGATGCAAGTAATAAGCTTTGGTCTGGGTAAGTTTGATTTTCGAAATCCAATGAGAAGTGTTTATGATGTTTAATGTCAATTATGGGCCATATTTCTACATACCCTAAGTCATTTTGTCTAAAGATTTCATGTTCTATTTTTTCTGTATTAAATGATATTTCTTGTCGAAGATTGTTAAATACTCTATCTACTAATTTTAAAATAGGTGGTGTTGATCTGAATGATTGTGTTAAGTGTAATATTTTAGGTTGAGTACTTTGTTGTGTAAAGTAATGGCACATAGGCTCAAAATAGTCAGGTCTTGCGTTTTGGAAACCATATATTGACTGTTTTATATCTCCTACGATAAATAATGTTCTTGATTCTTCTGTTGTACCTACACCAGAAAAGAATTCATGACATAGTTGTGAAATAATATTCCATTGTTTTATGCTATTGTCTTGAGATTCATCAATTAGTAGATGATCTATTTTACTATCTAGATGGAATAGTATCCAATCTTTGTATTCTATGTTTGTAAGTAAATTTAATGCTAAATTTATAATGTCGTTATGGTCTAAATAGTTTAGTTTTTGTTTATCTTGTTGATATAATTTTATGAAACATTTTGCAATCTCAATAATATGTGTAGTACGTTCTGCTATTTTGTTTGTATAAAAAATTTTGATAAAATTCAGTATTTCTTCTTGTGTATTTAGAATAATTTTTTCTATTTCAGGAAAATTGGCCAGTGTTTTTTTTGTAATGATTGATGATATAGGTTTTTTTTCTAGTGATGGTAGGTTAATAAATATTTTTATATACTCATTTAATTTTTGTAGCTTGTATTTTTGTGATAGTGTGTTCCAGTTGACTAATTTGTCACTATTTTTTTTATCTCTGATACTTCCTTCACTAAGAATTTTAATTAGATAATTAAGTTGATGGTTATCAGTAGGTGGTGGTTGGTCAGTTACTGTGTTATGAACGTTCAGTTTCTTGTATAACAAGTCTTTATTGAGATTATAATCTTGTTTACTTAGTATTTTGTATAGTAACTCATAAATTGTGACCTCTGTTATTTCATGTGAAATAGCTGAGAAGTGATCTTTTATTGTTGGATCATGTAATAATTTATAAAAGATTCTTGGAAAAGATTCTGAAAAATCCTTGATTGTACAATTTGGTGAAATTCCTGTTTCTATTGGAAAAGTAGATATTAATTGATAACAAAAGCTATGGATAGTTTTTATTGAGAGTGATAAATTTTGTAAATTATTAAATAATTCTCTTGCTCTTTTATATTCTGTTAGTGTTATATTGGTTGGGATAATGTCTTGTAATTCTTTTTTTAATTCTTCATTTTTTAGTATAGTCCAAGTACTTAAGATTGAGTGTATGCGTTCTGTCATTTCATGTGCTGCTGCATTTGTAAACGTTAAACAAAGTATGTTTTTATGTCCTGTGATTAGTAATCTTAGGACTCTATTGACTAATGTTCTTGTTTTGCCTGTTCCGGCTGATGCAGATATCCATATGAAATTATAAAAAGGATTGGTTGCAATATTCTTCATGTAATGTATAATCCACAATATTTTTATTTTTAGTGTTAATAGAAAATTATATTTATAGCAGTAGTTATTATTAAATAAAAGGGTTTATTAATTAAGAGAGAGTTGCATGAGAAAGTTGTTTCTATTCGTAATAATGGTAAGTTTTATTAATGCGGCTATTGGATTTGCAGATGATTTAAATTCTGATGGTAATGTTTATGATGCTGAAACCAATGATAATGAAAAGATAAATGAAGGACCTTATTTAGATTATGATCAAGATTATGATGAGGATGATGATTTTTATTATGATGAAGATGATATATATGAGGATGAAGATGACATTTATAATGATGATGATCTGATGGATGATGAAGAAAATGATGTGCAAAATGACACAGAGCAAGATAATGATGATAGTGTACCTAATAATGGTGAGGAAAGTAATAAATTGAGTGCTCAGGGTAAAACAGGTGAGGATAAGTCTGATGGTAAAAAAAAACTCCTGAAGTCTTGAAAAGTACATTTCAAAAGCAGAAAAGTAATGTAGAAAAAAGTAATATTTCTTATAAATGGCCGTTTACAAGAGGGGTTATATGGCAAATTGAAAAAGGGGAATATGATCAAATGAATGAACACCTTCCAAAAATATATAGTGTTACAGATTATTATGTACAGGTTTTTTATTGTATAATACAAAATGATGTTTCTGGTTTAAGGTCTTTAATTAATAAGCTTCAAGAATTAGGTGTAAGTTTAACAACTATATTGAATGAAGTACGCACTCTGGATGTAGGTGATAATTTATTAACTTATGCTGTAAAACAAAAAAAGATTGATATAGTAAGGTTTTTATTATCAATAGGTGCTACTCCGAATTTTGATAATTATGATGGTCAGACTCCTTTGAGTATTGCTATAAGAAACAGAAGTATAGATATAGCGCATGCTATACTTGCTGTGAAGTAGTGTAGTGTCATATATAGTATCTGTAATGAGTAGTTTGAGTATAAATTTTTTATTATGTATTTAAATTTTTAGAATCTTGTGAGTTATTAAATAATGATGAGAAGTCAGAATATATATAGTATTTATGCTTGTTGTAGTATTATTTAAAATGTGTTGTTCCATAGAGTGTAGGTGAAGTAGCATAAGTTTTTAGCATTTCATTAGTTAATCAAATGTAACACTGTAATGGTAGTTCTGTTATTACGTAAAATAGTTTTTTTAAGTGTTAACCATATTTAGAATGTAGGTTAAGTTGCCAATTTATTTAATTTTTCATTACACTACTCAATTCATTATAATTGCATGAGTAATGTTGTGCTATTACATATTGTATTTATGTGTGGTCATTTTTATAAATGTTAGGTGTTGTACCTAATTGGATGTTAAGAAGTATTAAAATAGTTGTTTTGTAAATTTTTTTGTGCTCAACTATAGAGCATATTATATTACTTGCAAGAAGTGCCTATAGATTTTCAACATACAATTTCTCGTTTAATGGAAATGCGTTCTTCATCCTACTATAATGTTTAGTGATTATACATTAATGTGATTATATAAATATGCTGTGTGGAGTTATATATAACATAATTGTTTAGAAAATTTTGAATATTTTTAATATAGTGCTTACAAATAGATTAAATGCATTATGAAGAGTACTTGTTATGAATTATATTAAACTAATGTTGCTGTAATTTGTAATGTGATTATGAGTTTATGTTCTGTTCAAAATCAATACTTGATTACTGTAATTTAATGACTGTAATAAAGATATTTTAAAGTTTTTGATATTTAATGGCTTTATCTAATAACTTATGTAATTGAGCTTGTTTAATTGATAATGTGTGCTATACCGATGTCTTTTATATACAGTTTATAGAGATTTTTATTGAGTTGTCAATATGGGAGGTGTGTCATGAATAGTAAAGCATTTCATGATAAAAAATTAGCGTACATTAATGGGTTTTCAGTAATACTTTATGGGATTGTTTTTATATGTTTATTGCTATCTGGTATATATTATGGCAGTTTTTACATTGTTTTACCAATGTCTTTAGTATTGTTAATTTGTGCTTTTATCATTCCGAATGGATTTTTTGTAAATAACCCTAATGAAGCAAAGGTTGTTGAATTTTTTGGAAATTATATTGGTACTGTATTTAAGTCAGGGTTTTTCTGGACTGTTCCATTTGTTCGTATGAGGTCAATTTCATTAAAAGTAAGAAATGTAAGTACAAGTAAGATTAAAGTAAATGATTTTAATGGAAATCCAATAGAAATAGCTGCTGTTGTTGTGTGGAAAGTTGTAAGTCCTGCAAAAGCTTGCCTAAATGTTAGTGATTATCAGGAGTTTATTAATATTCAAAGTGAAACTGCTGTTAGAGAATTAGCAGGTAGCTACCCATATGATGCTGAAGATAATAGTGAATCTTTGCGTAATAATTCTGCGCAAATCTCATCTAAGTTACGTGACATGTTGCAAAATAGGTTAGGTATTGTAGGTATTGTTGTAGAAGATGCGAGAATATCACATTTAGCTTATTCTTCTGAAATAGCTCAAATTATGTTAAGAAGACAGCAAGCAAAGGCTATTACTAATGCTAGGGGATATATAGTCAGAAATGCTATTATTATGGTAGATGAAATATTGCGACATTTTGAATCACAGTATCAGATTAACCTTTCTGATGAGCAAAAGGTTAAACTTGTGAACAACCTTTTAGTATCTTTAATTTCAGAGCAAGGTGCGCAACCTACTATTAATATAGAGTAATATTAAGTGAAATCTTGAAAAGATGTTTAAGTTTGTAATCTTTGATTTGCGTAATGCTAGATTTAGGTTATGTAACATAATAGTACAGGTTGCTATCATGTTAATTATTAAAAAATATTTAAGTTATTAATAGTTTTTATAATAAGTTTACTTATGTACTGAGTTTTTTGTAATATTCATATAGAATGTGATCAGCTTTAAAGTACATATGTTGTATAATTTTCAAGTTATAATGCAAGAGTGACATTATTTATTATGCTGAAAATGTTAATATGAATATATGTATTATCATGATTCTATAGATGAAATTTTTCTTACATAATTTTTCGATATGATTGTTTGCTATTGATATCAGTGTATTGAAATAGTATTAGAAATATAAAGATATTTCAAAAAAATCAATTTTATAAATGATTTATCCAACTCTTGCTTTTTATTTTTCCTAAGTTTTGAATAAAAATATTTTAACAAGAGAGGTTAATTATGAATTATGATACATTAAATTTTTATGAATATGATAGTACATGTGATGTAGAATATACGGATTGTGTACGTGATAATAGTGTATTGGATGAGTATATGTCTTATCAGTCGATGTGGAAAGCTGTTATACTTCAAGCAATCATTGATTCAACTTCTAATTATAGAAGAATGGAAAATAAACTTGAAAAAATTAAAGCAATTAATTGGCTGAATGACTTTTCAAGAGATTTTACAACTGTATGTCATTTTGCAGGGTATAATCCTTTAAATGTTCAAAATAAGGCAAAGAAGATTATCTCAGCTAGTAAGGCTTTAAATCAGGATAAGTCTAGAAGTTAGATAAAGCGGATCTCAACCTGTATAACGTTCAATTTTGCTGTTAAATAATCTGAGAGTTTAGTTAATCCTAGAAAATATTGTTGTGATGTTTGTTATATCATTGTCTGTGTATGTTATTGATTAAGTATTGTACAAGTGCAAAAGTGTTATTCTGATTTTTTGTAATATTTTGCACGAAAATTTCAACTTGTACATTTCAATTTTGCTGTTGAGTAATCTGAAAGTTAGTTAATCCTATAAAAGTATTATTGTTGTGATGTTTGTTATATCATTGTCTGTGTATGTTATTGATTGAGTGTTGTGCAAGTGCGAAAGTTTTATCGAGATCCTGAATTTCTTATTAGTAGTAGCTTGAACTATAGATGATATAATCATAATTTTGTGTAATAATTTACATGGAAATCTCAACTTGTATAACTTTCAATTTTGCTGTTAAATAATCTGTAAGTTGAGATTTTAGTTATTATAAATATAGAATAAAATGTTGAAAATATAAAGATAACTTTTTTGTAAACTGTATTAAAAAGTATGTTGATGTTTTATAGATAAATAAAAAATGAAAGAAGTTTTAAATGCTTACTATTCTATGGTGGATAATGGTAAAATTACTTATGATGAGCAGCAAGTTCAATTGTTAATAAAGTTAGTTCCATACTTATCTGTTGAAAAAATTTGTTGTTTTTTACCTGTAAAAAAAAAATTAAAAAAGATTGGAGTATATATACATGGAGAGGTGGGAAGAGGAAAGTCAATGATTACAGATCTCTATTATGATTCTTGCAGAATAGAGAGGAAAAAACGGCAACATTTCAATCAGTTTATGAAAGAAGTACATACTTTATTACATGAATTTAAATTATCTAGTGTTAAAGATCCACTTTACAAAGTTGCAAAGGTAATAGTACATAACCTGGATTTATTGTGTTTGGATGAAATACAAGTATACGATATTTGTGATGCTATGATATTATATAGATTATTTTCTATTATTTTTGATCAGAAAGTTATTGTTATGATGACTTCAAATTATGCTCCTATAGAGCTTTATCAAGATGGTATTCAGAAACAATCTTTTGAACCTGCAATATCATTGATTATTGATAGAATGCATGTTGTTCATTTATCTGGTGAACAAGATTATCGTGCTGTTAAAGAATTAGGAATAAATGATGTGTATTTTATAGGTGATAATTCCAGTGCAAAGTTATCTGAATTGTTTGTTAAAATGGCAAGTAATAAGAAAATATATTCTGTAACATTACATGTTTTTGGGAGAGATATTGAAGTAA
This sequence comes from Ehrlichia minasensis, assembly GCA_000825765.1. Lineage (GTDB taxonomy): Bacteria > Pseudomonadota > Alphaproteobacteria > Rickettsiales > Anaplasmataceae > Ehrlichia > Ehrlichia minasensis. The sequence continues at coordinate 8,653 of CDGH01000061.1, read as the reverse complement.
AAAAAGTCTTTGACAATACTGCATGGTTTAATTTTGATGAATTATGCGGAAAGCCTTTATGGGTATCAGATTATCAAGAAATAGTGCGTAATTTTTCAATAATATTTATTGCAGGTATTCCTGTGTTTAATCACTATAATCAAAATGAGATGCGTAGATTTACTATTTTAATAGATGAATTATATGAAAACAGAGTTAAAATTTTTTGTGCTCTAACTGTAGAGCCTCAATTATTATATTACTTGCAAGAAGTGCCTATAGATTTTCAACGTACAATTTCTCGTTTAATGGAAATGCGTTCTTCATCCTACTATAATGTTTAGTGATTATACATTAATGTGATTATATAAATATGCTGTATGGAGTTGCATATAACATAGTTGTTTTAAATATTTTTAATACAGTACTTACAAATAGATTAAATGCATTATAAAGAGTACTTGTTATGAATTATGTTAAATCTTCTGTAATTTATAATGTGATTATGAGTTTATGTTCTGTTCAAAATCAATAGTTGATTACTGCAATTGTTTTATAAATGTTGTATGTTTGCTTTGAGTTGAAATAGTGTAGAGAATAGTGATATGTGGTTATAAAATTGTGTGAAAATACTTGTTATAAATTCTATTAGATCTAATATTGCTTAATTTATAATGTGATTATAAGTTTATATTCTACTTAAAATTGCTATTTTATTGTTATAATTTAGATTTTATTTATCTACTTTGAGTTACAGTAGTGTAAGGCTAACGATATGTAGTTTAGAAATTGCAAGTGGAATGTTCTATAGTGAATCCATAGTATCATTCTCTGTTATTATAACGATAATTTAAATAGATGTAGTCCTTTTTATTAAAGTAGACTATTTATTGTAGTTGCATTGTTATTTTAGTAATTTAATAGATTTTGTATTATTATTTATATAAATATCCTTTTTATGAAATTAAAGTAAAATACTTTTATTTCATATATGCTTATGTGAGTTTTTCTTATAAGTAATTATTTGTCAAATACCTAAAACACCTTTTACATTGGGTAGGGCAAACATTCTTGTGGTCTTGCATGCACATTTCTTTTAAACACTTGATATAGTATTCATTGTCACTTAATGTTGGAACCCTGAAGAACATATTTTCTTTTGATATTATTGCTTTATAATCTATATCTAATTCTACTAAAGTTTCAGAATTTTCTGAGACAAATGATATAGGTACTAGTACTATAGGTACATTATCTTGTTTTGCTTGATTGATTTCTGATATTGTGCTGGGTTCTAACCATTTTACTGGTCCAACTTTACTTTGATAACATATTTTATAATCTAGTGCAGGTATATTTAAAAACTTAATAATTAGTGATACATTTTGTTCTATTTGGTGTTGATATGGGTCACCTTGTTGTATTATGCTTAGTGGTAAACTATGTGCTGAGAATAATATTCTTGGTAAGCCATGTTTTTGTGCTTCTTGATATTTTTCTATAATTAACTGGCATTGTGCTTTTATATAGTTTGTATTGTTATAATAGCAACAGACTGTTGAAGTGGGGAATTGGAGTTTACTTTTGTTGATGTAGTAATTCCAGTGTTGAATAGCTGATAGTGTAGTAGTTGTTGAATAGTGTGGGTATAAAGGTAGTAAAATTATTTTGTCTGGATTGTATTGACATACAGATTCTACTGTGTCCTTAGCTGAGGGCTGCGAATACCTCATGAATATGAAGACTTTATATTGATTATCATTGTTATAATTCAATATATTTTCAAGACAAGAAGCTTGTGTTTTTGTTTCTTTTAATATTGGTGATTGCCCATTAAGGTGTTTATATATCCCTATTGCTTTTTTCTTTCTGAAAAATGAGATTAATGTTGCTAAGATAAATCTTAGTGGATTTGCTAAATTTATAATATTTTTATCATAGAATAAGTTGAATAAAAACGACCTTACTTCAGAAATTGACTGAGGGCCACCTAAATTAAATAGTACTACTGCTATTTTTAACACTTGTGGTTTAATTATTATAACATTAATAAAGTAGCATATATAATATTAGTTATCAAGAAAAAGATAGTTTTATACCTAGGTGCGTGATGTTGTGTTCAGAACACCAGCTTCCAGAAGTGTGTTATCAAGCAATGATATAGGAGAAACCAAGTCTCCATGCTGTTCAATTATGTTAGCGTTGAGTATCCCTAAGCTACATCCTACTATTAAGTCTCGAAGCCCTGCGTATAGAAAACTAGAGAGATTGTTTATTGTCTTTCTAGAATACGTGAACCTGTCAGTATTTCTAGGACCTCTAATAACATGATAACCTGTTCTATCCTGTACTGTGTCTTGTAACAAGTTGCATAAATCAAAAAGAAAACTAATTGGCAGCTCTAGCGCTTCTATTACACAACAAGCTAGTTCTATAGCTGATTTTAATAAGAAGAAAGGAGTTAGTAATAAAGAAATTAATATACTTAATATAATACGTGATGTATTAGATGTTTCTTGTGCGGTGCTGTTTGTACTTGTGTGGTAATTAGGTCCTCTAAAATAGATGAAGTCGTTGGTATGTGCACTATTGCTCCTATATATTGGGTGCATTATCACACCACAGCATGGGTCTTTCCTTTGTCCCAATAACCTTAACGTGAGACAGATGAGTATCATCACTAGCATACATGCTAATATACATGCAGCATACCTTGTAATTGTAGATGAAGTACCAAACATTTTATCTCCAAGATAGTGAGTCAGAAGAACAAATAAAGGCATAACAAGTGTAACTTCAAAAAATGGTACAATGTGATGTTTAAGTTGATGTTTTGCTTTTGTGTATGCGCTATTAGCAGCTAGCTTTCTATAACCTGTTAAATGTGTTGTAGCAAGTGAAGATTCTAGCATAGTAATAGCAGCTAAGTTAAAAATAAAGAAACCTTTGAATCCACAAAATAAGGAATTTTTTAACTTCTGAGGTGCATTCTCAATATCAAATACTAATTTAGCCATTTGTTACTCCACTATTTAATTATTAAAATTATAATTTATTTTATATAAAATGTATATAACATTTTTAATATACTAAAACTTTATATCATAAACTATACAGATAATACTTTAAATTGTATATCAAAAATTAATATCCTAAAAATATTCTTCTAACTTATTGCTTAATTTTTCTATTCTTAGTAAAGTATGTGATACAAAATCATTGACATAATTTTTTATTTTTAAATAATCATCAAAATGTTTCTTGTACATTAACATTTCATCTTTTATTTTTTTTAATTGAACTTTTAGCTCATTTTTTTCATCTTCTAATGTTAGTGCTGCTAATAAAAATATTAGTGCATCAGAACCTTTACCTTTTTCTGCACTTGATATTGAATTAACTAATGTATTAAACTTATCTACTAAGTTAAGCAAATGTGATTCTTCTCCTTTGTTGCATGCTATTCTATATGTATTGTTTCTAACAGTGATTTCAATAACCTGTGGATTATAGTTATTCACTTACTTGCTCCTTTTGTAAAATAGCTTTTACATTTTCTATAGTGTAATTTAATCTGGTGACTACCTCATGGCATGCTTCTTTCCATTTATTACATTCGTTTGTTAGATCTATAAGTTGTTGACTTAGTGTATTCTTTTCTTCAATAAGTAATGCAATATCTGCTTTATATTGTGATGTGTTATTCTTCTTGTGACTTAATTTTTGTATTAACAAAGATTCCAATTTGTCAAATGCTTCATCTATACTCTGCTGAAATTCTGAATTACTTATTTGTTCCATATAAGAAGACCTACCTAACAATTTAATGTTGAGCTGTAGCTATTGATTTATGAGCTTTATAAATTTATTACTGGCTCTAAAATATACTTTTCTGTATTTATTTTTTGTTAATCTTGTGTTAGCAGTTTTTATATTATAGCTCCTTACTGTGAAAGACCCAAAACCTCTTAATTCTACTCTATAGCCATTCTTTAAGTACTCTATAATAAGTGAGAAAAATATATTTAATATTTTCGATACTATTTCCTCACTAAGAGAAGGATTTTTTTTTGAGATATGTTGAACTAAGTGTGATTTTAACATAAAATTTATTTGTTAATATAATAATTGAATAACCTGTAATACTAGTGAACTTATACTTTCAAGAACAGATAGATGTGGTTTTTTTGATAATACCTTCACCTTTTGTGTACTAATATTTTGTGATTGAAACCAATCCATTGCTTCATCTTCTCCACCAATTTGATCGATTAATCCTATGGATAATGCTTCCGATCCTGTATATATGCTTCCATCTGCTATTTTTAGTACTTGATTCTTTTCCATCTTTCTACGATCTGCCACTATGTCAATGAAATAATTGTATGATTCATTAACAATACGACGTATAGATTCCTCTTTCTCTTTTGTAAACTCTTCAAATGGTGATGTTGCTGCTTTTAAATTTGAGGATTTTATTGACTTTAAATGAATACCTATTTTTTCTGCTAGTGAACTGACACCAATATACTGCATCAGTGTACCAATTGAACCAGTAATAGTAGTGTGACGAGCTATTATATAATCTGCAGCAATTGCAGCCATGTATCCACCTGATGCTGCTAAATCATTTAACACGGCAACCACTGGCTTATTTTTTGCAATGTTCCGTATGTTTTGATATAAGATTTCGCTACCTGTTACTGATCCACCTGGACTATTAATATTTAATATTAAACCTATAACATGTTCATCCTTAGCAATCTTTTTTAGTAAGGTATCCATGTCCTCATTGGTTTCAATTTTTCCTTCTATATTTACTTTAGCTATATATTTGTTATCTAAAAAATTGCTAACTTTTGATGTATCAATGTAATTGCATAATATTAATGATACAAACGCCATTAAAAAAACTAAAAACCTCCATAATTTTATTTTGGAGTTTAGTATTTCTATTTTTAGTAACTGGTCAGGCATAAGATAAAACCTTTTAATGTTTAAGTGACAATACCATATTGTAAGTTTCAATTAATAATACTTCTGCTTCTAATTTGTCACCTGGGAAAAACTTTTTATTATCAGGTAAATATTCTTGCTCTATTAGAAGGTTAAAACTATTTGAACCATTAAATACATCAACTAATATACCAGTATCCTCAACTACTTTTGTCACTGTGACTGGTATTTTATCCCCTAAATTAGTCTTTTTAAGTAAATCAAGGAAAGGATCATACTCTAATTGTTTCACGCCAAGATCTATTTTACTTTTATTTGGGTTTATCATTAATATTTTTGCTTCTACAGAATCTCCAATACTGTATTTTTTAACTGCTGCTTCTGGTGATAAAGACCAACTTAGTTCTGTAGTACGAATTAATCCTTCAATACCATCATTAAGTGTACTGTCTTCAAATGAAACAAATATCCCAAGATTTGTAATATTTTTTATTTTTGTTGATACAACAGAACCTAAAGGATATTTTAATATGAATGCCTGCCATGGATTCTCTTGGCACCTTTTCATACTAAGACTCATACGACTTTTAGCTGTGTCTATACTTAATACCTTAACTTGTATTTCTTCACCTCTCATGAATAACTGATTTATAGGTAAAGAATTTTTTGTCCAACTTACTTCAGATACGTGAACTAATCCTTCTATGCCTGTTTCTAATTCAACAAAGACACCATAATCTTCTATACTTGTTACAATACCTTTATGGATACTATCGACAGGATACTTTTTCTCAATATTTGACCAAGGACTTTCTTCTAATTGTTTAACACCAAGAGAAATCTTTTTATTTTCTCGGTCAATTTTTATAATTTTTGTTGTTACTGTTTGTCCACATGAAAAGACAGCTGAAGGATGGCTGACACGGCTCCATGATATGTCGGTTATATGCAATAACCCATCAACTACACCAACTGAGGGTGACTCATGTATTTCTATGAATACACCATATTTAGTAATGCTTTTAACTTTACCTTCAATGATGTCTCCTTCATTTAGTTGGCTGAGATATAGGCTCTTGGCATCTGCAAGAGATTCCTCTAATATAGCTTTTCTTGATACTACAATGTTCCCTTGCTTTTTATCCATTTTTAATATGCGAAATTTCTGTTTTTTTCCTAATAATGGTGTTATATCTTTAACTTGTCTTAAAGCTACATGACTTGCTGGTAAGAATGCTACAACACCTTTTATATCAACTGTGTAACCACACTTAATAGAACTAAATATTACACCCTCGACATCTTCTTTTCTTTCTGCAGCTTCTTCTAATTTTTGCCATAATTCATCTCTAATAGCTTTTTCTCTGCTTAATACTACACTACCATTGCGTCCTTCAATTTTTTCTAAATATAACTTTACCTTTGATCCTATACCAATATTTTGATAGTCGTCACCAAGTTCAAATTCTTTTAGTGAAACAATACTTTCAGATTTTAGCCCTGAATCTATTGTTACATATCCTTTATCTATACATACAATAGTTCCTTCTATTATTTGCCCTTCTTTGACACTGTCATCTATGAATTCTTTTAATGCATTTTGAAATTCTGAACTATTATCATCTTCTGAATCTTCTGCTTCAAGATTGTGGCTAATAAATTTATTAGATTTTATTTTCTTTATATTTTGTAAGTAGTCTTCTGGTCCTAAATTTGTTTTTGTTTGAAAATTTTCCATAAAACATAGCCTATTTTAAAATTAGCAAAGCAGTGAAAATCATATTATTATTATTTATTACACTTTACAAGTAGGTTTTTATTTTTTCTTTGATGAATAGAAATACTTGTTCTTTATTCATATACGAAGTATTAACATATAATGCATCTTTTACTTTTATTAGAGGTGCAAATTTTCTATAAGTATCTCTAATATCTCTTTGTACTATTTTCTGATGTATCTTTTTGTACATTTCTTTTTTTTTGTATAACATTTCTTTGAATCTTCTTTGTGCTCTGATGGATGTTTGTGCTGTAATAAAAATTTTGAAATCTGACTCAGGGAATACTACAGAGGATGTATCTCTTCCATCTAGAACTATCCCTGGTTTTGCTGAGTAAATAATTTGACGTTGTATAGGTAGTAGGGCAAGTCTAATGTGTTCATGTCGTGCTAAAATTGAAGCAATTTTACCTATATCTTCATTATGGTAGGATGCTGCATTACTGTCTTCTAGTAGTAGTGATAATATCTTTTCTTCTAAGTGACTATCAATTTTTAAGTTGTATTGTGCTGATATTCCAAAGATTGAAGCTATTATCCTATATAATTTACCTGTGTCCAAGTATTGAAAATTAAAAAAACTTGCTAATTCTCTTGCTAAGCTTCCTTTTCCAGAAGCAGAAGGACCGTCAATTGTTATAACGAAATTATTGGAACGTGTGGTCATAGTTTTGTATGAAAATGGAATATAATGCTACAGCTGCTGCATTTGATACGTTGAGGCTATCGATTTTATTTGATGTTGCAATTTTTAATAAAAAGTCACAATTTTCTTTTGTTAACTTGCGCATCCCTTTATCTTCTGATCCGAAAATTATTAATTTTTTGTTATCGAATTTTGTTTTGTGTAAGAATTCTCCTTTTTTTGCATCAAATCCATAACACCAGTATCCTGCACTTTTAAGTAACCTTATTGTGCTGACAAGATTTATTACGTATACAATTGGTATCATGTCTATAGCGCCGCTTGATGTTTTTGACATACCGCAATTTTCTGATGGTGAGTTATGATAAGGGAGTATGATAGCATCTACATTGAAACAGACTGCTGATCTAATAATTGCACCTACATTATGGACATCTGTTATTTGGTCTAAAAGTATTATTGTTGAGTTTGTTGTGGTACTATTTAATATTTCTTCTATTGTGATTGGATTTATAGTGGATGCCTTTAAAGCAATGCCTTGATGATTGCTATTGTGTGGTAGAACAGAATTGATGTAATTTAGATTTACTGTTTTCAAGTTTATATTTCTTTGTTTACATAATTCTGAAATTTTGATTATTTCATTATAGTTTTTTGTAATATTTTCTGTTACTAGCATTTCATGACATTCCCTGTTTTTATTTTGTAACGCAGCAATGCATGCGTGTTTCCCATAAATCCATATCTTGTTTTTATTCATAAAAATTTAGTAATTAAGTGTGATTTTTTGTAATTAGATGTTGACATATTGTAATCTTTAATTTAGTTAAATCAATTCTAATCTAAATTTTTTTGGTATCATTTTTTATTTTTTTGTGTTAATTAATAAAGGATGTTAGGTTAGCGTTAGTGTTTTTAGGAGGAGTGGCCGAGCGGTCAAAGGCAGCAGACTGTAAATCTGCCCACTAACGTGTACGTAGGTTCAAATCCTACCTCCTCCACGGTTATGCGGGTATAGCTCAATGGTAGAGCTCCAGCCTTCCAAGCTGATAATGTGGGTTCGATTCCCACTATCCGCTCTTTATTTGTGAAATGGTTTAAGATGTAAAGGTATTTGTTTATGGTAGAAGAAAGGAAGCCGCATATAAATGTAGGTACAATAGGGCATGTTGATCATGGTAAGACAACATTGACGGCAGCATTAACAACAGTGTTGGCAAAAAGGTTGAGTGGAGAAGGGAATAAAAGTGTAAAATATGATGAAATAGATAAAGCACCAGAAGAGAAAGCAA
>CDGH01000060.1 GCA_000825765.1 Ehrlichia minasensis | reverse complement strand
AACCAGTAAATCCATTAAGCGTACAATTTACTTACAGTAATATTTTTTGTTAATTTTAAATAGTATAGTAATATTGAATCGCTATTAGATATTTTTTATCCATATCACATTTCACACGCATATAATTAAACATTTTATTACTTAATACTCAGAAAATTTAGTCAAGAATTGCTTATCATTGAAACATAAGTAAAGTTTTCATTTGAACAACCAGTAAATCCATTAAGCGTACAATTTACTTACAGTAATATTTTTTGTTAATTTTAAATAGTATAGTAATATTGAGTCGCTATTAGATATTTTTTATCCATATCACATTTCACATGCATATAATTAAATATTTTATTATGCAATACTCAGAAAATGTAGCAATGCACCTCCACCCGTTGAAATATAAGTAAAGTCATCATTTGAAAGACCAGATAACTTGATTGCACATATACTATCACCACCACCAACAATACTTTTAAGTTTACCTGCTGTAGTTAATTTTGCTAATAAGTTTGCAATACTAAATGTTCCTTTTGAAAAAGGTTCTTTTTCAAACATCCCACATGGACCATTCCATAAAATCGTTCTACACTTACTTACTGTTGCATTAACCATATTAATAGTTTGGGGGCCTATATCTAATATTACATCATCAGATTCTATAGTATCATCATCTTTTATTGTACTTTTCCCATAAATAGAATTCTTAGCTACTACATAATCAACAGGAAGAATAATTTTACACTCATGTCTTTTAGCAAGATCCATAATTTCCTTTACAAGATCCTTCTCTAACTCTTCATACAACGATCTCCCTATTTTCAGACCCTGTGAGAGCAAAAAATTATTTGCAATAGCTCCACCCACTATCAAAAAATCCACCTTTTTAGTCAGATTTTTTAACATGTGAATTTTTGTTGATATTTTTGAGCCACCAACTATAACTGCAACTGGTTTCTCACTATTCGAAACAACACAATTCAAGTACTTCATTTCTTCCTGAAAATTAAAACCAATAAAAGAAGGAATTAATCTAGTGATTGCATCTATAGATGCATGTTTACGATGTAAACAAGAAAAAGCATCATTAACATATATATCAGCCAACAAAGCAAGCTGTTTAGCAAATGTTAAATCATTTGTTTCTTCTTCTGCATAAAATCTCAAATTTTCCAGTAATAATATTGAACCTAATGGTGCAGATTGTATAGTTTGTTCCACATAATCCCCAATTACACCATCTATAAACATTACATTTGTTGTAAATATTTTATTTAGGTACTCAATCAAAAATTTCAAAGAAAATTCTTTATCATAGGATTTAGGGCGCCCATAATGCGACATTATTACAATTTTTGCATCATTACTTAATAAGTACTTAATAGTTGTAGTCAATCTAACAATCCTAGTATCATCTAATACTACACCATTATCCACTGGTACATTTAAGTCTGCACGTAGTAATACTGTCTTACCACTACAACTAAAATCTTGTATTTTTTTCATATCACGAAAAGCAAAATCATTAGACTTTAACATATAAGTTACCTTGTTTAACAATTTAATAAATCACTAAAATAGTTAAATATCTTTATAAACTATAAAAAATTTATTAAGTGTTTTTTAGCACAAAATCAAATTTATTCTCACAGTAATACACAACTTTACTACTATATCACTTAACAAAACTTGCATGTAAACAGCTATAGTCTTGACATTATATCACAAACAGCAAAAAATTAAAAAATATTAATACCTTTACATTTATTAATTTATTAGAACAGATATTAACATTTTAATATCATTCAATATACTAATACACGAATTACTACATACAATATCATAAGCACTAGAAGTGTATTTTAACATTTTGATACATCTTCTATCTCAATAATGTAATAAATACTTAACAAACACACAATACTAGGAACTACAATACTTAAATTACATATTTCTCATTAAATGCAATGCATAACACCACATTTGTCATTAACAAGCATGCTTCAGGTGCAAAAAGCACTAATTCTTCATTACAATGTCAATTATTAGTAACTATCTACACACAAAACCTTGACTAAGTATTAAAATATCCAGTATTAGGTAACAATTTATATAATATGACAAACAAACACCAAATTAGTCAGCAAAAATATATTCAAAGATTATTATTAGATCTACAGAAGATACATATTTCTGCTTCCTATCAATACAAAAATAAATGTCATCATTATATATTATTTAACTATCAGCACCTATAATATCGTCATTGATTCTTTTAGGCAAAGAAATGTCAGATGTTCCATTTATAAACAACAGAAACGAAACAAAACCCTACAAAATAACATGGGAAATAGTAAAAAATCAAAAATACAAACAAACACATTTATTACAAGTATCATGCCTATATATAATAACAATATACAATAAGAACCACAACATATCGTTACCAACAGACAACGTTATTAGTAATATTCTATTAAGAATAAACACAACAATGGAATCAGTGTTATTAAATAAACTTCTCAGTATTGAAATATTAAAAGGCATTTCTTCTCATAAATTTATTAGTAAAAAAAAGAACAACATTGCAAGATTACAAGACATATCTCAATTCTTTAACTCTAATTTCAATATAAAACTTCCAAGGAGCATCGAGGAAAGTTTTATTGCAGAACACAAAGAAGCAGTACAGTTACTAAAAAGTTCTATAAGTATATAGCCAAGTATTTATACACTATTACATGAGTTTTACTTAATATAGAAAAATAGCAATCTTCTACTAAACATCATATATAATGCTTAATTGACACTATTAGATTATCAAATACCATTTCTAAAATTCTACATTCTTAATTACATACATGTTTCAGTAATCAATGCTTACTAATATCCTAACAAGACAACACAATAAAATTTTTGACAAAATAAGTATTTAAAAACTTGTCAAAATAGATCACAATAATAAAGTCACTTTTCTCTTTTTATTAAATATGATAGATTTTATAAAAATGCATGGCACTCTTAATGACTTTGTCATAATAGATTGCAGAAGTAAGTCCTACAATAACATTGATTATCAAGCAATTGCTAACAGGAAAATAGGCATTGGGTGTGATCAAATTATTGTTATAACAAAATCTGAAAAAGCTGATTGTTTCATGCATATATATAACGCAGATGGAAGTAAAGTTGAAATGTGTGGTAATGCTGCAAGGTGTGTTGCATATCTATTAAGCAATGAAAAACAAAAAAACAATGTAACAATTGAGCTAGCTGACCGCATATTATCATGCTTAAGGATATCAGAAAACACAGTACAAGTTAACATGGGAATAGCAAAATTTCATTGGACAGATATACCTATATCTCAAGAATGTGATACATTGCACCTACCAATAACACTAGAAATGCTAAGTGATCCTGTAGGAATAAATGTAGGCAATCCACATGCAATATTTTTTGTAAATTCAATAGAAACAATTCCACTAGACAAATTAGGACCAGAACTAGAAAATCACAATCTTTTCCCTAAAAGAGCAAATATTAGTATTGCAGAAATTGTATCCAGAAACAAAATCAAACTGAGAGTATGGGAACGTGGCACTGGAGAAACAGCTTCATGTGGTAGTGGTGCATGCGCAGCATTAGTTGCAGCAGTAAGACGTCAATATACTGATACAACAGCAACAATATGTTTGCAAGGTGGTAATCTATTAATATCATACCAGAATGATAACACTATTTTAATGGAAGGGATAGTATCATATACATTTCATGGCACCTACTGTACCTAATAAAATACTATATCAACTTCTTAGATCAATAAACTTTTATACAATACATAGTTATGTTATAATATCAGTTAATGATGAGTGAGTTTTTATGAAACTAAAAGAAACAACCATAAATGGAATGTTAGTTCTCTGTTTTGTACCTATGATGGCACTTTACCACAAAATGAAAGTGCTTTTCACCTGTGATATTCCTTCATTAGACGGGAGCGAAGAATCCAATTATTCACGTGCAGTAATGATTGGTTGCTTAAGTGTAGTATTGTGCTGTGTAATCTATATAATGATACTTATACATTTTAATATCAAGTTAATGCTTTTCCTACTGTCAAAAATCACAGGAAAAAACTTTCATGCTCTTAATGATATAATCTCCAGATTTATAGACTTACGTATAATACATTTTGTAATATCAAATATGCATTTAAAATTTTTGAGATATATTTCTCAAATAGAAAAATCAGAAGATGAATTAAATACATATAAAGATTTTGCAAAAAAAACTAACATAATAATTAAATCAATAGAGCACCACAGGAAGCTATATGAAAACTTTATCTTACCAATTTAACAATATGTTTATGTTTATTCATTATAACATATTTATGCTATATTAGTATTAAATCAAAATTTGACGAGTGGAGTATGAAAAGTAATTTCTTCATAACAAAATGTAACGTATCGTCCTTAATATCAAGCATTAATAAAGCAATACCGAAGCTGCATGATCTTCTTCAAATCATAAAAAACAAAATCATCTCCATGAAAAAAGAAACTATCTCATTACAAAAAAAATTAAAAAACCTACTCGAAACTAATATTGACCTTGGTTTATATCATTTTTATAAAGGAAACATCTCAGACGCAAAATTCAGATTTCGTCTTATTAGCATTTTTAAACCTAAATTACCAGTAGCATACTATAACCTTGGAAGGTGTTATTTTGCTTTACAAAATTTAAATAAAGCTAAACAAAACCTTATGCGTGCAATAGAACTAGATAACAATTACGCAGAAGCTTTATACTACTTAAACAAGATAACAAACCCAACAAATATTGTATACGTACCTGAAAATATTATAAAGCAATACTTTGATTACACTAGTGAACATTTTGTAGAACACTGGCTCATAGCAAAACAATACAAAGCTCATGAATATGTAAAATCTTTAATAATAAACTTTTTTGGTGATAAATTTCCATACTTAAATATCTTAGACCTTGGATGCGGTACAGGTATATGCGGACAATTTTTAAGAATGAAAAACATAGGCAATTATATAACAGGCATTGACTTATCAAATAAAATGATAAATATAGCAAGAGGTTGTTTTGTAAACGGGAAACAGGCTTACAATGAGTTGATACATATAAGCATTGCTGATTTCCTTAAAAAAAATCAAGATAAGAAAAAATATGATGTTATCATTTTAACTGAGGTACTACAGTATACCGGCAGCTTAAACCCGATCTTTAAACTTTTGAAAACAATATTAGATACAAATGGTATTGTGATTGGTCTCACAAGAAGAAAACAAGGTTCAGGATTTCAATTCATTAACGAAGGAGATTTTTTCTGTCACTCAGATGAATACATAAAATTATGTATTGAAGAATCAGGATTGGAATGCAACTACTCTAGTTACTGTAAAATATACGGGTCACAAGTTGAAGGAGTACTTTTTGTAGCCCAATCCAAAAAAACTGATGTTTAAAATTTAGTAACACTATACTTGAGTGACCTTACAGGAGCAAAATTTTCACGCCATGTTAACAATTACTAAAAATGCAAATTCACTGTTCAAAATATATAATTTACTAAACACCTCAAATTAAAAATTACAGTAGTTTACTTATAAAATAATAGTAAACTTGCCTCATAATAAATTCTTTTACAACGAATCTAATTTCAACTACAATTTAAGTGTAGTACTTCTTTTTAAAATTAAAGAAAGTTATTAATTTAATAGTTAACAAGCAACATTGACATATACAATGAATTTATTTAGGATTAAGGTTTTATAAGACGCGGTTGTGGTGGAATTTGGTAGACACGCAGCGTTGAGGTCGCTGTGGTTTGATAAAGACCTTGGAAGTTCAAGTCTTCTCAACCGCACCATGTAATATTTGAGCACAATGATGGAAAATTTATTTAACAGATTTCGTTCCAACAAATATATTACAGAAAAGTCTATTGCCGAACTCAGATGCGGTATACCAGTATTACTATACAATAATAACGACAGTTTACTAATTTTCCCTAGTGAGCTAGCAAACAATGAATTATTAAGTGCTCTGAAAAAAAAATTTCAAGATATTAACATATTAGTTACTGGAAACAGATTAAACTTCATATTTCAATCACCAGGAAATCGCCTTTCTAGGATTCAAATTAAGACACACCATGATTTAGAATACATATCTTCTTTATTAACAGACCAAGAATTCCATAAAAAAAGTTCACTTACTGCTGATGATATAACTGTTAGCACAAATTCCTTAGATAAAACTGCTATTTCAATAATAAAATTAACAAAATTATTACCTTCAGCAATTGTTATTGATATTAATAGGTCTGATATACTACAATGGTGCACTCAAAATAATATCACACCAGTCAAACAAGAAATTATAGATAATTACAATGAAGAATATGAAATTCAAGAAGTATGTAGCTCTCCTTTATTCTTAAAAGATTGTCTGAATGCTAAAATAAAAGTTTACAGATCACACACTGGAGAACTTGAGCACTATGCAATTATTATAGGAAACCCAGACTACAGCAATCCTATAGTTAGAATTCACTCATCATGTTACACTGGTGATCTACTTAATAGTTTATCATGTGATTGTCGCTGTCAATTGCATACAGCTATAAAATTAATGACAGAAAATAAAGGTGGCATAATTCTATACCTAGCTCAAGATGGCCGTGGTATAGGATTAGCTAATAAAATAAGAACATATCAATTACAAACCAAATACTATTTTGATACCGTAGATGCTAATAGGTTTTTTGGATTTGAAGATGATGAAAGGGTATTTACACCAGCCATAAAAATACTGCAGAAATTAGGAATTTCAAAACTACAGTTATTAACAAACAATCCAAATAAAATTTCAGAAATTAAAAAAAATGGCATACAAGTTACAAAAATATTACCTATTTTTGTTGACACAAACCAACATAATATTAATTATATCAATACCAAAGCTAAAAGATTAGGTCATGTTAGCTGGAAGTGTTTTTTATGCTATTTTTACATACTAATGTTAATCTGATGTAAATAAATAAATTATACACTCTTTGTTGACCATCTAATTAACAAAAATTTTTGTTAATATAGCTTAAAACTATAAGGTTGATGATACGTATGTTTAATAAATTTAAAAAAAAGAATAACACAAGCGATAATAAAAAACCATTAAATGCAAATTTAGAAACAACATATAATTGGCATGTCAGCCGGTATAATTCAGTTGTGATACAAAGGAACATGCTACTGTTTTTTACAGTGCTGGCACTAAGTGCAGTAGGAATTAGTGTCTTTGTCATCTCGAATATAAGCAAGAGCAGAACTATTGAGCCATTCGTGGTAGAAATAGAAAAGAAATCTGGAATTACAACATTAGTAAATCCAGTATCAGTTAAACAATATTCAGCAGATGAAGTTTTAAATAATTACTTCATAATAGAATATGTAAGATCTAGAGAACTTTTTGACCCCAATAACTTCCAATACAATTACTACACAAAAGTTCGTTTATTTTCCAACCAAACAACATATAGTGAATTTCGTAATTGGATAAGGTTAAGCAATCCTGCAAGTCCTTTGAACTTATATGCAAATGTAACATCAGGATATCTAAAAATTAGATCTTTACAGCACTTACGTCCAGGAAATGTGCAAATTAGATTTTCTTTAGAATTCAACCATCCAAATGGTACAATAAAAAGAGATAGAATAGCTACATTATCATTTCAATACGCAACTCTTGAAATGAACGAACAAGAGAGACAAATCAATCCTTTAGGATTTCAAATAACTTATTATAGGGCAGATGATGAATTTCTATAAAATTTATACTACATTATTACTAGCTTTAATAATGATTATGTTTCATGATGATGCACATGCTATAAACATAGCCAATAACCCTGTTACAATAGACAGCAGAATCAAAACTTTTGTATACAGTAATAACGAAATATATAATGTAGTGTTTAATTATGGATATCACTCATATATTGAATTTTCAAAAGGTGAAACTATAAAAATGTTAGCAATAGGTGATACCGTAAGTTGGAAAGTAAAGCCAGTAGATAATAAGCTTTTTATAATTCCATTAGAAAAAAACGGAAAAACAAACATGCTCATAGAAACGAGTAAGGGGAGAAGTTATGCTTTTGACCTGATATGTCGTAGCGCAGGTGAAACAGATAATGACAAAAAAGATACTGAAGCAGAGTATTCTGATCTAAGAGATTTAGCATATATAGTACGTTTTTATTATCCAAAAACTGAAGAAGATTTTGATTTAAACAAAATAAACCTTCCAGACATTTCCATCCCTAGTAATTCACACAAGGTAAAGAAGCATATAGTAATAAAACCTAACATTACAAGTGATAACTACCTAGTAAACACAAAGCTAGGAGATCAAAAAAAATTACCTGTGGAGTTATTTGATGACGGCAAACTTACATACTTTAAGTTTGCAAACAATAACCAAACTATCCCTCAAGTATTTATATATAACGATTTAGGTGAAAAAGTACCTTGTAAAATGTTATTACTAAATAATTACGTAATAATAAAGGGTGTACATAAAAACTTACATCTGGAATATAAGAATGAATCTGTGAAAATTACCAATAAAAAACTATAATAAAACTCATCACGGTACACTATGTCAGAAGAAAATCAAAATAACCAATACACAGAGATTGAAGAGAGTGTAAATGTTGTTGGAGTAAATAAAGGAAAAAAATTCATCACAATAGGAATAATTCTTGCTGGGTTAGGTTTCTCTTATTACTACTTCTTCATAGGGAAAAAGTCAGACAATGATCTCAATAAATCTCAATCAATAGAAGAAGTAGATATAGAAAAATTGTTAAAAGAATCTACTCCACCAGCGCAAGAGGTATCTCCAGCAATCAATATCCCACCACAATTACCAGAATTACCACCTCTAGTATCACCATCTCTACCATCAATTCCAACAGTTGAAAGACCTAAAGTACTAGAAATACCAAAAATACCAGAGGTCAAGCAAAAGCAACCACCAGTACTACAACCACAGCCTAAACCTGAAACTGACATTTTACCAAAAATACCTCTACCTGCTCAAAACACAATAGAAATTGCTGCACCTATTGCACCTACAACAACAGGTTATGACAAAGAAAGAAGAGCTACATCAATGTTAGCAATTTCAGGAGGACAAGAAATGACAGCTGAAGGAGCAGAATCAGCTATTTCAAACATAATAAATAATAATAACAACTCTATTATTTCTTTACAACCGACATCCTCTCCAAATGTTGTAGCAACCAAAGTAAACAATTTGGAATTAACAATTTTACAAGGGAAAATAATTGATGTAGTACTAGAAACTGCTATCAATTCAGATTTACAAGGTACATTAAGAGGAATAGTAGCACGTGATGTTTACGCCGAAGCAAGTAATATAGTAATGATTCCAAAAGGATCTAGGCTAATAGGAAATTATTCTTTCAATGCAGGCCCAGGAAAAACAAGAGTACAGATATCTTGGAATAGAGTCATTTTGCCTCACGGTATCGACATAGCAATTGACGGGAACGGAACAGACGAGTTAGGCAGGCAAGGTGCTTCAGGTGTTGTTGATACAAAAATAGGTAATATATTAACTTCCACAATATTACTAGCTGGTGTATCTGCAGCAACAGCTTATGCTACATCAAAAATACCTGAAATAAATGATCACCCCATTGTAGAACAAAACAAGGACAAAGATAGTAAGGATAGTGAAGATAAAGATAAAGACAAAGATAAAGATAAATCTAAAACAAAAACTACATTGCCTGTAAAAATTCTATCTCAAGCAGTAGACGACTTTTCAAATTCTATGAAAGACATAATAAAGAGATACTCAGATAACAACCCTACAATATATGTAGATCAAGGTACCTTGTTAAAAGTATTTGTTAATAAAGATATTGTATTTCCAAAAGCAGCAGTACGTGGAATAAATATTATAAATTAATATAAAGGTTTATATGACAACAAGTTATGCAGCTTTAGATACATACCTTGAACCATTGCAGTCTATTTTTAATGAAGATGGCGTAAACGAAGTATCTATAAATCAATCATGTGAAGTATGGGTAGAAAATAGAGGTAACATACGCTGTGAATCCATTCCAATCCTTAATTTATCCCACTTAAAAGCACTAGGAAGGTTAATAGCACAAGCTACAGAACAGAAGATAAGTGAAGAAAATCCATTATTATCCGCAACTCTACCTAATGGTTATCGTATACAAATTGTCTTTCCACCAGCTTGTGAAGCAACCGCAGTAGCCATGTCAATCAGAAAGCCATCAGCTATGCAGCTTTCATTGGATGACTACGAGAAAATGGGAGCATTTGATCAGGCCATCACAGAAACTAAAGAAAATCCTATAGACAATGAATTAAATGAATTACTAAAACAAAAAAAAATTAAACAATTTCTAGAATGTGCAGTAATAAACAAAAAAAACATAATAATAAGCGGTGGTACATCAACAGGAAAAACAACTTTCACTAACGCAGCGCTACGAAGTATACCAAAAGATGAAAGGCTAATTACAGTAGAGGATGCAAGAGAAATTGTATTAAGTAACCACCCAAACAGAGTACATCTCATTTCATCAAAAGGAGGACAAGGTAGGGCTAAAGTTACTACTCAAGACCTAATAGAAGCATGTTTGAGATTACGTCCAGATAGAATAATAGTAGGAGAATTACGTGGAGCTGAAGCATTTAGCTTTTTAAGAGCAATCAATACAGGTCATCCTGGATCTATATCTACTTTACATGCAGATACACCAATGATGGCATTGGAGCAATTGAAACTAATGGTTATGCAAGCAGGACTTGGTATACCACCAGATCAAATTATAAACTATATTACTAACATAGTAGATATAGTAATACAATTGAAAAGAGCATCAGGAGGTGTAAGATATGTGTCAGAAATACTATTCACTAAATCTTTACAGAAAAATAGTTAAATGATACGTAAATTTTTTATAATTAAATTGTTGTTTTTATGGATAGTATAAGTGCAAACCACATACGCAATATTTTATTCCTTGTTTTAGGTGCATTTTTTGGACTGGAATTTTGCTTTTATTTATCAGGTGTATTATTCATCTTAATGGTCTGGGGACCAAATTATCTAGATTTTAATGCCATAAACCCTAGCTTGAGCGATTTTCCAGATAGAATTTGGCCCACTATTTTTGATTATGTACAACATTGGTGGAATAACCCTTCTGCATATGATGCAGCTTTATTACTTAAGTTAATAACATCACTATGTACACCAGTAGGAATCCTAAGCATAGTATTATGGAACCTTAGAAATATATTATTCGATTGGAGACCATTCAAGAAGAAAGAATCACTGCATGGAGATTCAAGATGGGCAACAGAAAAAGATATTCGCAAAATAGGATTACGTAGTAGAAAAGGAATATTACTAGGGAAAGACAAAAGAGGGTATCTCATTGCAGATGGTTATCAACACGCCTTATTATTTGCACCAACCGGATCTGGAAAAGGTGTAGGTTTCGTAATACCAAACTTATTGTTCTGGGAAGATTCTGTAGTAGTACACGATATAAAATTAGAAAACTATGACCTTACAAGTGGGTGGAGAAAAAAAAGGGGACAAGAGGTTTTTGTTTGGAACCCAGCACAACCTGATGGTATAAGTCACTGCTACAACCCATTAGACTGGATAAGCTCTAAGCCAGGACAAATGGTAGATGATGTACAAAAAATTGCCAATCTAATAATGCCAGAACAAGATTTTTGGTACAACGAAGCACGCAGCTTATTTGTGGGAGTAGTACTATACTTACTAGCAGTACCAGAAAAAGTAAAATCTTTCGGAGAAGTTGTACGAACAATGCGTAGCGACGACGTAGTATACAACTTAGCAGTAGTATTAGACACAATAGGGAAAAAGATTCATCCAGTTGCATACATGAATATAGCTGCATTTTTACAAAAAGCAGATAAAGAACGTTCAGGTGTTGTATCAACCATGAACTCATCTTTAGAATTATGGGCAAACCCATTAATAGATACAGCAACAGCTTCAAGTGATTTTAATATTCAAGAATTTAAAAGGAAAAAAGTAACAGTATATGTTGGATTAACACCAGATAATTTAACTCGCCTTAGACCTTTAATGCAAGTATTTTACCAACAAGCTACAGAATTTTTATGTAGAACTTTACCATCAGATGATGAACCTTACGGTGTATTGTTCTTAATGGATGAGTTTCCAACATTAGGAAAAATGGAGCAATTTCAAACTGGTATTGCATATTTTCGTGGATATAGAGTTAGACTATTTTTGATTATTCAAGATACTGAACAGCTCAAGGGTATATATGAAGAAGCAGGAATGAACTCATTTTTATCAAACTCTACTTATAGAATAACTTTTGCCGCAAATAATATAGAAACTGCAAATTTAATATCACAGTTAATAGGAAATAAAACTGTTAACCAAGAGTCTTTAAACAGACCTAAATTTCTAGATTTGAACCCTGCATCCCGTTCATTACATATATCAGAAACACAAAGAGCTCTATTATTACCTCAAGAAGTAATAATGTTACCTAGAGATGAGCAAATACTTTTAATAGAATCTACTTATCCTATAAAATCAAAGAAAATAAAATACTATGAAGACAAAAGTTTTACAAAAAAACTATTAAAGAGCACCTTTGTTCCAACTCAAGAGCCTTATGATCCTAACAAAACAAAAACAGTAAAAAAAGAAAATGAAGAACCTATGCCAAGTATTGAAAGCGATCTTCCTAAAAATACATCCGACAATACTGAGAATAATACAGAAGATGGTGCAATGTATAGCAGTATAGAAGAAGATTATGATGATGATGATTTTAATTTTGAAGATTTAGATGAATATATGGACGAAGAAGAAGATTATGATGATGAAGAATACAATGACATAGATTACGATGATAATAATAATCTAGAAGAGGAAGAAGAGGAAGAGGAAGAAGAAGTAGAAGAGGAAGAAGAGGAAGAAGAGGAAGAAGAAGTAGAAGAGGAAGAAGAGGAAGAAGAGGAAGAAGAAGAGGAAGAGGAAGAGGAAGAGGAAGAGGAAGAGGAAGAGGAAGAGGAATATCATGATAACATAGACTACACAGATGATTATAATCACTACAATGAAGATACTGTTGACGATCAAGATTCAAAAAAACATAATACATAGTATTTTTAGACATAGTAAAATATTAGCAATCAAAAGATTAAGCTATATATAACTACACATAAAATATCTAATGCTAAAAACAGATACATGAACTAGTGATCTTTATAAACTATGAATATATCCCAAAATACTAAATTTCCATGATATAAAACATATTAGTGTTATCAATTTTATGTTACAGGCTATATAGTTTTATTTACAACATTTTTCACTTAATTAATAGCTATCAATAAACTGACTTTCTTGAATTTACTAGAAGATTAGTATACTTAACATAACATCCATTATGTCTATAGTAACTTGCGGCATGTTTACCATACAACAGCCCATATGATTTTTAAGCAAGTTCATACTTTTTTATATATAAAAACATAGCAAGTAATACTTCATCAGCATTACTTGCTATTCAATATACAATTCTATAGCTTATACGCTACACAATATTATATCAAATCAACTGCTCCTTTGTTATTAAAGGAATGGCACTCTACAAAATAAAAATCTAAATTACAATCAGAAGTAGAATGACACACATTAAATGAACTGCTTAAATCTTTTATTGATTGAACCTCATAAATATAAACTCCATACATATGAACATGTTTTCCAGCCATCAATTCTGATATAGGACAACACATTTCATTTGTTTCTACATCTGAACATTTTTTACAGTCTTTAGGTAACATTATATTAGTATTCATATTATCAACTGAAGGGATAGGATTTAAAGAAAGAGGATTATTACACACAGCAGGTCGTACTTCTGCTTTAACTTCAGGAATACTTTTTTCTTCATTAGTTTCAGACAATTTTTCTGCAACTTTATTTGATGATCTTCCTACATTGTCATCCACAGCAGGTTGTAAACTTTCTGCTTTAACTTCAGGAGTACTTTCTTCTTTATTAGTTTCAGATAATTTTTCTTCAACTTCACTTGATAAATGTTCTACATTATCACCCATAGCAGGTTGCAAATCTTCTGCTTTAACTTCAGTAGTACTTTCTTCTTTATTAGTTTCAGATAATTTCTCTTCAACTTCACTTGATAAATGTTCTACATTATCACCCATAGCAGGTTGCAAATCTTCTGCTTTAACTTCAGTAGTACTTTCTTCTTTATTAGTTTCAGATAATTTCTCTTCAACTTCACTTGATAAATGTTCTACATTATCACCCATAGCAGGTTGCAAATCTTCTGCTTTAACTTCAGTAGTACTTTCTTCTTTATTAGTTTCAGATAATTTCTCTTCAACTTCACTTGATAAATGTTCTACATTATCACCCATAGCAGGTTGCAAATCTTCTGCTTTAACTTCAGTAGTACTTTCTTCTTTATTAGTTTCAGATAATTTCTCTTCAACTTCACTTGATGATTTTCCTACATTGTCATCTACAGCAGGTTGTAAACTTTCTGCCTTAACTTCAGGAGTACTTTCTTCTTCATTAGTTTCAGACAATTTTTCTTCAACTTCACTTGATAAATGTTCTACATTATCATCAACAACAGGTTGCAAATCTTCTGCTTTAACTTCAGGAGTACTTTCTTCTTCATTAGTTTCAGATAATTTCTCTTCAACTTCACTTGATGATTTTCCTACATTGTCATCTACAGCAGGTTGTAAACTTTCTGCCTTAACTTCAGGAGTACTTTCTTCTTCATTAGTTTCAGACAATTTTTCTTCAACTTCACTTGATGAACGTTCTACATTATCATCCACAGCAGGTTGTAAATCTTCTGCTTCAACTTCAGGAATGCTTTCTTCTTCATTAGTTTCAGACAATTTTTCTTCAACTTCATTTGGTGAATGTTCTACATCATCATCTACATGAGATTGCAAATCTTCCACAAGAGTCTTAGCATCTTCACTGTTTACTTTCCCAGCTGAGTTGTTACCAAAATTTAATATACGCATAATTACTTCCATTAAACTACCATTTTTATCCTGCGTACTTGACGTAGTCACCTTATCGTTATCAATATCCATAAAAATCCCCTTAATTTAATACATTGCACAAATTCATTCTGTCAAAAAAATTAATTATTTATCATAAAATAACATTTATATAGAACCAATATCTCCTATATCTATTAGGATATAACCAACACTTATTAATCCATCTTATACTTACGGCATGCACAATTTAACTATAATCCACACTTATACCTTATGTAAACAATAAATTAATTGAACTCGGCAAGAAAAAACATTACAATAAAAATGGTTACTTTATTATTAATAACTCTGTAATGACACACTTCGTCACTGATAAGTGCATAAGATGTAAATATACTGATTGTGTTGAAGTATGCCCGGTAGACTGCTTCTATGAGGGAGCTAACATGTTAGTCATAGATCCTGACCAGTGTATAGACTGTGGAGTGTGTATTCCTGAGTGTCCTATTGATGCAATCGTACCAGATGATTCTATAAAAGACATATTAGAATGTAGTGACAGTGAATTAAATGAAGATCAGAAAAATATTAAAAAATCTTATGAAATAAACAAAAAATTTTCTAAAGAATGGAAAAATATAACTTCCGCTAAAACTGCTTATCCAGAAGCAGAATCTTATAAATACAAAAAAGATAAGTTTAAATATTTTGATGAAAATCTAAGTAAATAATTGCATTTCTTACATGATATTAAGCTACTATCAAACGGTTAATGTGAATTTTCACAAAGTAAAAAGCTAACGCAAATATGTAAAAAACTGATAAGAATGTTATCACTGACAACAGTACACAATACTACACCAAAATTTTAGTAGTAGACCACTTGCCGTAAACTACATATTTTTCTTTACTCATCCTCACACTACTAACTAAGAAAAATACAAAAAAATCAAGTCATTTTAAACATAGCATCCAAGGATCTTTTGGCCATATCACTAATCTCAGCATCAATAGTAACTTCAGGATAGCCATTTTTCAAACACAAACATAATTTTTCTAAAGTATTCAAACGCATATGTGGACATTTGCTACACGAAACACAACCACCATCTAAAGTATTAACTACATAAAAAGTACTTCCAGGAGATAATTTTTTCATCTGATGAATAATTCCCTCTTCAGTCAAAATGATAAACTCTGAATTAGGGTTCTCAGCAGAAAATTTTAATAACTGAGTTGTTGATCCAACAAAATGAGCATGTCTTAACAAATTACCAGGACACTCAGGATGAGCTAAAACATAGGCTTTATCATGTCTCACCATCATATCAATCAACTCGCGCTCAGAAAAACTTTCATGCACCATACAAGTACCAGGCCATAAAATCATTTTTCTATTTGTTTTCCTTTCTAAAAAATCACCAAGAAATTTATCTGGAGCAAATAGAATTTGTTTATCTTCCGGTATTTGTCTTATTATCCTTTCAGCACTTGAAGATGTACAAATTATATCAGAATAAGCTTTTACTTCTGCTGAAGAATTTATATATGTGATTGATATACAATCTTTATGCAATTCACGAAATTTTTTAAAACTTTTAGCATCACAAGAATCAGCTAAAGAACATCCTGCCTTCAAATCAGGCAACAAAACTTTTTTTGTAGGATTAATGATTTTTGCAACTTCAGCCATAAAGTACACGCCACAAAATACAATAACACTAGCTGTTGTTGTTGCTGCCTTTCGAGAAAGTTCTAATGAGTCACCAATAAAGTCAGCAATATCTTGTATTTCTGAATCTTGATAGTAATGAGCAAGAATTACAGCATTATTTTCCTTAGATAAATGACGTATTTCTTGTGACAGTTTTATAATATCAAGTTCTTTCATCTATTTATTATTACAAAAAAATTACTTTTTAACAATCAAATACATAATGTTCCATGAGCTAAATACACAATTCTGCGAAGAATATAATTTCTTATAAATCCTGCTTATGCTAAATATATCATACTGTTTATCATCAATTTTTTTTGCATATGTACCTGTTAATTTCATACTCAACAATAAAGAGAAAAATGATTTATGGTACTGACGATAGTTACAACAAAATATATACTGTATTTCAACATCTAAGGAATTTAGAATACTGGTCAATTCATCCATTTGATAAAATTTGCTAAAAGATTTTCCTATTTTTTCAATTACACTATTTAATTCAATTAAAGTTCCAAATATTGGAATTGCTATATACAACATACCATTTGGTTTCATTACCCTTAGCAACTCCAATAAAGAAAGATTAATATCGCAAGACCATTGCAAAACCATAGAAGCAATAACTATATCAAACAAATTTTCACAAAATGGCATCATATCCATATTGCAATTTACTGATAGCACATTGTTTTTCTCTTTAGCTACGACACACATTTCTCTAGATAGATCTACTTGAATAAAGTTATGATTTGTGACATCTAAGAATTTACTTATATTACCAGTACCACAACCCACATCCAGTATGTTCTTTTTATCACAATTCTCTAACTGAACAGTACTACACAATTCACGCAAAATTGCATCCTGTATATAAGAGAATTCATCATATGAATTCGCTGCACCACTGAACGCTTTCTGTATTTTTTGAGTATAAGATTCACATTGTATAACCATAACAATAAAAACACCTCTATGCTAGAGAACTACTAACAATGTAAAATGCATCAAAAAGCAAAGGCATATTATAAAAATAGCTTCCATATCTATCAATATATGATGTATTATCTAAATCTAGGTATACAACAACAATGTTGCCATAACACCACACACAAACTGCATTACCAAGTAAATTGGTAAACCACATGTAGCTAGTATATTACCAAATAAATTTAACTCAATTTAAAAATTGTACACAAAGAGTTTCACTTATGCATTTCTTTAAAAAAAAGTCAATACAAGATTGTTCTTATACTTTTTCAATACCTATACAATTATTCACAGAAGCTGTATGGAAAAATAGAAGTTACGCAAATTTTGCAGAAAATGGTTACATAAAAAACGTAATTGCATTTAGATCTATTCACATGATAGCATCAGCAGCAGCATCTGTTCCTTTAATATTAAGCAAAACCGTAAGAAATAACATATTTCAAATAAAAAACCATCCTTTATTAAAATTAATATCTAGACCAAATAATACGACTTCTAAATCAGAATTCATTGAAGGAATTCTTACCTATAAACTGATTAGTGGAAATGCCTATATTTTGATGATAGAAAACCACAATATGATTCCAAAAGAACTACATTTGCTACGTCCAGATAGAGTTGAAATTATTTCAGGTAAAGATAATAGACCTTACTCTTACCGCTATTCAATAAATAACTGCAATTATGACTATAAGATTAGTAAATTAACAAATTACTCACAAATACTACATATAAAAAATTTTCATCCATTAAATGATTATTATGGATTATCTCCCATAGAAGCAGCTTCATACAGCATAGACCAACATAACCAGGCTGGATCTTGGAACCAGGCAATGTTACAAAATGGAGCAAGGCCAAGTGGAGCATTAATTGTGAACACAAAAGGAAATAACAATGGAAGTTTAACACAAGAACAATACAAACGGTTAAAATCACAGATAGATGAATTCTATTCTGGCCCAAGAAATGCTGGAAGACCAATATTACTTGAAGGAGGATTAGAATGGAAGGAAATGAGCCTATCTCCTAAAGATATGGACTTTATTGAATCAAAACATAGCTCAGCACGTGATATTGCATTAGCATTCGGCGTGCCACCTCAATTACTTGGCATTCCAGGAGATAACACATACAGTAACCTCATTGAAGCGAGATTATCACTATGGGAACAAACAATATTACCTCATTTAGATAACATTATTTCACACCTTAACAATTGGCTAACGCCTAAATTTGGGAACAATATATTTCTATCATATGATAAAGATTCCATATCTGTACTCACAGAAAAAAGAAAACAACTATGGCAATACGTAGAGCATGCAACTTTTATGACTATAAATGAAAAAAGGGCAGCTTTTGGATTACCTCCAATAGAGAATGGAAACACTTTATAACACACTTATAAAAACACTAAACAGTACCGGCAGCCTTATCACGGAATATTATGAGATCTGTAAGATCCTGTAATCAAATTAATCAATAACAACTACAAAAGTTCTTTTTATGCAACAAAAAACATGTAATTTATTTTTATCGAAAAAAAATATAAAACAATCTGGCACTTTCTCTGGATATGCAAGTGTATTTAATGTTATAGATAGACAAAAACATGTGATATTACCAGGAGCATTCAGCAATACTATAAAAAATTTTAACAAAGTAAAACTACTATGGCAGCATAACTCAGCAGAACCCATAGGTAATATCACAAACATGACTGAAAATACTATAGGACTTCACATAACAGCAAATTTACTGCTGGACATACAAAAAGGAAAGGAAGCCTACTTGATGCTTAAAAATGACATAATTAACGCGTTGTCAATAGGCTACAGCGTTATAGAGGATTATATGGACGTAAAAACAGGTGTTAGAGTACTCAAGAAAATATCTTTATGGGAAATCAGTTTAGTTACATTCCCTGCGAATATGCATTCAAAAGTTACTGATGTTAAAAGCATAAATGCAGATTTAGCGACATCCTTTATAAGGGCTAAATCCGCACTCGATAAATTGAGTTCAATGGTCAACTTTTAAGTCAATTTTCTTTACATTGCTTAAATCAATAATGATCTTATAAATACATCTGTCATCAACTTCTTTTATAGAAAATATAGCACCACTTTTGTGTTCAAAAACTTCATTTACTACAGGCACTCTACCTATCATAGATAAAATGAGACCGCCTATTGTTACGTAATCATCTTCTTTACAGTCTCTGAGATCAATATTGAAAGTTTCTTCTAAATCCTTGACTAGCACTCTAGCATTTACTTCAACCTTATCGTCGGAAATATTCACAATACTTGGTACAGTAGGCACATCATGCTCATCACCTATATCACCAACTACTTCTTCAATAAGATCAGCCATAGTAACTAATCCCTCTGTACCACCATACTCGTCTATTACTATAGCTACATGTATGTGAGAAGACTGCATTTTTATAAATAGATTGACTGCTTTCATTGATGGAGGAATGTACATAACCTCACGTATGATATTTCTTGCATTAAACTCATTGTAGAAATTTGAGATTATGTCCTTAATGTGAATGAATCCTATTATGTTATCCAAATTATTTTCGTATGCTGGAATCCTTGTATATTGTCCCTTTACTACCTTGTCTATCAAGTTCTTGCTATCAGGTACATCCGTAATGTCTATAGCGTAGATTTCAGTCCTAGGAATCATTACATCTCTTACCAAGCAGTCATTGAATTTTATAAGATTGTAGAACATGCGAGAATTGGTGAAACATTCATTATCACTGATCAAATTGTTTTCAATCATCTTTTTCAGTTTTGGAATTCTTTTTAACATAAAAGAAACCAGCTTCACACTTAGTGATTCGCTCAAGGAAAATCTATCATCACTATCACTATTATCAGAAAGTTTATCACTCATATACAATCTGTAATTCTTTATTATCACTTAAGTATACTATCCAAAACTTTATTTTCTATATAAAGTTTGTGTTAACAAGCCTGTTAATAACCTGACATGAAACATGTAGGTAAAAGTTTTCCATATTTTGTCATGTAGTTATCCACAGAGTTATTAGGAACATGAGGTGCGCAATAATTGTTGTGCAAAACACTGGTTAAAGCCACAGTTATCAACACAATTCACATATTATTTATACACACATATTGTAGTAGAAAATCAGTATGATATGTACTTTATTAACAGAGTTATTCACAAAAAATGCATCGGTGAGTTTTCAACATATATTTTACAAAAACAGGTTTTATTCACATAATTCACAGGGATCAACTATAAGAACTATCTATAAGGATATAATATTTATATAATTTCTGTGGGGTGAAGGACATGTTAAAAACTATAGCAAGTAAGGCCAGGCAGCAGGGAATACCAGTGTGGTTCATGAGGCAGGCTGGAAGGTATCTACCAGAGTACCATGAGGTGGCAAAAAAGGCTGCAGATTTTCTAGAGCTGTGCTATACGCCAGATCTAGTAAAGGAAATTACAATGCAGCCGGTAAGGAGGTTCGGCTTGGACGCGGCGATAATATTCTCAGATATACTAGTGATCCCAGACGCACTAGGGTGCAAAGTAGAATTTACTAAAGAAGCCGGCCCAAGCTTGCAACCAATTTCAAGTTATAAAGAAATAGATGTTCCAGAGAAAGCAGTACTAGGTCACCTAAAGAATGTTTTTGAAGGTATAAAAGAAGTTAGAAAATCCCTGCAAAAAAGCAAGCCATTAATAGGATTTGCAGGTGCACCCTGGACTATAGCTTCCTACATGATAGGACGGGACAAGAATTTTTCAAAAATTAGAGAAATGTCTTACCTACAAGATGCAGAGTTGAAAAAGATCATAAATAAAATCACAAAAGTAACAATCTCATATTTAATAAAACAAATAGAAAGTGGTGTAGACATAATACAAATCTTCGATAGCAACGCAGGAATTGTACCAGCAAACGAATTCAGAAAGTGGATAATAAACCCTGCAAAAGAAATAGTATCATCTATACGTAAATCCTACCCAGAATTCCCAATAATAGGTTTCCCAAAAGGTGCAGGAATAATGTATAAACAGTTTTCAGAGGAAACTGGTGTATCAGTTACAAGCATTGATTACAATGTACCAATATCTTGGGCAAAGGATAATATTTCATCCATACTGCAAGGAAACATAGACCCATACCTAGTAGCGTATGATAAAAACAAAGCTATATCTCAGACAAAAGATTTAATTAACATGATGGAAGATAGACCATTTATATTCAACTTAGGACATGGAATCATTCCAAGCACTCCCATAGCTAACATTGAAGCACTTATAGAAACAGTAAGATCAAATTTTTAACATAATGTTAAGCATTATATACTAAAATATAATCTTGACAACATATTGCTTTAATTATAGAAACTTAATAAATAAACAATCTTTTAGGGATACAGTGATGAAAGGGAAGCTACATGACCATCATTTAGTAAACCCTAGTCCATGGCCATTATTGTTTTCAATTACAGTGTTAATAACAGCACTAGGTGCAGTTGGAACCATACACGGTACACATACTGGTAAAGTCATGCTTGGACTTGGTTTTCCCTCACTCAGTATAGTTCTTTACAAATGGTGGAAAGATATAGTCACAGAAGCAATAAGGGACAATTGTCATACAGAAATTGTTAAAAAAGGACTTAGGCTAGCTATGGCTGGTCTTATTCTTTCAGAAACAATGTTTTTTTTTGGCTTTTTTTGGTCGTTTTTTAAAGCATGGTTATTTCCTGTATACACTTTCGATAATTTAATACCAGGTAAATTTTTAAATTGGCCTCCAAGTGACATTCCTAAACTTAATCCTTGGTCTATACCCTTATTGAATACTGTAATACTGCTGTTATCTGGCTGTACACTAACATGGTCCCACTATTCTCTAATAAACAACGATAATAAAAACACAATAAAAATGTTGTGTGCAACTATAGTACTTGGTATTATATTCTCTACATTTCAAGCAATAGAATATATGCACACAGGTTTCTCTTTCCATGAGACTGGTGAAAAAGCTATTTACTCATCTAACTTCTACATGATAACTGGGTTTCATGGGTTACACGTAATAGTTGGAACTTTGTTTTTAATTATATGTTTAATTAGAGCAAGAAAAAATCAATTATCTCCAGAAAACCATATAGGATTTGAATGTGCTGCATGGTACTGGCATTTTGTTGATGTTATATGGTTATTGCTTTTTGTTTTTCTATACTGGATAAGCTCATAAAATGAATGTAATAGGCCTGGATCCTGGCTTAAATTATACGGGTTGGGGTATATTGTCTATTGAAAAAGATATAAAGTTGATAAATAATGGTGTTATCAAAACTAACAGTAATGAAACTTTCGGTCAAAGGCTGAATAAAATACATAAAGAACTTATAAATATACTCAATTCATACAAAGTAGACAGCGCATCCATGGAGGAAGTATTTATAAATAAGAATCCTAAGTCTTCAATATCTTTATGTTACGCTAGAGGTGTTTTACTATTGACCTTAAATACTATGAATATACAAGCCTTTGAGTATTCATCAAATTATGTAAAGAAATCTATTACAGGAAACGGACATGCAAAAAAAGAGCAAGTCCACTTTATGGTAGAAAAAATTTTAAATGTTGAGTTTAAAGGTACATATGATATATCTGATGCAATAGCTGTTGCACTTTGTCATGCTTACTCAAAAAAGAACTTTTGAATGTTTAAAATATCTTATTTTCTTTTCCTTTTATAATGCGCATTATGTTTTCAATATGTTGTACTACTACTAGTAAGGATATTAC
Source organism: Ehrlichia minasensis (assembly GCA_000825765.1). GTDB lineage: Bacteria > Pseudomonadota > Alphaproteobacteria > Rickettsiales > Anaplasmataceae > Ehrlichia > Ehrlichia minasensis. Next base: position 37,308 of record CDGH01000060.1, on the reverse strand, counting down.
TAGAAAAATGATGCTTTCATTTGCTGAGAAATGTGCATAAACTAATAACATAACTGAAATCGTTGATGTAATAGATGATAGCGATGAATATCTGAAAATTATAAAAACTATTATCCAAAGGAGCGTAAAACACATAACAAATTTATACTCAATAAACATAACTGAACCTAAAAAAGTAGCTACTCCTTTACCACCTTTAAATGATAACCACACAGGAAACATATGACCTATTATAGAAAATAACGCAGATATAAAGACAAATGTTTGATCTGGGTTAAAATTTTTAGCTAACATAGCGGATGCAAATCCTTTTGAAGAGTCCAGTATCAGAGTCACAATAGCTAACTTCTTACTTTTTCTGAAAACATTGGTAGCTCCTATATTTCCTGATCCTGTTTTTCTGATATCACCTAATCCACCTACGTAAGACAGTATTAATCCAAATGGAATTGATCCTATTAAGTAAGACAGTATAAGTACGAAAGTACAAACGTAAATATTCATATTATTTTATGATAAATTGTATTTGAATAATATAAGATTTTTACATTACTTCAATGTTGTTGTAATATAAAACATAAAAAGTGTTAATAATATGAAAGTCTCATTCTCAGAAATTATAAATAATGCACTAAAGGAAGATTTAGGAGAAAATGGTGATATAACTACTAATAGTATATTACTAGATGAGAAAGTAAATTTTTCTATAAATGCAAGGGAAGATTTGGTAGTTTGTGGAATTCCTATACTAGAAGAAATCTTCAATAAAAAAAAAGAATATATAAAGTACAAAGTTCATAAAAATGATGGAAGTATTGCAGGAAAAAATAATACTTTGGTAAGTGGAGAAGCGTTGGCAATACACTTAATGCCTATTGAGAGGGTGATTTTAAACTTTATACAACACGCTTCTGGTATAGCGTCAATCACTAGGCAATTTGTTAATGAAGTTTCTGGAACGAGGGCTAAAATTCGTAGTACAAGGAAAACTACTCCTGGACTGAGAATGTTAGACAAATATTCCGTATGTATTGGAGGTGGAGAAAGTTACAGAAATAGTTTGTATGATGGTGTACTCATAAAGGATAATCATATATCTAGTTGTGGAAGTGTCACTTTGGCTATACAAAGGCTTAGAATGAATTTGAAAGACGTATATGTTGCAATTGAATGCGATAACATATCTCAAGTTGAAGAGTCGTTATTTAACAATGTAGATATGATTTTATTAGACAACATGAGTATTGGTGAAATAAAGCAGGCAGTGGAAATAGTCAATGGAAAATCAGTTCTAGAAGTTTCTGGATGTGTTAATATAAGAAATGTAAGGAACATAGCGCTAACAGGAGTAGATTACATATCTATTGGATGTATAACTAATTCTTTCAAAAATAAAGATATAGGACTTGATATAGAATGATAAAAAAACAAAAACATGTTGAAATGTTTTTTTACAATTTCAGCAATAATGTAGAATACTTATATAGAATGTGAAATTGTTTTATAATGGTTTGCAATATAGGAGATATAGAAACATTGCATTGAAATGAGTACATGAATGCCTACATTAATATTAAAATTTATATATAATAAGTTGATGTACTAAAAATATAATGTGGAATTTATATTCCACAGCATTTTAATGATTTTATAGATAATGTTAGCATTAATGAGTGACTTAGAAATTAAATTTTTTACATAATGTCTGTAAATTTATAATGTAATGGATTTCAAAAAGACTGTATTGAAGTAAGTTTATACATATATATGTTTTTAATTTCTGTTGAATGTAGGATTTAATTCAATGTGCTAGATACAAGAAAAATCTTTTCTTCTATAGCATTTTCTATCTACAATTTTTACACTAATTAATCAAATTAGATATAGAGTTTTTCAGGTTTGTAATGTGAGAAATACTGTACTAAATTAATTTTCAAATAGTTGTACAGATATATTCTTTTAGAAAAGAAATTATAAATACAGTATACTAATAAATAAATGATGATATATAAAATCTTTTTGCTAATTTTAGCACTAAAGTTTACTAAACTTCCAGTAAAAAATCAGTTATATACATTTGGTTAATATGTCAATATTAGAGACGCCACTAAAATGTTGCTAATTTTTTTAAGTAAAGGTATATGGACTTCTATAGTATCCTAAAAACAATTCTAAATAGTAAATATTTTATTGATACTTTAGTACTATTGAATTGTTTAGTATTCATTAAATGAAAAGTCTCCGTATTTATAACGTTAAGAATATATTGTAGAAATTATATTTGTGTTGTATGGTTGAGCAATTGATGTACATATTAAAATACTAAAGTAAAAAAGTGTTTGATGTATTTTAATTTGATCTAATATCTTTCCAGAAACTTTTCACTTTTTGGAAAAAACCTGTAGATTGAGGGTTACAGTCCACATTAGGTTCATCATCAAACTTTTGTAACAGCTCTTTTTGTTTTTTTGTTAATTTTACCGGAGTTTCTACAGTTATTTGTATATACATATCTCCCCTTTTTGATGAATTTATAACTGGCATTCCTTTTTCTTTTAACCTCAATTTATCTCCACTTTGTGACCCCTCTGGAACTTTTACTTTTGTCCACGTACCATCTATCGATGGCATTTCTATATGCCCACCTAATGCAGCAAGTGTCATTTTTATAGGTACAGTACAGTATAGATCAGATCCGCTACGTGTGAAAAATTTATGTTTTTGTATATTTGAGTAAACATACAAGTCTCCACTCCTTGCTCCTCTATATCCTGCTTCTCCTTTCCCATTTAATCTAATTTTATTACCACTTTCTATCCCCTTTGGAATTGTAACAAGTAAATTTACTTCATCTCTGACGCGACCACTTCCTGAGCATTTTTTGCATTTGTTTTGGATGATTTCACCTTCTCCATTACACACATGGCAAGTTCTTTCTATTGTAAAAAATCCTTGTTGTGTTCTAACACTACCTGCACCGTGACACGTATTACATTGTACAGACTTTGCTGATCCCTCACTCCCTGAACCGCTACAACTAGAGCACTTTACATAAGTTACGTAACTTATAGGTACTTTTTTACCATTAAAAGAGTCTTCTAAAGTTATTTCTATATCAAATCTTAAGTCTGAACCTACTGCACCTTCGCTTCTTCTTGATGAACTTCTTCCTCCTTTACTAAAACCTCCACCAAAAAGATCATTGAATATATCAGAAAAATCACCAGAAAAACCACTATTAAAATCAAAACCACCCCTTCCAGCACCACCATCAAAAGCACTATGTCCATATTTATCGTAAGCTGCTCTTTTATCTTGATCTATAAGAACGTCATATGCTTCTGACAACTCTTTAAACTTTTCTTCTGCTTCTTTATTACCAGGGTTTGTATCAGGGTGGTACTTTAGTGCCATTTTTCTATAAGCTTTTTTTATTTCTTCTGGTGTTGCATTTTTGCTTACACCTAACAGTTCATAATAGTCGCTTTTGCTCATAACAATTCTTCTTTACAAGTATGGTAAAATATTTATATACGGTTTACAAAAAATTCAAGGTTTACTTGTGTGTATTTTTAATCTTACTGAAATCTGTAACTAAGTCAAAAACATAAAATGCACTTTTGACAAGAGAAATTCTATTTTTATATAACTCTTTATTCATCTTATCATTTACTCTTACATTATCCATGAATTTGTTTACACAGCGACTAAAGCTGTAAAGATTGTCCAATGAATCTTTAAATTTGTTTTCCTTTATCAACTTTTTTATATTATTTTTTTGGTAACTTATCTCTTTGTATAAATCACATTCATCATTTGTTTTAAATAACTTCTTGTTAGGTTTTTGTTTTGTTATGACGTTAATATTATCATCTGTTTCACTGATATTGCTTAATCTTTTGTATGCTTTTATTATTTCTATTCCATTATAAGTAAAAACATATTCATTAAGTAAATTAGCCTCTTTCTTTATTAACAATAAATTATTGAATTTTCTACTTTCAATAACAGCATTTATTATATCTTCTTTAATTCCTTCTTCTTTTAGCATTATTTTAAATCTGTTTGAACAAAACTCTAATACATAAGAAACAATATCTTTTCTTCTGTTTTTTCTTGATATTACATCTTTGATTTTGTTGATGGCGTTTTTTTCTGTTATTGCATATGAATATAGTGATACAGATTTTTCTAATAAAAGTTTTATTGGTATATTAAGATTATTTTCAATAATTATTCTGATAACTGATATAGCCATTCTTCTTATTGAAAAAGGATCACGAGAACCTGTAACTTGTTCTCCTGCAACTATCATTCCAACTAAGCTATCTATTTTATCAGCTATTGATACAGCTATTGTTATAGGTGAAGAAGGACATTCTTTTTTTGAGCTTGTTGGTTCATAATGATTGACTATGGATTCTGATATTTCTAATTCTTCATTAAAATATGAAGCGTAATATCCTCCAATGATTCCCTGTAGTTCAGGGAATTCTTTTACGGCTAATGTTGATAAATCAAATTTAGATAACTGTGATGCCCTTTCTACCTTTATTAGTGAAGAATGCGGTATCCACATAGAAATATATTTTGATAAAGCTACGATCCGATTTACTTTTTCAAAAACAGATCCAAGTTTTGCATGGAATACTATATTTTTTAGCTTTTCTACATAATAATCTATACTGTATTCTTTATCTTTATTTATTAAAAAACTTGCGTCTACTAACCTTGCATTTAGTACATTATTGTGACCGCTTATTATAGTGTCACTTGATATTGTTGATACTGTAATAAAGTTAGTAATTTTATCACCTGTGAAAACAGCTAAATATTTTTGGTGATTATGCATTACACTTAATATTAATTCTTTTGGTAAATCATGAAATTTTTTATCTACTGATCCCATTATAACAATTGGGTATTCCAAGATACCGTTTAACTCATTGATTAAATTCTGATTATTTTCACAGACTAAATTGTTTTTTTCAGTGATACTTTGTATTTGTTGAAGTATTGAATTCATTCTTTCTTCTTTGCATAAAATTACATTATTCTTTTTTAGCTGCGAAATGTAAGAATTGAAGTCTTTTACCTCAAAGAATTCCCTATTTGTAAATCTGTTTCCACATGATTTGTTATTTGTTTCTATATCAGCAAACTTTATTGGTAATACTTTTCTGTCAAGTATACACATTATGTTTAGTATAGGTCTGATCCAATATGTATTTCCAGATCCCCATCTCATTTTTTTATCCCATGGAAAATTGGTTAACATATTTTCTATAATTGAAGAAATTATATTTTCTGTGTTTGTTTCTATGTTGTTACTGATTTCAGCATAATAAAATTCATCATTGCCAACTCTACAGATTGTTAAGTCGCTTATCTTCTTATTAACTTTCTTTAGAAAACCCTCTATTGCGATTTTATCTGCTGATACTTTTGGACCTTTTCTTTTTAATGTATTGTTTGATGAACTGTTTACTATGTTATTTACATATAAAGTTAATCTATTTGGAGTTACGAATACCTTTATTGTTTCAAAATTTATGTTGTAACGATCTAGTTCTTTTTTTATATAGGAATTTGTATATAAGCATGCACTACTCTGCATCTCAGGTGGTATTTCTTCTGATAAGCATTCAAATAACAGTTCTAAAGGCATGTCGTTTTACTTATTTTAATGACATTGAGTATATAAGCTACAACATAAGTTTGCAAGTTTACGTACGCGTAATATGTAAGATGCACGTTCATTTACTCCTATTACTCCGCGTGATTCAAGTAAATTAAGAATATGACTTGCTTTTGTACAAATGTCATATGCTGCTAATGGGAGTTTTTTTTCTATTAAAGAAACACACACTTGTTCTGCTTCATTAAACTGCTTAAAAAGTATATCTACATCATAATAGTCTAAAGCTAATTTAGAAAACTCATATTCACGCTGTTTAAATACATCACCATAAGTTGTTCCGTTGTCGTCCCATAGTATTTTGTATACGTTATCAACTTTTTGAATTATCATTGCTATTCTTTCTAGCCCATAAGCAATTTCTCCAGGTACTAAAGAGCATTCTACACCTCCTACTTGTTGCATATAAGTAAATTGTGTTATCTCCATGCCGTTACAGGTTACTTCCCATCCAAGGCCCCAAGCACCAATGCTTGGATTTTCCCAATCATCTTCTATAAATTTTATATCATGAGTTTCAATGGATATTCCTATTTTTTCTAGGCTTTTTAAGTAATTTGATTGTAAATCTGTACTGGATGGTTTTATTAATACTTGATACTGATGATGTTGATATAAACGGTTTGGATTATCACCGTATCTTCCATCACAAGGTCTAATAACAGGTTGTACATAAGCTAGCTTTGACGGTTTTTTTGATATGGCTATCATTGAAGTTGCTGGATGAAGGGTTGCTGCACCTAACTCAGAAGTATATGGCTGGAATATCGTGCACCCATAATCTTCCCAGTAATTCTGTAAGTTCTTTATTATACTTTGAAAATTCACAAAAAATATAACCAATTCTAACTTCTGTTATTATATAGATAATAATATGAAATTATACAAGGTTTATTTTTTCATATGTTATTAATTCTTTTTATTAGATACATGATTTATTAAAAAAAAGTGATATCAAAATTTGTTTGTTAGGTATGTGAAACTACATATAATATATTTGTATTTAATACTTTGATTTTTTCTTGCATTTTTTTTTGATCTATATAATCTTTGTTAATCATGAAGTAAGGTTTGCTAATTACTATATTAGTTTGCTGTTTTGTAGATGGGATGTAGCCAAGTGGTAAGGCAGCGGTTTTTGATACCGTCATTTCGGAGGTTCGAACCCTTCCATCCCAGCCATGTTTTTGTTAGCTTTAATGTAGTAACCTTATGCTTTTTTACAGGTACATGTTATTCTTCTTTTTATTAAAGAATATAAAGAATCTTATTATTAGAGTATTTTTTATTTTAGTGTTTCTTTATTTTTCTTCCTTTATTTTTATTGCTATGAAAGAAGGAATTAAATTTGCATTTGCATATAAGGATCCTAAAAATGTTGCTATTTACATTTATAAGTACTCAAAATGGTGTTATTACAACTATGATTCACTAACTTATTCTATATTTTTTAAAGCCGGAGTATCATTAATTATACCTTTTTGGTTTTACTTAAAAGTTTCTAAAATTAACTGGAATGAATTCTTCAGATGTTTATTTGAATATGTATGTTCTATTTTTAAAAAAGATAGTCATAGTAAGGAAAACTTAGAATTTAACAATTATAATGACTTTAACTTTATAGATACTAATCATATTGAAGAAATTGATAAAATAAAAAAGAATGCAATTGCAGAAATAGAAGAATCAATAAATAAGATGGTTTCAAATATTTTATGTGTGAAAAATAAAAAGAATAATCAAAATTATGATAATGTAATTGATAGAGATTAATTAAGTTTTCCTATCCCCATAGCATGTTTTATCATATAGTTTTTTATACTTTTTGAATTTTGAATTATATATAATCCAGCTCTTCTTGCAGCTTTTACAATACAAGATTTTCTAGAAAATACATCATCTATAAGTGTAGTAAAGACTGCCATAGAAAAATTATCGAAATATCTATCATAAGAAAAGTTTTTTAAAACGTAGTTACTGCCTATATCTATACCATACTGTTTTGCTGATTTTATATTATCTACTAGTTTATCTATGTCTCTTATACCTAAATTTAATCCTTGGCCTGCTATTGGATGTATAGAATGTGCTGCATCACCTATTAATGCCAATCTGTTTTTATGCATATGTTTAGCAAATGTTAAATGCAAAGGAAAACACTTGATTTCACTGTCTAACTTTATATCATTTAAATATGGAGAACATTTTTTTTCTAATTCAGTAATAAAATCTTGTTTGCTTAATTTCATTAGTGTCTCACTAATATGTTTTTTGTTTGTCCAAACTACGGAAGACCTATATCCATTATACATTGGTAATATTGCAAGTGGTCCTACTGAAGAAAAATGCTCAACCGCTAAGTTTTTATGATGATTCGTATGTTTTACATTGCAAATAATACTGCTTTGAAAATAATCATAATTAATGTATTTTATATCAAATATTTGTCTTAGTCTTGAGTTTTTACCTTCAGCGGATATTAGTAGTGATGTTAGTAGTGTTGTATTGTCTGTTAATTCTATTTTTACTATGTCATTTGAGATGCTTACTGATTTATATGTGCATTCTGAGTAAAGGTTTAGTTTTTTTATGTGTTTTTTAAAAGCATCACATAGAAATTTACTTTCTACAATATATCCCATTGGTTTATCACTTATGGATTTATGATCATAATGTGCAAATATTGTACTGTCTTCATCTTTTATTAAAATGTCTAACATAGGGCAATGTTCTTTAATGTTGTTCCATATGTTGAACTTATCTAATATTTCATGAGACCTCCTTGATAAAGCAAATACTCTATCTTTTGGCATTGATGATAGGATTTTGTTTTTATCTATTAGTGCTGTAGAAATAGAAAGCTGATTTAAGGCTATTGCTGTAATTATTCCATTCACTCCTGCGCCTGAAATAACTACATCATAGTATTTGCTATTGTTCATGCGGAAAATTACAAAATGATATACAAAAATTTACTAACAATTAAAGTTAGTTAATGTTATGGTGTGCCCGAAGGGATTTGAACCCCTGACCAACAGCTTAGAAGGCTGATGCTCTATCCAGGCTGAGCTACAGGCACATTTTAACTATAAAATGGTACTTTAATTAATATATTTGTCAAGTTTATCGATTTTTTTGAATATGGACTTGTATATGTTTTTATATTTAGAAATAGTTTTTGACTGATATTGAATTACAGATATATAAGTGAGAAATTCAAAGTGGATTTATGTTCAGCATTTTGTTTTGCATTGTAAAGATTAAAATTATGCAGTACTGAATACATTACAAATATCAGTAATACAAATGATTACATAATAGTAAAATTTTCTAATAGTTTAAAAAGTTAATTATCAAGTGCAATACAAACAATGAAAATTACAATAAACTGTTATTTAATAGAAAAATACAGAGAAACATATATTCTTAACAGTAAGTGATAGTTTAAACTATTGTCATTACTAAAATCTATGATATTTTGTATTCTTAATGCTTTGATATGCTTATTACTTTTTACTTGGTAATTGAAATGATAACTCAAAGTGTTGGTAAGTTGTATTGTTTGTATATAATTTTATAAAAATGTTAATTTTTTAAAAGTCTGGATATTATATATTGTTTAGTTATTTCATATTTGATACTATAAAAATCTTTGTGTTTACGTTTTTAACATGTTTCATTATCAAAATTGTTCATCTGAGTACATTATAACTAGTGAGTCTGTTTCTAGTGGACATCCTGATAAAATTGCTGATCAAATATCTGATGCTATACTTGACTATTATATATCATTGAATCCTATTGTTCATGCTGCTATAGAAACTTTAGTAACTAAAAATAAGGTAATAGTTAGTGGTGAAATTTGTGGTGTTAATGTTAATAACTCTGATATAGAATGTATAACTCGTCAAGTTATAAAAGATATAGGTTATGAACAGGATGGATTTCATTGGGAGCATGTTGTTATTGAAATTTTAATACATGAGCAGTCGCAAGATATTTTTGTTGGAGTTAATTTTGGTAAGAATCAAGGTGCTGGTGATCAAGGTATAGTGTATGGGTATGCAATAAATGAAACTGAAGCTTTTATGCCTGCATCAATTTTTTATTCTCATTTGATTTTGAAAAATGTTATTTCTGCAGTAAAAAACTTTAAGATACCAAATCTTGGGCCGGATGCAAAAACTCAAGTTACATTATTATATGAAAATAATGTACCTGTTAAAGCATATAATATTGTACTTTCAATACAACATTCTGAAGATCTGTCACAAAGTCAAATAAGAGATATTGTATATCCATATGTTAAGAACTCTTTGCCAGATGGGTGGATGTGTTCTGATAGTGATTTTTTAGTTAATCCAGCAGGTAGGTTTGTTATAGGTGGCCCAGTTGGTGATTGTGGTTTGACTGGTCGTAAGATTATGATAGATACATATGGGGGACACATACCTCATGGTGGTGGAGCTTTTTCTGGAAAAGATCCAAGTAAAGTAGATAGATCTGCTGCTTATATGGCTCGTTACTTAGCAAAAAATGTTGTTTCTGCTAAATTAGCAAGTCAATGTTTAGTTCAATTATCTTATGCTATTGGAATTTCTCGTCCTATTTCATTTTATGTGAATACTTTTGGTACTGGAGTTGTAAGTGATAATGTTATAAAAAGTTTTATACAAAATAATATAGATTTGTCTCCTTATGGAATTTGTAAACATTTAATGTTACTTAATCCTATTTATAAAATTACATCTTGTTATGGTCATTTTGGAAGAATTCCTGATGAAAATGGCAGTTTCTCTTGGGAAAAGGAAGATTTTGCTTTAAAATTAAGAAATGAATTTTATTTAAACTCATAACTTGTATTCTATTTTGTAAAGATATATACGACATTTGTGTATCATTGTTGTGATGATTTATTTAATTTTACATAGTGCTTTTGTTTTATAATTTATTTATAATTATTTGTTACTGTGGAATTACATACCTGTTATGTTTTATTATTTTGTATATTTTTAGTATTTGTGTTGTGTGTTAATATAAGTACTATCCCATTTTTTTTAATTACAACTTACTAATAAGAATTTATTTATTGGATTTGTTTTTTTTAATAGTAATTTATATAAGTTTGTATTGTACTACATTGATGGAATATCGTGCTTTTTTACTTATATTAACTGAGAATATTTTAGTGAGGATTGTTAGTATTTTATAAGTAATGTACTAGTTTAATAATACTTTTGTTGTTTGTATTTTTAATTTTGAACTATTTATGAATTGCTGTACTTGATAAATTTCGTATTTCAATATGTGTAATTGTTGGTATTATTTTTACTTGACCTATTACTACACAATTTTTTAATTATAGCTTACTGCTTGAATTACTACATTGAATTTATTTTATAGATAATAATTTCTATTATTTGTACTGCATTTAATGTTTTATTTTTTCTTCATATGTTACTAAATAATTTACATTTTTTACTACAATATAATTATTTTATTTTGAATATATGACAATTTTTTACTATTTGTACTGTCATTGATTTTAATTGTAGTGATTGTTGATTTTCTATAAATAGTCTTTAATGAGTATTTCTGCTATTTGTACTGCATTTAACGCTGCACCTTTTCTTAAATTGTCACTTACTAACCACATATTAAGACCATGTTTTACTGTGTTGTCTTTTCTTAGCCTTGATACGTAAACTTCATCTTCATGTACACAATCTAATGGTGTTGCATATCCTCCGTCTTCTCTTCTGTCAAGTATTAAAATTCCTGGAGCATTTTCTAATGCTTCATAAGCTTCTTTTTCTGAAATCTCAGAGAAAAATTCAACATTTACTGATTCAGAATGTGATACAAATACTGGTACTCTGACACATGTTGCGCTTACTTCTATATTGCTGTCTAATATTTTTTTCGTTTCTACAGCCATTTTCCATTCTTCTTTTGTTGATCCATCTTTCATAAAAATATCTATGTGTGGAATACAATTGAAAGCAATTCTTTTTGTAAATTGTTTTGGTGCAATACTTTGATTCATAAATGTACCTTTAGTTTGTGAATAAAGCTCATCCATTGAAGACTTTCCTGCACCAGAAACTGATTGGTATGTTGATACAACAATTCTTTTTATTTTTGATATTTTATGTAGTGGGTTTAAAGCTAAAAGCATTTGTATAGTAGAACAATTTGGATTAGCAATTATATTATGTTTATCATATTCAGATATGTCCTCTGGATTTATTTCTGGTATTACTAACGGTATCTCATCTTCCATACGAAATAAAGAAGTGTTATCTATAACTATACATCCTCTGTTTGCTGCTGTTCGCGCATATTTCTGTGATATTGAAGATCCAGCTGAAAAAATTGCTATATCTGTATCAGAAAAATCGTAACTATCTAAATCTTGAGATTCTAGTATTTTATCTCCGTAACTTAACTTTTTTCCTACAGATTTTTTTGATGCTAATGCTATAACTTCTTTTGCTGGGAATGATCTACTTGATAAAACGTTTAAAATAACTCTACCTACGTTTCCTGTAGCTCCTACTACTGCTATCTTATAATTCATAGTTTTTTATATTCCAAACGGTAGTAAAGAACTTATAAGATTTTTGTTATAGTCAGATGACTTTTTTAGTGCATCGTTAAATGCAGCTCTAATTAAATCTTCTATTAGAATTGCTTTTTCTTGTAGTAATGATGGATCTAATTTTACTTCAGTTACCTGATAACTTACCATATTAGATACATTGATTTTTACAGATACTTTTCCTCCAAGTGATGAACCTTCAAAAACTTGAGGTTTTTGTTGTTCTTGAAATTCAGAGAATTTCTTTTTTAAAAGTTCTTGTAAGCTGGATAGTTGATCACTAGAATACATACATTACTCCTTAGTTATTGTTCTTTTTTATATTTTCTATGTTTACAACTTTTGCACCATCAAATTCTTGTAATATGTTGCAAATAGTTGAGTTAAAGCTTTTATTGTAGCATGTATTGCTATTTTTACTTATATTAAAATTTTGTTCAATTGATATATTCCATTTTTTATTTGTTGAGCTATTAAGAAAATTTAATAGATCGTCATGTAAGTCTTTAGATAATGTATTATTGCATTTTATATTTAGTATTCCGTCATTGTAATTTGTTATTTCTAAGTCGGATTCATATATTTGATTATATAAGTCTTGCATGTTATTGATTTTTAATAATTCAAGTAATTCTTTTTTATAATTATCAGGTTTATTATTTGTTTTTATATTGTCCTGGATTTTATCTATTATTTGTTTTGGAGATGGCAGTGGTGATAGGTAACATAATCTGATGATTAGCATATTAGCAGCATGCTTTGTACAATTAGATGATTTTACTTCTTGTATTCCTTTAAAAAGCATCTGCCATAATCTTGATAAAAATGTTGTGGATAAAATCTTATCATTTTTTATGTGTGTTATAATGTTATTGTCAGATAAAGATTCATTGTTTTTTGTTATAGAAAAATAGCATATTTCATAAATAATCTGCAACATGTTATCTAATATTATAACAGGACTATATGAGTTGCATGATTCTTCAAATTTCTTTAGTGCTTCTAAAGTATTTCCTGTGACTAATGGTTCTATTATTTCTAGTAGTGTATGTCTACTAACATACCCTAGCATTTCTTTTGTGCTTTTTTCAGATAGAACTTTATTACTATATATAGCAGCTTGTTCTAATATGGATAGTGCATTACGTATTGATCCATCAGCATTATCTGCTATTAGTTTAATACTTTCTTCATCAGATGTTATATTTTCTTTTTCTGATATTGCTTTTAAATGTTTTATAAGTTTGTCTGTAGATATTTTTTGAAAATCAAATCTTTGGCATCTAGATATGATTGTTACAGGTATTTTCTTTACTTCAGTTGTTGCTAAAATAAATTTTACATAAGGTGCAGGTTCTTCTAACACTTTTAGTAGTGCATTAAATGCACTGTTAGATAACATATGAACTTCATCTATTATGTATACTTTAAATTTTGAACTAATTGGCATGTAGCGTGAGTTTTCTAAAATCACTTTTACATCCTCTATACTTGTGTTGCTTGCTGCATCTATTTCTATTACATCTGGATGATTGAAATTTTTGATGGATATACAATTTTGACATGTATTGCATGGATCAGATGTTGGTCCAAAAGCACAATTTAAGCACATTGATATTATTCTTGCAGCGGTTGTTTTCCCGACACCACTAGTACCTGTTAAAAGTATTGACTCTGGTATCTTATCTAAGTGAAATGCATTATGTAAAACGCGAACTAAAACTTCCTGTCCTATAAGATCCTTAAAATTGCTAGGCCTATATTTTAATGCGAAACTCATTTTAAAGTGATAAAATAAAAAATGGGCAATACAACCCAAAGAAGCAATGCTACGGCTGCTTTATTCCTAACCTGACCGACTTCACAAAGCCTTTGCTCATATTACCCTTTGCATTATAATTTAACTGAAAGAAATATCAAATAAAAATTTGTTTTTCTATATGTTTATTATATACAATATGCATTATTGATTATTTCTATGCATATCTTTTAAGTACAATAACCTTTCCATTGCTGCTTTTAAACATGAACTAATCGTTTTAGGTAAATCTGAGTTTAGTACTTGCAGTGCAGCTTGTGTTATTCCACCACGACTTGTTATTGATGATATAAGATTGCTAATAGTAGTTTTTCTTGTTTCTAGTAGTTTAGCACTTCCTGTAAATGTTTGAGATACTAATTTGATAGCATCTTCTTCATTGATGCCTGCTTCTACAGTGTGCCTTACTAATTCTTCTGCAAGAGAAAAAAAGAATGCAGGACCAGAACCAGTAATAGGAGATAATTTATCAAAAATATCTTCTTTTTGTATCCAATATATGAGTCCTGTGTCGTTAAAAACAGTTGATACTTTTTGTTTTTCATTAGGTAATACTTCTGCCATATAAGAAAGATTTACACTTTCACTCAGTGACATTGCAATATTAGGCATCACTCTTATTATTATTGCTGTATTTCCTAAACATTCTTTTAAGAAATTAACATCAATCCCAGCGCATAAAGAAATGAAAGATGCAGATTTACTATAAATTCTATAATTTGGCATTACATCAAAAATTTGTTGAGGTTTTATTGCTATCACAACAACTTGTGGAATAAAATTTCTGCTTATTTCTTCGTAACACTTTACAAATGTGACTTTAGTGATACTGTTAAATGCATCTTTTTTTGATAAGCTTGGTTGAACTACAATAATTTTTGATATTTGGTCATTATATGACCATTTTTTTAGTAATATGCTTCCTAAATTACCACATCCTATTAATAATATATTCATTGTTTATTATATAAGTGATCATTATGATATAAATTTATAGCACATATAGTACTCAAATAAATTTGTAAATTACAAATTGTTTTTATAAAATTAGCATTTAGTTTAATAAAGGGTATTTTATGACGTTGAATTCTGCTGTTATTTTATCTGGTTGTGGTCATATGGATGGATCGGAAATCAGAGAAGCTGTTTTAGTTATGCTTGAGCTTGATAGAAATAATGTGAGTTTTAAGTGTTTTGCACCAAATAAAAATCAGAAACAAGTTATAGATCATAAAAAGAAAGAATCTGTAGAGGAAGTTAGAAACATTTTGGTTGAATCTGCAAGAATAGCAAGAGGGTCCATATATGATATAGAGCAAATAAATGTTGAAGAATTTGATATGTTAGTAATTCCTGGTGGATATGGTGTGGCAAAAAATTTTTCTAATTTGTTTGATGAGAATAAACAAGGTGAGAGTATATTACCTGAATTCAAGAATGCTGTATATAAATTTTATAATGCTAAAAAACCTATAGGAGCAGTTTGTATATCACCTGCAGTAGTAGTTGAAATATTAAAAGATGTTGCGAAAATTAAAGTAACAATAGGGGAAGATTCTAATAATTTAATAGATAAATTAGGAGGAATTCATGTTGATTGTCCTACTATTAAATCTGTTAAAGATGATGTGAATAAAATATTTTCTTGTTCTGCATACATGAGGAATGATAGCCTTTATAATATATACCTTGGAATACAAGACATGATATCATCTATGGTAAATTCTCTAAAGTAGTTGGTTTGAATATTACATGTTGATATGTGAGTATTAAATATTACTATGTGGAAAATATGTTTTAGTTGTATGTTTGTATATTAATGGTAAGCATTTTATTATAATATATTTAATTTTTAATTTATTTTGTAAATAAAAACGCCTTGCTTACATTAAAAGTTAGTACGGTCATATAAATTTGCTAATCTATTTTATATTAATTCTGATAATAATGATACTATATCTAACATTCTCATAGCAAAAGCCCATTCATTATCATACCAAGCTGCTATACGGCATAAGTTGTTATCAGTAACACATGTTTCATTTGCGTCTACTATTGAGCTATATGTACTGTGGCAAAAGTCTATAGATACTAATTTTTTGTCTGTTATGCTTATAACTTTAGAGTTTTGTGACGAATTTTTTATTATATCATTTATTTCATTAGCATTGGTTGATTTAACAGAGTTAAATACTAAATCTATCATAGACACATTTGGTGTTGGTACGCGTATAGCTGTTCCATTAAGTTTTCCTTTTAGTTCTGGTATTATTAAATCAATAGTTTTTGTTGCTCCTGTTGTTGTAGGAATAATAGACATCATGCATGCTCTTGCTCTTCTTAAGTCTTTATGGTTATTATCAACTAAATTTTGATCGTTTGTGTATGAGTGTACTGTTGTCATAAACCCGTTTTTTATTCCTATTGTATCATTCATTATCTTTAGAATAGGTGCTATACAGTTTGTAGTACATGATCCAGCTGAAATTACATTGTGTTCTTTTTTTAACATTTCATTATTTACACCATATACGATTGTTATGTCAGAATCTTGTACTGGTGCTGATACTATAACTTTTTTTACTGTTGAGTTAATATGTTGTGTTGCTAAAGATTTTTTATTAAACTTCCCTGTACTTTCTAATACAATATCTACATTGTGTTTTTCCCAGAAGATGTTTTTTGGTTCTTTTTCAGTTGATAGTGGAATTTTTTTATCGTTTATTATTATATAACCTTCTTCTGATTCTACATTATATGGAAATTTTCCATGTACAGAATCGTATTGAATAAGATGTGCATGTGTTTCTGGTGATGTAGATCCATTTAATGCAGATAATTCTATTGATGATTGTGCATTTTCATATATTGCCCTTATTAAACATCTTCCTATACGTCCTAGCCCGTTTATTCCTATTTTCATAAATTTAACCTTTATTTTTTATATAATTATAGACATATTTTTACATACTGTTACTTTTTTAGTATACAATTATATAATTAATGAAGCTAAAAAAGTTAATAGCTTTTTGTTTTTTCTGATTTATAATATAACCTGTATTGCCATATCTTAATGTTAAGATTTAAGTGTGTATTTTTTAATAATTAGTGAGGTGAAATTGATATATTATGTTAGGTGATAATGGTGAAAAAGCTAAAAAAGCTAGTGGCCTAAGTAAAGAACAAAGAAAGGCACAGCTTGAGTTTAGTTTATACAAATTGAATAGTCAAGACTTGGCTAGAAAAAAAATAGTCATGGCTGTATGTGTTCTTTATGCGTTAGTTTTTGCTTCAGGTGCTATTTTGCAGTCAGGGGTTATGGGATTAAGTAAGGATAAAACATTATTCTTAGGTTGTCTTGCTGAATTTGTGGCTTTACTTTTATGTATATCTTTTCTTGTTACAGGTTTATATAATGTTTTATATATAGAAAAAGAGAGAGCAAGATTACAAGCACAGTTAAAAAAGTGTGAAGAAAAAGAAGATGAAATAGTATCTTTTAGCGATGATGTTGCCGGATTTTGTGAAACTCATGCAAATAAATTTGATTTAACTGGTGGGTTCCTTACTACTATTATGCAAGCAATTGCTGTATTTAGTTTAATGGTTCCATCAATTTTTAATGTAAGTAATATTCCTGTTAATACTGCATTTAATTTGCAGGGGATTGTGGATACTGTAGGAAATATATTTTTCTTAATAGCAGCAAGTATGTTTTTACTTTCTTATATAATTAGATGTAAGAATAGTAAAGATAGGGATGGTAAATCTTCAGGTAGTCCTGCTCAATCATTTATTTTTGGTAGTATATTTTTTGGTACTTTTTTAATTTTGGCTGGTAAGGTACTACTTTCTTTTGAATGTAGATCCGGTGCAATGTATACAGGTAATCTTGGTCCTTTTGGTATGGATTCATTACCGTTAGGATTTATTACACGTGCTATTGGTATGGCGATATTTTGTATAGGATATGCATTAATGTTGTATTATAGTGTTAAAGCTAATGAAGAATTAGAAAAAAAAGTACAAGGAAATGATTTACAACAAGTTTCTACTGGTATGCAGGAAATATATTTTGTTGAAAGTATGCATAAAGATACAGATCCAATCTTACATGGTTCATGATAAATTGGTATTGATATTTTTATATTTTTTGTTATAATTAAGTGGCTTAAATTTTTTCTAAAGTGGAGTATTTATGGATAATTACAGTAATGTACGTTTTGAGAGTGCTTACTATAGTGTTGGTCTAAGGAATTATCTAGTAAAAGTATATAACTATATGGCTATGGCTTTAGGGTTAACTGGTATAGTGGCATTTTTTGTGTCTTCATCTTCTGCTCTTATGTCTGTGATATATAATACTCCTTTACATTGGGTAATTATGTTTGCTCCTGTAGGGTTGGTTTTTTTAATGTCTTATAAATTGAATGTTTTCAGCTTTCAAGCTGTACTGACGGTATTTTTTAGCTTTGCAGCCTTGATGGGTGTTTCCATTTCTTATATATTTCTAGTGTATACTTCAGCAAGTATTGCAAAGGTGTTTTTTATATCATCTTCTATGTTTGGTATCATGGCCTGGTATGGTAATGTTACCAAGAAGGATTTATCTCAATTTGGAACGTTTTTGTTTATGGGTCTTGTCGGAATAGTTCTTGCCTCTTTAGTTAATTTATTTTTGCATAGTAGCCCATTACATTTTGCTATATCAATTGTTGCAGTAGTTTTATTTACTGGTATGACTGCATATGATGCTCAAAGAATTAAAGATGTATACTATAAATTTAATGATGGAACTGATGTTTCTGTCAATAAAATGGCTATATTAGGTGCAACTACTTTGTACTTTAATTATGTTAATATATTTTTAAGCTTGTTGAATCTACAAGGTGAACGCAGATAATTTATTTCAGTTGTGAGTGTATAGTTGCAATTTAAGTATAGTTTTGTTGATTTGTTTTTTTTAGAAAAGCTAGCGTGTTTTGTTGCTTTAAATTTAAAAAAGTGTGATTCTATATCTTTAGTTGGTGATTTGGGTGTTGGTAAAACTACTTTTGTTAGGTTTTTAGTTAATGCATTGATTCCATCTGAAGATGTAAGTAGTCCTACTTTCAGTATTATTAATGAATATCATTCTAGTGAATTTATAATATATCATGTTGACCTTTATAGGGTTAGTTGTTTACGTGAAGTATATGACTTAGGCTTAGATTGTATTTGTGATAACGGCGTTTGTATTGTAGAGTGGCCTAACTTATTAGATGGTATATTAAATTTTAATTTAAAGGTAAATATAAACTCTTCTATAAGAGAAAATCTTAGGGATATTGAGATTATTGCTAATGATGGTGATTGGTGTAATGCTTTAAAAAAATTTAAATAATTGGAAATAGCAATGTATTGGTACTCTTTTATTCAGTTAAAAACAGTAATCAATTAATATAAATTGAATGATTATATATAAGTTGTTTCAAGGAAATTAGTATAAAATTCTAACTGAGTGTATATAATGTCATTATAATGTTGAGGATATGAGATTATAAAATGCAAGTAGGTGATGTATAAAATTTTATGCATTATTTTATATATAACCGATGTTAATATGGTGAATGATTTTGTTACTGCATTTGTGAACTATATAACTTCTAGCTTTACGTTTTAGTAAATAGTAATTGTTTAGAGATGATTAAGAGATACTATATATTGTTGCACTTCGTGGTACTCAAAGCTACAAATAATGTATAATGGGAAAATTTTTATATTTTCAAACTAGTATATTATTTATTGTGAAAAAAATCAAATGATATTGAAAAAATAAGTATAATGAATGTCATGATTGTTGTTATCAAATTCAAGTGTTAAGAACATGCTTAGGTATATTAAAAAGTGTATACTATTAATAATTCTTTAGAAATTGAATATTGTGCTATACTAGTAATAAAATTTTTTGGATAAAAATGTGCTTATAGAGTTAAGAATGTAAAATGCTTACATATAAGTGATAATGTAAGAATATTGTGTTTTATTAACATTTCAAAAAATATTCCATGTTATGGATTTTTGACTTTAGAAATTACTGTGAAATATAAGATTTATTGAAAATGTATTACATTAGCTAAAATATTTTACAGAAATGATGTGTTGTTTATAAATGCTAAATACTGATATTTCAGTTATGTAGTAACTAATATAGATTATTAAACTTATTTATTGGCAATATTATTTGGTGTAATTTATAACTGTTTGTTGTGAAGTGCATGGTGTTAACTCAAGATGTATTGTTTGTAAATACTAATTTAGTGACATAATAACTAAGTTGATTTTAAAATTACTGAGGATGTTTGCTTTATATGCTGTGTAATTTACTATGAAGATACATAATATTAATCAAATGTTCGCAATGATTATAAATGCTGAAATTTATTGATATTTGAAGTTATATGTTTTTAACACTGTAACTTACTGTTAGTTAGTGGAATTTGTGACAGATTGTCATATGCATGTGTAGTGTTAAACTCTATGTTTACAAAAAAGTGTGTTTTATAAAGTTGATTTGTATTTTAAACATTGCTAAATTATTGTTTTTAACTTTTTTTTGTGAATAAAACAATATTTATATAAGAGTAATGTTGTATGATAACATGGTTATACATTATTTTACTTTTTATGTATCTTGAGAATGTAAAGCAGGTTATGTGTACTAAATAACGGTAAGTACAGTTATCATTACTTCAATATTTCATTAAGATATTCATGCAGTATTTGTAGCAGTAAATCTTTTACTCAGATAATGAACAGTTTTTTTAGTATTTTTCTTTCAATGACAAACTATATATAGATAATACCGACTATCAAGTAAGAATTTTTATCATATTCTACTGTATAACCAACACAAAAAACACAGTGTACTGTATAATGGATGAAATTTTTATAAAAATGCTACCATCTAAATTGAAGAATTTGAGATTATTAAACAGTATAACAAATGTGTTTGTTATTTCTGCTTTAACTGTGGTTTATAGAATGGAATTAGAATACTATAACTTATGTTATAGTATTCTTGTACAGTATTTATTTGGCAGTTAATACCATATTAATCAAATTCCCTTCCTTTTTTGGTAAATTTTCTGGCTTTGCGATGTCAGAGGTGTCTTTGATTAGTCTTTCTATAATCTCCATTCCAACTTCTGGATGGAGTATTTCTCTTCCTATAAATCTGAGTGATATTTTTACTTTATCTCCTCTTTCTATAAAACTACGTAACATGTTTAGCTTTACATTATAGTCATTATCCCCAATATTAAGTTTGAACTTAAGTTCCTTTACTATGATGGTTTTTTGCTTCTTTTTTGAATCGCTTATCTTCTTTTTATGGCTATATCTGTATTTACTATAGTCGAATATTTTACATAGAGGATATTCATCATCATGTACTATTTCAACTAAATCTAAATTAACAGCTTTAGCTCTAGATAAAGCGTCTTCAATATCTACAACTCCAATCATAACACTATTTTGATCAACGAGTTTTACTTTTTTTTCTGTAATCATTTCGTTGATCCTGTTTTTATTAGAGAATTTGTTTTTTTTCAAATCTTACACTCCTGACTAAAAATTATTAGATGCTAGCACAAGTTAATAATGTTTTCAACGCTTTATCAACAGACATAGTATGCTGTGTATTTGATTCTAAATAGCGTATAGATACAGAATTTTCATTTACTTCTTTTTTACCTACTACCCAAAATACAGGTGTTTTCTTGTGAATGTGATTCCGTATCTTGTAATTTATTTTTTCACTTGTGACATCAAGCTCAACCCTTATATTATGTTCTTCAGCTTTTGTTTTTAGAGAATTAGCATACTCAATTGAGTCTTCACTTATAGTTAATATTGATAATTGTGTAGGAGCTAGCCATATTGGAAATTTACCTGAGTGATGTTCAATTAGTATTCCTATAAACCTTTCAAACGTACCTAAAATTGCACGATGTAGCATTACTGGATGATGTTTTTTTCCATCATTGCCTATATAGTAGGCGCCTAATCTTTCTGGTAGTACAAAATCCATTTGTAAAGTTCCACATTGCCATTCTCTACCAATAGCATCTTTGAGTACAAATTCTAATTTTGGTCCATAAAATGCTCCATCTCCAGGATTTAGAATATAATTTAAATTGGCAGATTCAACTGATTTTTTTAATGCTAGTTCAGCTTTATCCCATGTTTCATCGCTACCAGCTCTATTTTCTGGACGATCTGAAAATTTTACTAATATGTCAGTGAATCCAAAATCTTTATATATTTCCATTAATAGTTTACAAAATTTTAATGCTTCAGAGGTAACTTGACTTTCTGTACAAAAGATATGTGCATCATCTTGAGTAAAGCCACGTACTCTCATTAATCCATGTAGTGCTCCTGATGCTTCATATCTATGACATGTTCCAAATTCTGCCATGCGTATTGGTAAATCACGGTAACTTCTAATTTTTGAGTTAAAAATTTGTATATGACATGGACAATTCATTGGTTTTATTGCTAAAACTTTATCTTCTGCCTCACTTAAAAACATATTTCCACGAAACTTATCCCAATGTCCTGACTTTTCCCAGAGCTCTTTGTTTAGAAGCATAGGAGTTTTTACTTCTATATAGCCATTGGTTTCTAGTTTCTTTCTTATGTAGTTTTCTATTATTCGGTAAATAGTCCAGCCTTTTTTGTGCCAAAATACTTGACCACATGCTTCATTTTGAATATGGAATAATTCTAGTTCTTTTCCAATTTTCCTATGGTCTCTCTTTTCTATTTCTATTAAGTTATTCAAATATGATTTTAATTCTTCTTCATTTCGCCATGCTGTACCATAAATTCTTTGCAACTTTTCATTATTTGAATTACCTTGCCAATAAGATCCGGATACTTTTGTTAATTTAAAAGATCTTGATGTTTTTGTTGAAGGTGCATGTGGACCACGACATAAGTCAATAAAATTTCCTTGTTTGTAAACAGTGATATTTTCATTGTTTGGAATGTTGGATATTATTTTAACTTTGTAATTCTCTCCTATACTAGAAAAAAATTTTATAGCTTCTTCTCTAGTCCATACTTCACGTATAAAGATTTCGTTTTTGTTTATAATTTCTATCATTTTTTTTTCTATTATCTCTAGGTCATTACTAGAAAAGTTATGTTCTGTTGCGAAATCATAATAAAAACCATCTTTAATGGTTGGACCAATTGTTATTTGAGTATCTGGAAAGATTTCTTTTACTGCTTGTGCCATGATATGTGCGGTATCATGACGTATAATTTCAAGACCTTCTTCGCTATTTGTTGTTATGACTTCAAAAGTACAGTTTTCTGTAATTTCTCTTGATAAATCGTAAGATTCCCCATTTACTTTTACAGCTATTGCTTTATTTTTTAATTCTGGAAATAAATCAGCTACTACATCGTATCCTTTGATTCCACGATGAAATTGCTTACATAGATTGTTATTAAAATAAATATTTATCATCTTACATTAACCATAATTAAACATATAATTTTAAAGTACATAACCGATGTTTTGTTATTATATCTTATTTGTTTATGTATTACATTATAAACTTGTATAATAATTTAAGAATTTTTTTATTCTACTAAATGTCTTTTTAATATTATATCTTCGCAATTTTATATAGTTATTGTATAAGTTAAAAGATTTTTATAGTTTTATAAAATATAAGTATAATTTCTAATACTAGTAGTATATTTATGTATATTTAGTTAGCAGTTGTATAACACAATTTGTTGATTTTGCTTTTAATTGTTTCACTTATTTGTTAAGTGAATATAAGTTTGTTTGTGATTTATATAATGTTGTTACGTGATAATAAAACAAGAAATATTAGAAAAAGCTAAAGTATGTGTTTTAAAGCTAGTAGAAAATAATTCTAAAATAGTAATAGCTGAGTCATGTACAGCAGGATTGATGTCTTTTTTGTTATCTTGTATTCCAGGAGCATCAAAAGTATTAGATTGTAGTTTTGTTGTATATTCGAATGAAACTAAAGCTAGGCTTTTAAATATTGATAAAGGACTTATTGATAAGCATGGAGCTGTGAGTCCAGAAGTATCTATTTTAATGTCAGTTGGTGCTTTAAAAAATTCAAAAGCTAATATATCTATTTCAATTACTGGATTTGCTGGTCCTGATGGTGAGCAAGTGGGGTTAGTTTATATAGGTTATGCTTCAAATATTGATAGTGATTATAAAAAGTGCTGTTTTAGTAATAATATGAGTAGAAATGAAATACAAATGCTATCTGTGAATGCAGCTATGGACTTTCTATTGTACAAAATAAGGTAGAAGTTTTTTTATTGAAAACTTAGTGTATGTGGATAATGTACCATAGGAAATATGTTCTCTTTACTATAAAGAAGATATATAATGGTTAAAAATACTTCTTGATAAAAACATAAATCTTTAATTTATTACAATGCAAAATTACAGGTAAAATACTGTGAAGAATGAAATTTATAGAAATAACACACTACTATAAGGCTTTTTTACTGCAATAAAAAGACATCATGGAATAAAATGCTATAAGATTTGCAAAATTAAGATTAATGTTTTGCAACATTACTGCGTTCTTTTATTCTTGCAGATTTACCAAATAAGCTCAGCATATAATAAAGTTTTGCTCTGCGGACTTTACCAAATTTTACTACTTCTATGGACTCTACTGTAGGAGAGTATAAAAATACTTGCAATTGTATACTTTCATTGTAGCTTATTTTTCTTAAAGTGAAAGAAGAGTGTAGACCATTGTTTCTTCTTTTTATGCATACGCCTTCGAATACTTGTATACGTTCACTTACTCCATCAAAGATTTTCATACTTACTCTTACTGTATCACCTGAGCTAAACTTTGGTATTTTTTTATTGGACAACAATTTTATCTGTTGTTCATTGAACTCCTTAAGCAAATTACTCATATGTATCTCCATTTATTGTACCAGTTAATTCAGGACGCCTTTGTTTGGTTATACAATAAGATTGATTAGCTTTCCAAAGATTAATCTTTTTGTGATTTCCAGAGAGTAAGATATCAGGAACAGCTAATCCTCTCCATTTTGCTGGACGTGTGTACTGAGGGTACTCTAATTGATTATTTAAAGCAAAGCTCTCATCACATATACTTTGTGTATTATTGACTACTCCAGGTATAAGCCTAACGCAAGTTTCTATGAGAACCATACAAGCAATTTCTCCACCTGATAATATATAGTCTCCAATACTTATTTCGTGAAAATCATAAAAATCTAAAATTCTCTTATCTATTCCTTCAAAGCGACCACATAGTACAGTTATATTAGAAAAATGTGTTAATTGTCCAGAAATATCTTGATTTAATTTTACTCCACTAGGAGACATGTATATTAGTTTTGTATTTTTGTTTTTACTCAATACTTCGTCTATTGCTGAACCTATAACATCTGCTTTCATTATCATACCAGGTCCTCCGCCATAAGGTTTATCATCTACTGTTTTATGTTTATCTTTTGCGAATAACCTTATATCAATAACATTTAGATTCCAGATACCTTTATTTAAAGCCCTTCCTATTACTGAATAACTTAATGGACCTGGAAACATTTCTGGAAATATAGTTAGAACGTTAACATTAAGTGTCACTGCTATTTCCTATAATTTCTGGTAAATTTACTATTATATATTTTTCTTTAATGTTTATATGAGGGAATATGTTTTTTGTAAAAGGTAACATAGTACTTTGTTTAGAATAGGAAAGACATATTTCTATAATGTCACAAGATCCAAAATTATGAATTTTCTTTACATTTCCATAGACTTTATTGTCTTCCAATATAACATTCAACCCTATTAAATCATTGTGGTAGAATTCATCATTATTTGTAAGGTTTGGTAATTTGTCTTTTTCTATGAAAAGCTTTTTATTTCTTAGTAAGTCTGCATCATTTCTTGACACTATATTTTTGATTTTTGCAATTATTGTATTTTGTGATGTGACAGATACTATACTTATTTTATATGTATTTGTTCCATCAGTTAACATTCCATAAGATGTAAAATCTTCTGGATTTTCTGTGAAAGTTCTTATCTTTACATTTCCACTAATTCCATGAGATGATGTGATCACACCAAGGCATATCAATTCGTTTCTCATTTATATATATGTAATATAATTCAATATTATAATATAGTATATGAAATTATCTCAGTTGTAAATTTTTAGAGTCATTTTTGATTTTAGTGAATGTTTCTTAGATTAGAAAACTTTATATTGATTTTTTTAATTTATCTAGTATTGAATTAAATTGTTGTTGGTTGTTGTATTTTATAACAATATTTCCCTTGTGATTTAATCCTTTTATTTTAATTTTTAGCTTTAATATTTCAGATAATGAATTCTCTAATTCTGTAAAGTTTTCTGAGGTTTTATTTCTGTTTGGTTTTTGTAAATTTTTGATTAATAGTTCAGTTTGTCTTACATTTAAGTTTAAAGAAATAATTTTTTGTGCTATTTCTTCCGGGTTTTCTATATTTATTAAAGCTCTAGCATGTCCAAATGATATAAGTTTATCATTTACCATTGATTTTATAGAAGGTGGTAAAGATAGTATTCTTATCATATTTGTAATATGACTTCTACTTTTACCTAAAATAGAAGCTAAATCTTCATGTGTATAAGAAAAAGTATTTATTAAATTAGAATATGCTTCTGCTTCTTCTATAGGTGTTAAATCTTGTCTTTGTATGTTTTCTATAATTGATAGTTCTAAACACTGATTATCACTTATTTCTCTTACAATTACAGGTACTGATTTTAATTTTGCTAGAATGCTAGCTCTCCATCTTCTTTCTCCTGCTATTATTTCATAACCTTTTTTATGTGGATTTTTCCTGATAATTATTGGTTGTATTATGCCATGTTTAGAAATGGATTCTGCTAATTCTTTAAGTGATGCTTGATCGAAAGTTTTTCTTGGTTGTGATGTACTAGGGTTTAATAAGTTTATTGGCATTGTTAAGTGATTGGTAGTATTGATGTTATTACTGTTGTTGTTGATTTCTAAATTGTTATTTCCTATTAACTCAAAAATGCCTTTTCCTAGTCTTTTTGTCATTTTGAATACCTATTATTTTTTTTGTTTTTTTAGGATTTCTTTTGCTAGATATATATATGCTTGTGAACCTGCACATTTAAAATCATATATAATGGCAGGTTTTCCATGGGATGGAGCTTCAGATAATCTAACATTTCTAGGGATGACTGTTTTATATACAGATTCTTTTAAATATTTTCTAATATCTTCTTCTACTTGTTCACTTAGCTTATTTCTTTTATCATACATAGTTAAAATAATTCCTTCTATTGATAAGAGTGGGTTGAGATGTTTCTTGATTATTTCTATGGTTTTTATTAAATGGCTAAGTCCTTCCAGAGCGAAAAATTCGCATTGTAATGGAATCATAATAGAGTCTGCAGCTATTAATGCATTTACTGTTAGTAATCCCAAAGAAGGTGGACAATCGATAAAGATATAGTCATATGAGTTTCTTACTTCAGACAAAGATTTTTTTAAAATAAATTCTCTTTGTTGTACTTGTGTTAATTCAACTTCTGCTGCAGATAGATCTACTGTTGATGGTAATAAATGTAAGTTTGGTATTTCAGTTGTGACAACAGCTGATGATATAGATAGGTTATTGATTAATACTTCATATACTGTATTTATCCTTTGTTCATATGTTATTCCGAAACCAGTACTGCTATTACCTTGAGGATCTAAATCTATAAGTAAGGTCTTTTTATTTACTATAGAAAAAGCTGTTGATAAGTTTATACTAGTTGTTGTTTTTCCAACACCGCCTTTTTGATTTACTATTGCAAAAACTTTGCTCATACAGATAATTTACATTTTTTTTAATTATATATTAGATGAGACTACTGTCACTGAATTTTTTATTATTAAGTATTGTATATTACAATATGATACAAAATTTATATGATAGATAGTTTTTATTGAATATTTTATGTGCAGCATAAGATTTTTTTGTTACTAATTTATATAATCATCTATTAATGTATTGACCTAATGATTCTTTGTGTTTGCAAATGAAGTATGTTATGAAACGGTGAATTAGTAGTATCGTTTTTTATCGATTGTAAATCTTTTGTTTGAATGTTTATGTTTCACGTGGAACATGAATTTTTTTTATTACTAATTTATTTAGTAACTCAATTTAGTATATTTCTTATATGTTGATATAATGATTTTTTATGCTTGTGAATGAAATGTTTAATAATCTATGAAATGGTAAGTTAATAGTATAAATTTTATTGTGATTAAAATTTCACTATTTTGTTTAGGTATTTATATTTTACATAAAACATAATGTTTTTTTTATGCCTAGTTTGTATAGTAATTTAATTTAACGTATTTTGTTATATTTATATATTGAACTAATGATGCTTAGTGATAATAATTGAGAGTGCATTATTTTGTTTAAACGTTTATGTTTCACGTGAAACATAAGGGTTTTTTATTCCTAGTTTGTCTAATAACTTAATTTCAATAGACTCCATTATATATTGATCTAGTGGTTCTTCATGATCGTAGTCTAAAATGTGTAATAGTCCGTGAATCAACATATGAGAAGTATGGTGTTCTATTGGTATATTAAGATCAATCGATTCGTTCATAAGGACATCTAATGAAATAAAAATTTCTCCTAAGTAGCAGTTTTTTTCTAATTTATTGTATGGAAATGATAAAACATTTGTTGGTTTGTTTTTTTTTCTGTATTCATAGTTTAATTGCTGTAATAATTTGTCGTTTGCTAATACTATAGAAATGATAGGTTTGTACTCATGAATGTTTAGATCTGTTAGAGAAGTATTGATGATATTTTTAACAAAACTTTTTGGTTTACTTATTACATTATACCACTTTTTATAGTAAACATTAATTTCAATCACAGTGTAGTTTCTCCTAGCTGTAAAATACAATGCCACTCTTGTTCTGTTATTGGAGAAACTGATAGTCGTGGTTGTTTTAAAATAAGCATATTTTTTAGTGTAGAAATTGATTTAATGTCTTTCAAAAATACTGTTTTATTTAATTTTTTATTTATCTTTACTTCAACTACACCAAACCTATTGTTCATGTTAGGGAGATAGAATTCTTTATATATATCTACTATTCCTATTATTCCTTTGTCTTTCCCAGAATGATAAAAAAATGCAAAGTCACCACACTTCATTACTTTTAAATAATTTTGTGCTTGATAGTTTAATACATTATCCCATACAGTAACTTTATCATACAGCATATTATCCCAAGAAAAATCTTGAGGTTCTGTTTTTAAAAGCCAATAAGACATTGCACCTTATTTTTTTCTTAAAAAAGTTGGAATATTAAGTGATTCTTCGTCCCAATACTCATTTTTATTGAATTGTGCTTTATAAGCTGATTCATGTATTTTGTTGTTAGATGATTGATTGTCTATGTTGTCTTGTTTCCTAGTGTGATTTATTGAATTAATCATATCTTGCCCTGGATCGCTAGGTTTATAATAAGCAATTTCATTATCTGATGGGTTAAAATGTTTATTTGATATTTCAGATAACTTGTTATCATAAGTTTCTTTGTTTTTAATTGTGCTTTTGTTTTGTATTACTACTTCTTCATTATCTATTCCAGTTGCTAAAACAGATACTCTAATCTTTCCTTCGCTTTCTTTGTTAAATGTTGATCCAAATATTATATTAGCATGGCTATCTACTTCTTCTCTAATACGATTTGCAGCAGCATCAACTTCAAATAGTGTCATATCCAATCCACCAGTTATGTTGATTAATATTCCTTTTGCTCCTTTCATTGAAATATTGTCTAATAGGGGATTAGATATAGCTGCTTCAGCTGCTAATATAGCTCTATTTTCTCCTTCTGCTTCTCCTGTACCCATCATTGCTTTACCCATTTCGCTCATTATTGCTCGAATATCAGCAAAATCTAGGTTGATAAGCCCTGGCATTACCATTAAATCAGTTATACCACGAACACCTGTATGCAGCACAGTGTCTGCAAGCTTAAATGCATCTGCAAATGTTGTTTTATCGTTAGCAATCCTAAATAGATTTTGATTAGGAATTACTATCAAGGTATCAACGTATCTTTGCAGCTCTTCTAAGCCAAGTTCTGCTGTTCTCATACGATGTGCACCTTCAAAATGAAAAGGTTTAGTGACAACTCCTATGGTTAAAATCTTGTTTTCCTTTGCGACTTTAGCAATTACAGGTGCTGCACCTGTTCCTGTACCACCACCCATTCCAGCCGTTATGAATAACATATTGCTGTCTGCAATTTCTTCAATAATTTCATTTATTGATTCTTCTGCGGCTCCTCTACCTACTTCTGGTAGTGATCCTGCTCCTAACCCTTTTGTTAATCCAATGCCTAGTTGAATTTTCTTTTCAGACAAAGAAAGCTCTAATGCTTGTGCATCTGTATTTGCTACTACAAAGTTAACACCATGTAGATTAGACTGTATCATGTTGTTAACAGCATTACCGCCAGCACCACCTACACCAAAAACTGTAATTCTGGGTCTTAATAGTGATTGATCTGGTAAACAAATATTTAAAGACATACTGAACACATAATAACGATAACTTAATATACTACGTCAATTAAATAATGCAAATAATTTGATAGATATAAAATAAATTAAGTATGTATATTTAACTAATAATAAATTTATATAAATATATAATTGTTTCTGTTGGTAATTTGTGGCGTAGTAGTTACTTAGTAAAAATATTGAAATTGGTTTAAACTAGAAGTATATGTAGCAGAATTAAGGTGAATATTTATATATGAATTTAGTGTACTACTATTGCAATGCTAACATTGTGTAAAGTAATAGAGTGTAAATATGTAAAAGTTGTGGTACTTAATACATTATATAATACCTATGTATATTTATTAACATGTTGTAGGTTTTGTTATAGATACTGATTATAATGTACATCAGTGACTTTTTGATTCAAAAAAGTGATAGTCCTAATACTGATTTTTATCATGGTACTTTGCATTTTAATGATGAAGATAGCAATTACGGTACTACTGGGGAAATCATTAATGATTTGACAGGAGGTAAAGGTACGTACTTAGACAAGAAGGCGGTATGTATTATTATGACTAATATATTGCTAAATGTAATTTGGAAATTTTGCTTGAGCATTATGATCCTGTGAAATCTATTAATGAAACTACGTCAATTAATAATACTTTTATGCCTACTTATTTTTTGGTGTTTAGATCAGTTGCTTGTTGATCATCATAATTTATTACTTATGGCCATCTAAAGTGGATGCTAATGAACATGCTGTTACTATGCTTGTACATAATGGTGTAAATTCTCAAAATTTAAAGGTATTACTATCCTATTACCTGGTGGAGCAAATATTACAGTACAACAATCTGCGACAGTTTGGACTAGAAGTTGGAAACAGGTTTAACTTTTAGTAATGATTAAAGATACTTTCTTTGGTGTGAATAATGAAGGTAATAAAGAGTAGTGTGTATATGTTGTATTATTAGAACTATAAGTGTGAATAATAAATAAGTTATTGTTTTGTGTGTAAGTTATGTATGTAACTAGATGTTTTGAATTGTTTAATAATTTAAACTCTAGTGTTGTTCTGTTTAAGTGTACACTTGCATACTAATAATTATGTGTTGCAGGTTTTTCGTTCTGTCTCATTAGATGTAAGTTATGTGTAATAAATATCTAGTATTTTTAATTAAAAAGTATATAATTAACATGTTAATATATTTTCTTAATAGAGCTTTGCTATGGTTTTAGATTTTAATGAGTATCAGAATGAGTCTCAAAATGATTGTCAGATTGATTTTTTAATTCAACAAAATTGTCATTCTAATGTTGATATTTATCATGGTACATTACATATCAACGGTGATGAAGGTAAATATTATGCTAGTGCATCTATTGTTAATGATTTGACAGGTGATAAAGGTACGGTAAATATATTAAATCATGGTACAAAAGGTATTTATGGTAATGTAAGTTCTAAATGTGATTTAGAAATTACTCTTGAACATTATGATCCTACTAGTTCTAGTAATACTATTACTTCAATTAATAAAAGTTTTATTGTTTCTATATTGGGTAACTTACAAGATTGTTTGTTAATTGACTCACATAATCCATTGCTAATGGATCCATTAAAAGTAGAACAAATTAATAAAGAACCTATTATTACCGTGCTTGTGCACGATGGTATAAATACTAAAGAGATAAGAGATTCTTTCTTTAATGAAAAATATGAAAATAAAGAACATAAAGCAGGTGGGTGTACTTATATTTATTCTCGTGGCAAAGTAGAAACTAAATGTGAGTAATAAGTAATTTTTTTATAGAAATGTAGTAAGTTATTGATTGTCTAAATTTGTATTGATACATTAATATTTATTGAGTTACTCTTTTCTATTTTTTAGGTTTATTACTTTTTGTAGTGTTAATTTATTTAAATATGGTACTATATATTTGTAGAAAGAGTTTTTCTTTTTGTGTCTTAAGTGCAGATCAAGTGATTTGTACTGTGGATGTTATATATAAATAGGGATTTATTATATTAGTTTTTTAGCTAATAATTTAATTTATAGAAGGTATTGCTATGAGTATAGATTACGATTCATGTCAAATTGACTTTTCAATTCAGAGAAGTGGTCATCCTGGTGTTGATGTTTATCATGGTGTTGTGCATGTTAATGAAGAAGGGAGTAATTACTATGCTAGTGGACATATTGTTAATGATTCAGGAGATAAAGGGATAGTCAATCTAATTAAATACTGTACTGGAATTGATAATGATAAGAAGCATTGTACTGAGTGTGATTTAGAGGTGATTCTTAATGATTCTAATAGCAGTAGGTATGTGTTTTCTATGTTAAGTGAAAATGACACTTGTTTAATGTGTGATGAAAGTAATGTATTGTTGATGATGAAACCTTTTAGAAAAGTAGAAATTCAAGGTGATGCTGTTGTTGCTTTAGATATATATGGTTGTGTAAATACTTAAAATAATTAAGTTTTAATGATAAATGTACACAAGTAATAGTCAATTAGTATCTATTTTTGTTCAATATAATTACATGTAAATTGGTTATGTATTGTTATATAAATTGTTTTGCTATATGTGTGAAGTTAGCAATTAATTATGTGTATGATTAAAAATTTTTTAATTTATTATAAATCAATATTATTAAATATTGTTGTTTTATAAGTTGTTGTAGCAGTAGCTTATACTGTGTGCTCATAAGGTTTATATAATGTTGATACTTTCTAGTCAAATATAGTTATGGTATGTATTTAAACATTATACTATTAAGCAGTTTACTATTAAATATTGATAAGTATATTAGTTGTATAATTGTTTCAGTTCTCATAATTCAGTAATTCTTAGTATGTTATTCTTGAGTAATGACTAGAATATGTTTTTCATTAGTAGTTGTTATTGTGAACCAAGATTGATTTGCATATGATTCAATTTTTTGAATACTAAAAATTCAAAAGTGCTTGGTATGTTATTCTTATACTTGATAATAGTATTAAGATTTTCTTTGGAATGAAACAATTGTTGTTATTTTGTTAGATTTTTATATTCTAAATTTGTTGTTATTAGTGTATAGCCCTCAATAGGCAGTGACTTATACTTTTGTTCCTCACTGATAGTAGGTTGTTATTATCTTATGCTTACATACCATGACAATGTTTGAATTTTTTTCCTGATCCGCATGGGCATTTTTCATTGCGTGAAATTTTAGTGTGATTAATGTTATATTCTGGTATTTGTGTTTCACTTAATTCTATATCAAATCTTAAATGGGATAATCTTTGTATTATTAATTCATAGAACTTATTCATCATGTTTTCAAGCATAGAAAATGCTTCAGCTTTAAACTCATTTAGTGGATCTTTTTGTGCTATGGATCTTAAATTTATTCCGCATTTTAGACTATCTAATGCGGCAAGATGGTCTCTCCATAAATAATCTAATGACATAATCATGACTTTTTTTACTGCATGATCCCATAGTGTTTGATCTCTAGATTTAAATTCTTCTATCTTTTGTGTAAAGTGTTCATCAGCAATTTTGTTGAGGTGTTCTATAACTTTTTCCTTACTTTCTAATTCACTGATGATGTTGTAATCCAAGGTAATAGCGTATATTCTTGTAAACTCAGATGATAATATTTTATATGTTTCATCGTCTAAGTTATAGTATTTATCATGTATTATGCCATTGACTATTTCATTGTTAAGGTCTCTATATATAATGGAAATGTCATAAGAATCATTATCTAAAATATGGTTTCTTTGGTCAAAGACAACTTTTCTTTGTTCATTTATTACGTTGTCAAATTTTAATAAAGATTTTCTAATGTCATAGTTTCTTAATTCTACCTTATGTTGTGCTTTTTCAATAGACCTGCTTATCCACGTGTGTTGAATTGCTTCATCTTTTTTCATTCCTAGTTTTTTTAGCACACCTTTTATTTTATCTGATCCAAATATTCTTAATAAATCATCTTCTAATGATAAGAAAAACTTAGATAACCCAGGATCTCCTTGTCTACCTGACCTTCCTCTTAATTGGTTGTCAATTCTTCTGCTTTCATGACGTTCTGTTCCAATTACACATAACCCGCCAGCTTGTATTGCTATTTCTTTATCTTTTTTTACTTTTTCTGCAAGTTGCTTATATTTTATTTCTATTGCTTCTTTGTCTGTAATATTGGCAAGTGTTGTTTTTGCTAGCATTTTTAAGTTACCACCAAGCTGTATGTCTGTACCTCTACCAGCCATATTTGTAGCAATAGTAATTGTTCCAGGTATGCCAGCTTGTGCTATTATATATGCTTCTTGTTCGTGATAACGTGCGTTGAGCACTGAATGTTTTAGTTTATTTTGTGTTAATAATTTAGATAACATTTCTGATTTTTCAATACTCACTGTACCTACTAATACAGGCTGCAGTTTTTGATGGCATTCTGAGATGAATTTGATGACAGCACTAAATTTTTCTTCTTCTGTACAATATATATCATCATTTAAGTCTATTCTTTGAACTGGTATATTTGTTGGAATTTGTACAACTTGTAGATTATATGTACCTAAGAATTCTTCAGATTCAGTTTCTGCTGTGCCAGTCATTCCAGAAAGTTTTGTGTACATTCTAAAGTAGTTTTGAAATGTAGTAGAAGCTAGTGTTTGGTTTTCACTATTGATGTTTAGTTTTTCTTTTGCTTCAAGTGCTTGGTGTAGTCCGTCTGAATATCTCCTTCCATCCATCATACGCCCTGTAAACTCGTCTATGATTACTATATTGCCATTTTTGATTATGTAATCCTTGTCTAAAGAAAAAATTTTATGTGCGCGTAATGCTTGAGTAATGTAGTGCATGATTATGATATTATCTATATCATATAAGGAAGTGTTGTAAGGAATAAGATTATGTTTAGTTAATAAATTTTCAATTTTTGTCGTTCCAGCTTCCGTTAGGAAAATATTCCTACTTTTTTCTTCTAATTCGTAATCTTCCTCTACTAATTCGTAAATCAGATTATCTATTTTTTTGTACATTTTGATATCTTGATCTACTTGCCCGGAAATTATAAGAGGGGTTCTTGCTTCATCTATTAGTATTGAATCTACCTCATCAACTATTGCATAGTTAAAACCTCTTTGTACCATTTCGCTTCTGGAAAATTTCATGTTGTCACGTAAGTAATCAAAGCCTAAGTTATTATTTGTTGAATATAATATGTCACATTGATATGCATTTTTTCTTTCTAAATCATTTGTGTCAGTTAATATGCATCCTACAGTAATGCCTAATGCATCATACAATTCTCCCATCCATTCAGCATCACGCTTTGCCAAATAATCATTTACTGTGACTATATGAACTCCTTTTCCTTCTAATGCATTTAGATATGCAGCTAATGTTGCTACTAGAGTTTTTCCTTCTCCTGTCTTCATTTCAGATATCATTCCTTTATGTAAGACCATTCCACCTATAAGTTGTACATCGAAATGCCTCATGTTAAGTACTCTTTTTGAAGCTTCTCTTACTACAGCGAAAGCTGAGACTAATATATCGTCTAATGTCTTTCCATTTTTAAGTGCTTCCTTAAATTCTATGGTTTTATTTTTTAATGCCTCATTAGAAAGAAGTTGTAATTCGTTCTCTATTGCATTTATGTGCTGAACCACTTTATAAAATGATTTAATTATTCTGCTGTTTGCTGAGCCAAAGATTTTATGTGCAATACTAAGCATAATTAAATTAATATTTAATTTATTAGTTTGTGAATTATATGATTAAATAAGATAAAAGTACAACAAAATTAGCAACAGTCTATGTAAATGTTTTCGGTATTTCATGTACTGTAGAAATTATGGATAGTACAATGATGTTTAGGATTTTCAGCTTATACAAATAGATGCAAGCATTATTTGAAAACATTGTAAAGCTGTATAAGAATTATATTCAAATTACTGTACAACATGTTAGCTATAAAGCAGCTATTCGTAAAATCGAACAACTGCTTTACAAATATTACAGTTTATTAACTATGATAAAAAACTACATTGTATGGTGTTAAGCTAAATTGTTATTTATGCTTTGTTAGGTTGAGATAGTCCACTTTTTTTGGTCATTCTTTGGCAGCAGCAGGTGATGATACCTCTTTTTCTTGAGCATCAGCGGCAGGTTGTGGTGCTTCTTGTGCTTGATTTTCTTTTATTGTATCAGTAGCAGGTTGTGATACTTCTTGTGCTTGATTTTCTTTTGTTGTATCAGTAGCAGGTTGTGATACTTCTTGTGCTTGATTTTCTTGTGCTGTATCAGTAGCAGGTTGTAATACTTCTTGTGTTTGACTTTCTTTTACATCAGATACAGATTGAACTATTTCTGAATCTGATAATATAATTTTAATATTATCATTACTGTTATCAAAAGCAATTTTATGAGGTGAAGCTTCCTCAGTGGATGACACTATTTGTCCATTAAATGAGTGTAGAACAGGTAATGTTGGATAAACTATACGTTGTTCAAATATATACTC
>CDGH01000059.1 GCA_000825765.1 Ehrlichia minasensis | reverse complement strand
TATACATTTTTCAGGAAGATTATGAGTAGTACCTTGGTAAAAGAGTATTAGTATTGTTTTGAGAGAAGTGCTATGTAAAGGTGATGGATGTCAGTAATGTAGCTAAGGATGCTTTATTTGTGGCATTATATAAAGTGGATTATCCATATACATTTTAAAGATTATGCGTAATACCTTTGTGCAAAAATATTGTGATTATTTATAAAAAGAATTTTATGGGAAATGTGGTAATGATGCTGGTAAATGATGTGAATTTTATAGTTATTCCATAACTTATTAAGTATATATTATCAGTACATATAGTTTTTTAATTCCTTATTTAATAATTGTAATTTTTATATATAAATAGGAAACGGTTACTAAATTTGTAGTTTATTGATGGTTTGCCTAAATTCTTGTTAATTTTAGTTTTATTTTTTATAACTTGAAATTCTAAGTATGGTATTATAAGTTGTTTTTGTTAAATTTTATGTTATGGGTTTAGATAAATATTGATTTTTAGTATAATTTTTTTTCTTTTTTGTAAAAGTTTGATGTTGTACATAGTTTAGATTTAGTCTAATGTGTAAACTGTATTTGTTGAAACTAAAATTTGTTTTAAAGGAGTTTAGGGTTCCTTTATTCTATAAAAAGGGTTAAATATTTGTTACTTGTGTGTTTTTATGTAAATGTTTAAATTACTGTGTTATTTTTAAGGGTTAAGTTTTTTATAAAAATGTATAGTTTAAGTTATTGATTTTATACTTAAAGTAAGATTTTGAATGATCTACTGTTAATAGTTAGTACTTGAAGTTGAAAATCTGTAAATTAGTTAGGTTAAGTGTTATGAGAGAAATTAGTGATCTTAAAGATGTAGATGACTATCAGTCCTTGAGTAATGCTGATAATATTGGTAGCGTTAATATTTTGAAGTCAAGTATGCGTTTTTTTACACGCAAGAATTTGGTTTTCTTTTTAATGATTGTTATTAGTATTGCATTTATATATTTTTTCAAAGGTGAAATAGCGAATAAATTAAAAAGTTGTGCTCTAATTATATCACATTGTATATCAAATAAGCTAATTAATTGTGGGTTTGCTATTGATGACATAGTTGTTAGTGGTAACAAATTTGTTACTTCAGACTATATTCGTGGTTTTGTTAGTGTTAATAAATCTATTTTATTTCTACCTTTAAATGAATTGCGTAAGGAAATAAAAGATAGTAGTCAGTGGATTAAAAATGTTTCAGTCAAAAGGTTGTTGCCTAACGTTTTACAAATAAAAGTTCTAGAATATTTACCATTTGCAAATTGGTATCATGATGATAGCAGTTCAATTATTGATGATACAGGACATGTTATTGTTAGCGATTATGATGAACAGGATGATTTAATATCAATATACGGTAATGAAGCATTGAAAGGTTTACATTTTATAAAAAAGCTAATCAGTGAAAATAGTGTTCTTAGTAATATGATTTCTTCTATGTTTTATTTTGATGATGGTAGTTGGGATATTGTGTTGTCTAGTGGATTAAATATTAAATTACCTAAAGAAAATCCTTATAATGCTTGGAGTAGCTTACTAAGTATATATGAAGCTTCTAGTGAATTTTTAATTTGGAAAACTGTGGATATGCGTGTCCCTACACAAATTAAAATAGAAGAATAGTTTTATTAATAATTGGTTATGGTTGGTTTATAAAGTTAGTGGTAGGTTAAAATGTTATTTTGTTTATTTATTCATTCGGATATACAGGATTCATATATTTGATAAATTAACTATTATTATAATAAATTTTTATTATATATTTAAAATTTATAGAGTAAAAATAATGAATTTTATATATTGGTTGTTGATCATTAACAAGAGTGGTAGTATTATTAGGTGTACTTGTTATGTAGTGCACTGTGTTTTGTGGTGTTTCATTAGTATTGTAGGTGATTATGGCGCAGGATTTTGAAATGTCCAAGGAAAGATTGTATATTTCTGAAGTATTGGTTGTTGATGATGAAGGTGATATCAGAAATTTAATAAAAGATATATTAAGTGATGATAATCATGGGACTAAATTAGCAGTTGATGGATTGTCTGCTATTAAGATGGCTTATGAGAAAGAGCCAGATGTTGTATTGCTAGATATATGGTTAAAAGGATCAGATATTGACGGATTAAGTGTTTTGGAAAAACTTAAGGAAAGATATCCACATTTGCCTGTTATTGTAATTAGTGGACATGGTAATATTGCTACTGCTGTCAAGTCTTTGCATATAGGTGCTTATGATTATATAGAGAAGCCTTTTACAGAAAGTAGATTGAAATTAGTGGTGAAAAGGGCAATAGAGTCTGGTAGGTTACGTAGGGAAAATGATGAGTTAAAATCAGCATTTGAGGATTATGAAATAGTTGGTAGCTCTTCTGTAATAAAAAATTTACGAAGTATGGTTAATAAAGCTGCTGCAACATCTAGTCGTATTCTGATTACTGGATCACCTGGTGTGGGAAAAGAAGTAGTTGCTAGGTTAATACATAAAAAATCAAAGGGATATGATACACCCTTTATATCAATGTATTCATCTATGTTACCTGCAAATAATTACTTGGTGAATATATTTGGTAGTGAGGAAAGTAGTAATATTTTATCTCATAGGGTACCTCCTCATATTGGTATCATAGAGCAGGCAAATCGTGGAACACTGTTTATAGATGAGGTCACAGATTTGCGTTATGATACACAGTTAAGATTACTTAGATTATTGCAAGAAGGTAAAATATACAGGGAAAATAGCAAAGTTCCTGTGAGTGTGGATGTTAGGATTATTGTTTCATCGTCAAAAGATATAGAAAATGAAGTAAGAGCAGGAAAATTTTGTGAGGATTTATATTATAGGTTAAATGTTTTGCCAATTAGGGTCCCGTCTTTGGTTGAGTATTGTACTGATATTCCAGAATTGTGTAGGTATTTTATGAATAGCATATGTAAAAAGATGGGTTTATGTACTCATATATTGAGTGATGAAGCTTTAATAGCAATGCAATCTTATGAATGGCCAGGTAATTTACGTCAATTACGTAATGTTATAGAGTGGATATTAATTATGAAATCTCCTAAGGAGATTATTACTGCAAAGGATCTTCCAGTAGATATAGTGTCTAATTCACCTATAAATGATGTTCTTAGTGCTAAGGTAATATCTGTTCCTCTTCGTCAAGCACGTGAAGAATTTGAAAGGCAGTATTTAAAGACTCAGTTATCACGTTTTGGTGGTAATGTATCAAAAACTGCTGAATTTGTTGGTATGGAACGTTCTGCACTTCATCGCAAATTAAAAGTTTTAGGATTATGTAATATATCTGAGTAACTGTGCTTAGATGTTAGTCTTTTAATATATATATTATTGCTACTGATAACTTTATAGTGATGTTTTTTTATTCTAAAATAAATATAATGTTGCCTATACTCAACTTATAGTAATGTATTTGTAGTGTGTTTAATATTATTTATTAATGCTATTTTTTCAGGTAATTGATAGTAAATATGCAGTACTTTTATATTTTATTTAAGATATATTATAAAGTTTATACAGCTTATTAATAATGTCTTTAATATTATTTTATCTTGTATTATGTGTTTATATAAGAATTGTGTAAGTGTTTTTAGTTGTGATTTTCTTATCAGTATGTTTCTAAGAAGCTTATGTGAATTTTATTGTGTGATATTATCCAAGCTAACATGTAGATTCTGAAATTTGTGCTAAATTCATCAATCATTTGTAGTATTCTTTCTTATAGTTTTCTGAGATAATTTGT
Source organism: Ehrlichia minasensis (assembly GCA_000825765.1). GTDB lineage: Bacteria > Pseudomonadota > Alphaproteobacteria > Rickettsiales > Anaplasmataceae > Ehrlichia > Ehrlichia minasensis. The sequence continues at coordinate 22,924 of CDGH01000059.1, read as the reverse complement.
ATTGCTAACCCTGTTGTGGTGTGTTTTTTACATTCTGATCTGGCATGCATGACCTAAGATATGTAATAGGTTTGTGGAAATTGCAAACAATGTTTGTAATCACTATTTATAAATAAGTTGTGCTTGAGGTTATATCTATGTTCTAGTATTTGGGAAGATTTGTTATAACTTTATAGTACTTGCAGCTATGATTTTTTGGAACATGTTTTTTAATGAAGTTATGTATTGATATTATCTACTTAACATACAGGTGCTAAAGTTTGTGTTCAATTAATGAAGTCTTATTTCTTGCTTTGTATTTTTTAATAATTTGTGTTGCTAATTCTATTGTAATGTGCGTTTTTTTGTAGCCTAATATGAAATCCTAAATCTGTAATAGATTTATTGTAATATAAAAGGTAATATCTGATTAATCATGATTTTTAAATGTACCTTGGTTTGGGTTATTTATATGTAAATTTTGTTATAATCTAGTTTATGAGTTTTGAATTATGACAATTTCTATAATATCTCTGATATTGTTTTGTCTAGTGATGCGTTTTTATAAAGTAAGTTATATATAGATGTACAAATTGGTAATTCTATGTTGAGCTCTTCTGCTAGGGAAATTAGTGGTTTTACAGTACTAACACCTTCTATAATTTCTGATTTTTTGTGCAATATTTTGTTTATATCTGCTCCTTGACCTATTGCTACCCCAAAAGACATGTTACGTGAGTGTGTAGTAGTGCAAGTTAGTATTAGATCTCCAAGACATGATGGACCAATTAAGGTTGAAAGGTTAATAATCTCATTTTTTGCGGTGTATAAGGTTTTTATTTCTTCCATTCCTCTAGTTATTACACTTGCTACAGCATTGTTTCCCAGATTTTTTCCTGTTATTATTCCACAAGCAATTGCAATTATATTCTTTAATGCAGCTCCAATCTGTACTCCTAAGATGTCTTTGCTATAGATGATTTTGAAAGTTTTATTGCTCATTTTATTAGTTAGTGATGTCCCTAAAACTTCATTTTCTCCTGCAAGTACTATAGTGCATGGCAGATTTGCTGCAATTTCTTTTGCAAAGCTTGGGCCAGACAGTATATATATTGGGTTGTTTGGTAGAATTTCTTTTACTATTTCACTTGGAAATTTGAGTGATATGTTTTCAATCCCCTTGCTACAAATTAGTAGAGGTATTTGTTCGAAAATATATTGTTTTTCTTGTATGTGAAGACATAATGCGCGTAGTTGTTGTGTAGGGACTGCAAGAATAATACAAGTGTTGTTACCTGATAATACTTCATGTATACTGCTGCTTGGAATAATATTGTCTGGTAATTCATATGTTGGTAAGTATTTAAGATTTTTTCTATTAATTGTTATAGATTGCATATCTGTATGGTCGCGTACCCATAGATTAATTGAAGTGCTGTTAGAAGATAACGCAATTGCGATTGCTGTTCCAAATGATCCTGCACCTAAAATAGTTATTTTCATTTTTGTTTACTTATAAAGAACTTAGATGGATGAGATTATATATTATATATTATATAGTGTTAAGAACTGAATTAATATGGTGTGGGACTAGTAATAGACTTTAAAGTATTAGTAGAGAAAGGTATTAGTAGAGATAATTTTTATGAAAGTGGTGTCCACGTGAATGTTTTTTTATGGGTTATATGATACTATGCATTAAGATTTTTGTATTGTTGACGTATGAAAGATGAAAAGCTTTATATTATTATAAATAAATGGGTGTCTTGGCTAGAAAAAGAAAAAAGATATTCAATCAATACAGTTGATGCTTATGTAAGAGATGTTAATAAGTTTCTTGAGTTTTTATATGTGTGTATTTTACGTCCTGTTACTCTAGAAGATGTTGTAAATGTTAAAGTTACAGATTTAAGGAAGTGGTTTACGTTGAGATATCAGGCTAATGTAGAGGCTGTAACAAATGCAAGATCTTTATCGGCATTGAAAAACTTTTTTAGGTATTTGTCACGTACTTATGATGTAGGTAACCAATCAATATTTTGTTTATCTAGACCAAGACTTAAAAGTGCCTTGCCTAAAACATTAGTTCAGTCTCATATTGAAAATATAGCGAATTATTATAGTTTACACGGTGATTGGGTGTTTAAACGTGATTTTGCAATAATTATGCTTCTTTATGGATGTGGCTTAAGAATCAGTGAAGCAGTGGGCTTAAAATTTCAAGATATTGGAAGAGGGGAAGTTTTAGTTACTGGTAAGGGCAATAAAGAAAGGATATTGCCTATTTTACCTGTAGTGCGTAGCAGCTTAGATGAATATATAAAGTCTTGTCCATATCATACAAGATTGAGTTCAGTTGATAATGGATACATTTTTGTAGGTGTTAATGGTAAAAAACTTGGAAGAACTTATTTTGCAAATAGGATAAAGAGAATTTGTAAGAAAATAGGCTTGCCTGATACTACTACTCCACATGTATTTCGTCATAGTTTTGCTACGCATTTGTTGTTAGGTGGTGCAGATATTAGATCCATACAAGAATTATTAGGTCATGCTAATTTATCAACTACACAAATTTATACTCATTTAGATCATAAAAGCGTCATTGACCATTACAAAAATTTTCATCCTCAAGTTATAAAAAAGAATTCCTAATTGTAATAGTAATTATAGAAGGTGGTGATACATAAACAACCTGAAAATTTGCTGGTTGATATGTAGTAGATTAACAATTTATAAAATGTAAAAAATGGCACGAGAAAATGGTTGTAGAAAGTACTGTTAGTGATAGTAATAATGAAAAATTATAGAGTGTCATCAGCACTTCTTGCAACCACAAATTGATCCACATCACTTTCACTTTAGACGTTAACACTGCATTAAGTATGTTGTTATGTAAATTTCAAAATGTTTTACATATAAGAAGATTATTTGTACTCTATTACAATATATTGCAATGAAAAATATATAGTTTGTTTTTGTTTAAAAATATTACAGAGCGTATCATGCTAGTGTATATTTTTATTATGTATTTTATAGCAAATGTGAAAATTAGTAATAAAAAGATGGGTGTGTAAAGGGTAGTATCGGTTAAAAGCTTCTATCATTTTAATTAATTGATAATAAAAGTTTTGTTATTTAAGTTTTTATACTTAAATTATAACAAATATGGTTTGTGATAATAGGTGTGAAAAATTGCAGTATATAAAAATCTGAAAATTTGTTGGTTGATATAGTAGATCATTACAATGGTTTAATTGTGAAAATGTTACTAAGCATTATGGTGACTTGCATCTTTAGTTTATAAAACAATGCTGGTTGTACAGATATGAAAATTAATAATAAGAAGATAATTGTATAAAGTATAGTATTAGTTAAAACTTTCTATCATTTTAATTAATTGATAATGAAAGTTTTGTTGTTTAAGTTTTTATACTTAAATTATAACAAATATGGCTTGTGATAATAAGTGTAGAAATTGCAGTATGCAAAAAATCTGAGAATTTGCTGGTTAATATAGTAGATCATTACAATGATTTAGTTGTGAAAATGTTGCTAAGCATTATGGTGACTTACATCTTTAGGTTATAAAACAATGCTGGTTGTACAGATATGAAAGTTAGTAATAAAAAGATAGATGTGTAAAGTGTAGTATTAGTTAAAACTTTCTATCATTTTAATTAATTGATAATAAAAGTTTTGTTGTTTAAGTTTTTATACTTAAATTATAACAAATATGGTTTGTGATAATAAGTGTGGAAATTGCAGTATGCAAAAAATCTGAGAATTTGCTGGTTAATATAGTAGATCATTACAATGGTTTAATTGTGAAAATGTTGCTAAGCATTATGGTGACTTGCATCTTTAGTTTATAAAACTATGCTGGTTGTACAGATATGAAAGTTAGTAATAAAAAGGTAGATGTGTAAAGTGTAGTATCGGTTAAAACTTTCTATAATTTGTAATCAGTTGATAATAAAAGTTTTGTGACTGAGGTTTTTATACTTAAATTATAAGAGAATGCTGTATATTATAGTGAATATGTGAGGTTATGATATAGAAATAATCTGAGGGGTTGTTAATTTTGTGTGGATATTGTAATGATTTAGTTGTGAAAGCTGAACATGATGGTGTGTTACATATTTAGTGTATAAAAAAGTAAGGTTACTATAATAAACATGAGACATATTTAATAAGGTGGTTCTATAAAGTATAAGTCATTATAAAATTATCTCTTTTTATAATAAGTTGATAAATTAGTATGATCTAGTAATTTTTGTATAGAATCTGATGTCTACGCACTTCACAACAAATGTGTAGCAAAACTATGACGAAACACATGTGGAGTGATATTATCAGGCAATTTTTACAAATCTAATGTATAGAAAATGATAGTTTATTGGAGATCTTTTAAAACAAAAAAAAAGGTGAGTAGTATGTTCTTGTTATTTATTTAGTAGGTAGTTATTATTTGTGTTTATTTAAATATTACTTGATTTTCAGTTGTCCTTTCTGTAATTTCGCCTATTTTGTATACGGCTTCATCTGTGTCTTTGAGTAATGATGATATTTGATCTTCGTTTTCTTGTGGTATAACTAATATCATGCCAATACCACAGTTAAAAGTTTTGAGTAATTCCATTTGATGTATTTGCATTTCAATATTTAACCAGTGAAATATTTGTGGCATTTTCCAAGAGTTTAAGTCAATTGTTGCTGATAAATGATTTGGAATTATACGTGGTATATTGTATATGAAGCCTCCGCCAGTAATATGTGCCAAGCCATTTATTAGTGGGATTATAGGTAATAGAGAATTCACGTAAATACGTGTAGGTGTAAGTAGATAACTTGCCCATGTTTGATTAGACCAAGGACATATGTCGTGATAATTAATTTTGTTGTCGGTAATGATTTTTCTAATTAGTGAAAATCCGTTTGAATGTAACCCGCTTGAAGTTAAACCAAGTATTACATCTCCAGCTTTAATATTATTACTTTTTGGTAGGATGTTTTCTGCTTCGATCACACCTACTGCAAAACCGGCTATGTCGTATTTGTTATTGCTATACATTCCTGGCATTTCAGCAGTTTCTCCACCTATTAGTGCTACATTTGCTTTTTTACATCCTACTGCTATGCTATTAATAACTTCTAATGCAGTGTTATGATCTATTTGTCCTGTTGCAAAATAATCTAGAAAAAATAGTGGTTCTGCTCCTTGCGCTAAAACATCATTAACACACATTGCTACAAGATCTATGCCTATAGTTTTGTGATTATTTACTTCTTGAGCTATACATAATTTTGTACCAACTCCATCAGTTGAGGAGACTAAGACAGGCTTGTTATATTCTTTTATTTTTGATATATCAAAAAGTGCTCCAAATGACCCTATGCTATCAAGTACTCCTGGCCTAAATGTTGATGATGCAATTGGTTTGATTTTTTCTACTAAACTATTGCCAGATTCAATATCAACTCCAGAACTTGAATATGTTGTCATATGTACCTTAACTTTATGTAAAACTTATTTTTGCAATTGACTAGAATAGCATTAAATATTTGAGCTTCATATAAAAAATTGTTTATTTAGTTAGTGAGATTATTTTTTTTGATATGTTAAAATGAATCATATAAGTAAATATAGGAGGTTTATGCAAAATAGTGATATTTTATCAAATGTGGAATTAGTATCTGCAAGACTGTTACATGATTTAGCTGGGTCTGTAGGTGCAATGGTAAATTACATAGAATGTTTGGGTGATGATGAAAGTTTATCTGAAGATATGATGTCTTTGCTTTCTGATGCAGCTAATGATGTTATGAATAAGTTTAAATTGTTGAAACAAGCTTATAGTATTTCTGATGATAATGGTGACTTTAGTGTTACTAAGCATAATATAAAAAATTATCTAAAGAGAAAGAAAATTCTGCTTGAATGGGATGTAGATGTACAACTTTTTGATGTTGAATTAGTTGAGAAAATAAATAAGTTACTTACTAATATAGTGATGATATTGATGTACTTTATGATTAATGGAAGTAAAGTAAAAGTTACATTATCTAGGTCAAGTGATGATGGTTTGTTATTGGAAATAATAGCTTGTGCGCAGAAAATAGAAATACATGACAGTATTAAATGCATTCTTGATAGAGATATATCCAATAAAGAATTAAATACAAAAAATATTCACGTAAATTTTCTTATGATGCTTTTAGACAATTATGATGCAAAAATGACATATGAAGTACAGAAAACAATGTTTAAATTTTTTGTATGCATTTAATTTAAAAGATTGATAATAGTAGTAAAATGTATCTTTAGCATTATCTAATATGTACTTATCAGCAAACTCAATTGTAAAAAGGTAATTGAATATAATGTCATTAAGAAAAAGATTTAGTTTTTATTGAATGTTAGTGTTTTTGATTGTCCCTCCACCTGCTTCTTGTTGGGCAATGAATAATATCTTGTTTAAGTTGGTTAAAATTTGTGTTGCGTCAGTTTCGTTGTACATTTGCGCATAACCAATTGATGCTTTTGCATGTAGATTTTGAAGGTTATTGTTAATATTTTTATGTATTCTTGATATTGCTGAGTGTGCATATTCAGATTTACATCCCAACAAAAGGCAGATAACTTTATGGTCTCCTATATAGCCAACTATGTCACTCTCTCTAACATTTTTATGTAGTAAATTTATAATGTGCTGTGTCAAGGTATCTATATTGGAACTATTATGTGGTGGGTCTATTTGTATTATACCTATGACAGCATGTATGTTATATTTATGAAGAAAATCTAGTACAATTTTTATTTCTTTATTAGTAGATGCTTCATCCATTATGTTGAAAAATGGATGCATGTTATATTTTGTATTAGGTAGTACAGATTGTCTGAATATCTCAAGTTTTTGTGATATACTAGCATCTCTTACTAGGATTTCATAATTTATTATATCTTGATTATAAGCCGTAGTTCTAAAAACTTTTGGTTTTACTGGTATTACTTTATTATTCTTTCCAATAAAAGAACAGTTGATTGTTCTGGATAAAATGTCAAATAAATCAGTTCCATCACTTGAATACTCTAAGTAACTGTTTATGTTTTCTGTAACATTTTTATGTAGTATAGTTGATAGAGGTTTGTTAGTTAGTTCTGCTGCTTTGTATTCTAAAAGTGTTTCTGCTGATTCATTTATATTGGAAATCATTAAATTTTGTAGAGTGTTGTTTTGTTGTACTGATATTACAGAGTCATCAGCCCTTCTTGCAACCACAAATTGATTCATGTTTCTCTCGTTTTACACATTAACACTGCATTTAAATATGTTTTATTGTGTGATTTATATAAAAATATTATTTTATGATTTTATCCATTAGTGGTAGTTAATGAATTATTCATAAGGTAATTTAATTATATGTGAATTTCAAAATGTTTTACATATAATGAACATCATTTTACTCTATTACAGTAAAAAATGTATTATTGATTTTGTTTAAGAGTATTGCAGAGCTATCATGCTGGTTGTATATTTTTTTATTGTGTACTTTTTTAAATATATAATATGATAATACATTGGCCTAAGCAGTTAGAGCTGTAGCTAATTTACTCATATGTCAGTAAAATATTGTGTATAATAAACTCAAGCTATTAACAATATATAAAGCTGTGTTATATTTGTTGTAGCTCAAACATTGTATTACAGTATATGAGCTTTTAACTTTCTTCCTTTATTTGAGTGTTCCATAGACTTTCAAGTTGATAATATTCTCTGACTTCTGGTTTAAAGATATGTACTAATATATTACAGCAGCTTAATACTACCCAATTCCCGTCTTTTAACCCTTCAATAGAGAGTTTTTTATATGGTTTAATTTCTTTCTTAATTTTTTCAGCTAATGATTTAACATGATAACTTGATTCACCTGAAGCAATGATTAAATATTCTGCTAAATTGCTTTTGTTACTTATATTTATTGTAACAATGTTGATAGCTTTGTGTTTATCAAGTACAAGTATTATAAGGTTTTTCAGTTCTTCTGTAAAGTTGGTTTCAGATTTACTGGGACTCATTTTGCCTCGGTTTTGAGTATAATAGGTTTTAATTGTATTACATATTGTATGTAATATAAACAGTTAAAAAGAATTAAAATAAGTGTATTTATGTAAAATTTGTATATATATTATTAACATTGCTTATAATATAGTTGATCATTAATTTTCTTGGAAGTTTATCTATAAATATGTGTAATATGATTTAAATGAATATGGTGGATTGGTTGACTTATGAATATTAAAAACTTAATATTATTTCTAGTTGTTTTATTTTATAGCAATATATCATTTTGTCAGAATGACTATATGATATTTAGAGATAGTGAAGTTGAATCTATAGTAAAAAAAATAGCATTGCCAGTATTTACTGCAGCTAACATTAATCCTGAGACTGTGAGAGTGTTTATTGTTAATGATAAGATGGTAAATGCTTATGTTGATGGTAATAATAATGATGTATTTTTGAATTATGGATTATTTGAATTTTCAGATGATCCAAGTGTACTGATTGGAGTTTTAGCTCATGAGGTTGGTCATATATCTCAGAAACATGTGTTGTTCCGTAAAAATAAAATACACAATTCTATGATTTTATCTGGGATAGGATATGTTTTAGGTATTATTACTGCGATTACAGTAAATCCTGATATGGGACAAGCAATAGCTCTTGCCACTAATGATATTAGTAAAAGGATGTTTTTTCTTTATAGTCGTTTACAAGAAGCATCAGCTGATCAATGTGCATTGCGATATTTAGACGAAGCTGGATATAGTAATGATGGCTTAGTTAAGATGTTTAAATATTTCTATTCATTGGAAGCACAGTATAGAGGAAACATTGATCAATATTTGTTATCTCATCCTCTTAGTTATGATAGATTGCTACAAATACAAAATTACCGTAATCGTAATGAAGTGCATGGTTTTTCTGATGAAGATATATATAAGTTTAAGCGAGTAGTAGAAAAAATTAATGCATTTTTTAATCCAATAGAGCGCTTAGTTAATGACAAAAGTAATATCAATCAATTATCTCCATATGCACAATCTATTATTTTTTATAAGCAATCTGATGTTTCAAAGGCTTTGGAAAAACTTGATAGTCTAATATCAAAGTCTCCAGAAGATCCTTATCTTTATGAACTAAAAGCACAAATGTTATATAAAGTAGGTGACATTAAAAAATCTGTAGAGAATTATAAATTAGCGCTTAAATTTTCTTTTGATAATGTTTTGATAAAACTTGAAACGTCACAAGCATTATTATTGTATGATCAGAAAGAAGCAGTGGATTATTTGGAACAGGTTACATATCAAGAACCAGATAATATTTTTGCTTGGAAACAGTTAGCTATTGCTTATGGTAAAACTGGAGATTTAGGAATGTCATATTTTTCATTAGCAAGTAAATCTTTTTTTGAAAATAATAAGAGGGATTTTGATAAATATTTTAGGTTAGCAAAAAAGTATTTGCCAAAGGATAGTATTCAGTTAGAGCGTATGTATGATTTGAGAACGAATTTATTGAGTAATGTATAGGTAGTTAAATTGATAACAATAATTATGTGTATTTTAATAAAAATGTTTTAATTTTATTACTTATGTTAAGGTGTGGTAACCTTTTATGAAAATACAAAATACTATATTTATTTTATTAGCGCTACAAGTTGCTTGTAGTCCTATTTATGATAATAAAGTTGCATATAAAGATCCAGAAAGTGAATCTGGGAAAGCTTGTGTAGTAAAATGTGCTTATATAAGAAATGATTGTTACAGACAATGTCAAATTAATGCAACTAACTGTCGGTTGACTGAAAAAATAATTAATGTTCAAGAACGTTCTAGCCCGTTCATTAGTATAGTAAATAATAATGCAGGTAAAGACGAGGAGTATAATCCTGCAGAAAATCCATGTGAAAGTAAAAATTTAGCATGCAAGAAATCTTGTGCTAATAATGCTGCTTGTAAAACTCAATGTGACATGTCTATGGATATGTGTAATACTCAGCGGAATTTGGATAGGCCTGAAAGTTTTGATGAATTTTTTTCAAATAGGCGTAAAAACAGTGCGACAGTAAAAGAACCACAACCTATAAGTTTATGTAAGGTTGATGAATGTGAGAGATTATGTAGAAGTGATTACAATTTGTGTTTTTCTAGTTGTGGTGGGCAGGTAATAACCTATAAGCAATGTGTAGCATTTTGTAATAAAAAGTGAATGCTGTTTTGTCCATATTTCAGTTCATATAGTTGATGTGTGCTATACTGTGATGATATTTCTAATACCTTTAATAAGTATTTAGTAGGTGTTGTGTGTAAGGATAAATTTATGTGGTATTAACTTAATTTATTTAAAATATTTGTATAATTAAAATGGATTCTATATTAGGTGAATTGTTTTATATAAATATAATTCATATATGGTTTATAACACTGCTAATACTTCAGTAAGTGTTTTAAATATCAAAAGTTCTATGTCAATGTTTTCATAATGCAAGTAAATTAGGTGAATGTTGTTGTGTAACATTATATAGTAACTGGATTTATAATTCTTCATTAATGTGGAGAATTTTTTAAATATAAGTATGCTGTACTTTGAAAAATGTTTGTGCGATTAAAATTGTATAAATATAGCTTATATGGTAGTTGAATTGGTAATCTTTCTAATAATGCAGTAAGTTTTAGTAGATGTTTTAAATACTATGTAATTTAAGTAAGTTAGAATATATAACAAGCATTTTTTGACTATAGATAAAATTTTAGTGTTATACAAACCTTATAGTAACATTTTATCTTCTACTTTTAAATGAGCTGTACTACTGTTCAAATAAATTTGTACTCTGCTTTATTAAATTGATGTCTTTTAGTTTTAACAACATGTCTTGTATCGAGGTTTTTGATATTGGATGAGGAAATCTTGCATAAATATCACATAGTGGTACAAGCACAAAATCTCTACAATGCATTTGCTTGTGTGGAATGGATAAATTATTTAAATCCAATGCTGTATTCCCCCACAATATAATATCAATATCTATAGGTCTAGGTGCCCAACGTTCGCGACTGATTCTACCAAGCTTTTTTTCAATAGATTTAACTTGTTCTAGCATAGAATGTGGTGACAAATTTGTATATCCTGATACTACCATATTTAAAAATGGAGTATCCCAATGGTCAACTGCGTTTTCTGGCAATAAAGCTGGAGTTTTATAAAGATAAGAGTAATTCTTATTGTACAGTGGTAACATACTAATTGCTGATTTAATACATGCTAACATGTTCCCGCAATTGCTTCCTAATGCTAGTATGACAACATCATTGTTCAATGAATCACCATTTTATATTTGTGCTTAAAACAATAAGATATGTAATTTTAAACTTAATTTCAAGGTTTTTATAAATGTGCTCATAGTACAGAGTATGTGTAATACTATTATATATTCTGCATCGTTCTTGTGTAAGTAGTAAATTTTACTTTACAAAGTTTAGTACAGCAAAACATCTTTTTTTTAAGATAATTTGTTTAGTGTGTTATGTTACTTCAGGATATGTACAATGTTATTAAAGATTGATCATAAATTTGTGTTTATATCATTAATATATAATGCATCTTATATGATAAAGCTTAATGCGATAAAACATCTTTTTTAAAGAATGATTTATCTTGTTTTTTGCAGTGTAAATTGAAGATATGTAGAGCACTTTTTAGTATTATTATAAATATATATGTTGTGCTAAATAATATGAATGGAGCAATGTCTGTCCTTGCAGTAACAGAGAAAGTAGGATTTTTAAATGCTCCTAGCATATATATGGAAAAAATTGCTGTTGGCACTAATATACCTAGAGATGTAATATCTTTAAGATATGACATAAAAACAAATTTATATAATTTAACAGCAGTAAGAGGTGTCAATGAGTTAGTTGTAATGGTATTATATGAAGAAAGACATATGGAATTGATAAAAACATTAGATGGTGTAAGGCATGTATTATAAAATCTGTAGATGATAAAAATGTATCAGATGTGGTGTTACTTATGTCAGTGATGAGTGATTTTTTAGATAATTTAACAGCAGAAAAAAGTAGGTGAGATAGTTGTAATGGTATTATATGGAGAAAGACACATGGAATTGATAAAAACATTAGATGGTGTGAGGCATGTATAAAATCTGTAGATGATAAAAATGTATCAGATGTGGTGTTACTTATGTCAGTGATGAGTGATTTTTTAGATAATTTAACAGCAGAAAAAAGTAGGTGAGATAGTTGTAATGGTATTATATGGAGAAAGACACATGGAATTGATAAAAACATTAGATGGTGTGAGGCATGTATAAAATCTGTAGATGATAAAAATGTATCAGATGTGGTGTTACTTATGTCAGTGATGAGTGATTTTTTAGATAATTTAACAGCAGAAAAAAGTAGGTGAGATAGTTGTAATGGTATTATATGGAGAAAGACACATGGAATTGATAAAAACATTAGATGGTGTGAGGCATGTATTATAAAATCTGTAGATGATAAAAATGTATCAGCTGTAGATCACTCATGAAAGTGATACGTGATTTATATATTGGTATAGGAAGAAGAATGTGTACTTCCAGCTGCAGCGTTGTTATCTTGTTATATGGAAAAGCTAGTGTGATGTATTTTTTTTATAAAATTTATACAATAAGATACCACTTTCGAGGAAATTTTATCTTTTAATGTAATATGTAAACTAAAACAATACTATATTTAATTGATAATAGCGTACATGTTTTTGCTGATATGATTTGGTATTGTATAATCTATATTGTTACTAATATATAGTGCATTTTATTTTAGAAAAGTTAGCGCCACAAAGTACATCATTTCTAGAATAGTTGTGGATGTTTTTTATTATATTGTACCAATCAAAAATTGTAATTTTATAATAAATTCAAGATAGGTATAAGATTATAGCTCATATTTTTTATGTTTTTTTAATTCTTATGTATATAGTTTTATGCTGAAATGTTTTTTTATAAGTCACAGTAAGTTAGGTTTTGCTTTATAACTCATTTATTTTAGCAATAATATGGTATGCAGTCATAAAATTGAATTTCAATATCATGTGTTTATATGTTTTTTTATAGTATTTTAACTTCTGTTTTGTACTTGCTTAATACAGTCAGTTGATGTGTAAGGTTGGGTTTCAACTTTAATGATAATACTGCTGCTTTACTTATTGTGTATAGATTTTTTAAAGTTTTCTGAGTTATTAAATACAAATTATGTTGCATATGATTGTATTTTCATATTGCTAAACTTCTTATAACTATATTCAAGCATGTTTAAGTCAATAGAGCACATATCGTCTATAATGAGAGTATTTGTAGATGTGATTTTACCTATGTTTGCATGTGGAATGTTTTTGAAAATTGTTTCAAACTCTTGTTTTTTATTTGCATTTACTGTTACTAGAATCCTACTTTGTGATTCTGAAAACAAGATAACTTTTTCTTTTAAATGATTGTTCTCAATATTACATATTGGTATTGATGGTAAATTAATTTCAGCTCCAAATTGTCCTCCAATGAGTGATTTAACTAAGCTAATTATCATACCTCCTAAATTGATAGCAATGGCTGATGCTATAAGATTTGCACTGATTGCTTGATTGTAAGACATATATAATTTTTTGGCATGTGCAGCGTGTACTTGTGGTACATTATTATTCTCTATACCACTGTATTTTTGATATTCTGAACCTCCGAGCTCATTGTAAGTAACACCTAGAATATATATTAAATCTCCTGGGCTTTTTGCATCAAGTGTTACAGCATTTTCTACATTTTCTATAATTCCTATTGTAGAAATTAAAAGTGAAGGTGGTGCTGAAATAGTGATGTTTTCTCCTTTTTTATTGTATCCTTTAAAATCATTGAACATACTATCTTTACCAGAGATAAAGGGTGTTTTAAATGCTACAGCATAGTCATAACATGCTTTTGCTGCATTTTTTAATTGCCATAATCTTTGTGGATTTGTTGAATCACACCAACAAAAGTTATCTAGTAATGCCAAGTGATTGAAATTTCCTCCTACTGCAATATAGTTACGTATAGCAGTATCTATTGCACATGCTGCCATATGATATGTGCTTATTTCTCCGTAGCTTGACCCTAAACCATGTGATTTTACTATGCCTCTGTTTGATGATAATATTGGTCTAATAACTGTTGCATCTCCATTTACTCTGCCTTTGCCTTGAAGAGGTTTAATTATTGATGTGCCTTGTACTTCATGATCATATTGTAAAGATATGAATTCTTTACTACATATGTTCATTCTCTGTATGATCTCATTTAATTCAACTTCTAATGGTTTGTTAAACTTTTTATGAGGTATTGATTCTATAGTTTCTGTATATGGAGTAGTTTGTAAATAGGTTTTTGGAATACCATTATGCAAAAAATCTACGTCCATGTCCATTACTACAGATCCATTGTATAATACTACAGCTTTATTAGTGTTGTTGAATTCTCCTATTATACTGATTTCTACGTCATGCTTTTTCATTACTTGTTCAAACATTGGAAATTTATTAGGAGGGACGGCAAATGTCATTCTTTCTTGGGATTCTGAGACCCAAATTTCCCAGGGTAACATATTATCATGTTTGAGTAGTACTTTATCTAGTTCTACTCTAAAACCATTGTTACCCATTTCTCCTACAGAAGAAGATAATCCACCTGCACCGTTATCAGTTATTGCATTGTATAGATCTAAATCTCTTGCTTCTTTAATTATTGCATCAGATAATTTTTTTTGAGTTATAGGATCTCCTATTTGTACTACTGTACTGCTACTATTATGTTCAGTTAATGCATTCGATGAAAAAGTAGCACCATGTATTCCATCTCTTCCTGTTCTACCTCCTGCTATAACTATATAATCTCCATTGTTTGGATTTTTTAGATGTGATAAGGTATTATTAATTGTGCGTGGCATAATACCTGTACATCCTACAAAGACCAGTGGTTTGCTACGAAATCTATCATCAAAATATGCGGACCCTAAACTTGTAGGTATTCCAGAACAATTTCCACCAGAATTTACACCTTTTATTACTCCATCCATTATTGCATTAGATGACAGTACTTTTACTGTACATGATTTATCTCTGTATAATTCTTCATCTGATTCAGAGAAGCAAAAATAGTAAGCATTTAATATAGGTTTTGCTCCTTTACCAAATCCGATAATATCTCTATTTACTCCTAATATTCCAGTGATTGCTCCTCCAAATGGGTCAAGTGCTGAGGGGCTGTTATGTGTTTCTACTTTGTCTGCTATGATAAAATTATCATCAAATATTATTGCTCCAGCGTTGTCAGAGAATGTAGAGACGCATATTTCTGAGTTTATTTCTTGTGTTGCACGTTTTATATAATGTTTGTATAGTCCATCTGTGATTTCATCTATAGGAGACGAGAAGATGTTGTGTTTACAGTGTTCTGACCAAGTTTGTGCTAGTGTCTCAAGTTCAATATCATTAGGGTTTCGTTGAATTTTTTTGAAGTATGCCTGAATAGCTTTCATTGCTTTCAATGATAGGTTTAAAGCACCTCTATTATTAATCCCATATTTACTAATTTGTATTAGTTCATGATCTTGAATGTTTAGATCTACAGAAGTTACATATGTATTTTTCTCTTTCTGTTGTGGAAAAAGATTTTCGTGTTTTATGTATGGAATTAAAAATATACTGTTAGAGGAATTTGAGTAAATTTTATTTAGATCTAGTATTTGTTTATTACCGAAAAATTTTACTTGGAACATCTCTCCTTTTTCAATAGATAGTTTGCAGTATTCTATTAATGGATTGAATAATTTGGATATTTCATCTTCTTGTGGTATTGGTTCTTGCCCAAACATTACTTGAGAGGTAAATACACTAACCTCTGAGTTATTTGCTAATGCTTCATTTATTATGCATTTAGTGGTATTGCCAACATTATCTGTGACTCCAGGTAAGAAGCCTTTTTCTAGTGACCAAATAGCTTGGAAGGTACTAAGTAGATTATAATTAGTGTTGTTAGTTATTTTTTTGTAATTCAATTCTCTGCTATCATATATAAATGCAAAGAATTTTTGTGTTATTGGATTAGTCAGCAATGAGCCTATTTTATTAATAGTTTCTGTATTTAGATTATGTTTAGTGTCTATTGTGTAAACTGTTGCATTAGTTCTACTGTAGCGTTCTGGAAGTATTTTATCTATTACTTCAATACGTATAATCATGAATAATTTTTAGTTAAGTGATATGTTTACACTGTATAATAATTAATAATAATTTCAAATATATTATTAGTATTTTCTAGTGGTGATTGATGGATATTACTGCTAAACAAGAGGTACTGTTGTAATGTTTATTGTATATATAGGTTTATTATATATCTTTATATTTTTTGATGTATTAAATAGTTATTCAGAAAAGCCTTCTCTGTTGAATATTTTAGTGTTACAAAGTGGGCATAACAATGATGTGTTATAGTACTTATATTATTGTTGTATGAGTGGTATTTATTGGAACTGTGTAGTAATATGGTGCTTCTATAATTTAATAATGTGAGTGCTTATGGTGTGATCTGTTAATAGATTGATATATGTGTGGTTTTTTATAATGTGCCAGGTAAAAATAAGCCGGATTCTGTTTATGTAGTTATTCATCTGGGATAGGTATCACTACCTAACTCACGCGACTCACCTTGGTAATTGTAAGGGAAAATACAAATACCTCATTTTAGTCTTGCTCCTGGTGGTGGTTGCCTAGCTACTGTATGTTGCCATAAGTACGGTGTGCTCTTACCACGCCTTTTCACCCTTACCTTGTAACAAGGCGGTTATTTTCTGTAGCCCTTTACCTAGAGTTGCCTCCGACAGGGATTACCTGTCACCATTTTCCCTTGGAGTCCGGACTTTCCTCTGTATATTAGTACAGCAACTACTCTTTTACCTGACAAATTATTATAATGTATAATTGTATTAAGTAAAACTGTAATTTGTGACTTAGAAAGAAATAGAGTTTTAGATTTGAGTAGAAGTTGCTTATTGTTATTGTAGAAAATACTGAGAATTAATAGCTTTTTCATGGAATGTGGAATTTATTTATACTATTTAAATATAGTTCTATAGAGTAAATCTTGTTGTTTAAAGGATGTGAGTTATATCTTTTTGAATAATAATTTGGTTGTTTATTGTTATTATTGTTTCCTTAGATATTGAGATCACATTCTTGTAGTGTGTATTGCTATGAATATGGTTACAACTTTGAAAATGATGATGGTTTTGTGTTTTTATTCTGAGATTAATAGTAGATTTATAATTGTTGTGATTTGCATTGTGAGTTATTCATGGCTATTATATTACAATTCGCTGATATGCTAGAAGTTAATTTTATAAGTTGAAGTGTATAGATTTTTTAGCAAGAGATTTTTATTATCCTTATAAAAAGTGCTAAATATTAAATGCATTAGTAAAATATCTAGTAATATTTAGTTAGGTTGGTAAGCTTAAAAGTTATCGATTCTTTTTTTATAATATTATCATTATTTTAGCATTGCAAATTATTATGCATAAAATTTATGATACTAAATAAATATATGTTGTATTAGGATAATAGTTAACTTTATAACTTAAATAGTACAGTTTTTTATGATTATACTGGGCTAATAGATTTTTGGTGTTATTATAATCAGGATTGAGGTTTGTTGATTGTTTCATTTGAAAATATGGAGTAGCTGTTGTAGTAAATTCTATAATTTATCAAGTTGGCTTGTGAATCAGGGAGCAGGTTCTTTTGTGTAAGATTTGGTAAGTTGCTAACATTACTTATAAAGCATATTAATTGATTTCCTGGAAAAGTACAGAGTGTCATTTATTGTGGGGATCAATAATTGTATTAAGTTGATGTTATGAATCGAAAAAGCAGGTTCTTTTGTAAGATTTGGTAAGTTGCTAACATTACTTATAAAGCATATTAATTGATTTTCTGGAGAAGTGCAGAGTGTCATTTATTGTGTGGATCAATAATTGTATTAAGTTGATGTTATGAATCAAAAGAGCAGGTTCTTTTGTGTAAGATTGGTAAGTTGCTAACATTACTTATAAAGCATATTAATTGATTTCCTGGAAAAGTACAGAGTGTCATTTATTGTGTGGATCAATAATTGTATTAAGTTGATGTTATGAATTGAAAAAAACAGGTTCTTTTGTTTTTGCTCCAAGCTTTGATAATAGATTCCTGTCATCATTGCAATCAGCATTAGGTGTTGTTAATAGTTTTTCTCCATAGAATATTGAATTTGCTCCTGCAAATAGGCATAATGCTTGCATTTCTTCTGACATGCTTATTCGACCTGCAGCAAGACGTATATATGACTTTGGCATTAAAATACGTGCTACAGCTATTGTTCTGATGAAATCTATATTGTCTATTTTGGAATTATTTTCAAAAGGTGTGCCTTTTATTGGGACTAATCTATTAATTGGTACAGAAAGTGGGTGTTCCTTTAGATTAGCTAAGGTTAATAACATTTTTGCTCTATCTTCTACACTTTCACCAAGTCCTAAAATACCACCAGAACATATATTAATTCCTGCTTCATGTATGTTATTCAAACTTGTTAGTCTATCATCGTAACTGCGTGTAGTAGTTACATTGTGATAAAAGTCACGTGATGTGTCAATGTTGTGATTATAAAAATCTAGACCAGCACTTTTTAATTTTTTTGCTTGTTCTAAAGTTATCATGCCTAGTGAAGCACAGCTTTCTAGATTTTCACTTTTTATTAAGTCGATAATTTCACAAATGTATTCAAGATCCCTGTCTCTTACTTGACGCCATGCTGCTGCAAAGCAAAATCTATCTGCTCCATTTGTTTTTGCTATTTGTATTGCTTTTTTTATAGACTCAATATCAAGTAAAGATTCTTTTTTTAACTCTGTTTTGTAATGTGCACTTTGTGAACAATATTTACAATTTTCTGGGCAACCACCAGTTTTGATATTCAGTAATGAGGAGAGCTGTACTTCTTGATTGTTAAAAAATTGTCTATGCAACAAATGAGACTGTAGTATTAAATCATTAAATGGAGTGTCGAATAGTTCTAATATTTCATCTAATTGCCAGTTGTTTCTAATAGGAGTATGTGTACTCATTTTTGTAGCTGTTTTTCTATTTTATCCTGTTTTGATGCTATATCCTTTACAGTGTTATTTAAATCTGCAAATTCCTCTTGAGTAACAAAGCCATTATTCCTTAAGTAGTTAGATAGAAACTTCTTAACTACTTTGTTAGTAATACCAAGTGTTCCTATCGCTACTCCAAAGAATGATACGCTGACTTTTGAGATATCATGTAGAAAAAACCTCATAAACTACCTGTTTGCAACTAAGTGAAACTATGAATACTTTACTCTCATTAGGTGAGAGGATACTATGCAATTTTAGCAAAACAGTCAACTGATTTTTTAAATATTCTGATTATATATTATACTAATTTTGGTAGTTTTTTGTATTTTAATATATTTTTCCTCCTATTACTCCTATTATGTGTGTTACTTCGTTGTTTTTTCCAAGAGGTAATAAGCATTGTCTGACTTTGATGTAATTTCCATCAGCACTTTCAGTCTCTGATTCATCCATAATTGGCTCTTGATTTTCTATCACTGATTCTAAATGGTCAAAGAGGTTTTCTATTATTTGCGGGAAAAAGAGTTTCATGTTTTGTGCTTCAGCGTAAACTTTAATATCTGATTTATATAACTCTATTGCTTTTTCTCCAATGTAGTTACAATTATACTTTTGATTTTCTGTGTCATTTTTTACTTCAATAATGAAACAATGAGGCCAAATTTCTCTAATTTCTTCTTCTTCAATTTCCTCTAGCTGTGGAAACATTCTGTTATCTCTTAATTGGTTCCAGTAGGCAAATAATATTTTTATTGCTCGTTTTTCTGATACATATTCTGACATCTATGACCTTGATCTTATAAACATAAGAAATTTACAGTAAATGTCTTTATTTTTTCTTACTTAGTTCTAATTTTTGTTTAATGTTAATATTTTTGTATTAGCTCTAGTCTGATATGTATTTTTTAAGTAATTTTTATTTTAAAATCATATTGTATGTTAGCGTATTCTGTAGGTTGGTTGATAGTTTAAAATCATTTAATCAAGTTTTTATACAAACTAAATTTTTATGCGGTTCTAGTTTTATCATTCAATTATTAGAATATTAACTATACATATTTTTAATATGTTATGTTATTATTGTTATATCTAAATTTTAGTGTATATAAGTATGGATGTGTGAAGCTCAGTTTGTCAGTTAATGCTATAACATTGTAATAGATAATTAGATGTTTTTAAATTATTTGCAGTTGATGTACAATAGTGGGTTTACAGCTTTTCCATGTTTACGCAAAGCAAAACACAAATGTGATTTATTAGTTTGTGGGTTAGTACTTTTAATAGATGCTATGACCTGACCTTGTGTTACTTTATCACCTATTTTTACATTTATAGTATCTAAGTAAGAATATGTAGTTATGGTGTTTTTATTATGTTCTATTATGATCATGTTGCCATACCACTTTGATCCTTTCCCTACATATAGTATTTTTCCAGCAGATGATGCTTTAACATGTTGAGTACCATTGGATTTTATATTTATTCCTTCCTTGCAATTCTTATCTTGATTGTTTATAGAAAATTTTGATGTTATGATCCCTTCTATGGGCATTATAAAATTACAGTTTTTATCAAAGATTTTTGTTTCTTTACCTACATTGCTAGTGTTTTGAATTGCATCTGATTCTGTATCTTCTTGTACATTATACTTTACAAGATGGTATTCATTTATATCATCTATCTCTTTTTTACCGTGGAATTCTTCCCCTCTTAGAAAATATGGTGCAGGTTTTTGTGTACAACCAAAGCATAGTAAAGCAATTAATAGTGTTTTTCTTATTGTCACATGTACCTACGATTATTGAATATTCTTTAGATTACATCAACACTATATATTATTCTGTTATATAAATTTGGCAATGCAAATTTGACTGGTAATTGATTCTTACTAAGTAATAAATGCAAAATTTTTTATGTTGGTAATAAGTGTTGTTGTTTAAATTGATTTGTGTAGTAAATACTGGTTGATTGTTGTAGCTTTTTGATCAATTTGTTTGATTATGTGTTAATGTGAATTATAGTATACAAGTAATATGGTAGTTTGCTATAAGTAATGTTTATAGTATTATGATGTCTTTTTATTATAAACTATATGGATTTTAGAAATGCAAAATTTGTGTTTTAAGTTGTTATCAGTGACTGAGGCTGCAGCTTTAGCATCTTACAAGTATCTTGGTATGGGTGATGAAAAAGGTGCGGATCGTGTTGCTGTTGATGCTATGCGAAAGTCATTGAATTTGTTAGAAATTAGTGGGACTGTTGTTATAGGAGAAGGGGAAAGAGACAATGCTCCTATGCTATATATTGGGGAAAAAGTAGGTACTGGTGGAATTGGTATTGATATTGCACTTGATCCACTTGAAGGTACTACAATGTGTGCTCATTATAAGAGTGGAGCAATGTCTGTGCTTGCAATAACAGAGAAAGGAGGATTTTTAAATGCTCCTGACGTATATATGGAAAAAATTGCTGTTGGTCCTAATATACCTAGAGATGTAATATCTTTAAAATATGACATAAAAACAAATTTATATAATTTAGCAGCAGTAAAAAAGTGTAAAGTGGATGAATTAGTTGTAACAGTATTATATAGGGAAAGACACTTGGAATTGATAAAAAACATCAGAGCATGTGGAGCACATATAAAACTTATAGATGATGGAGATATATCAGCTGTAGTATCACTCATGAAAGGGATGAATGACTTGTATGTTGGTATAGGAGGTGCGCCAGAAGGTGTACTTGCAGCTGCAGCTTTGTTATCTATGGGTGGTTATATGGAAGGTAAATTAGTGCTTGATACAGATCCTTTAAGAGCAAGAGCAGAAAAATTTGGGATTAAAAATCCAAATAAAATTTATTCTATAGAAGAAATGGTAAAATCTGATTCAATTTTTTTAGCAACTGGTATTACTGATGGTAGTTTAGTTCGAGGTATTAAGTATTCGCAAGGATCCTTTGAGGTTGAGTCTGTGATCATTAAACCATCTAGTATTATGTATATTAATAATACTATTCCTGAAAGCATTTGATAATTTAGCTATATTGCTAATTAGTGCGATTAACTAAGATATTAATATAACAAATGTTAGTGTATTGGTAAGCTGTATGTGAAAATATTGGATGACTGACAAACTGTATTGCTAATTAGTTGATTAGTATAGGATATTTATAATAGATAGTAAGGTTTTTTTATATGCAGTATAGTTGTTTTGTTCGTAGTTAGTATAGAAGTTGTTATAGTTATATTAATTATGAGTATGTTAGTAATGCTTGCTATTTAATTAGGTTAGTATTGTGTAATTTAAACTATATTGCAGATGTGTTAGTTGATATAGGATATTTGTCATCTAATAAGCTGTTTTATGTGAGGTGTTATTGTTGTTTTGTATATTAGATACAAGGATTTTTATAGCTGTATTAGTGTTTAGTAATCTTAATTAGTGGGTGTAACCAGTGCTGGAATACTGTGTATGACAGTATTGAATAATTATTATAGACTGTATTGCTAATACTGTTAGTTAGCATAAGATATTTGTGTTAAATAATAAGATTTTTATTAAGAGATAGGATTATCACGAATAAATATGCGGAAGGTTATCCTGGTAAAAGATATTATTGTGGATGTCACTTTGCAGATATTGTAGAGAATCTGGC
>CDGH01000058.1 GCA_000825765.1 Ehrlichia minasensis | reverse complement strand
TACTTGCTCACTCGTTAATACATCAGCAGATTCTTGTCTTTGATCAGTTAAAGTTTCTATAACAATAGCACTAGATTCTTTTTCCTGCTCAGGTAACGCATCATCTACTTTAATATCATTCGCTGCTTTCTCTTCTACATCACACTCGTTACTTACACTTTCATTGACAGGAAGAACATCTATTTTCTCTGAAACAGAAGCTACAATTTTATCTTTACTTACAGCATTTTTCTTTGCTTTCTTACTACTCTTTTTAGAACTCTTTTGTACTTCACTTCTTTTGTCTTGATGTTCTTTTTCATTTTCTACCTGATCAGAAGGGACCTGATTCTTATTTAAAGTGCCTGTAACAGCAGCAACATTCTCTTCCTGTATAAGCAAATGATCACTGTCTTTAACTTCAAGACTATCTATTGTACCTTCTGGCAAGTCATTCAGACACGTGCTAATAATAAGTTCTTCAACCTTTTCGTCACAAGGCATTAATTCTGCTTCACCAGCTACACTGATACAAACTTGTTCTCCTTTCTTCTTACTCTTTTTACGACTACGCTGTTTTTTACTTACACTGTTTCCATCTAATTCAGATAACTCTGCTCCACTTTCTAAGCTATTAGTAGCTGCTATACCTGATATTTGATCTTTAGAGATGTTAACATTTGCTAAAGTAAGAACAAATTCCGGAAAGTAATACTTTAACAAATCATAGTCAAAAACTTTCAAGAATTTGCACAAAAATACAACCGGATGCAATTCTAAATTATTATCTGCAGAAATTTGCTTACTATATCGAAATAAAACATTTCTATGATAAAATTTCACTAATAACATTGTATAATCATCAATGTTATTTAATCTTTTAAAATAATCTTCTGCATGACGCAAACTGCTATCTACATCGCTTAAACAATTTAAAACTAAATCACGCAATAATATACCCAGCATTTCCCAAACCAAATGAAACCCTAAATGACAAATCATTTGTGGAGTCTTATCTTCAAAATCACCATACTGAGTTCCTGCCACATATTTCATTATATTTTCTGAAATATCCAAAGATTGCACATCAACAAAATACGGATTATTACTAAACATACTTAATAGTGCTCGTGCTATTGAAATAATGTGAGATGTAGACATTACATTTTCATCAAAAAACACACTCATTAAAGACATTTTCATTAAAGAAATGTATACATTATCACAAACATATTGATGTACAGAGATAGGTTGTTTATTACAAGGTTTTAACGCATAAAACATCATCGCCACAATTTTCAATATCTTCACACTTTTTTGTTTAGAACAAGTTAAATCGTACTGCTCAACATTTAACAACTTTAAAATATTACAATCAGGATTATCTTTACTCATTAACAGCTTTTCTTGCATCAAAGAAACTATTTTACTGTTTTCAATATTAAAAATTTCCACTTGTCTACTTACTGTGCCTACACGGTCTAGAATTTTCCTGTTACTACTTCCTATACATATTGATTTAAATCTGTTAATCAATCTCAAATACTTATCAGACTGTTGCCCTTGCTTCATTCTTTTTTCTAAATCCAACAGTGCACTCTCCGGTAGTCCATTATCATTAACAAATTGAGCAATACTATAAGATTTAATACTATTAGCTAAATTCTTACCTTTAAACAGATTTTCTAATATAACATAACACCACTCAGCAAAGCATTGAGACAATAAACTATCAGCAGCCTTTTGTTCTTTTTCTGGTGATGTTTGTCTATGTGAACTTACACTTACCAAAAACTTATCTTTATTTAATAAAAAGTCTTTCAATGTTTGCAATACAGTTTCGCAAATGTTTTTCATAGTACCCAACTTTTTTCTTGATACAAGTGCATCAACTAATTTCTCGTAAAAAACATTTATGTACTCATTATCAACAACACGCTGAACAAGATCTAATACTATGCAACAAGCTATTTCATCAAGGTATTGCACAGGTAAGATAGAAGGTTCTAACTTATCTAGAATCAATTGATAAGTCAGATCATTGACACCTTCAACATTTTTACACCTATTTACTAAATCATTTCTAATATCCAAAACATTTAGGTCAGGTAATCCTGTACATTTTAATACTTGATTTCTTACATCAGCTATCCAATGATCACAGTACCCTTGGATAGGGTTTAACATTTTTATATTACCGAAACTTGCAAACACACAGTCACTATAGCATTTTGACTGTTGGACAGAAAAATCTTCAAAAGTTAATCTTATGGATATGATTCTCATCACATCACCATTAAGTATCTGGTGTGTTTCGAAGTTAGTTTGAAACAAATCAACCATTTTAGAAAAATAACTTTTTTCCTTACTACTCAGTGCTGGTACAGCATTTTTATCTAATGAAACCAAGGAAGATAGAACTGTATTATACAATCCCGTAATATCACATTCAGATTTCATGGCATTGTCTATTGTACTGATAATAACTTCTGGCTCAATCCGTCTTAACACTTGAACAAGATACTGAGATTGCTTGACATATATGAATGCATCAGAATCATTCTGCAACACTTGAGGAAGAACAAAACAATACTGTATAAACTGAAAATAAAAATAGTGTTGAAATTTATAGAGAATTTTAAATAGCAATTGCCTATCTATAGTATTTTTAGCATAAGAATAAAATATCTTTTGAAACAACAAAGAAACCAATACGATAGGAACACTACCTATATTCTGTAATTCAGCAAAAGAATCCTCATACTTCTCTTCATAAGGAATGTACATAGTATTTATTGCTCTATAAAGAAATCTATACCTATTTGAGTTCTTAAATGAAAAATTTACATCTTTCATAATTGGTTGCGAGCGCATAAACACACAACTACTCCGCTGCTGAATCAGTAGACTTACATCTGACTCTCTAGCACAAAACATCATATTTAAGATATCAAGCAAACCTCTACGAGAAACAGGAGAAAATGACTTAATGCTATTAAACATTTCAACATCTGAACCTACTACTTTATCCTCAACAAAATGATACAAATCATTCTTGACAAAAAAAACATCACGGACAGACATTATGTAAGCACTAATGACATTTTTCATACGTAAAGTATCTTGAGGTGCATGGCCAATAACATCTACTAAACGTTGCACCTTTCTATCAAGTAGTGGAACTAAATACAATTCATATAATTTCACAACTTCTATAACAGTATTTGCTAACACATCAGATAATACTTTTATCATGAATTCATGAGATATTTTATGCTGAATAAAAGCTTGATTAAGACTTTCATAAAACCCTAAATCCCTATGATCTGCAATTAATCTTTGTTCCTTAAAATTTCTTAGTTCATTAAATGCTAAATTAACCACGACGATAGTCATACTCATGAAATCTTCCACACCACAAGCACTTAAATGACAAAGTATTTTTTCATCACTCATTCCACTGAAGTTCAAGACTTGCCTTAAAAATGTCAAAACTGCTAAAATTGACATTACTTTACTAGCACTTTGATCAAATTTTGGTATTCGCAATTTTACATAACCATATTCTAATTCTACTAATTTCACTTTCACATTATCCATTAGTAAAAATGCACGCACATAAGGATTAGTATCTTCAATAGTGCTTGTTATTGTACTACAAGCAGATATAGCTTTACAAAATAGATAGTTGTTAGGTAACATGTCAGTAAATTCATCATCATACAACTCAGACACACTATGCCAAAAATCACCTATCAGATTAACATGTTTACTCTCCATAGTAAGTATTATCCTTTTCATTATGGAAGGTACAGTTTTACACAAAGCACTTTCAACAAAAGAAATAATTTTTTTACTCTTATCCATCTGTAAAACATTAGCTACCCCCACAACATCACTTAAAATTTCTTTAGAATATGAATCTAATTTTGATAGGCATAACGCTTTAACTGATCCATCTGGACTTTGTGCATTTTGTCGTACATCACCAAGCAACATCAAACCTATCACTTGACTTACAGCTTCGTTTGCACCAGCAATACGTGTCTGCGCACCTTTTTGAAACACTAACAAAGCATCTTTTAAATCTGCTAAAGTTTTAATCTCTTCTTTCAAAAATTTTTCACGTATAAATGCTCCAATTCCACTAACTAAGTAAATATCTAAACCTTCTGCATAAGGCAACAAACCACCAAAAAATTCACCACAGAATGTTATAGGAAAATTCATTGAAACAATTTTTGTTAAATATTTCGCACTTACTGCATCACAAAAATTCGCTTTAAAAAAAACATTTTTTAAGAACTTATCAGATGCAGATTGATCATTTCCTACTTCATTTACATCACATGTTAACCTTGTTATATATTTTATAATATCATCATATATCGTCTCACTCGTAAACAACTCTGAGTCAAAATTTTTGAGTGCTTTACTAATTTTCAACCTTAATTGAATAAGTTGTAAATCTCTTTTACTAGCACCAAACTTACTATAAGAAAAATGTGGTACTAAATATCCAACTCCCAAACTTTTAATCAATGAAGTAGCACTTCTAAAATTACAGCTCACTGATTTCAGAAATAATTTTTCACTATCTTCTAATAAAGCAAACTTATGAATCGGAGATGTAATAAAAAATAACTGATCCAAAGAACTAGGATGAGAAGTCATAATACCACTTAACAAATTATACTTTTTGCTAGTAATCAATTGATCAATAAAGCTTAATCCAGCTTTAGTATCCCACAAACCATCCATATATAGAATTGATGACATATCTTGACATGGGTTAATAGCTAGCACTGTCAATTTCCGAAAGGACATGACATCATAATCCACATCTACACAAGACATCTTCCCGTCAGAATCTATCATATAACTGTTAGTAGATACCAACAATTGCGCAACTGAGCAGGGATTGTCATAGTAATTATGGAGTAATATTTTTCTATTTTCAGGAAGATTTTGTGGTGCAATAATAAATAAAGATTCAACCTCAGAAAAATACCGTAATGCATCCACAGAACAGTTTGTTAATAAAAGATCTTTTACTTTTAATCGAGTACTAACTTTTCTACCAACTTCCCACTCAACAGCAGGTATAGCATTTGCACATTTTAAAGAAAGAGAATGCAATTTAGGTGTACAATGTTGCAAAGTCTCAAACAAAACCTCACAACACTTTTGCTCAGCAACAACACAATCTAGATAAATTAAATTTGGAAATAAATGAAGATATTCTTTAATATGGCTTTCATACATAACACCTCTTACTAAAAAATCTACATCTTCTTCAGAACATTTATCAATACCTCTACTGCTATTTTTCTCTTTTACTTCATTATAAATATCTTGGCATAAATTTATGCCTCCTATTCTAATACTAGTAACTTTTAACCGAAATTCTTCAAATAATGGATCTGCAACTATAACAGACAAAGCATATCCATTTAACAAACCTAATTCTATTGTCTTACAATCTCCTGTTTTATCTTTTATACTTTGTAGAACTGAAGAAAATTTCGGTGCGGTTATTTTTGATATAAATACTTCAGGGTTACACATCACTGCATGATGAAATATGTCATGTTCCTTATCACATTTCCTAACTAGGTTAATAGTATCTAAATAATCATCAGACCGTATCAAATGAGCCCAATAAATATATTCCCACATTTCAATATAGTTTACAGACACTTCAGCTACTTTTTCTAATTTACTATTCAACAATATTTTTATGCTTTCAATGCCAGGTTGTTGTTGATACATAATGGAACCCAAGTTAAGTACAAAAATCTTAAAAATTTTAACATAATTTTAAAAAAAATTGAACTTTATTAACACACATTAACAATAAGCTGTTAATATTCTCTCAGATGAAGCCATTAATTACATGATCCAGATAATAAAAATGCCCTTTATCAGTAAGTTACATTACTTATACTACACCTGATAAAAGTTAACAAACTATAAACTACAATATAAATAGCACACAAATTAAAACATTTATTTTACTTTCGAATAATACATGCCTAACAGACATTCTCACTCAGCAATTCACATATTCTAAATTCTTTCTCCTGATTTTTACACACGCATTCGAATAACTACACATGTTATTTTATTCTTGTAGTAGATAAAAAATTTGCTAATATTATTGTGTTTGTTTAATATGTAGAAACTTTGTGCTAGCCAATAATCCTATTCAAGATATTCTAGGATTCTATGAAAGTGAGAACCCAGGTGTCAAAGCAAATCTAACAAGAATGCTATTGCACGGTAAAGTTGCAGGTAGTGGGAAATTGCTAATACTACCTGTAGATCAAGGTATGGAACATGGACCAACTAAAAGTTTCGCAAAAAACCCTCAGTCTTATGATCCACATTATCACTTTCAATTAGCCATTGAGGGTGGGTTTAGTGCATTTGCAGCTCCAATCGGTATGCTTGAAGCTGGTGCATCAACATACTCCGGCCTTATACCTCTTATTCTTAAAATAAATAATTCTACACTGCTTTCACCAAAAAACAGTTTTCCTGACCAAGTTGTTACATCTTCTGTAAAAGATGCCCTAAGGTTAGGGTGTTCAGCTATAGGGTTAACTATCTATCCTTGTTCCCACAATTTTTTCTCAATGATTAGAGAGACAAGAGCTCTAATAGCAGAAGCAAAAGAAGTAGGGTTAGCAGTTGTGATATGGTCATACCCACGTGGAAATGACATTTCAAAACAAGGAGAAACAGCAGTAGATATAGTAGCATACGCTGCACATATTGCAGCATCACTTGGCGCAAATATTATAAAGGTTAAGTTACCAACAAGTCACATAGAGAGAGAT
The DNA here is from genome assembly GCA_000825765.1 of Ehrlichia minasensis. Taxonomy (GTDB): domain Bacteria; phylum Pseudomonadota; class Alphaproteobacteria; order Rickettsiales; family Anaplasmataceae; genus Ehrlichia; species Ehrlichia minasensis. The sequence continues at coordinate 44,310 of CDGH01000058.1, read as the reverse complement.
TCTATTCCTTATGATATTTCAGATTTAAAACAAAGGGTAGAGTACGTAAAATTATCTTGCTTTGCAGGAAGAAGACTAGTTGTTTTCTCAGGTGGAGAAGCAAAAACTGAAGATGAGCTATTGCACGAAATACAATCAATCAAATCAGGTAAGGGTGATGGGTCAATTATAGGACGCAATTCTTTTCAAAGATCAAAAAATGATGCTATATCAATGCTAGAACAAATAGCAAAAATTTACAACAGTTAGGCTGGATGGCAGAATGGCTTATGCAGAGGACTGCAAATCCTTTTATACCGGTTCAATTCCGGTTCCGGCCTCCCATTTAATAAATATCTCAAGAGCTGTATGAGTAAACCATAAACTTCACTAATAGCGTAGGCAATACAAGCACTTACTAGTGTCAAATTTCTAAAATGTAATAATTACATGACACCGCACTAAGCATTATCTTGTTATTTATTAAAGTATATAAAATCAGTACTCTATAGTTAATAGATCATTATTATAGAAATCCACAATAAGATCTACTACTGATTACCTCTATACAAAAAGTTAACTCAATCCTACTTTACACTACATATAAACATATATATTAATAAGTAATACATTCATTTACATAGCTATAAATATTTTTATCATAGTTCAACTTTTTAACCGACAATAAATTTCACTATTAACAGCATTTATTCCTTTGTACATATTAAAAAGTATAACCCACTATATAGGATAAATTTATTTTATATGACACACAAATATAAAGGTGCAATATTAATTCTATGTGTATAGCAACAAATTTCCTTATCATAGTTTTAACTTTTAAAATGTACACCTCAACAGAACTTTATTACCACTATTGCTATCAAAACACACAAACCTTTGCAATATCAATAAAGCCTACTATTACGTAAGTTTATAATAAACTTTACTATTGATTACTTTCTACACAAAAAGTATTCCTCTACACAAGATCAATTCTTATCTTATGCTATGCATAAATATATAATATTGACAAGTAACAAATTTATTTATACAGCCATAAATATTTTCATCATAGTTCAACTTTTTAACTGATAATAAATTTCACTATTAACAGCATTTATTCCTTTTTACATATTAAAAAGTATAACCTACTATATAGGATAAATTTATTTTATATGACTACAAATATAAAGGTGCAATATTAATTCTATGTGTATAGCAACAAATTTCTTTATCATAGTTTTAAATTTTAAAATGTACACCTCAACAGAACTTTATTACCACTATTGCTATTAAAACACACAAACCTTTGCAATATCAATAAAGCCTACTATTAAGTAAGTTTATAACAAACTTTACTATTGATTACTTTCCACACAAAAAGTATTCCTCTACACAAGATCAATTCTTATCTCTCGCTCCACATAAATATAAATATATAATATTGATAAGTAACAACTGTTCATACAACAATCAATGCTTTTATCAATAGTCCAACTTTTAAAATGGAATAACATGACTTCAACATCCATAAAGATTTCTATTCAAAGAATATATAAAATTAATAGATCATCATCTATAGATTAAACCTTCAACTATCATAAAAACATTACACATTTTGACAGCTGCATTTTAATTAAGCAAGCTTCACTAATTTCACAATCAATAAAGTTTATTCTTGTAAAGAAAACACAACTTTCATATTGCGCTCGAATTTTAGTCTAATACATAAAATAACGTTGTAATATTGGTTATAAATAAATCTCACTTATTATAAAAGTGCATCATAACCAATATTACCAACTGTGTTTACCTTAAAGATATATATCAAATATACAACACCAAGTAAAATTTAGCAGCATATAAAATTGTAGTTAAAACACTATTATTATAAAAAACTTCATATATAAACAGCGCTTTTTGATAATACGGATTATCAACTACTGAGTATCCATCAAAAAATCTCCTCAACACATTAAAAAAATATCTCAAATACCTTAAGTTTTAACGTTATCAGACAAAGACGCTGTTGCTATAAATATTGAAGAATATGTACCAACAGCTATACCAAAAAATATAATTATACTTAACTCTCTAACAGTACCTTGACATAACAACATCAAAGGAAAAGATGCTAACATGGTAGTGCCAGAAGTCAATATAGTTCTAGACAAAGTAGCATTAATACTTACATTAATTATATCAGACAACTTTTTTTGCAATTTCTTTCTAAGTAATTCCCGAATTCTATCATATATTACCACTGAATCATTTACTGAATAACCAATAACAGTCAAAATTGCTGCAGTAGAAGAGAGATTAAACTCAATGTCGCACAAGCTAATCAAACCTAATGTTAATATTACATCGTGTATCAGTGCCAAAACACCACCCAATGCAAATCTCCATTGAAATCTTACCCACAAATATAAAAACATTCCTAACAATGAAAAAATTATTGCACATAGTCCTTCAAAAATCTGTTTATATCCAACCTGTGGCCCAACATAGTCTATTTTTAAATAAGTTACTTCACCTAATATTTCTCCTAATGCTAATTTTATTTTTTCAACAGCATCAGTATGATTTACATCTTTTCCACTCTTAAAACGAATCATTAATTCTTTATCGTTATTTCTAAAACTTTGCACAGAAAACCCTACAAAACCTCTTTCTTGCAGTTTCAATGTAATACTTCTAGTATCTATTTGACTTGCACGAAGTTCAATAACAATACCACCTGCAAAATCTGTACCAAAGCATACACCCTTAAATAAAACAAGTAATATTGATATAAGCATTAGAACACCGCTACAGAACATAGCACACATTCTATACTTAGAAAAATTTATATTTGCACCACTACGAAAAATCACTATCAAACACTATATATTAATTCACTAAGCCTATGTTATTTCACAGGCTTATTCAAGAAAAAACACTTTTTTACAATGTAACACAAAATGAAAGAATCACACTGATGGTCCATATAAACATTTCACAAAAAATCATCATATAAGTATTCTTAGGATACTATATGCCATTTTTAATATAAAATCATAGTTCTATTTTAAAATATAAAAGTGTATTTATATTTTTAAACACAGATACAAATACATTATTTGAGAAAATGCGTGAATTTAATGACACTACAAAAAATTTGATACGCCGCTCTTCATCAATGATTTTATGATATTAATATATCAAGTTGAACTATGATACAATACTACCTTTATACAAATAAACCTGTTACTTATCAACATTACATATTTTGTATGTAGTATGGAAATTGCCAACAACTTTTTTGTTAAATGCGATAAGCAGCAAAACCTACTGTAAACTTATATAATAATGGGCTGCATCAGTGTCAAACAATGATTTATGTATGTTGGCAATCAGAGTGGATAATAAAGTGCTGGTATGGACCACATTTTAAAAGTTAAACTATAACAAAGAAACTTATTGCTACACACATAACTTAATTAATATTGTAACTTTATATTTATGTATAATATAAAAGAAATTCATCCTTATATAATGCATTATACCTTTTGATATGTATAAGCAGTAAACACTGAGTAGTGAAGTCTATTATCAGATTTTAAACACAAAAGGCTACTACATACAAGTACTAGATATCAAGTATTATTAAAGAACTACAGATTCAATTGATAACCACTTTTATACAGCTAAAAAATTTAGATATCAATTCTCACTAACAATTATATTCATAATGTTTCATAAAAAAGTCATCTGATAACTGCTATAATATTAACACTTGATATGTATAACAATCTTGTATCAACAGTATAAAAGACATTGCATTATAGTTATCAGGTACAAAACATTATCTGAAAAGCTGTCAGTCTAATTAAACATTATCTTCACTAGATGTAAAAAATTTAACACACTGATTTTTACTGCAAGTACCATTATGTACATTTAAAAAAATTACTTGAGATATACTTACACTATCTGGCATTTTAAAAGTAGCAAAACAATACAAAGCGTATTGCATATAAACCAAGTACAAAAGAGCACCCTAAACTTAATTGAGAATCATTTCCACTTCACTAGAAAATTTGATATACTGGTTTCCATTAATACTTTTACCATATCATGCAAACCAAAAAGAATTATTTAAAAGCTACCTACAACATGATAGGTTATTTGGGAGAAGTCATTATAATTTGGCTCTTAAAGTGTAAAAGATATCATATTATAAAACACAGATACAAATGTACCTTAGGTGAAGTTGACATCATTGCCTTTAAAAATCAAAACTTGGTTTTTATAGAAGTCAAAACTAGTATACTTAGGTCAGAAATTCCTATTACTTATAAACAACAACAATCAATTATCAGAGTAGCAAAGTACTTTATTACTTACTATAAAAAATTTGAAAAATACAACATAAGATTTGACCTATATTTTCTTTCACTTTCAAAAGGATTGATACATATTACAAACGCTTGGCAAGAAACCTAACTTGACTTAACATATTATTTTAAACCTACCTAAAACATCAACTAGTGCTTGAGTTAATATATCTATCATTTCATCTGTATGATAAGGTGTAGGAGTAATCCTCAATCTTTCTGTACCCACAGGTACAGTAGGATAATTAATAGATTGTATATATATTTTGTAATCATTAAGTAATATTTTTGAAATATCTTTACAAGCTACTGGATCACCTATAATAACAGGAATAATATGTGTATCAGTCTTTAAAAAATTAATACCAGCTCTAGCAAAAGATTCCTTTACTTTGTTAACAACTTCTCGTTGCTTTTCTCTTTCAACAGAACTATTTTTCAAATGTTCAACACTTATTCTAGCAGAAGACGCAATAAGCGGAGATAAAGCTGTAGTAAAAATGAAACCAGGAGCAAAACTTCTAACAACATCTATTAAACTCTTAGATCCAGTAATATATCCACCCATAACTCCAAAAGCTTTAGAAAGAGTACCTTGAATAATAGTAATCCTATCAGATATATTTTCCTGCTCCGATATACCACCACCACGATTTCCATACATACCAACTGCATGTACTTCATCTACATAAGTCATTGCACCATATTCATCAGCTAAATCACAAATTTCTGCAATCGGAGCTATATCTCCATCCATAGAATATAAAGATTCAAATATTATAATCTTAGGTAAAGATCTATCAATAGACTTTAATAAAGTTTCAAGATGTTTAACATCATTATGCTTAAATATATGCTTTGCCCTATTACTTCCCCTAATCCCTTCTATCATAGAGGAGTGATTCTTCTCATCTGAAAATACTACAATATCTGGCACAACAGAAAGTAATGTACTGATAGTAGTCTGGTTTGCAACATAACCACATACAAAAGTTAAAGCTGCAGGCTTTCTGTGTAAATCGGCTAATGATTCTTCAAGCTCAATAATCTCCTTTGTAGTACCAGAAATATTTCTAGTACCACCTGCACCAACACTACTGCTATAATTTTTTATAGCAAGCATTACATGTTCACTTTGTCCCATACCTAAATAATCATTGCTACACCACAATGTTACTACATTATTCACATTACACTCGATAGCATAAGGAAATTGACCAGGAATGCGAGAAAATCCTGTAAATTCTCTATATCTACCCTCTTCCTTTATAAGTTTAATCTTACTATCAAATATCTCTTCATAATTTGTCATAGCTTCTTTTATCCTATGCTTTTTACTAAAAATCACTCTTTAACATTATTTTTAAATGACGCTTTTTCCCACAACTTAATTTAACATAGGATGCATTGCAAAAATGTTCTAAGGATAATTTGTAATTTACATCTAATATAACTACATCATTAATTTTACATCCTTTATCATTGACAAGTCTTCTCGCACTACTATTACTCTTTTCCAGACCAGATATCTGAAGTAATTTTATTATAGGCAATCCTAAATCTACATCATGTCTATCCACATAAAAAGCCGACAAGCCTGAATCATCATTACACTCAAAAACTTTAAGTGCATCAGCAGCAATATTTCGCGCAATTTCCTCCCCATGACATATTTTAGTAGCCTCAGTAGCTAATATTTTTTTCGCTTCATTAGTTTCGTATCCCTGCAAGAGTTCCAACTCTTTGATTCTATCAAGAGGTAACTCAGTAAATAATTTTAAAAAACGCCCAACATCTTCATCTTTGACGTTACGAAAATATTGCCAATAATCAACAGGACTATACATATCACCATTCAACCATACTGCACCTTGTGCAGTCTTACCCATCTTTTCACCAGAACTTGTAAGCACTAAATTAGTTGTAAGGCCAAAAAGTTCTGGTAACTTTAACTTTCTACCTAACTCTACACCACTAACAATGTTCCCCCACTGATCAGAACCACCTATTTGTAACAAACAATTATACCTCTTACTAAGCTCTATAAAATCATAGGACTGTAACAACATGTAATTAAATTCTAAAAAACTAAGATTCTGTTCCCTCTCTAAACGCAATCTCACACTATCAAAAGTTAACATGTTATTGACAGAAAAATGTCTACCTATATTTCTTAAAAATTCTATGTAATTTAAATCATCCAACCACTCAGCATTACGTACCAACAGAGCATCAGTGGGACCATTTCCAAATTTAATAAACTTTTTCAATACATCATAAATCCCTAATGTATTTGCTTCAATTTCATCAGCACATAACATTACACGCGATTTATCTTTACCAGAAGGATCACCTATTTTAGTTGTACCATTTCCCAATAATACTATAGGTTTATGACCAAATTTTTGAAGGTATCTCAAAATCATAATTTGCACTAAGCTACCAACATGTAAACTTTTACCAGTACAATCAAACCCTATATATGCATGTACACATTGCTTACTCATTAACTGATCCAACGCACTAATGTTAGTACATTGATTAAAATATCCACGAGAATATAAAAAGCTTAAGAATTGAGACTCTAACTTCATTTCAGAAACAGATCATTATAAAAATAAACAGTGATCCCGGCGCGAATCGAACGCGCGACACACTGATTAAAAGTCAATTGCTCTACCGACTGAGCTACGGGATCTTAATCAAAGATAAAAGTAGTGATAACATTGAATCATTTTCCTAAAGTTAAGTAAAGATTTTTCTTTATTTTCTGTAACAATACAACTCAATAAACTTATACATCTACTAATCAAATTCCCTAATAAATTATATATGTATGTTGCAAAAGCACAAGAAACTTGATATCCTATCTGTTTTTAAGCTTGGTAATCTTATCATGTTCCTTTCTACAGAGGATACTTTAAACTACATAAAAAAAAATGCAATAAATTTTATAGACTTAAGATTTACAGATTCCAACGGAAGATGGCATCACATAACACGTAGTGCAGAAACTACAGATGCACAAGTACTTTTTACAGGGATTAATTTCGACAGTTCATCAATTCCGGGATGGCAGTCAATAGAAAAATCTGATATGATATTATTACCAGACATCAGTACAGCTTTTGTAGATCCATTCTCTGCTCAATCAACACTAGTCATAATCTGCAATATAGTAGATCCATACAATCAATCTCAATACTCTAAAGATCCAAGATATACCGCACAAAAAGCATCTGAATATATGCTATCTACAGGAATTGCTGATAAGTGTTACTTTGGACCAGAAATAGAGTTTTTTGTATTCGACAATGTTCAATTTTACACAGGAATGTATGACTCTTACTTTAAAATAGAGTCAGCAGAACATGATATTTTGTATCAAAGAAGAGAATTTTCTAATAATAATCATCGTCCAAGAGTTAAAGGCGGATACATGCCAACTCCTCCTATTGATTCGTTACACGACATTCGATCAGAAATGTTAATAATGTTTAAAGAAGTAGGTATTACACCTTTAATACATCATCATGAAGTTGCTGCATCACAATGCGAAGTTGGGTTTCAGCATGATGAACTACTTGCTAGTGCAGATAATGTACAAAAATGCAAATACATAGTACATGGAGTCACATCATCTTATGGTAAAACTGCAACTTTTATGCCAAAACCAGTCATCAGAGATAACGGCAATGGTATGCATTGTCACCAATCTCTTTGGAAAAATAACACCAATCTTTTCGTGAACCCCGATGGCAGTATATCAGAAACTTGTTTATATTATATAGGTGGTATTATAAAACATGGGAAAGCAATTAATGCATTTGCAAACCCTTCAACAAACAGCTATAAAAGATTAGTACCACACTTTGAAGCACCAACTTGGTTAACTTACTCATACGAAAATAGGTCTTCTGCTATTCGTATACCATACGTACCTCAAAATGATGTTAATGCTAAAAGGATAGAGGTACGCTTTCCAGATCCACTTGCAAATCCTTATTTATGTTTTTCTGCACAGTTAATGGCTGGCTTATATGGTATACAAAATAAAATCCATCCAGGACCTGCAATAAATAAAAACCTATACTCACTAGATAAAGCAGAATTACAACAATTAAATTCTGTAGCAAGTTCTCTTGAAGATTCATTAGAATCCTTAGACAACAATAGAGAATTTCTATTAGCAGGAAATGTGTTTACTAATGATCAAATTGACTCATACATAAAACTTAAAACACTAGAAGTAAAAGATCTACAGCTACATCCACACCCTATTGAATTTGTAAATTATTACAGTTCATAAGCGCATAGTAAATGTCTTTGCTACTCTTTCAATATAAACAGAATTAATAATGAAGTTGATATATAAATATGATATAAATTATCATGGGGTTACATATTTGTACTTATTGTTCCATATTTCTATAAATACAAAGTTAACAAACTTTACTACAAACACAAATATTATGAAAAATCTTAGAATTACTAAACATGACAAATGAATTCAACAATACACTTCTACAATTAAAATCACTAATTCAGCAAGATTTAGATGCAATGGAAATTTTAATTTCCCACCATAGTGATAAACACATTGCTTTAATTACAGAAATTATACACCACTTAATCAAATCTGGAGGGAAGAGAATACGTCCCATCATTTTTTTCATTATATGCAAGATGCTAAACTGTACAAATGAAAATAAAATACCTATTGCAGCAGCCATTGAATTTATACATAATGCCACATTGTTACATGATGATGTAATAGACGAAAGTGAATTCAGAAGAGGGAAAAAAACTTCCAATTTTATATGGGGAAACAAAGCAAGCATTTTAGCTGGAGATTTCCTACTTGCCATATCTTTTCAATGGCTTATAGAATGTAAGAATCTTAATATACTATCCATACTCTCCCAAACATCTAATACCATTGTAGTAGGAGAAATACAACAAATGCTTTCTAGTTATAACATAAACATTTCCAAAGAAAAATATATTGAAATTATCTCTGCAAAAACAGCTTCTCTATTTGGAGCAACTTGTGAAGCCGCTGCTCATCTTGCACAAGTTAATCCACAAGAAAGCGAAGCATTAAAAAGTTTTGGTAATAATCTCGGCGTTGCTTTTCAAATAATGGATGACATTCTTGATTATACGGCTTCAAATGCACAATTTGGTAAAAAATTAGGGAATGATCTTTCAACAGGAAAAACAACTTTACCAGTTATCATTGCATACAAAAATGCAACATCAGAAGAAAAAAAATTCTGGGACCAAATATCTGTTAATCAAAACCTAGAACAGGCTATATACTACATTAAATCCCACAATGCCATTGAAAAGTCATTAGAAATAGCAACAACCTACATAGATCAGGCAAAAGCATGTTTAACCATTTTCTCAGAATCACATTACAAGATGCGTTTAAATAAACTACTAGATTGCATTTTATACAGAGGGTATTAAAAAGATTAGAGTAGTAGATTACAATAAAAGTAACTTAGTAGTAAGATAATAAATTTTTATATTAGTAATAACCTAGACAAAACTATGTTTCTGTATCATCACACTATAAATGTATTTAAATAAATCACTATTGTGTTTCATACAGAGACATTAACAAAACAGAGAAATGTTTTTATCTATTTCATTAAAAGCAGTTTAACATCAGATATTAAAGTGCAAGTTTTAACATAACTGCATGCAAAATAATGTTTGAAGCACTGACATCTAGATTGTGTTTTATACAAATGATATTAAAAACCAGGAAAATGTTTTTATCTATTTCATTAAAAGCAGCTTAACATCAGATATTAAAGTGCAAGTTTTAACATAACTGCATGCAAAATAATGTTTGAAGCACTGACAGCTAGACTGTGTTTTATACAAGGATATTAAAAACTAGAAAAATGTTTCTGTCTATTTCATTAAAAGCAGCTTAACATCAGATATTGAAGTACGAATTTTAATATATCTCATAATTAATGGAAGCTAACTTCATCTCTTACACATTAGTTACTTTAAAAGAGAGTTTTATAGTTAAAAAACACGAAACTCAAACCTCTTTTATTCTATATCTATTGTGCACTGATCATCTTAAAAAATATTCAATCACAGATAAACCTAGCTTCTTAAAGCTACACTCTTGCAAAACAAATAAAAGTTATAACTAAGATAAGTTAAATTTAATTCATCTTATTTTGTATGTATTATTCAATGGACGCAACAATCAAATTGTACCAGTAGGATAAAAAATTCTGTACTCATTGCTACATGTTTCTATAAATACAAAGCTAACAAACTTTACTACAAACACAAATATATGAAAACTCGTGGAATTACTAAACATGGCAAATGAATTTAACACCATCTATTTCATAAATCCAGGAAATGGTATTAATATGTTTAAACTCTTTTTCCAATACAAAAATAGTTTATAGTAAAACCTTTAAGTAAGATCTGTCTGCTGAGCAGGACTGATTGCTTCAATATTCAAATGTGATAACAATACACTTTTTATGTTTTCTTTTTCATGCATCATTGCTTTACCATTACAACAATCTATCTGTTTAGCATATATAGCATAAGCAACACAAACAGCAGCAAAAAAAACAATTGATATAACAGCAAATAGTACAGATCTATAGACACATTGTTCATACCCTAAAATATCACTTGCCTTAAAATGCAATATAGCATTTAGTGCACATAAAAGTATAAATATTACAGCAATAAGTAAAGATGCACATTTAAATTCATTACGTTCTTTTTTAATGCTGAGATATCTAGCTTTAGAACCAGACATTTCAGCAAATTTATTGGACATTAAGTCATATATATGCTTTGCATACCTATACAAACTATGCCCATATTTGTTTTTACCAATATTATTTTTATCAAAACATAACCTTACGCACAGTTCCTTCTGTGCATGAATTCTAGAATCACATATAGGCAATCTACTACTTATTTCAGAAAAATCTTCTAATAAGGCTTTAAGATTTCCATCACCTACACTTGTAATAGTAGATGTCATTATATCATGTACAGTATACCCTCTCTTATTCTTTACTTCAAATAATCTCCACAAAGGTACAGAAGTTAGCAACAATCCATATGCATTTACACATTGTTTTAGATAATTTTCAATTTCACTCGATAATTCCTCATTTTTTTCCCTCACATATGTTACAACATTTCTTATCTCTGATAGAGATGAATCCATAACATTTTTTAGATGCCCCATATTATTTCTATAGGTTATATTATAAAACGAAAGTATCTTCGCAAAATTAACCAAATAAACTGATGACATAATATGCAATGGTGTATCTCCATGGGAATTTTGTTGTACAATCATTGCAGGTGCATTTTTCAAAAAGTATTTAATAACTTCTTCATTCATATATGGAGCACATGCTACATAATGCATTGGATTATTGCCATCTACATCCAATTCATTAAGTATCTCCATCCTGTTATATATTAATAGCTGTATAATTTCACATAAGAAATCCCATTGCTTTTCTGGATTACAAATATTCACAGCATAATGCAGAGCGGTTCTACCACGGCTATCAAGTCTATATTGAGAAAAACCCATCAAAAATTCTTTTACCAATGAATACGCTAACCCACTAAGCTGATGATCATCTACTAGAAAATATAATTTAGTTAATGCACTCATAGTATCAGGAATAAGAGGATCACAAGGCTGATCTGAATGCGCTAAGAATTGAGAAACTTGTTCCGCAGAAATTCTTTGTTCAGCAACAGCTTTATTAATTTTATCAGCCAGTATTTTTACAGCTTGTATCACACATTCAAACATCTGAGCTTTATATTCTAACTGACGCTGTTCTAAAATCTGTGGATCCACTTCTTCTTCTGAAGTTTCATCATTATCTAATACATTAAATAACGTTCTATAAACCCTATTAGAAATAGATTGATATGCAAGTTTCAATTTACTAGTAATATCTTTTATGTCATTAACTTGAGAATCTACAATTCTACCTTGATCTGCACTGGATTCATCAATGGCTTCTGACAATAATTCCTTAAGCTGAGCTCGGAGAGTATTACTGGAGTTACTTTTAATACCAGATATATCATATAATGACATGATCAAATAGTAAAATACCGTCCCAAGCTCATTCTTTAGCAGTAAAATATCTTCACTTTCCAAAGATTCCAGAATCTTAAGAAATGACTTATCTTCATTTAATATCTTACTTAATACGAGAGGTTTAATATATCTTATTACAGCTACTCTATGCATCATTAACATGGAAACACCATATCATACAAAATTCCTATTTTATCAATCTCAGTTGAAACAAATTTAATTTTTTAATAATTATAAAGATTCTAACCATTGATTGTGAAACATAAAATAAAAATTTTAACTATTAATTACGACATATAAAATTTTTTACATATTGATTATCTATATTTCTGATATTTTGAACGGACTCATACGCAATAATTTTCCCATTATACAATACAGCTATTTTGCTAGCAATTTTAAAAGCACTACTAATATCATGTGTAATAGTAATAACTGTTAAGTTAAATTCCTTATGACATTTTATTATAATCTCATTCACAACATCAGACATTATTGGATCTAATCCTGATGTTGGCTCATCAAGTATCATAATCTTAGGCTCGCTAACAATTGCCCTAGCCAATGCTATCCTCTTTTTCATACCACCAGATAATTCAATAGGATACATATCTAATACATCATCACTTAACCCTACTAAATTCAGCCCAGAAGCAGCAATTTTCCTTGACAAATTTTTATCACGGTTGAACCTATAATGTAAGTTAAAAGCAATATTTTCACACACTGTTAAACTATCAAACAAAGCACAATTCTGAAATAAAACACCAAAATTTCTAATCAAGCTTTTATCATGCCTAATATCAACACCACCAATCACAACTTTGCCAGAAGTAGGAGCAATTAATCCTAGTATCATTTTTGTCAATACAGATTTTCCACTACCCGACTCTCCCACAATAACCAATGATTCACCATATGCAATATTAAGACTTATTCCCTTCAACACTTGATGTCCATGAAAATCTATATGCAAATCAGATAAAGAAATGTAATCCATAAAACTAACTACTATGAATAAAAGACGGTAATTACATAATTGAGTAAGATGATAAACATAGATGAAACAACAACAACATAAGTAGTTGCCATTCCAACACCTCTAGCTCCACCACTACAATAATAACCGCTATAACAACCCATAAAGGATATTATAAAACCAAATACTGTAGCTTTAATTAATCCTAAAGTAACATCTTTAACATGTAAAAACTTCATTATTCCTCTAATATATATTTCAGACGTATAGCCCAACTGGTACGAGCCAACAATATAGCCACCATAAGCACCAATTAAATCAGCACACAAAATCAGCAGAGGCATCGCAATCATTGCAGAAAGAATTCTGGGAACGATCAAATATTTAAATGGATTAGTATCCAATGTGAACAAAGCATCTATTTGCTCAGTAATACGCATAGTACCTATTTCAGCAGCAATCGCTGCTCCCACACGTCCTGCAATAATAAGTCCAACCAATACCGGCCCTAACTCTCTTACTATAGCAACTACAACTACTCCAGAAACAAAATCACCTGAAACGTTATTATGTACTATCAAAGAATTCTGCAAAATCAAAACTGCACCAGTAAATATAGCCGTTATGCCAACTATTGGTAGGGAAAAAAAGAAGATTTCTATAAACTGTTTAAATATAACTCCATAGTAATAAGGAGGCATAAAACAATTACACACAAACTTTACAAAAAAAACAAAAGAATGTCCTATATTAAAAATTAAATCGATTACGTACTTCCCAATAGTTTCCAAAAACCAAAACAACACTAAATGTAAACGCAAAAATTGCATAAAGTTACACCAAAACCTTTGAACAAAGCATACAACAAACCTTATATGTAATTACTATTTATTTATAATCCAACCAGTAACAATAAACTCATTAAATCAGCAATAAAAACACTTACATCCGTAGAATATAAAAAACCATTATATAATCTTTTTAAAACAATATTTAGGCATTCTAAAATTTCACTCAGTTAATATATCAAAAAATTAATAATTTATTTAAAATTTAAATTAATATAATACTAAAATCTGTACTCTTGCAACTCAAAAGTAATTATTAGTTCATAAATTACATTATACCTAATAAGTTATATACGTAACAATTTAATATAAAAAATTTAAGATTTTATAAAATTGCTCAGTAGCATATCACTATAATAATATTAGCCATCTACAATGACACATTCTTAATATATAAGACATTATGATATATACCTTAAATAAAGGATACATAAAAATACCGCAGAGACACTCTACAAACAAAATTTAACTTCAGGGAACAAATACAATATCAACATTTCACATGTAATACAAACCACAGATAAATTTACAAAATAAGCCTTGCATAGCTTATTAACACATCATCTTCATCAAAACTATAAATCCAATACAAACTATAAAGAAGATTTAAGCGCTTGCACGTAATCTAATATATTTTCTGCGTTAAAAATCGCAGATCCAACAACTAGAATATCCGCTCCAGCTTCTATTACACTTTTAGCATTGTGAATATTAATGCCACCATCCACAGCTATTTTAGTTTTTAATGAATATTTTTCTATCATATCACGAATACGTGAAATTTTATCTAACTGAGATACAATAAACTGTTGTCCACCAAAGCCAGGATTTACAGTCATAATTAATACAAGATCAAGTTCAAAAATAATATATTCTAAAATATTATGGTGAGATGTTGGCACAAGAGATAATCCAGCACCTTTACCATAAGATTTTATCTTCTTTATTACACGATCTAAATGTACCTCAGATTCTGCGTGTACAGTAATCA
Organism: Ehrlichia minasensis; assembly: GCA_000825765.1. Lineage (GTDB taxonomy): Bacteria > Pseudomonadota > Alphaproteobacteria > Rickettsiales > Anaplasmataceae > Ehrlichia > Ehrlichia minasensis. The sequence goes on along the minus strand of CDGH01000058.1, from coordinate 28,994 downwards.
TATCTGCACCTGCATCAATAAAAGGTTCTATATAATTACTAGGAGAATTTATCATCAGGTGCACATCAAACGGTATTTCTGTACACTTCCTTATTGCAGACACAACAACAGGACCTATGGTAATATTAGGCACAAAATTACCATCCATCACATCTATATGAATATAATCTACACTTGCATTTTCAAGCACTTCTATTGATTTACTCAAATTAGCAAAATCTGCTGATAATATAGAACTAGACACTTCTACAATTCTTTTCTTTTTTAACACGTGAATCTTGACAATGAGATATATGACTTAAAGTCTACTAAACTCTATACAATTTTCAAGCATGCAGATAAAAAATAAGAATTTCCCACATATTAAATTTTACACTACATATTACTCAGAAAATTTTAATATGCATAACTCACTGTATAACATAAAACTACCATAAGCCATTTAAATTGCAAATATACCAATATTGTTAACCCGAATACTATATGCACTTAATGACAAACCACATTCTACTGATTTTGATAACATTAGACAGCCTTGATATTATTATTACAACAACACTTATCATACTGCTTAATAAACTTATGTTTAGTGAGATCAATGTATAAGTATTTTAAAATGACAACACCTTTCAACATGTAACTAACTCATTTTAACACACAAGCTAGTAATAAGTCGCTAGACAAAACTAAACTCAAGAATATTAATTTCAGATTTAATACTCTCAAATGCATAACTCAGCAGACTGCTAACTAGTTATAGAATTACTACTACTTTGTAGTACTCTTAAACAAATAAATAGTAGTAACATTTAAAGTAATAAACAGCTGTATTCACCATACTGATCTTAATAGCACAAAATGATCTCAACACCACAACAGCAGGAATATGTTGTCAGACAAAACCAAATTCAGGAATATTAAACTTCAGATTTAAGACTTTCAAATGCATAACTCAGCAGACTGCTAACTAGTTATAGAATTACTACTACTTTGTAGTACTCTTAAATAAATAACTAGTAGTAACATTTAAAGATAATAAACAGCTGTATTCACCATACTGATCTTAATAGCACAAAATGATCTCAACACCACAACAGCAGGAATATGTTGTCAGACAAAACCAAATTCAGGAATATTAATTCAGATTTAAGACTCTTAAATGCATAACTCAGCAGACTGCTAACTAGTTACAGAATTACTACTACTTTGTAGTACTCTTAAATAAATAACTAGTAGTAACATCTAAAGATAATAAACAGCTGTATTCACCATACTGATCTTAATAGCATAAAATGATCTCAACACCACAACAGCAGGAATATGTTGTTAGACAAAACCAAATTCAGGAATATTAATTCAGATTTAAGACTTTCAAATGCATAACTCAGCAGACTGCTAACTAGTTAAGAAGCCATTACTACACAGTTTTAATAACATGAAGTAATTGCAAATACTAATATTGCAATTGTCAATAACAATATCTCATCATTAAACAAACTTTTTTTAATCCAATAAAAATATCATTACGTCATATTGCTATCATATGGGACCAAATCAGCCCAATTATTTCCTATATTAAAATCAACTTTCAATGGTACTGATAATTTAACTATATTCTCCATCACTTCCTTTATTATTTTCACCGCATCATCAACTTGTTCTTCTAAAACTTCAAACAGTAGCTCATCATGTACTTGCAGTATAAGTGAACCATTTCTTAATTTATCAAATAAATGAATCATTGACATTTTTATGATATCAGCTGAAGTTCCTTGTAATGGAGCATTGATGGCTGCTCTCTCAGAAAAATTCCTAGCTGTAACATTATCGCTATTAATGTCTTTTACAAAACATTTTCTACCAAAAATGGTACGAGTATAACCATGAGCTTTTGCATAAGCTTTAATATTTTCCACATAAGACTGAATCTCTGGATATGATCTAAAATAGTTGTCGATATATGTACTTGCTTCTGATCTAGAAATACCAAGCTGTTTAGCTAATCCAAATGCACTCATTCCATAAATTATACCAAAGTTTATTGACTTTGCCCTTCTTCTTAAGTTTTTATCCAACTCTTCAGTATTAAATATCTGCTTTGCTGTTATTGAATGTATATCTTGATTTAAAAAAAATGTACTCTTAAATGCTTGTACATCAGCTATATGTGCCATTATACGCAATTCTATTTGGGAATAATCAGCAGAAATCAACTTACATCCCTTTTTCGCAATAAATGCTCTCCTTATAGCATTACCTTCTTCACTCCTAACTGGAATATTCTGTAAATTTGGATTACTTGAACTTAAACGACCAGTAGCAGTAGACACCATAGAATAAAAAGTATGTACTCTTCCGCTATCACTATCCTTCTGCTTCTCTAAAGCATCAGTATAGGTAGTTTTTAACTTTGTAAAATGACGCCATTTTAATATTTTGTTTGCTATTTCAACATTATTAAATGCAAGATCACTTAGCACTTCAGCATCTGTACTATAATTACCTGAACTCAGTTTTTTCCCTTTCTTTATACCCATCTTATCAAACAAGATACTTCCTAGCTGTTTTGAGGACGCTATGTTAAATTCTGCACCTGAAAGCCTATATATTTCACTTTCCAACATATTGATTTTTTCTGAAAAAGTAGCTGATAATGTTTTTAAAACATCAACATTAACTAATATACCTACTTTTTCCATCCTATCTAACACATGAATTAATGGCTTTTCAATTCTCTCGTAAACAGTGTACAGCCGATTTACAAACAAATTTTTTCTTAACAATTCATGTAACAACAACAAAGTTTCAGAATTTACATTAGTAATGTTCTGCTCAATATTATAACTGATTATACTTTGTAACGAATGATCATGCACACCTGGATTTAAAACATATGACATTACCATAATGTCATTAAAAGCTACAATATCTACATTAGGAATTATCTTTAATAATGTTTTTACATCATATATTACCTTTAATATGTAACCTAGGCTAAATATTGGTTTAATAAACTCCAATGCATCATTTACATGATCTTTATCAATATAAAAAAACATTTCTTTCTTATAAGATAAAGAAATACTATTAATGGAATTATTGACTATTTCTATATGCAAGGCTATTATCCCCTCACTTTTACAGTTTTCAATAAACACATTAAGACATTCAGCAGAATATTGTATTGCTTTATCACTTATTACAATGTCACTGCCATTATTAGGATTTTGATCAGTAAAAGGAATATTCTGCTTAAAAATTTTATTAACTTTGCTAATTAATGATTGTAATTCATATTTCTTCAAAAATGCAGTTAATTCGTGTATTTTAGAATTCTGAAAAACATACTTTTCTATACCTCCACATATATCCACAGTATCACACAAAGCTACTAGCTGACGAGACAACACTGCTTGATCACTATATTGCACTATTGATTCTCGACATTTATTTGCTTTAATTTCTTGCGCACGCAGTAGCAGATTATCCAATGACCCAAAATCATTAAGCAACTTTGCTGCAGTTTTCACACCAATACTTGGCACTCCAGGTATATTATCTGATGCATCACCAGTTAAAGATAAGAAATCTAATAATTGACTTGATGAAACGCCAAATTTACCATATACATCTTCTTCCTCAATGTATTTATTTTTCATTGGATCAAATATACGTACACAGCAATTTAAAAGCTGCAGCAGATCCTTATCTGATGTTACAACTGTTACTTCCACATCTTGTAACTGACTGTATCTTTTAGTAAGAGTTGCTATTACATCATCAGCCTCATACCCTATCACCTCTTCAGAAGCAATATTAAATGCACTAACGGCTTCTCTTAACAATGAAAATTGTGATATTAAATCGCTAGGAAGTTTAGGACGGTTACTTTTATATTCAGGATATATATCATGACGAAAATTTTTACTACCAGTATCAAACACAACAACCAAATAATCAGTTGCATGCTTTTCTATATATTTCAAAAAGATGTTGATAAAGCCATAAACTCCACCAATAGGTAATCCATAAGATGTACTCAGATTTGGTAATGCATAGTACGCTCTGAAGAGCAATCCATAAGCATCTATAATTGTAAAAATACGCATTACTAAAATATGCTATATAAAATTTACAAATTTTATACTTTGTAGCTCTATTAGTACATATAATTTCACAATTAAAAGCATTAAAAAATTTTTACAAACTCTAGTTATAGAAGAATTTATAAACGATCACAACCCACTATATATAAATAAAATCTCTTATGTGCTCAACATAAAACAACATACTGAACAAGCATAATTAACCCACAAAAGCATAAACTTAACTAGGAAGTGTTTTTTGACACATAAATTATCTATTATTTAATAAAATAACATTAATATTTAAACTAAGTATAATTACGGGTATACTAATATGACAACTACATTACCAAAAAGCAAAACATCAGCTAAAAAACCTACATCAAGAACTAAAAATAAGAAGAATACTTCTACAGAAACTACTACTAAGAGTACATGGGACGAAACCAACCTTGAAGATAAAATGCAAGCTACAAATACTCACTTAGACGATAGCAGTAATACCAGTAATAGTGACAGTAGTAACAGCAATAGCAGCAATAGCAACAGTAGCACTGATCACACTGACAGTACACTTAATAACATGAACTCAATTAATCTCAAGAAAGTAGAATCTGATGAATCAGAAATCAGATATACAACTACTGAGTCTTCAAAGGAAAATAGCTTTTTAAAGGGTCTATGGTATTCACTCAAAGGATATTTTTCATCTACACAATAATTCAAATTTTGTTTATAACCAACCCTTGTGTATATGTAGTAACTTTGTATACAAAACAACATTAATAAGTTGCTTAAACAATAAATATAAGGTATCAAGTATACACAAGTAAAAACTATTGACATCATATGTGTTTTATGTTGAAATGCCTATTCTTCTGCTATCTAGTTTACACAATGAAGGCATTTTTTAGTGAGCATCTCAAAAGACAAAAAAAGTAAAAATTATATTCTATTATTCTTATTAGTAACTTTAGTGGTTATATTATTTTTTACGTCAATAGTAAAAGTTAAATTCTAGAGTTAGGTTATAAAATATCATGAATAAACAAAATATTCATTCTTTCATAGATCTTAATTTACATACAAAAGAAGAGCTAAGTACAATCTTGAATTACGGTACTATAATCAAAAAAAACCCTAATCAGTATAGCAAACACTTAAACAATAAAAATATAGCTTTAATATTCCTTCAGCCATCAACACGTACAAGGATATCATTTGAAGTAGGTATTAATCAATTAGGCGGAAATGCTATTATTCTCAATCAACAAGACACCCAATTGACAAGGGGTGAATCTATTCATGATACAGCTAAAGTCTTATCAAGATATGTTGACTTAATAGTCATAAGAATATTAGAGCATGATTCTCTACTAGAATTAAATAAGTGCAGCACAGTGCCAGTTATCAATAGTCTTACACAGCATAGTCATCCATGTCAAGTTTTGGCTGACATTATGACTTACGAAGAAAAGATGGGTCCCATAGAAAATGCAACAGTAAGTTGGATTGGGGATTTTAATAACATGTTAGTATCTTGGATACATGCTGCAACAGTATTAAATTTCAAATTGAATATTTCAACTTTAGAATATTCAGAAAATTTTGACTCATTGCTTAAATTTGCAAAAGCAAAAGGAGCAAACATTGTATATGACAAAAACCCTTACAACATCATTTCAGATGCAGATATAATCACTACAGATTCATGGATTTCAATGGGCTCTGAAAATAAAACAAAAACCGAATTCTTCAATTATCAAGTAAATGCTAAACTTCTAGAAAAAGCTAAACCTAACTATATGTTCTTACACTGCTTACCTGCACATAGAGGAGAAGAAGTAACATCTGAAATAATAGATGGACCAAACTCATATATATTTGACGAAGCAGAAAACAGGTTACATATTCAAAAAGCAATTATGTTATGGTGTTTAAATCTACTATAGTTCAAATCACATTTAATATACCTTGTAGTGTAATTACATGTTTTTGAAAATGAAAACTAAGTTTTCCACACTCACATAGATATTATATTTTCAGAAAAAACAAATTATATAGTTATTACATTGTTTACTCGTCAATAGAGAGTAGATTATTATTAATAATTTCACAAATAATTTTTGGTTGTCCATATAGATAGCATCATTGTAAAAAGAAGTATTGATATTGTATGTAAGAAATGATACTTGCAACAATAAAACTTATATGCATTTGGTAAAGAACAGGTTAGACATTCTGGAAGCAATCACTTTATAGGACTCTACTTACCACAGAAAAGATTACACTTAAGTATGCATTGCAAATACTTGTGTTCTGATATGTTTTGAAAATTAAGCTTTTTAACCTTAAATAAATACCAGACCTCAAGAAACGCTAAACCTATATATTGTCCCTACATTATTCACATCGTACTAATAAAGTAACATTTGAAAAGATCAGCTCATATGCATTCAACAACAAAATATACAACAGCTACACATGTAGAAAGCAATTATGCCATAGTATTATAAATAAGCTAGTATGCCAACGCCTCTAATAAACAAACGTTTGACAACAAGCAAAATCAACCGCAAACATAGCCAATTTTCAAAGTACAAAAATTACAAGTTAAATACAACTAAATACTTCAAAATAAGTTATACGGTAGTAAATGCTTCACAAGACTTTACAAATGGGTTTCATGAGCATATAGAGAATATATGTATCAATTAATCTATATATTTCAAAAAATTTTTTAAATGCACAATTAACACTTAATGCATGTAATACAAGAACTGTACAACCAGAATACTTGAGATTAATACAAAACTTTTGGTGGTACTGAATATAATAAATGAGTAGTTCTTGCAGAAAAAATTAATATAAGTATACAATTTCATTCTAAATAAAAAGGAAGATCATTAGATGCCACATATAGAAAAATCCTATATAAACAATTTGCGGTTAGTGAATTTTCGCAACTATATAAACCTTGAATTGGATACTTCTAGTAAATCAGTTGTACTACTGGGCAAAAATGGTGCTGGGAAGACAAACATACTAGAAGCTATTTCTTTACTATCAAAAGGGACAGGTATTAGAGGAGTCAACACAGAAAGCATGCAAAACAGCACTTCTGATTCTCCGTGGAGTCTTTCATATCAAATCCATACACAAAATGGTATTTATCCAATTGTAATTTCACGCAACAATAAGCAACGTAACATAATCATTAGTAACAAAAGTCAAAATTATATTACACTACACAAAATTATAAGCATTACATGGTTGATACCACAATTGGATCATATATTTTTAAAGTCACAAAGCGAAAGATTAAGATTTTTTGACAGGATAACACATATTTTCGATACAAAATATGCTTCATACATCATAAAATACAATAAAGCAAAACAAGAGAGAAGTAGATTATTACACAATAATTCTACAGATAATTTTTGGTTATCAAGCTTAGAGAGCATTATTGCAGAAAATGGCATTAATATTGCACATACAAGATTTAATGTTTTACAAATATTGCAAAGTAACTTATCTCAAAACAATAATCCCAACGCTTTTTTTAAAGCTGTCATAAAAATTCAAAGTCAGGTATTTGACTTATTAGATAAAGAAGATTCCATTGAGCTATATAAAGAAAATTTAAAAAAAAATAGGACTAAAGATTCATTAAGTAACTTGGTGAATTTCGGGGTTCATAATGATAATTTCCAAATATTTCACCTAGAAAAAAATCTCATAGCAAATAACTGTTCAACTGGAGAACAAAAAATTTTATTATTGTCACTCATTTTATCTTCTGCACTGGCTAAACAAAATACTGGAGAATATCCTATATTATTACTAGATGATGTAATGTCTCACTTGGATGTATTTCACCAAGAAAGACTGATAGAAACCATAATAAACATAAAATGCCAAGTATGGTTAACAGATATTGATCTCACACAACAAAACTTTGCAAAATATAGAGAACATTTTAAATTTTTTCATGTAATAAACAATACAGCAACACTTTTGACATAATAACTTATGCAAGTACATTTTAAAATATAAGCATAGCTTATGCATTACATGCATACATAGCAACACTTCACAGTAATAAGTATGTTATTGTTCACTGTAAGACATTTCAGTATCAGTGACACATCAAGAGAACCATTAATTTAAGTAAAAGTAGAAAACAAAAGTTTACAATAGTCATAATTGTTTTTCATTGTTTAATGGTGAAATTTACCATATCATAATAGGCAAGTTTAAGATGTTGACATCTGTAGTTTTTAATTAAAAATAAGCAAAATTGCTATTTCAAATCACCCATTTCAACAGGTAACAAAGTTTATCACCAATACAAAAAATACTAACTTATTACACTACTAGCCATTCATTAGTACAACTACTATTTTAAACAAAAAATAGAAGCTTATAACAGGGTTCATCTTTAATCTTATACTCTGTGACGAAGTTTACGATATCGTTGCAGATTTATACTGTACAATTGAATCTAACAATAAGGACATCTCATAGACAAACAACACTTCACAAATGACTTATGCTATAACAACAAACTCTAACATTATAAACCATCAAAATGACGCTTAATTTGCTTTAAATCCTCCCATGCAATACGTTTTTGCATTGGTTGACGTAGTAAATACGATGGGTGAAATATAATACTTGTAGTAATACTGTTCTGTAAAAATTTGTTACTATATAAATGAAACCTCCCTCTAAGCTTAGATATGGGGTTTTTAGAATCAAGCATAGCATAACATGCAGTGCTTCCAACTAACACTAACATTTTAGGCATAATCAACGCAATGTGTTTTTCTACAAAAGGTTTACATACTGCTATTTCAAAGTCTGTTGGCCTTCTATTGCCAGGAGGTCGCCAAAACACAGCATTACTAATATATACAGTAGTTCTGTCAAACCCTATTGCTTTCAACATTTTATCAAGTAACATACCACTAGCACCACAAAATGGTATACCTTTCAAATCTTCATTTGCACCTGGTGCTTCTCCTATTAACATCATTTCCGCCTGTGGGTTACCATCAGCAAACACAGTATTAGTTGCTAAGTTTTTTATATCACACCCATCAAAAGACTCTATAGCACTTCTTAATTGCTCTATAGTATTACATTGTTCAGCAAGATTTTGAGCTTTTAGCAAATAGTAAGTTTCAGTATCCTCTTTCATGCTTATCTTCTTTACTTCTAGGTTAGACTTTATACTATCAGTATTTAAGGACAGGCTTTTATTTTTTAAAACATGATATTGCACATCTTTTAACGTACAATCAATACCATTTTCATGATAAAACTTTAATAATTCTAATAAGTCCAGATCACTCACAACAAACACCACACAATCATGAAAGACTAGATTTTTTTATTTTTTTGACTTTTTGTATTGCAAAATCACTTTTAAACTTAGATAGATATTTTAAGAATACAATTCCATTCAAATGGTCAATTTCATGCTCTAAACACCTAGCAAGCCATCCTTGTGCTTTTATTATACATTCATTGCCATTATAGTCCAAGTATTGAACTGTAATATACTGAGGGCGTACCACATAATCAAGATAATCAGGAACAGATAAACATCCTTCCCTCAACTTAATTTTTTCTTGTGAAGCATCAACAACCTTAGGATTGATTATACAGTAAGGGCCACCATACAGCTCATAACCATCTATTTGATTTGTAATATCATCAGTCTCTCTGAACTCTTCTGGCACATTAACAACAATAATACGTTTATGTACACCAACTTGAACAGCAGCCAATCCTACTCCCTTATTAACATGCATTGTTTCGAACATGTCATCAACTAACTTCTTTACTGACTGATCTACTTCACTTACTTCTTCAGAACACAATGATAATCTTTTATCAGGAACAGTAACGATTGGCAAAACTGACATTTATTACCTTACAATTGCTTGCTCTCAAAATACACCCTATTATATGAAACAAACATCAACATATCAAGATTCACAATGTAGTTTTTAGATCATTAATGTTTTGTTAAAACACTGCAGGTTACTTTTATTTTATATTCTCTTACACATTAATAATAGATTTTTCACGATACAAATTTAAATATTATCAATAAACACTATTCATAATGGAAACAAGAATTAAGTAGATTGATAAAGTACATATAATAATATACTGTTAAATCATACGCAGACTCTTGTTTACTTAACTCTGGTAAATGTGTAGTAGCATTTGTACAATAGCTCTGCCCAACCCTTTTATGTGAACACTCATATCACACACTCTATGCGCTTTTTAATGTTTTGACAATTGATAATAAGACAAAAGTTTTACTGTATTAGTATCAAGTGATAGGAACGATTAATAGTTTTATCTGTAACCTGTTTGTTATTAGTTTGTTTTTTCTATTTAACTGCCTTTGGTTACTATTAGTGTTGAAGCTTGTAATGAATACATTATGTGTTAGGATATTTCATTATTAAAAAATCAAACTGAAATTATCACTCAAGCTTCATCTTTTAATATTCTTAAATCTCATTGGAATAATCAAATAATATACAGTATATATTGCCGTAGCTTTGAAAATATCTAATACCAACCTAATGCCAAAAAGTTTGATTACTCTAATTTTACTAGTGGTAACTTTGCAAAGGTATGAATCAATAGGCAAGTAACAGCGATATTCATTGCTTACAATATTAAAAACTATTTGTTGTTCAGTACTGCAGATTATATCATACTGCATAAAACTAATGTTGAACTCGTAATGTTATTCTATATATTATCAATACTTTTTACAATACTACATTCTATAACGATACTCCCATTATACCCAATATTTCCAATGTCACTAAAAATAAAGTGTTCTGTTTATGGCATCAGAGTAATATTATTCCTGTGTAAAATTATAGACAAAGTAGACTATGAAATACGAGGCCATGAAAATTTACCAGATGATTCTTCATACATTATTGCATCAGAACATCAATCTCCTTTAGAAACATTAATATTATTCACTACATTTAAGGATGCAGTGTATGTCCTCAAAAAAGAACTCAGATATTTACCATTTTTTGGCATATATTTTATGTTAATAAAAATGATATTCATTAATCGTCAACAAAAAATCCAAGCTTTAAAACATATGCTAAGTGCAACAAAATCACGTGTAAAGGAAGGAAGGACAGTCATAATTTTTCCACAAGGGTCAAGAACAACACCGGGAGAAAAAATTAGTATAAAACCAGGTATTACAGCCATATATCACCAATTATCAATTCCCATTGTACCAATAGCAGTCAATACTGGCTTATTCTGGCCAGCTAGTATTTTATCATTTAAAAAAAGACCAGGTAAAGCTATTATACAAATTTTACCGCCTATTTACCCAGGATTAAGTAAAGAAGAATTTACAAATGAACTTGAAACAAGAATCTCAACAGCAAGCAACTCATTAATTAAAGAAGCTTTACAGCAAAACTCTCTATGAAATATTATCTATTGCTCAAAAGAAATGTCTTGAATTCTAAAGTATAACATTATCTTTCGTTTTAAACATTCATTATTCTCACTGCATCATGTCCTTGAAGTATAAGTAAACCATTTTTCAATTTATTAAATAAATGAATCATCTACATTTTTACTACATTAGCTGATGCCCTTTATAATGGAGCATTGATGGGTGATTTTTCAGAAAAATTCTTAGCTGTAAAACTATTGCTATTAATGTCTCTTACAAAATATTTTCTACTAAAAAACAAAAATATAAAAGCTCTTGCATTGATTAAAATTTACTTATAGAGTTATATTGGTAAGTATAAGACAGGTTATTTAAGTATGGCAAATCACCCAAGTGCTAAAAAAATGATTAAAGTAATAAAAAAACGCACTATGGTAAATCGTATGCGCAAAAGCAGAGCGCATAACTACGTAAAGAAATTTTTATTAGCTTTAGCTGCAGGAAACAAGGAGCTCATGATTGAGACTTTCAAAAAAGCTGAGTCAAACTTGCATAAGTGTGTCAATAAGAAAATTATACATAGAAACACTGCAGCAAGAAAAATCAGTCGTATGGCTTCAAAGTTAAAAACTTTTGACTTACAACAACAAGCAAAAGCTTTATAATTTTGTACAGTAGTAAGTATTGCTTAGCTTAGTAACTGAGTGTTACATCTAGTCCTTATAGTAGTTTCTAGTAATTTTTCTTGTATTACATAAACTTTCTGTACGTCATTTTGTTAATAACAAGTAGGTTTAACTACCAATTTATTAAAATTTAAAGGCTGTGAGGTTTATTGCCGGTAAAGCAAAAAATGCTAATATATTCTCACTATCAGTTATCTGTTAGTATAACTGTTGGTTTCTAATCAAATTGATGCTTGATAGTAGACTCTCTATCTTCCAAATGTCTAAAGACTAATCATGATAAGCAAATTATACACATTGGTACAACCTTCAATCAAAAATAAGTGCAACCGTTATTTCTATCTGCTAGATTTAGAGATGATAAAGTTTGTTACTAAAATAGAAAAACCAACATGTTACTGCATTGGCTGTATATGAATATAATTGTTTAAATTAAAGTCAAAACCGCAGGTATCATAAGGCTCATACTCCCTTTTCAAAGTCATACAAACAGATTTTATTATGTACAAGCAAAGATATTCTGTAATCTCCAATTATAAATCAATACAACTAATTATTTTAAATGACTAGATCCAAATGCAGTAACGTTTACTGCCGGTAAAGTAAGAAAATGCTAATATATTCTCACTACCAGTTACCTGTCAGTATAACTGTTGGTTTCTAATCAAATTGATGCTTGATAGTAGACTTTCTATCTTCCAAATGTCTAAAGACTAATCATGATAAGCAAATTATACACACTGGTACAACCTTCAATCAAAAATAAGTGCAATCGTTATTTCTATCTGCTAGATTTAGAGATGATAAAGTTTGTTACTAAAATAGAAAAACCAACATGTTACTGCATTGGCTGTATATGAATATAATTGTTTAAATTAAAGTCAAAACCGCAGGTATCATAAGGCTCATACTCCCTTTTCAAAGTCATACAAACAGATTTTATTATGTACAAGCAAAGATATTCTGTAATCTCCAATTATAAATCAATACAACTAATTATTTTAAATTACTAGATCCAAATGCAGTAACGTTTACTGCCAGTAAAGCAAAAAATGCTAATATATTCTCACTACCAGTTACCTGTCAGTATAACTGTTGATTTCTAATCAAATTAATACTATTGCTGACAGTAGACTTCTACCTTCACAAATGTCTAAAGACTATAAGCAAACCATAAGTATTAGCGCAACTTTCAATTTAACCTATGACTGGCAGAAAATTAGTATTTAGCAGCAGAATTTTCTGACCGGAAATAAGTCAGCATACCATCAATACCTTGCTTACTCACTATATTCTTGATAATAGAACGCTGAGTTACAGACAAACTAATGGCATTATTAACCTTTAGATCAGACAACAAAAATCCATCACTAGTGCTTATCAGATTAAACTCAACTATTATAAAATTATGGTCATCACTTTCGTTTGATAGTCTAGTGTTAATTAGATAATGACCTTCTTTTGGGTTTTTAACAGATAAAATACTCATATCATAAGTAGAATACTTACATAATTGTTTACTATACATTCGCTTAACGTATTGACCATATTCATCAATGAATTCTTCTTGCTCATCAGTAGACATTGTATTCCAATATGATCCTGCAACAAACTTAGAAATTTCTCTTATATTAAGAACTCTATCGACTATAGATTGAATGCTAGCATACACTTCAGCTTTATTATTGATATCTTGAGTAATAATTTCAATTTGATTCTTTAATGTAACAATAAAATAGCATGGTCTAACATATTCATTACAAGCTTCGGTACTGTCGTAACCAAAAGCATTGTTAAATAGAAAAAACAAACTAATAACAAACAATTTGCAGATAAAACTATTAATCATCTCTATCACTTAATACTATATATAATAAAGCTGCTTATCTTGTCACTAATTGTTAATATATAAACATATATTTATTAATTTATTACAAAAAAATAACAATTATTCAAATGACAAGAGACCACATCCAGCATAACATCAATTAATAAATACATACTTAATGTTAAGTAATATTCGATAACTCTATATTGTATATAAAATATTAACAGAGGATGTTATAAAGAATTATTACTATAACTCAACATCTCAAAAATTAAAATAGAAGAAGTCATTACCAAAATAATGATTTTTGCTGTTTTAATATCAATTACATCACTGGATAACACTCTGTTAATAAGTAAAACTTTACTTCAAGATAATATTACAAGCTGACTTACTAATTATGAGCTGTTTCTATCATAACACTATCATCTGCACAATTATCATACTCAGCTTCAATAGTAACATGAATAATATTAAAATTTTCGCTAAGTAATTTTTTCACAGACACTACAACTTGACTATATTTCAAATTGTTATCCACAATCGTCTTATCAAGTTTAATATGCATTGTCATAATTGGATGATCTGTAGTTAAAGACCAAATATGAATATGGTGAACATCCAGAACTTCAGGAATATTTTCACAAACAGATGCTCTAATTCTATCTGGATTTACATTATCTGGAGTACCTTCAAGTAAAATATGCCCAGAGTTTTTGATAATCCTATATGCTCCACCCAGTATTATAATACTTACAAAAACTGATAAAAGAGGATCCACTATTTCCCATGAAGTAAACATAATTACTACAGATGCAATAATTGCTGCAACTGATCCTAATAAATCACCTATAACATGTAATACTGCACTTTTTAGATTCAAATTGCTCTCATTTTTTCTATACAATAGAAAAAATGACACAACATTTGCTACTAACCCTAATACTGCAACAGACATCATAATTTTCCAACAAACTTTCTCTGGTGAAACAAAACGCTTTATTGATTCTAAAATAATCAAAATTGCTATACCAAACAAAGTTAAACCATTAATAAAAGCAGCAACAACTTGAAATCTATGATAACCATAAGAACGACATGCGTCTGATTTTCTCATAGCAACCTTATAAGCTAACCAGCTTAGTAATAAAGAAATAAAATCAGTAAACATATGTCCAGCATCTGAAAGTAGTGCTAAAGAGTTTGATATTATCCCTCCAACTACTTCTGTAACCATTGTAATAATGATAATAAGAATAGCATATATGAGTTTATTTTCATGGTTAGAAGTTTTGTCTTTATGAATAAGGAACATTTTATAACCACATTCCATTCAGATTAGTGGGCAATACTGGATTCGAACCAGTCACCTCTTGCACGTCAAGCAAGCGCTCTAACCAAATGAGCTAATCACCCAATGTTAACATAATAAGGAATATCTTATGAAAGTCAATCATACTTAATATTAAGCTCAATCTGACAAAATGAAACCAATAGTATAGCTACAATTGAATCAAACCTTCATGTTAGATATTTTCAACCTGCACATGAAATACTAAACAGCATCAAATAAACTTAAAATATACATTAAAATTATAACACAGCAAACTTTACTGCAAATTGTACAAAGGATATAAATGTAATAAATTTTCTTTCATAAAATACTATAAAGTTGAAAAATATAATAATAGTAACATTACATTTATAGCACATATAACCATATCCAACAGTTAGTTTACCTATGAACAGATACTAATATATATAATCATGTGACTCATAGAAATAAAAACACTATAAGTACAAACAACATTAAACTTTCACTTCATATAAGACAGTCTAAGTCAGCAAATAAATGATACTAAGACTATTATATTGTGGCACATGAAAAGAAATCATGTTCATAGCAAACTTGATTGAAAATAATGCACTGACTAGAATTAAATTAGCACAGGTATAAACTGTTCTAATGCAATACTTTTAAAACTATTAAACACATGGTATTAGAAGCATAATATTATGCTAATTTCTTAGCAGAGAAAACTCTAATGTTACAAATATGGATACTAATAATTAACATAAGCAATATAAATTATTGTTGCATCAAAACATTTCTAGATCACTGAATAAACAACATTAAAAATACTATACTGAAGTACACTATTACATCAATTTTTCAAACTCTAAATAACAGTAATAAAATAAGTAATATAAATTCTCTCACGCAAATATTTTTAACTTACTGAATAACTGCATATTAAGACTATTAATACTGGAACATACTATGAAGACAAATCATACGTATCAGCAACTTTAAATAGTAAATGATATAAAGATAATATCGAGTGAAATTAAACTAGCAATGGACAATAAAAAAAACAATACAAATCATGAACGAAAATATTTCTAAAACTACTAAATAAACCAGATTAAAAACATTAATTGAAGTATACCATTATACCAATTTCCCAGCAGGTTTAATGCTAACGTTACAAGTGATATAATTAAACTAACTATTATTAAACTAAAGCAAAGTTAAACTCCTGCTCTATATATAATATATTTCTAAAGTATTGAGTAAATAATATTAATATCATTATATTAAAGCACATTATAAAGATGATTAATCATGTTCAACAGCAAGCTTAATTGAAAATGATACAAATATTATACTGAGTGGAATTAAACTTGCTATGAGTAATCCAAGTAACATTAAATTTTCTTCATACAAGCCATTTCTTAAGCTTTCAAATAAAAGGCTAAAATATATCAATACAGGTATTGTGATGGGTAATGTTAAAATTTGTGCTATAATCACACCATGTCCCTTTCCTAATACCAATGTATCACCTACAGCAGATATAAAACTAATGACCAGTAAGCTAATACTTAAAGACAACCCCAACCCCAAAGTAGCATATACACTACTTCCCAAAATGACATAATCTATACACATTGAAATAATACTTATTGGTATTCCTACATAAATCCAATGTGAAAAAATTTTAAAAAAAATTACTACTTCTGGTATGCGATCTTGTATCAACATTTGCTCTAAAGATCCGTTAGCATAATCACTTTCAAACAAATTACACATAGAAATATGTATGGTAGAAATACTACAAACCCATAAAATAGTGGGCAGAGCTTTTACTATTTCAGTATTTTGCATAGTAAATAATGCTGTACTAATGATTAGTACAAAAAGGATAATTGCATTCAAAAGATTACACTTTCTACTCATTAATAACTTTAATTCATGTAAAAACACAGTACTACTGTACATTTTTAGACTACAACTCACAAAAATACCCTTACTATATCACATATCATACATGAATTCTTAATCAACTATATTTAAATTATTATTTTAGTTGTATCACTAATAAGGAATACATAATGTTGAAAAAAGACTATAATACTGCATTCCCTGAAGATGAAGATGACAGCAATTACATGAATCACAAACAATTAGAATATTTCAGACAAAAATTGATTAAATGGAGAGAAACATTGCAAAAGGAGTCTGAAGAACTAGCTACAGAACTATTGCGCCCACAAGTTGATGCAGATTTAACAGACATGGCAACAAGAGAGCATAACATTGTACTAATTTTAAAAACCAGTAAAAGAAATGAAGCATTGATAATGGAAATCAACAAAGCTATTCAACGCATAGATGACGGATTATACGGTTACTGTGAAGAAACTGGCGAAAAGATTGGTATTGCAAGACTTGAAGCAAACCCAATAACATTGTACTCAATAGAGGAGCAAGAAAGGAGAGAAAAACAGCAAAAACTTTATAGCAATGATCAAGAAAGTGATTTTAATAACAACTTTTTAAATGATAATTAATTTGTTACATCTTAATTGCTAAAGATAATGTATTGAATTTAGGTAGTGCAAATTACACCTTATTAAAAAATTTGTAAGGGCTTGAATGCAAACCACATTTATAACATTAGAAACTCTTATAAATTTCCAGATATTTAGGTACTATATTTTCAATAGCTGAGCACTTTATTCCTACTTTTCTCAAATTACTTATAGGATACATATCACGGGATTCAGTCATACTTCTAATAAATCTTACTTGATCCCTTGTCAAAATGGGATCTGTATTTCCAGTAATAAGTTTAAATAAAATAGACACTATTTTTAACTCACAAACACAAGCTAAAATATTTGCTACACTAAAAGGAATATTTATTAGTATATTTTTCCTGTTTGTAACGTTTAGGATAAAATTTAGTAATTCTTTAAACGAATAAGTATGCGGGCCACAAACATTATATAACCTATCTGTAATCGCATTATTAACAATGTAAAATACAAACTTAGCAAGATCATCAACATATATAGGTTGAAAAACTGCACGTCCACCTCCTATTACTGGCAAGAATGGAGAAATCATTGCCAATTTTGCAAACTTATTAAAAAATTTATCTTCTGCCCCAAAAACCAAATTAGGCCTTATAATAACAGCACTAGGAAAAGCTAACTTTACAAGACTTTCTCCAATTAATTTACTTCTTGCATAGTGAGACTGCTGTACTTCATCAATTCCCATAGCTGAAAAATGTATCATTAACTCAACACCACAACCCTTTGCAGTCTTAGCAATATTTTCTGCTGCTTTAGCATGTATATCATAAAAAGTAGAGTTTTTTGTACTGTACAAAGTCCCAAGTAAATTTACAACAACATGACAACCTAATATATTATCCTCTATCTCTTTAACATTAGTAATATCACCGCTTACAACTTCTACTTGTCCCAAATTACCACATAATTTTAACTGCTTTGCTTTTTCTGGATATCTAGTAAAAATTTTGATCATATACCCATTTTCAGCAAAATACTTTACCAAGTATCTACCTATAAAACCACTTCCACCAAATACAATGATACGTCTTACAGACATATAAATACCTCAATTTTACAAGTAACTACATCACAGAATAATTTAATAATTTTTTACGCAAAAGCTTAGAAAAAAGTAACTATACTAAGTTTATACTATTTTTGTATAACTAAAATCGCAAGCTCTAATGTAATCTTCTTATAACACAAATTATATAATATCAAAAAAATAAAATTGCCATTAAGGTATAGCCTCAATCACCAATACAACTTGCTTAGTAACATGATATACACACAATTCAAAACTCTTTGCATTTACTCACCAGAATTTAATTCTATAAATATCATTATCTAAAATCTACAATAGTTACTCACTTAAATGCTTTAATAACTGACAAATCAATGTTTTAAAATTCCTTACAACATTAAAGCTATATTAAAAGTCTTTATATTAATATACCACACTACATACTATAGTGACGGAATAGTTAAATTATTAGATCATTAAAATTCTGTTTTAATATAAGAGATAATTGTGCTAATTTGGCACCATATCATTGCAATACAACGTAATGATATTTTCATTAGATAAAAACACAAAAAGTCTGTTTAATGATGTAGTATTGTTATTAACTCAGTATTGAAATTACTTAATGTTATTAAAATTGTGTAGTAGTGGTTTCCATAACTAGTCAACAATCCGCCATCAGTGAGTTATGTATTTGAGAGTACTAACTGAAGTTTAACCTGAATTCAATTTTTCCAACAGCATATTACTTCTGCTACCGTGATGGTAATGTTGTAACCATTTTCGCCGTTAAAATCAGTAAAGTGAATACAGCTGTTTATTATTTCACGTTACTATTAGTTACTTGTTTAAGGGTACTGTAGAGCAGTAGTGGGTTCCATAACTAGTCAACAATCCGCCATCAGTGAATTATGTATTTGAGAGTATTAACTGAAGTTTAACCTGAATTTAATTTTTCCAACAGCATATTACTTCTGCTACCGTGATGGTAATGTTGTAACCATTTTTACCGTTAAAATCAGTAAAGTGAATACAGATGTTTATTATTTCACGTTACCATTAGTTACTTGTTTAAGCGTATTGTAGAGCAGTAGTGTGTTCCATAACCAGTCAACAACTGCCATCAGTGAATTATGTATTTGAGAATATTAACTGAAGTTTAACCTGAATTCAATTTTTCCAACAACATATTAGTTCTGTTACCATAATGGTAATGTTGTAACCATTTTCACCGTCAAAATCAGTAAAGTAAATACAAATGTTTTATTATCTTTAAACTTACTATCGGCTATTTGTCAGAGCATTGGATTTAAAATGTTCTAGAGCTCTAAAATAACTTTAATTAAAATATACTAACATAATTTATATACTAATAAGCATGGCAAATTCTAAAACTTTTAAATCTCAGCAGCTATAGTGTTTATACTTCCTTTCTAAAAAGCAACTGCATAATTAAAAATTTCTTATCCATGTACCTCCTTTTTTTAATGACCTATAAAACAAAAAATTCATCAAACACATTTGGCACATACTTATGTTATTGAAAAGCATACCAATCTCTTAGTTAGATAATAATAATGTTTACTGCTAAAGGTACTTTATACTACAATATAAATACTTATACCTACCTATCAAAACTAAAACTTCAACAATCAACTATTTCAAACTATATAAATCCACTACTTATACACTCTGACAACTGACGATAACAACTATTTTAACACCTGAAACATCACTAACTTCTATAGAACATTACTAAGAGTAACTTATCAAAATTATTTATCCACACATAACTAATAATTTATAGCAGAAACATTATAACCAAACATACACAATAACTGGGTTAAACCATCATTTAACCCTGCATTTGCATTAAGAATTGCCTCTGCCTGCTCAGTAGCAATAGAAATCAGACTTTGATCCTTATAAATATCTGCAAATTTAAAATTCGACAACCCAGATTGCTTTACACCCAAAACATCTCCACTACCACGCAATAATAAATCTTGTTCAGCTATATAAAACCCATCTTGAGATTTACGTAATATACAGAGCTTTTTATAAGAAACTTTGCTTAGCATACTACCATGTAACAAAATACAGAATGAAGCTTTGTCACTACGTCCAACCCTACCACGCAACTGATGAAGTTGTGATAAACCAAACTGTTCAGCATTTTCTATAATAATTATAGTAGCATCAGGTACATCTACTCCTACCTCTATCACAGTAGTTGCAACTAACAATTTAATAGTCCCATGATAAAAAGACATCATAACATCATCTCTCTCAGCTTTAGGCAAACGACTGTGCACTAAGCCAACTTCCTGACCAAATATTTCCTTTAAAGAAAAGAAACGCTTTTCAGCTGCTGCAATGTCTACTAGTTCCGAATCTTCAATATAAGGACAAATCCAATATGCTTTATTTCCATTTCTCAAAGCAAATTGTAATTTCGCAACAACTTCATACAACTTCTCAATATTTATAACGCTAGTATGTATAGGTAATCTATCATGAGGCTTATCTTTTAATCTTAAACAATCTATATCACCATATACTACTTGTTCTAACGTCCTAGGAATAGGAGTAGCTGTCATAAAAAGAACATCCGCCATATCATCCTTATTAATTAGCTTCATCCTTTGCAATACTCCAAACCTTTGCTGCTCATCAATGATAATTAAGTTAAGGTTATTAAAATCAACACCATCCTGAAATAAAGCATGTGTACCAACAACCACTTTACATTCACCAAGCTGCAACTTTCTCTTAATATCTTGCTTCTTCTTGACTTTGCTTGTTAACAACTCAACATTTACTGGAATATCAGATAACATTTCTTGTATCCAACGATAATGTTGTTCTGCTAATATTTCAGTAGGAGCCATAAAAGCTACTTGTCCTTCATTTTCTATAACATTCAAAATAGCAAACAAAGCTACTACTGTCTTTCCACTACCTACATCTCCTATTAACAGTTTTACCATCCTATTTTTTAACGCTTGGCTCTTTGTAATTTGAGCTATTACTTCTTCCTGTCCTACTGTTAATTTAAAAGGTAATTTACTTAAAATATCATCATGGTATATCTGTTTACTTATAATAGAGATGCCTTGTTTGCTATCAAACTTTCTCACCATTTTCATAGAAATTTGATGACTCAACAACTCATCATATGCAAGCCTCATTTTATGTAAAGATACAGTTTCTAGTGTCTCTGGGTGATGTATTTTAATTAAACTTTCTTTCCAACTATCCCATTGATTATCTTTTAACAACTTCTCATCTATCCACTCAGGAAAATCAGGTAATAGTCCTACACTCAGCTTCACTAACTTTGAAATTCTTTTAGAAGTCAATCCTTTAATTAATGGATAAACAGGTTCTATAATACTAATATCCTGAAATTTTCTAACATCTGTTGTAATATAATCAGGATGTGTAATCTGTAAATATTCAAAAAATCTTATCAATGTCCCACTTACCACACACTCCGATCCTACTTTTAAAACACTCTTTAAATATTTTACAGAATAATTAAAAAAAACTAATGATATTTCACCTATATGTGTATCAAGGACAATTTTATATTGAGTTTTTCTTCTACCACCAATAAAGCCGTGACTTTTAACAGTCCCAATAAAAGTCACAATTTTACCTACAGCTTCTTCAGATAATCTAGTTCTTCTATCTACATAGTTCTGCGGTATATGGAACAACAAATCTATGATTTTATCTCCACAACATAATTTTTTTAATAAATTACCTACTACTTTATTAACACCAGGTAACATACATACGCTAGAAAATATGCTTAAATTGTGCATTAAACTAGAATCCTATATCAAAACAATAAGTTAAAGCCTATTATAAATATTAAACTTTGAATATACAGAAATATATGATAGAAGTTTAGTGCTCATCTAATTTTATACTATGAAAATTTTACTAGTCATTTCAGGAAGCATAGCAGCGTACAAGTCCTTAGATTTGATACGAAAATTACAAGAAAATAACCACACAGTAACTGGCATAATTAGTAGATCTGGAGAAAAATTTGTTACTCAATTATCAGTAGCATCATTATCTGGAAATTACGCATATACAGATGCAGATTTTTTTAATATCCATAATAGTATGCATCACATATCATTAACAAGAAATTCAGATATTTTATTAGTAGCACCTGCAACACTAGACATAATAGCAAAAACAGCACATGGTATTGCTGATGATTTAGCTACAACAGTTATAATTGCATCAAATATTCCTATTATCATGGCTCCAGCTATGAATCCTGTAATGTGGTATTCAAAAGCAAATCAACGTAATATCAAATGTTTAAAAAGCGATAACGTAGTAATTATTGAACCTAAAGAAGGATTAGCAGTTTGTAACGAATATGGATTAGGTAAAATGGCCGAAATTCAAGATATAGTTTCATTTATAGAAGACTTCCAAAAAATTTAATATGTGGATACAAATATCCATTTAATTTCTAATTACTATAAAACATTCCATAAACT
Organism: Ehrlichia minasensis; assembly: GCA_000825765.1. GTDB lineage: Bacteria > Pseudomonadota > Alphaproteobacteria > Rickettsiales > Anaplasmataceae > Ehrlichia > Ehrlichia minasensis. The sequence continues at coordinate 5,504 of CDGH01000058.1, read as the reverse complement.
TAAATCATAAAAACAATATGTTATTTACCATAACCATATTAAAAACTGTAACATTTTAAAAGTATTGATATATACCCATAAAATAGATATACAAACAAACATTTTTTACCTATATAAATCCACCAAATACATTATCTAAGTGTAATCATATAGAACAAAATTATTGTTTCCTAACAGTGCTTTATTAATGCAACAATAAGGAAATTCAACTTGAAGTGGTGCCTGTGAGAAACAACAGATTAAAAAAACCTCAACATCTCTAAAGTATTGACGCATATTCATAAAATATTATTTACCTATATAAAATGACCTACATACTACCTAATATGTAATCATGTAGAATAAAAATTATTTACTAAAGGTAGTTACTAACACAGTAGCATAAGGTACTCAGTCCAAAAGAGTGCTACAGAAGAAACAACAGATTAAAAAACCTCAACATCTCTAAAGTATTGATATACACCCAAATAAAATAGATATATAAACAAACATTATTTACCTATACAAAATTTACCAAATATATTATCTAATATGTCTTCATCACTAATCACACCAACTACTTTCCCCAATTCTCTCACAGATAATCTTAAATCTTCTGAAACTATCTCCATAGGTAATTCTAAATCTATATTTTTCATAATATCTAAAGCATTTTGAATATGCAATCTTTGTCTTTCAGAAGTAATAAAAGGATGAGTACTACAAAATTGAAAATCTTTTTCCACTTTCTGCTTGATTAAATTTAGTAGAATTTCTATTCCACTATTACAACATACAGAAATTGGTACAAAACTAAAATTAAAGATAGATATTAACTCATGTTCTGCAATATTATCTGCCTTACTCAAAACACATATAGACTTGTCATCTATTAAGTTCATGATTTCATTGTTAAAAACATTTCGCTTCTCGTAAGGTAGCATAATTATCTTAAAATCTGCATTTTCAGCTTTTAACTTTGCACGTCTAATTCCTTCTTGTTCTATCAGATCAGTACTGTCTCTAATACCAGCAGTATCAACTATAATGATTGGATATCCAGCTACATCTATATGCGCTTCCAAAGTGTCCCTAGTAGTACCAGCATACTCAGAAACAATAGCAATATCTCTTTTTGCTAAATGATTAAATAAAGTAGATTTTCCAGAATTAGGCTCACCAACAATCGCAATACAAATACCCTGACGTAACCTTTCACCTTTCCGATCATCATTAAGATGATACTCTAAAGATTTCTGTAAATTACTCAACAAATAACTAATATTAGCAATTGCTGCACTATTAACTTCTTCTGGAAAATCAATATATGCTTCTATACTAGATAATATATCAATTAACTGTTGCCTCCAACCTTGATACAATTGCTCTAAAACCCCTGACATCTGTCTTATAGCTTGTTTAGCTTGCATTTCCGTTTCAGAATTTATAAGGTCGACTATTGCTTCAGCTCTAGTTAAATCAACCTTATTATTTAAGAAAGCACGTAAAGAAAACTCACCAGGTCCAGCAGGTACAAAGATTTTTGCAAGTTCAGCTAATATCATTTTTATAACAGCCAAACTACCATGAGTATGAAATTCAACAACATCTTCTCCAGTAAAGCTACTCGGAGCAATAAAATAAATAACTATAACTTCATCTATTATTTCACCCTTACTATCATATAAATGAGTAAATGTTGCAGTTCTTGGTTTAATATTACTACTAACACCAAAATGCAAAAACGCTTTCGCAGCATCTTTACCAGAAACCCTAATAACAGCTACTCCAGATTTCCCCCATGGAGTACACAAAGCAAAAATAGTACTCATTATTATTTAAACAATAGAACCCACTTCAGAATTTTATCACTATTAGAATAAAACTCACTATATTATTAAGCACATAATTATACTTATACAAACAACAGAGCATCTTCTATAGCATAAAATTTATACACTAAGTATATAACTAAAGTGGGGCTAAAAATTGATTTCTTGTTAAAGAAACCTATTAATACTTAACTGACTTGCATTTCCAAATTATAGTAAAACACAACCAAACACATTTTATTATGTATACTAGCGCCTAATTCCCAAAGTCTACAAAATTTCAGATTCTAAGAATCGTCCCTTAAAAGCTCATTGATAGATACTTTACTTCTAGTGCTATCATCAACTTTTTTAACAATTACAGCACAATATAACGATAAATCACCACTACCATAAGAACCGGGTACTACTACAGAATATGGAGGAATCCTTCCATAAGATATTTCACCAGATTCTCTATCAATAATTCTAGTAGAAGCTCCGATATAAACACCCATAGAAATTACTGAACCTTCACCAACTATTACACCTTCAACAATTTCACTACGAGCACCAATAAAACAGTTATCTTCTATAACAACAGGTCTGGAACTTAACGGCTCTAACACTCCACCTATTCCAGCACCACCAGAAATATGACAATGTTTACCAATTTGAGCACAGCTTCCAACAGATGCCCAAGTATCAATCATAGTTCCTTCACCTACATATGCACCAACATTAACAAAACTTGGCATTAATACCACATTAGGTGCAATGTAAGCAGATTTACGCACCATTGATCCAGGTACAGCTCTAACTTTTGCTTGTCTGAAATCGCTAGCACTCCACTTACCAAACTTCAATTGTACCTTATCAAACCAACATAAATTACCAAGCATTGAATTTGAGGTACTAATTTCTGCAAGATTCATATCATATACACGGAAACACAACAATATGGCTTTTTTAGCCCACTCATTTACTACCCATTGATCCCCAACTTTTTCACATACACGGATTTTGCCTTGATCTAAAAGATCCATAACATCATCAACAACTCTCTTAATTGATGTGTTACTAGAGAGAGTGGCTAAATTATTCCAGGCATCTTCAATAACGTCCTTAAAATCACAAACATCTATCATACTCACAACCAATTATATTTTACTAGTTGGTCATCGTAACACGACACATATCAAAATACAAGTGTTTTATCTAACCATGAGACCAACATATGCAATACCTCGATTTACTAAAATTATTAGATTACGTATACCACATACATTGTAGACATATTCGTAATAATAGACTATATTATGTTATAATACATAATCAACAAGCCTGTGTTTAATGCGGATAGAATGCAAAAATTGTAAAGCAGTTTACAGAGTAGATAGTAGTAAATTTCCTGTTGAAGGCAAAAAAGTTAGATGTACACACTGTAACAATACATGGACGCATATACCATCTGAAGACGAAGCTGTAGATTATCATGAGAAAAACTATATAAATAAAGAATCTACAGTTAACCCTAACCTACAGGCTGGCAAGAATACTTCACAGCATTATTCCCCAACAAGCCATTCTTTTTTCAAGAAAATACTGTCAGTATGTACAACAATATTACTAATATTTTCACTTTCTGTTATGCTTCAAAATAACATCCCATACAAATTTAGAAAGATCTATCGCATAATAGAAATGTATGACACGACAAACATACAATTAGCAGACTCTAAAATCAAAATTCTCAAAAAAGATGAACATAACATAGCAATAAAGGTTGAAGGTACCATTAAGAATCAATCGGATCATGAAAGATTCATACCTGGTATACAGCTTGTGCTTTATAATAAACAAAAAAAAGCAGTAGCTTCAAAAAAATTAAACCTACATAAAACAGATATTATTCCCAGCAAGCAAGATTACAAATTTGAACATATAATACATGCACCAAAAGATACAGATAGTATACAAATAAAAATAGGTAATCTATTTGAAATTGTATTCCTATGATACCAGAATTTACCGTCAGTGAACTCACAAAAATCTTTCAAAATTTCGTACACGAAACATTTACACATATAAAAGTAAGGGGGGAAATCAGTAATTTATCACAACCAAAATCTGGACACACATATTTTACATTAAAAGACGATGATGCTGTGCTTAACGCAGTATGTTGGAACAACACTAAAATAGAATTTGACCTGAAAAATGGGCTAGAAGTCATATGTTTTGGCTTTTTAACAACTTACCAATCAAAATATCAACTAATAACAGAAAGCATGTTATTAGCTGGAATAGGTAACTTAAAAATAATGCTCGAACAAAGAAAAGCAAAGTTAGAAAAAGAAGGTCTTTTTAACCAATCAAACAAAAAACCCTTACCTCTATTACCTAAAATTATAGGTGTAATTACATCTACCACTGGCGCAGTGATCAACGATATACTAAACAGAGTAAAAAGTCGTTTCCCAAGCCATATAGTAATATCTCCAGTATCTGTACAAGGCAATGAATCTATTAATCAAATTATAAATGCAATATCAAAACTCAATAATTCTGAAATAAATAGACCAGATGTAATAATAATTGCTAGAGGAGGAGGAAGCATAGAAGATTTATGGATTTTTAATGACGAGGAAATGGTAAGGGCAGTCGCTGGATCTAACATACCTATAGTTTCTGCAATTGGTCATGAAACTGATTTCACTTTGATTGATTATGCAGCAGATATACGTGCACCTACCCCTACAGCTGCAGTAGAAATTGTTTTACCAACAAAAACTCAACTAGTAGAACACATAAATAGCAGATTCAACAAAATAAAAACTATTTTACATTATAAAACAAACACAAAAAAAGACAGATTGTTTTACTTACATAACAGTTTAATGAAAACTAAACATAAAACAAAAGTATTAAAACTTCAGTTACTTGAACATAAAAACAAAATAGAAGTACTACTCAAAATAATGTTATTAAACAAAAAACAATTCCTAAATGAGTTATACTGTAAAATCAACCAATTCAATAAAGAAAAAATGTTAGAAGCAGGATATGCGGTACTATATGATATAAACAATAACCACATCAATAGTATAAAAAAGTTACAATCAAATGATATTATTTCAATTGAACTAAAAGATGGAATAGTAAAAGCTATAGTAAAATAGTAATCTAAGTAATTTTCGTATATTAAACATTCATAACGTTTTACAAAATGACACTATCGACATACTATGAATAAACAATTCATATAAACGTCCCTACATTTTATAATGAGTAATCAAGAAAATAAGCCAGAATATTTCATAATTGAATTCACTGTTTACAGCTCTATCAGTTGATGTTGGTAAAACAATTTCTACTACAGCCGGGGTTGGTGCATGCATATCTGCTGTATAATCAATTAAAGTGAAATCAATTTCATGATCAATTGCAGAAACTATGGGAATGCTAGATCTGCTATCAACTCAACATTTTATCACTGAGAAATCAGTAAAGTCATTACTTGAAAGACCAAGTGACTTCATTAAGCACACAATTTACTTACAGTAATATTTTTTGTTAATTTTAAATAGTATAGTAATATTGAATCTCTATTAGATATTTTTTATCCATGTCACATTTCACACGCATATAATTAAACATTTTATTACTTAATACTCAGAAAATTTAGTCAAGAATTGCTTATCATTAAAACAT
>CDGH01000057.1 GCA_000825765.1 Ehrlichia minasensis | reverse complement strand
TGCACCTTAATTTTGTAGAACCACATTTATTTTATACAAACATCTATCTTTGCTGTCCTTTATCTTCACCAACATTAAAATTATTTATTATCCTATTATATATTTCAGCATATGCATCTATCTCTTCCTCACAAGCCTCTACACTCATTTTATCTACCAGCACACACAACTGCATAGCTAGATCCTTCATAATAGCTTCAAATACTACTCCTGTAGCAATAGCATTTCCAAGTTGCACAGGAAAGCGTTCAGAACATTGTTGCACAAGTATCCTTGGAAATTGCATGCCACACATTTTCACCGACTTTAAATCATTACCACTACTGCTATATAGATTGTTTACATTGCTAAAAAATAGAAGACATTTTCCTCCAATAACCCCTGCCCTAGAGTTATTCAATTTCATATGAGCAATTATTTCATCAATACCAGCGTCAAGCGGGATGTCACTAAAATCCCTATAATTCAAATACATACAACCTAACATAACAGCAGTATTTACTATTGCAAAATCTAATATTTGCTCAGAACACCCAGCAACACATAATCTCCTATTCACAAGATTACATAACAGAAGCAATAACCTTTTAAAATACAATGGACTGTGTACTATTTTTGGTTTTAAGGCTATGTACTTGTCAAAAAGCAAATTTAAATATTCTTTTAATTCATGTGCACTACAAGAATACATATAATGCATAGATTGAAAAACAATAATATCAACTTCATTCGGATTTGAGACAAACCAACCATTCCAAACCAAAGCATTTCGCAGTGGAGCATTGTTAAATATTTGTGCACAAGACAATAAGTAAGCATTTTTCATAACAAAACACAATAAATTCATATATTGTGCATCTGAAATCATTAAACTTTGTATCATACATTGATTAAAACTTAAATACCCATGCTCTACACAAAACATATTTTTATACATATTGTAGCAGTATATAAACTGTATGTGCTTCAGCCAAGACATTCTGTCTTGAAAATTTCGGTGTTTTTTGTAAGGCAATTGTTGCGACGTGTTAGCTCTGTTCACTAAAGATAATTTGAATGCCCCTCTTGGCACAGTAATCACAGGATTTCCATTAACCACAGTTACTTGTACAAGCATTGCAAGCTCACCAGTTTTTTTTTCCACAGGTATTGCATCCACTTGTGTTACACTAGTTGTCAATTCTACTTCTTGTTGAGTTGCAGCACTATCCTTTTTAAGCTCCTTTTCACTTTGCACAAGAAAAGGATCTTTCTCACTATAACTCCCACTATCCCAATCAAAAAACTGAACTGCAGGTTTTTTAGGTCTCTCAGGTGGCTTAGGTCCTTTACCTTTAGTAGAACGATCTTTTGGCTTTGCACCTTCAAGTAAAGAGCTGTCACCAAGGACTTCGCCTTGATCTACATGAACTGAACTAGCTGCCATAGCTCCTTGTACATTAGACTTCTCAGTTGGCTTGGACTTCTCACTCTTAACAGGTTTAGTACGCTTTTTCGGCCTTGCACCTAGAGCTAAATATTGATCCTGTGAACCAGGTGCTTGTGCAACACCACCACTTCCTGCACCTGCACTTTTATCAGATTCTCCGTCTTGAGTTGATGTGCCAGCACCTGTATTTTGTACAGATGTATCACTACTAGGCCGTTGCAAGTCCTTACTAGATTCAGCACCAGGCTTCTCATCTTCATCTTGAGTAGCTTTATCAGATTTATTACTTTCTGCTTGCGCTTTCTGATCCGATCTCTTTCCACCCTCTTCCTCAGATTTTACATCCTTACCAGATGAAGTTTCATCACTATGTTTCTTACCTTGCTCTTCACCAACTTTACCAGATTCACCATCTACTGCTTGCACTTCCTGATCCGATCTCTTTCCACCCTCTTCTTCAGATTTTACATCCTTACTAGATGAAGTTTCATCACTATGTTTCTTACATTGCTCTTCACTAACTTTATCAGATTCACCATCTACTGCTTGCACTTCCTGATCCGATCTCGTTTCATCCTCTTCTTCAGATTTTACATCCTTACCAGATGAAGTTTCAGCATTAAGTTTATCACCTTGCCCTTGATCAACTTTATCAGGTGATTGCACAATCACTTTTTCTGCACTCTCAGGCTGCTTTTTCTCTTCTAACTTTTCCTTATCTTTGCTACTTGTTTTCACACTTCCATTAGAACTTTTATCATCTTTCTCAACTTGACATGTATCAGCTGCAACACCCTTTTGCACACCAGGGTCCTTAGATAACTTTGACTTTTTACCTTTAACAGGTCTAGTACGCTCTTTCGGCCTTGCACCTAGAATTAAATATTGATCCTGTGAACCAGTTGCTTGTGTAACACCACCACTTCCTGCACCTGCACTTTTATCAGATTCTCCGTCTTGAGTTGATGTGCCAGCACCTGTATTTTGTACAGATGTATCACTACTAGGTCGTTGCAAGTCCTTACTAGATTCAGTACCAGGCTTCTCACCTTCATCTTGAGTACCTTTATCAGATTTATTACCTTCCGCTTGAATGTCCTGATCTGATGTACTTTTAATCCCTTCTTCAGATTTTACATTTTTATCAGATGAAGTTTCATCACTATGTTTCTTACTTTGCTCTTCACTAACTTTACTAGATTCACCATCTACTGCTTGCACTCCCCGACCCGATCTCTCTCCATCCTCTTCTTCAGATTTTACATCCTTACTAGATGAAGTTTCAGCATTAAGTTCATCACATTGCCCTCGATCAACTCTATCAGGTGATTGCACATCTATTTTCTTATCTGCACGCTGTCTTCTCACACCTGATGTTTCCTGAGCTTCCGCTTGAGATGCTACATCTGTACTAGCCAAAACTTTCGCAGCACTTTTCCCACCTTGGCCAGATTTACTAGATCTGTGAGCATGCCGTTTACCACGTTTTAATCTACTCTTATGTTTACCAACCTTTCCTCGTTTACCAGATGCAGTAGTTCTACAATGGGTCTTATCTGATGTCCTCACAACATCCTTATTACTTTCTGATTTTTCATCCGTTCCAGATTCTTTTTCTTTCTCTTCGCCAGAATTACCGGTTACCAATTCTAGCAACGCCGTAGCTGCAAATCCAATAATAGTAGATACAACCACTAATGACACAAAAAACATAATACAACATAAAAACACACATTTATAAATAAGTATAGTATAAAGATACTAAATTATTAAATTTTTTTTTTATATATTTATATTTAATTTATAATAATTACTGAAGCATACATTTTCTTCAGTTTTAGTAATATCAAGGATTGTACTCACAATACAAAATTGCAGGATTGTTATGAGGTTTTCTTACAACAATTTCATTTTTCTTCAAATAAAATGAAAAATTAAAATGACGTATTCACATAAAAATCACCATTTTTATGTGAACACCTCTTATTTGAAGACACTAATTTTTCACAAGTATGTATTGATAACATGTTATCAACAGTCCAATTTTAACATCTTTAATATCAATGGCACAATATTGCATTTCTTTCACACTATAAAATACACTATTACAATGCTAGTTACATGTGTACCACTTCAAATCAAAGCACACTTATTTATCCCACATCACTACATTAATAAAACAACATAAAAGTCTTATAATTATTTTATCTTGCATTACAAATCTCTGGTCGTATCATACTTTGATAACATTGCATGATATTCCTTATATAATGCGAAACAGTATTTCGACGAATTAAAGGATAAAAATTCTTTACCATTTCTTGAACAAAAACACTAAAATTAATATCACCTTTTTCAACAGATGCCAGAATAGCGCAATCATTTTGCTGACAACACAGCATCATCATAGATCGCGGAACATACAAACCACGCACCGACGCTATACCATATATTTCAAAACAATATAAAGGACCAAAAGCAAACAAGACATTACAAGCCTGTACTCCGAGATCACATTCACAATCTAGCTTACAAGCTTCCATAAAATGTATACTTAGCTGTTCCTTTCTGCGAAGAATCATATTCTTTCCAAAGTGCAACAAACCATACGACATCATAGCAGATACAGAAATAAAGTTCATCACCTCCTCGTCTGTACTTTTATGCTTTAAAGAATCAACAGCACTATACAAAATTCTCATATTATCGTGAAACCAAGCAAGCTCAAACTTGTAGGACATATTTCTTAACACAATAAATCTAGACAATATTTTATATATATTGCAATGAACATCTACATCATTCTTTATAACCATCAAAATATCTGCCAGAATTCTATCTACTATACCTTCTTTTAACCTTGAACCAGCACATATACTCAAAAATTCTATTCCAAACATACTAAAAAACTGCACCAATATAGAATTCTTGATAAGAAAAATACATGTATTTTTATTTAAATGAAAAACATTTTGTAATAATAAATCCATATCAGAGTTAACAACAACTTTATCTCCTTCAAGATCAAACACCTTTTGCAACATATTTACACAATAATCAAAATGCATATCTTGAAAAACCCTTATATCCCTATTTAATACCTCATATCCCAACGGAACACTTTCTCCATTTCTTATTACTATTTGATCTACACCAGATAACTCCATCAACCGAGCAGATCGCTTTGCCTGTGATGTCACATTCGTTGCTGATTCTTTTTGTGTTGTGCTTTGTTTATCAAACTTAGACAATTGTACACTTTCCTCAGACTCTCTAGAGGCTAAACCTGTATTCTGTACTTTGTCGCTAAGCCGATTAGCAGCAACACCTGCATGACCATTGCCCAGCTGTGAATTCTCTCTTGAATTTCCAGATAATTGCACACCTTCCTTAGTAGAGTCTCTAGAAGTCAAATTGACATTCTGCACCCTCCCGTTAATTTGACTATTAACAACATTACCTACATTATTATTCAGTTGCCTTGTATTTTTCTTTGAATTTTTAGTTTTTATCATGAAGTCAGAAGACGCCATTTCTGGTATTTCAGATACTAAATTCCTCCCCTGTTCATATTGCCTTGTATTGACCTCATGTAATTGTATACCTGTACTAGATTTCTCACCTTCTAAACCAACATCAGATATTTGACCACTAAGTTGTCTATTAACAACATTATCTGACCCTTCCAGTATTACACTACTATATTTTGGTTTTGCAGCAAGTTGTAAATATTCATCCTTTGACACAATAACAGAAGGACGTGTTATTAATGTATTCGATTCCAAACTACATTCTTCTTTATATTCTAATTGCATATCTTGAGGTAATACAGTTAACTCATCCCATGCTTTTTCAAACAACTCAGTATTTTGCTCCTTACTTAATTGATCAGATGATACATCTGGTTCAAGGCTCATGTTTAACTCATGTAGCTCCTGTTTAAGTAATTCTGCTTTTGCCTTTTTTGTAAGGTCATTAATACCAGATTCCTCTAAATTTACACACTGTTCTTGAACATTAGATTGATCACTAATACCACCAACTGTTTGACCATGTTCTGAACTTTCACTTTGAACTTTTGTCATTACTTCAGAAGATCCTGATTCTATGCTATCTAGAACTGCATTGTCTTGTTTTTTTAGTGCTTGTTTATGCTGCTTAGTTTTCTTCTTTTTCTTAGGTTTACTGATATCAGACAAAAGTTCTACTTTAGATTTTTCAGATGTTAAACTTACTTGAACATTAGACTGATCACTAATACCACCAACTGTTTGACCATGTTCTGAACTTTCATTTTGAATTTTTGTCATTACTTCAGAAGATCCTGATTCTACGCTATCTAGCACTGCATTGTCTTGTTTTTTTAGTGCTTGCTTATTCTGCTTAGTTTTTTTCTTTTTCTTAGGTTTACTAATATCAGACAAAAGTTCTACTTCAGATTTTTCAGATATTAAACTTACTTGAACATTAGACTGATCACTAATACCACCAACTGTTTGACCATGTACCACAACTTCATTCTGCTCTAAACTTTCAACCATCGTTACTACTTCGTCAGATTTTCCTTCTAATAACCTTGACAGCAATTCACTTCTTCTTCTTAGTACTTGTATTAGCAGATTCATATCATTATCCACATTTATACAAACAGAATTACTTTCTGCTTGCTCTTCACTCTTTAAATCACTAAACCGTATCAACAACTCCTCAACTTTTAAAAAATACAATATTAACCGACTAAACTTCATTGAAATTAACAACATGTGTTCTTTTTCAAATTCTATTTTTCCTTGATTTTGATGTTGATATCCAAAAATAGGTTGTTCTAACCCCAATTCTCTACTACCACATAATCCATTATGCAGAACCTCATCCAACTCAGATTTTAAAACACATATTTTCTCTAATCTTACTGTCTCTTCTAAATTTAATTTACGACCTGGTACTCTATAAGAATTAATTAATTCTTCTATACTCTTTACTATATTCCCAATATCTTCTATCAGACTTACTACACCACTCAACATAAATAACTACAATTTTATTAATAAGTATTAATTATAATATAATTTTTTAAGAATTATAGTAATATTTCTAAGTAAAATATGATAAAACAAAGATTTTAGAGTAAATCTGACTCAAAAACAGGATAATTTAAAAAATAAACTTTAAAAAATTAGTAAGTAATCGACAAAAACAATAACTTTTACACGATACATCAGAAGCTTTATTCTAAATCCTCTATATATTAACACATACAAGTAGCACAACTGTCCAAACAACTCAAAAATAGAAAAGCCACACAAACAGTACTAAAGGAAATTAGGCATCAGAAAAAAATTACTCATTCAAAATAAGACTTAGAACAAAACAACTTGAAGAAACTTCACTAAAGCACTAAAAAATAAAGTAAGCTGCAAAAAAACTATAACTAGAAGAAACCTTTATATTAACATTAAAAATGGTTTCTCTAAATAAGATTTAAAGCAATTTAAAAACTTAGCTGCTAACACACCATCAATAACCCTATGGTCTACAGACAATGTTATTGTTATAACATTTGAAATACTTATCTGGTCATCAACAACTACTGCCCTTTTTTCAGAACATCCAACAGCCATTATACAAGATTGCGGAGGATTAACAATTGCATAAAATTCTTTTATACCAAACATACCAAGATTAGAAACAGTAAAACCTCCACCTTGAAATTCTTCAGGTCTCAACTTCCCAGACTTAGCTTTACTAGCTAATGTTTTAACTTCACTTGATATCTCTAACAAAGACTTTTTATCTGCATTAAAAATAATTGGAGTAATTAATCCGCTATCAATGGATACAGCAACAGAAATATCAACATTATGAAATACAACTATTTTATCATCAGACCAAGATACATTAATTTCAGGAAATTTTTTAATACTCATAGCAACAGCCTTAATAATAAAATCATTGACTGTAACTTTAGTATCAGGATTTTCAGCATTAATTTCTAATCTTAATTTTAATAAATCATCAACTATACAATCTATTGAAATATAAAAATGAGGAATACTTTGTTTAGAGTATACTAAACGTTCAGCTATTACTCTACGCATACTACTAATTTCAGTAAAATCCATAGAAGAACTAGACACATGCTCTTTTTTTTGACTTGCAGCATCTAATACATCAGCTTTTACAATTCTACCATAAGGGCCTGTACCTTTAATTAAATTAACATCAACACAAAGATCCGCAGCAATCTTTTTGGCTAAAGGACTAATCTTAATTCTCTCAGACACATTAGATTCATTAACCAATACTTCACCAGTACTTACAACTTGTTGATTAACTTGTAACGCACCTGAGTCACCTTGAGAAATATCATCACTCTTCTTATATGAATGAACATTAACTAAGTCATGTTCATCTATTGCAATTAATGCTATTAATTGATTAACTGCTATATCTTTACTTCCTTCTGCAAAGAAAATTTTACCAATGATACCATCTTCATCTGTATACTCAAACTCCATGACAGCTTTATCAGTTTCTATATCAGCTATAACATCCCCTGACTTGACTATATCTCCTTCTGACTTATACCACTTTCTTATAGTCCCACTTTTCATGGTAGGAGAAAGAGCAGGCATCAATATTTCTATTGGCATCACTTAACATAAAAAAAATACTTATACACCATTACAGTATTAGATATGCGTTGTCAATCCAATTATAGACACCTCACATTTTTCTCAACTATACATAATGCTAACAATCTCAACTACAATTGAGTAAATACCATATCAACAACCTTTATTAATTCCTCATATATTTATGCAGGATAATAACATTCTTGTACACTAGTTATGGAATTTATTAAATCATCTACTTGCAAATCATCATATAACACATCTTCCACAGGACAACTATCAACATGTACACTTAAGTTGGTATTCAAGTATGTTGAATGTTGTTGTATACTAGGATTAGTAACAATAGTAGTATGATCACCTATTTGGCACCCTGGTAAACTATTACTACGCTGCATCACTTTTACTGAATCATCATAACCAGGCATACCTACCCTTGTATTACAAGCAAAATAATGCTGCTCATCAGAACCAACAGACAATTCCCTTCTTACTAACGGTCTACCAACATATTGCATACCACCTTCTGATACACCAGAAAATGTTGAACACTGCTGTGTAAAGCAATCATTAATTACACTATTAGAGCTATTACCTATATTTGGTAAATTAGTAGCACGTTGCACATTCCTTTTTTGTTGACCGCCATAACTCATTTTTGGTCTTGCACCAAAAGCAGAATAATTTTGTACATAAGTATTTTCACTTAATCGACTACTTGGAAAATTACTACCAGGTTGCACCATTTCTCCCGGACTATCATAACCAGGCATACCTACCCTTGTATTACAAGCAAAATAATGCTGCTCATCAGAACCAACAGACAATTCCCTTCTTACTAACGGTCTACCAACATATTGCATACCACCTTCTGATACACTAGAAAATGTTGAATACTGCTGTGTAAAGCAATCATTAATTACACTATTAGAGCTATTACCTATATTTGGTAAATTAGTAGTACGTTGCACATTCTTTTTTTGTTGACCGCCATAACTCATTTTTGGTCTTGCACCAAAAGCAGAATAATTTTGTACATAAGTATTTTCACTTAATTGACTACCTGGCAAATTACTACTAGGTTGTACTATTTCTACCGGGCTACCATAACCATGCATACTAAATCTTGCATTATAAGTTGTATTATCTCTTTGATGTTCATAAGCACTAGTCATAAAATCAGAAACATCTGCATTAACTAAAGGATTATAAGCATGTTGTGCATTTCTTACTGGCTCATTATAACCATGCATTCTTGATCTAGCATCAAAACACCTTCCAGATAAACTCATGAGATTAGTACTACTACTCACTGCTAAACTATTAGTACATTGCACATCACCTACTAAATTAGAACTAAACTGTAAACTTTCTTGTACAGATAAATCAGTAACCACACTAGTATTTACCACACTTCCCGGCAAATTATTACCACATTGCACATCTTGCATTGAATAACTATAACTATGCACTCCTGGTCTTGCATCAGAAGTATAATGACTTCGTCTAGTAGCATTAACTAATCTAGTGCTACCTTCTACACCAATTGGTCTACTATAACTAGGCACTTCCGGTTTTACATTAAAAGTATAATTTCCAGTAACACCACTATTACTATTTTTTACATCAATTAATCTACTACAGCTAGGTACACCTTCCATATCAGCAGTATCATTACCTTGTCTAACAGGACTTGTAAAACCAGTACCACAATCCATATCCATAGATAAATTATCACCACATTGCATACTTCTTACTAAATCAGTATCAGGAGACATTTCCAATTTGACATCAACAGCTGTGCCCTGCTTAGGAAAATCAGTAACAGTATCAAATCCTACATCTTGTTTTTTAAATACATGACTATTTCTATCGGAATGCAAGCTATCTACAGTATCATAAATAATTGGTTCACTATAATCATGCACTTTTGGTTCTACATCAGAAGTATAATGACCTCGTCCAGTAACATTAACTAATCTATTGCTACCTTCTACACCAATTGGTCTACTATAACTAGGCACTTCCGGTTTTACATTAAAAGTATAATCTCCAGTAACACCACTATTACTATTTTCTACATCAATTAATCTACTACAGCTAGGTACACTTTCCATATCAGAAGTATTATTACCTTCTCTAACAGGACTTGTAAAACCAGTACCACAATCCATATCCACAGATAAATTATCACCACATTGCATACTTCTTACTAAATTAGTATCAGGAGACATTTCCAATTTGACATCAACAGCTGTGCTCTGCTTAGTAAAATCAGTAACAGTATCAAATCCTACATCTTGTTTTTTAAATACATGACTATTTCTATCGGAATGCAAGTCATCTACATTATCACCAACAGGTGATGTACTAGACATTGAATCTGCATCAAAGGATATAGCACGTCTTTCTTCTAAAAGCTTACCAATAGTAGTATACCTCTTAATATCTGCACTAAATAATTTATTATCACAATAGCGCTGCATGCCTTTTCTTATTCTATTAAGAGATAATACATAATGTTCTCTTGACCTGAATTCAGAAGTAGAATTATCACAGAATGTAGATAAAGCAGTACGAAGTCTTATTAATGCAAGCACTTTATCAGCATCCACATCAACACGTTCCGACAATGCATTAGGGTATATATCAACACTACATCTTTGAAAAAAAGCATACATTCTATTTAAAAAACTGTACTCTAAAGGATCACAATCATTATCAGTTATTAATAATAATTCAGTCTGTAATGCAGTAATTGACAACGATGCAAAAAAATCGCTTGTACTATGCCAAGCATTAGAACACTTGTGTCCAGTTCCAGCAGGCAGAACATCTGCTATATCGTATCTAGAATTAAAACATCTTCCCTGACTTGAAAGAGTTTTAAATCTCTCAGCAAATTTTTCATTTTCAGAATCATAACAATGAACCAATCTATTCCTAAGAGCATTGAACAATTTTACCAAATTGATTACCTTGTTATAATCTTCTTGCATAAACCAACATGATTTATTCTTGTAGGTTAATTGTTTAAAAGGGTGATTCTCCTGTCCTAACTTCCAATATTGTACAGTATACTGCTGAGACATAGATCCAATGTAGACAATACACCCAAACATTGCAGCATCTCTTACTATCCTTAAATCATTATCATTAGCCAGAGACGTATCAACAGTAATAATAGACAATATACTTAGCAATGATTTTAAAAATCTCAATGGATAATTATCCCTAGGCATACTCTCTTTAAAAAATTTACAAAATATCTTTGACATACAATTCTGCAATTGATATAAGGCAATCTCCTGACCTTTAATACTCTCTAACACTTGCATAACTTCTAACATTATAGGATTCAAATCCATTTTAAAGACGTCACAAGAATGTTTAAAATACACGTTTACTGTTTTAAGACTGACATCACTATGCGATATTGCTGCAGTTGACAAGTTAAGTAATATAAACACCTTCATTAGAATAATAAAAAAGTTATAATCCTTCCTATATCCAAAAACATTTTTAAGAACTTTATGAGCAGCACCTTTCACAACTACTTTACTTGAACCAGAATTACTGTTAACAACTTCAAACAAACTATCAATCAGTTGCACACTATACAAAAAATGAGAAAATCTCAAACCACACATAGATTCACTTTTTATACGATATAAAGAGGATGTATATCTTAGCGAGGGCATGACTATATCCAAACTAGTGTCACTAGCAGCAATACGTTTTATCCTTTTCATCTCTACATTTATAATCTTCGTACTTATAAGATTCTTAATACCTATTGATTCAATTATGAACCTCAGTCTTTGCTCATCATATGATCCAAATAACTTTTCTAAATCTGACCTATGAGTATGTAATATCTCATCACATATTTTGATATCATTAACTTGAAGTTGCCCACAATCTTGATCTGCATTACTACTTTGTGGAATAGCTTCTGTTATAACATTACTGACGGACTCTTTAGAAGTAGGACTAACACTTGAACACCGATCTTCTAATACAGAAGTACACTCTGCTTCAGCTTTAACAATTTTCTTTACATTATTACGCTTCTTGTGTTGTTGTGCTTTCCTTTCACTTTTTTTACAGCCTTCTTGCACTTTGAGTGCCCGTTTTCGTGCTTTCTTACTTGCCTTCCTACTTAATGATTTAGTAAGCAATTCTTGACCATCACTGTTTTCATCTTGTACAAGTAAAATACCTTTAAACTGAGCTTCATCACCATCTGTTACTTCTCCTTCCAGACTATCTACGCGATTTAGACTTTCATTAATAGATTCCTCGACAATAGAAGCCAGTTCTACCACCTCATTTTCTTTACTTTCAGCAGTACCTTTACCATCCACAAAATCACATTGTACTTTACTGACTCCTTCATTAAGTACTTGCTCACTCGTTAATACATCAGCAGATTCTTGTCTTTGATCAGTTAAAGTTTCTATAACAATAGCACTAGATT